>NZ_LPUY01000001.1 GCF_001518015.1 Tritonibacter horizontis
CGGCGGGCCTGAGCGGCCATATGTTCGCGGTAGAACCCAACCCCGAACACGGCCCCGACGGCGACATGGGTCGAGGAGACCGGCAGGCCGAGCCAGCTTGCCACGATGACGGTCAGCGCCGCCGAGGTGGACACGCAATAGGCGCGCATCGGGTTCAGCTTGGTGATCTGGGTGCCGACCATGCTGATGAGGCGGGGACCGAACAGCAGCACCCCCATCGCCATGCCAAGAGCGCCGATCGACAGCACCCAGAAGGGCACATGAAGCGGCGCAAAGGGGCGCAGGCCTGCGCTGTCGGTCTGCCCGAGCGCCTGCACGATGGTCGCCAGCGGGCCAATGGCATTGGCAATATCATTGGCGCCATGGGCAAAGGACATCAGGATTGCGGCGATCACCAGCGGCAGGCGGAACAGCGCCTTGATCGCGCCTTTCTGGTTTTCCAGTTCATCGCCACGGCGGCGGATCACCGGGCGGGCGATGGCAAAGGACATCAGCCCCGCCAGCCCGCCCACTGCAAGCGCCACGCCCGGGGGGGGCGCATAGAGCGTATCGGGCAGCTTCAGCGTAAAAAACATGCCAAAGGCACCGCCCATGCCGCCCAGGAACACCGGCACCCAACGACAGGCGGCGGCCATCTTGTCGGGCTGGCTGGAAATCAGCCGCTGGATCAGCGCCAGAAGCGCCATCGCCAGCCCCGCACCGATCAGCGGCGACAGCATCCAGCTGGCGGCAATGCTGCTGAAGGTGATCCAGTCGACGGCGCCAAAACCAACCGCGGCGATGCTGGCGCCGATGATCGCGCCGATGATGCTCTGGGTGGTGGAGACCGGCGCGCCGATCCAGGTCGCCAGATTGACCCAAAGCGCCGAGGCTGCCATGGCCGCCATCATCGCCTTGATCAGCACATCCGGTGCGCTGATGGCAGCCGGGTGGATCAGCCGCTGTGACACGGTGGCAACCACCTCGCTGCCGCCAAGCAGCGCGCCTGCGGTCTCGGCCAGAGCGGCGGCGATGAGGGCGGCGGCCATTGGCAGCGCCTTGGCGCCGACGGCGGGGCCCATGTTGTTGGCCACATCATTGGCCCCGATGTTGATCGCCAGATAGGCACCGAAAATCGCCGCAGCGGCGGCCATCACCGTGGTCGGAGCCGTGCCAAGCACCAAGGCGGCCACCAGACCGGCCAGCAGCATGAAGGCCAGGGCCAGACCGACCCCGAACAGGGGGCGCACCACAAATCCTGTGACCCGTTCCACCTGATTGAGCCGGGTCAGGTCCTTGTCGAGGGAGCGCCAGTCTGATTGGTCGGCCCGGTCGGCCTGGTTCGTCGCGGGCGTGGTCGCGGGGGGGGCTGAGGTCTCAGGGCTGTCGGACATGGGCCTCCGCCTCCGTTGCCGGACGGGACCGCCGCGTCTGCGCGCCGACCGCAAGCGACCAGGTCATGTGCGCTCGGTCCATATCCGACCCGTACATTTGCGGCCGCTCCATTTGCGACCAGAGCATTTGGGGTCGCGTCATTCGCGCCCGATGCGCCACCACTATGGCGCAGGGATGTGACATTGGTATCAAGAGCGTCAAAACCGGCTGAGAAGGTCGCGCAATTGGGGTTCATCCACGAGAACCGCGGCCTCTGACGGGGTGACCCAGTTGCGCTGGCGCTGGTGCATCTCGGGGAATTCGTCCCGCAGGTCTTCGACCTCGAGCGCATAGACGAGCGTTTCAAGCGGCTCCGTTGCGCCGCTGTCGAGCCGCTTGTCGTAGACATAGCGCCCGATGGGCTGATCCTCGAACCGCCCGCGGCGCACGCCGGCTTCTTCCCAGGCTTCTTCAGCGGCGCTTTCGGCGCTGGTTTTGCCCGCCATTGGCCAGCCCTTGGGCAAGACCCAGCGCCCGGTGTCGCGGCTGGTGATCAACAGCACCTCGCGTCCGGCCTCCGTTTCGCGAAAGCACAGCGCCGCCACCTGCAAACGGGGCGGGCGTGAGAGCATCGGCAAGAGGGTCTGGGACCAGAATTTGGTCAGGAACTGGAACATATATGGGTGACGGTGGTCCGGACGCGACCGGATTTCCTGTGTTGAGCGCGGGTGCGTTTGAACAAGGGAAATTATGCAGGAAACGGGGCATTTGCAACAGTTTTATAACGCAACCTGTTGGAGAATGCCCGAAATACGGGTGGAGACGTGGGAAACTGTGCGTTTATTGCGGCGGACGCGGACGGGCGCGCAGGGTTGCCTCGGCCTGGGTGGGGTCTTCGGGCCAGGGATGTTTGGGGTATTGCGCCCGCATGTCCTTGCGCACATCCGCATAGGAGCCGGACCAGAAGCCGGGCAGATCCCGGGTGATCTGGATCGGACGGCGGGCGGGCGACAGCAGGGTCACCTTGAGCGCGACGCCGGCCACCGTGGGGTGGCGGGTGACGCCGAACATCTCTTGCAGGCGGACCTCGATCCCGGGAATGTCACCGTCATAGTCGATGGCGATCTTGCGGCCGAGCGGGGTGGTGAACTGGGCGGGAACCTCGCGGTCCAGGAGCTGGGTCTGCTCCCAGCTGAGCGCGGCGCGCAGGGCCGGCAGCAGGTCGAAGGATTTCCACGCCTCGGCGCTGCGCTGACCGGACAGCATCGGCAGCAGCCAGTCCTCCAGGGTGGCCATCAGCCCCTCGGTGGAGAAATCCGGCAGGTCGTGGCCTTCGGCCCGGACCAGCTCCACCCGCGCGGCCAGCCGTGCGGCGGCCCCGGTCAGGCGCAGACCCAGATCGCGCACCCCGTCGAGCATGGCCATGGCCACCGCCTCGGGCGGGACATCCTTCCAGATCCGGTCCTCCAGCACCAGCGCGCCAAACCGTTCCTGCTGCCGCGCGATCACCCGGCGGTCGCGCTTTGACCAGTCGCAGACCGCGTGCCAGTCGATCTGGGGAGCAAACAGGGCGCGGATTTCAGAGAGGGTGATCTGGGCGGCAAGACGGATCTTTGCCTCGCGCGGGTTGCCGTCGCTGTCGGTCACCACGAGGTAAGGGGCGCTGGCGAGCGGGTCGGAATTGTCCAGAATCGCGCCCTTGCCGCCGGCCAGCACATAGCGCGCCTCGTCGCCCTTGCGGCGCTGGGCGACCCGGTCGGGATAGGCGAGCGCGGCCATGGCGGCGGGGGAGAGATCGCCCCCAGAGGCACCCGTGGTGTCCCCGCCGCGCCGCGACCGGAGCCGCCTGGCCTCGGCCGTGATCGCCTGCACCGCCGGGGTGGCCACCTGGTAGGGGCGGCGGGCGCGAAACCCCCGTAGATCCCGGAGCGCCTCCAGCCGGAGCGAAAGATCCACCGGGGCGCCGCGCAGCGGATCGCGATCCCCCATCAGCGCGGCCAGGAGGGCGGCGTCTGGTCCGGCCTGGGCCAGCATATGGGCCAGGCGCGGGTGCAGCGGCAGGCGGGCAAGGGTGCGGCCATGATCGGTGATCCGCCCGGCAGCATCCAGCGCGCCGAGCATCTGCAGCAGGGCGCGGGCCTCGGCAAAGCTGCCCTGCGGCGGCGGGGTCAGCAGCGGCAGATCCGCAGGGTCCGCGCCCCAGAGCGCCAGTTCCAGCGCCAGCCCGGTAAGGTCGGCGGCTTCTATCTCGGCCGGGGGAAAGGCCATCAGCGCGCCGTCTTCGCCCCTGGACCAAAGCCGATAGCAGGTGCCCGGCGCCACACGGCCGGCGCGCCCGGCCCGTTGCGTGGCCTCGGCGCGGGTGACGCGTTCGGTCACCAGTCGCGACATGCCGGCACCTGGGTCGAAACGGGCACGTCGGGCCTGTCCCATGTCCACCACGATGCGGATGTCCTCGATCGTCAGCGAGGTTTCGGCGATGGCAGTGGCCAGCACCACCTTGCGGCCCTCCGCCTCGGGGCGGATCGCGGCGCGCTGCTCGGCAAAGGGCAGGGCGCCGAACAGGGGGCGGATCTTGCAATCGTCCGGCAGGCGGCGCTCCAGCTGTGCGGCGGCGCGGCGGATTTCACCCTCGCCGGGCAGAAACACCAATAGCCCGCCGCCGGTGTCGCGGCTCTCGGCCTCGGCGCGCACAACCAGATCGACCAGCGCATCGAGGCGCCGGGCCCGGGCAGGCAGCGGCGTGTCGAGCCAGCGGGTCTCGACCGGGAAACTGCGCCCGTCGGAGGTCAGGATGGGGGCGGCCATCAGCGTGGCCACCGGGCCGGCATCCAGCGTTGCCGACATTGCCAGCAGGATCAGGTCGTCGCGCAGCGCATCGGCCACTTCGAGGCAGAAGGCAAGGCCGAGATCGCCATTCAGCGAGCGTTCGTGAAATTCGTCAAAGATCACCGCGCCGATGCCGGGCAGATCCGGGTCGGCCTGCAGCATCCGGGTCAGGATGCCTTCGGTGACCACTTCGATGCGGGTGGCGGCGGTCACCTTGGCCTCGCCGCGCACCCGGAAGCCAACCGTCTGGCCGACCTGTTCGCCCAGGGTTGCGGCCATCCGCTCGGCTGCGGTGCGGGCGGCGAGGCGGCGCGGCTCCAGCATCAGGATGCGGCCTTTGCAGAGGTCGGCATCGCGCATCGCCAAGGGCACGCGGGTGGTCTTGCCCGCGCCGGGGGGCGCTTGCAGCACGGCCCGACCATGGCCCCGGAGGGCGTCGATCAAAGCAGGCAATACATCGTCAATCGGAAGCCGTGTCATGGCGGCGCTTATCGCCAATCGCGCGCGTGAGGTCCAGAGCGGGCGCGCAATGGCGCGGCGTGGCGGGCCATGGCCGGGCCGTGTCGGTGGCCGGGGGAGCGCCAGACGACCGGAGCGGGGGCAAGGTTTTCTGCGCCCCGTCACTGGACAAGCGCCGCCCGCTTGCGCCATCAAGACGCAAGCGGGACGAGAGGCAGGCCATGGACATCGCAGAGCTGAGTGACGGGATCTTGAACGCCGACCGGCGGGCGCTGGCGCGGGCGATCACGCTGGGGGAAAGCGCCC
>NZ_LPUY01000002.1 GCF_001518015.1 Tritonibacter horizontis
GTCATGCGGGGGGCATGTGGGGTATTGTGGGGGTGGAAAAAGGTCAGCTATGCTGACCCATTGTTTCGCGTGCGAAACAATGGGTCAAAAGCACTGATACTATTTATGCGCGTTGCCGACCCGGCGTACGCTGATATCTGGGGGGGCGTACGTCAATGCAACGCTGCGGGCCGCCGATTGTCATACGCCCGACCTCGGCCCCGGCGGCCCCGCGGCGCTGTGGCGCGAGAGGGGTGGTGACAGCGCATTTGAAATCCAGTATCACCGCCAGCGAACCACGACGCGAACAGGATTTTTGATATGGCTGAACACAAGCACGGCACCATGGACACCTCCGTTCAGGAACAGACCTACGACGGCTTCATGACCTTCGTGTCCCGTTTCTGCATCTGTCTGGTGATCTTTGTGGTGTTCCTCGGCATCTTTGCCACCTGAGGATTGACCTGACATCACGACCTGACAGCCGGAGCACCCCTGATGCGGACCCCGATCCTGATCCTTGCGCTCTGCGCGGCACTTGCGGGCTGCGCGGCGCCTCAGCGGCCGGACGCGGACCCGGAAACCATTGCCAGCGTCGCCTATCGCGCGCCTGACAAGCCGTCGATGACGCTTTTCACCATGGTCAACAACCGCACCGGGCAGGGCGGCCATACCGCGCTGATGGTCAATGCCTCCGAGCGGGTGATCTTTGACCCGGCGGGATCGTTCTATGCCGATATCGTGCCGGAACGTCAGGATGTGCTCTACGGGATTACGCCCCGCATTTTCGAGGCCTATCGCAGCGCCCATGCGCGCGAGACCTTTCACGTGGTGACCCAGGAGATCGCCCTGACGCCGGAACAGGCGCAGATCGCTTATCAGCTGGTGACCGGGAACGGACGGGTGGCCGGGGCGTTTTGCACCAATGCCACCTCCTCGATCCTGCGTCAGATCCCCGGATTCGAGCAGATCGAAGTGACGTACTATCCGGTTCAGCTGCAAGAGCAGTTTGCCCAGTTGCCCGGCGTGGTCACCGACAAATACTATGAAAACGACAGCGAGGACCTCAAGGCGGGTCTTGCGCAAGGCAATGCGACGCTGAACACCACGGCCGCAGCCGGGCTCTGAACGCCGGGGGCGGCGGGGGGGGTGCCAGCCCCCCTAGCCCAACAGATAGGTCAGCCCCCAGAGACTGCCGGCACCGGTTGCCATGGCGAAGAGCACGTTCTTGGTCATGGTGGCCACCGCAAAGGTCAGGGCGGCGGCGGTAAAGTGGATCAGGCTGGGGGCGCCATCGGTGGGCGCAGGCCAGATCACCAGCGGGGCGACCAGCGCGGGAATGATCGCGACCGCCGTGTAACGCAGATGCCGCATCAGCCAATCTGGCATCGCGCGATTTCCCACCAGACCGATAAAGGCAAAGCGCAGGGCGAAAGAGCCGATCGCCAGGCCGACGATCACGATCCAGAGGGTCATGGTATCAAATGCCATCTCGGTCTCGGTTCCGTTCATTCCTGATCCTCCAATTCCGGACTGCGGCGCGCGAACCACAGTTCGGCCTGCGCGCCTGCGATCATGCCAGCCAGACCGGCGACGATCAGGCCGAGGTTAAAGGGCATCAGGGTCGCAGGCAGGGATACGGCACAAGCGGTGAAACAGGCCACCACATGGGCGCGGGTGCGCAGCATCGGGCCGATCATCGCCAGAAAGGCCAGTGGCAACACGAAATCCAGCCCGAGGCTGTCGGGCACCTGTGCGCCTATCAGCGAGCCTGTGACCGTGGCCGCCATCCAGAACGGCGCGACAAGTCCGTTGGTCCCGAAGAAGTAGGCCATCCGTTCGCGGGTGCCCCAATCGGCACGGCGTTCGAATTCGATGATGGACAGCGCATAGGACTGGTCCACCGTCATATATGCCGCGCAGGCCCGCTGCCACAGCGGAGCGTCACCGAGGTAGGGGGTGAGGGAGGCGGAATACATCGCCACCCGAAGGTTCACCGCCAGCGCCGAGACCAGCACGATCAGCGTCGGCGTATATTCCTGCATCAGCTGCAGCGCGGTGAATTGCGCCGCCCCCGCAAAGACCGCCAGAGAGAAGGAGAACGCCTCGGCCACGTTCAGTCCGGCCTCTGTCGCGAGCACGCCGAACAGCAGGCCAAAGGGACCCGCGACCAGAATAAACGGGGCGCTGTCGCGCATGCCTTTCCAGAAGGCGGATTTCGCAGTGGAGATTGTCATGACACCGCCTTAGGTTACCGGGGACATGGCTACGCGGCTTGAAGGAGCTTGGCAATTGGCAAAACTGGATTTATCCGCCGGCTATCTGATCGCGCCCGATCCTGCGAACCCGCGGCTGACGCGGCTGGTGACGGGTCGGGATCACCTCGGCCAGCAGACCGAAATTTCGGTGGTGGAGGAGCGCCCGCTGACGATCTACCTCAATCGGCAGGAAATCGTCACCGCGATGACCATCGGCGACTACCCGGAATATCTGGCGCTGGGGTTTCTAAAGAACCAGGGGATGTTGCTGGCGGAGGATGTGATCACCCGGGTCGATTACGACGAGGAGGTCGAAACCGTGGTGGTGCGCACCGAGGTCGAGACCTCGCACGAGGAAAAGCTGCAGAAAAAGACGCGGACCTCGGGCTGCGCGGTGGGCACGGTCTTTGGCGACATGATGGCCGGGCTTGAGGGGGTGGAGCTGCCGCCGGTGGAGGTGCGCAGTTCGTGGCTCTATGCGCTGGCGCAGGCGATCAACCGCACGCCCTCGCTTTATCTGGAGGCCGGGGCGATCCATGGCACGGTGCTGTGCCATCAGGACCGCCCGCTGGTCTATATGGAGGACGTGGGCCGGCACAACGCGGTCGACAAGATCGCCGGCTGGATGCTGTCCGAAGGCGTCGGCGCGGCGGACAAGATCCTTTATACCACCGGGCGGCTGACCTCGGAGATGGTGATCAAGACGGCGATGATGGGCATTCCGGTGCTGGCCTCGCGGTCCGGCTTCACCGCCTGGGGGGTGGAGATCGCGCGGCAGGTCGGTTTGACGCTGATCGGTCGGATGCGGGGGCAACGGTTCGTCTGTCTGGCGGGCGAAGAGCGGCTGTTGCGCGACGTGGACCCCGGCACCATGCCGCAGGAAGAGACGAAACATCGCAGGAAGAGCGCGGAGTGACAGGGCAATCGCGCGGGCCGGGCCGCGCCTCGGGGCCATCGAGGCCCGCTCGGCGCGGGTCACGCCGCTGGCGTTCCGCCGCCTGTGGACAGGGAGACGAAGAATGAGCAAACCTCTCGGGGTGATCCTGGCCGGGGGGCGCGCCACCCGCATGGGCGGCGGCGACAAGGGGCTATTGGCCCTCGGCGGCCAAACCCTGTTGGCGCGGGTAATCGACCGGCTGGCGCCGCAGGTCGCGGGGCTGGCGTTGAACGCCAATGGCGATGCGGCGCGGTTTGACAGGTTTGATCTGCCGGTGGTGGCGGACAGTATCGATGGCTTCGCGGGGCCTCTGGCCGGGGTGCTTGCCGGGCTGGACTGGGCCGCCACGCAGGGAGCGGAAACGATTGTCACTGCCGCCGCCGACACGCCATTCTTTCCCACCGATCTGGTGGCGCGGCTGGTTGCGGCGGCGGGGCAGGCGCATCCGCTGGTGCTGGCCACCACACCAAGGAGCCGCGACGAAGGGTTGAAATCCGGCGGCCGCGGCGGCGTGAACCGGCACCCGACCTTTGGTCTCTGGCCGGTGGCGTTGCGCGATGACTTGCGCACGGCCTTGCAGGGCGGGCTGCGCAAGGTGGTGCTGTGGACCGATCAGCATGGCGGCCGCGAGGCGCTGTTCGACGCGCAGCCGTTCGATCCGTTCTTCAACCTCAACACGCCCGAAGATCTGGCGCGGGCGGAGGCGCTGCTGTGATGAAGCTCTATGGTGTGACGGGGTGGAAGAACAACGGCAAAACCGGGCTGATGGAGCGGCTGGTGGCGGCGTTCTGCGTCCGTGGCCTGACCGTTTCGACGCTGAAGCATGCCCATCACGCGACGGATGTGGACCAGCCGGGGACCGACAGCCACCGGCACCGCAGCGCAGGCGCGTCGGAGGTGCTGCTGGCCTCGCCCAGACGGGTGGCGATCATGCAGGAGCTGCGTGGGGCGCCGGAGCCATCGCTGACCGAGCTGCTGGCGCGGATGCGCCCCGTCGATCTGATCCTGATCGAAGGTTTCAAGCGCGAGCTGCACCCCAAGATCGAAGCCTATCGTGGTGCCGCCGACACGCCGCTAATCGCGCCGGGCGATCCGACCATTCGTGCGGTGGCCTCGGACTGCGCGCTGGAGCTGGACCGGCCGGTGTTCGACCTGGACGATACGCAGGTCATTGCCGATTTCATCGCCACGGAGCTGGGGCTATGAGCCGCTTTGATACCGTGGTTGTGGTCGATTGGTCGCCCGGCAAGGCCGCAATCTGGTCCGGGGTGGCCCGGGCAGGCCGGGATGTCGCGCAGCGCAGCCATCGCGACCACGGCGAGGCCGAGGACTGGCTGGAGGACTTCGTTGCGCAGGAGGTGGCCACAGGGCGGCAGGTGCTGGCGGCGTTTCAGGGACCATTTGACGACCAGGCCGAGCTGCACCGCCTGGCGCAGCGCCACGGGGCCGGGGTCTGGCCCCAGGCGGCGACGGCAGCGGCGGCTGTCACCCTGACCGAGATCTGTCCGAGCCTTATCGAGCCTGTGGTGAAGGCTGCGCTGGCGGATGCGCCGGAGGCAGAGACCCGCGACCGGATGCAGGTGCGGCTGCTGGCGCGGGCGCTGTCGGCGCTTTCGGCCTCTGAAATGGCAGCGCTGATGACGCATGCGCCAGCGGGCGCGGACGAAGCGGGCCGGATCCTGGGGGCGGGGCATGCGGCGCTTTTGTGCCGCAAGGCCGCAGGCCCGGAGGCCCTGACGCCGCCGCCGCTCAGCAATGATTGTTTTGCCCTGCCGCAGGGGGTCGACTGGACGCCGGTGGATCAGGCGCTGGCGCTGCTGCGCGACAGGTTGCGACCGGTGACCGGGACCGAGGTCGTGCCGCTCTCAGAGGCCCTGGGGCGGGTGCTGGCGGCGCCCGTGATGGCGCTGCGGTCCAACCCGCCACAGCCCAATACGGCAGTTGATGGCTATGGGTTTGCGGGCGGGCGGTGCGCGGGACCTCATGTGTTGCCGCTGGTCGCCGGGCGGGCGGCGGCAACACATGAGGT
>NZ_LPUY01000003.1 GCF_001518015.1 Tritonibacter horizontis
GTGGTGCCGTGTGCGGCATGGGGTGGCGTAGGGTGCCAGTGGGCGGGGCAGAACAGGCCGCGAAAGAGCGGGCACGTCGCCCCCAGCACAGTGGCGCGGCACGGCGATCCGGCACGCAAAACGCTCCTCTCGACCCGGGTGTCGGGAGAAGTGTAGCCACGATCGGGGCGTGGGATCAATCCGTTGTCGGTGTCTTGTCTTGTGGCCGCACCAAACCGGGCAGGGCAAGACAAAGGGTCAATGGCGGCGCCGCCACGAGGGTTTTGAAATCCCCGGGGAGGCGGAGAGGTGGCGCGGTGTCCCCGCGTCTGGCCGGATCCCCTGCACCCGGGTGAGGGTGGTCTCTGGGGCCCTGTTCTCCTGGTCGGGCGGCGGGGTGTCAGTCCGCAGCCCAAATGTCGCGACAGAGGCAGTATGGCACAGGGGGGGTAAGGCCGCGCGAGGGGGGCGTGCGCCGGGGGCGCAACGGCCTTTGTTGGCGGGGCGCTTACATCCGGCCCTTGGTGATCTGGCGGAGCAGGCTCTCTTCTTTGTCCTTGGAGAGTTTTTCCTTTTTTGCCAGTGCCTTGGCCTGTTTCACCGCCTCGTCCTTGCGGTCGCTGTTGGCGAGGATGAAAATCTCGAACAGGGCCTTGTCATCCTTGATCCCCTGGGCTTTTGCCTCTTTCTTGGCGTCGTTTTGGCCAAGCTGTTTGATCACGAAATCGCGGAAGGTTTTTGAGTCGAAGAATTCGGATTTGAAATGGTCGAGCGGCCCGGTGATGAATTTCTGCGCCTTCGCGAAGATCACCTTGAAAGCAGCGGCGCGGGGGGTGTCGCTTTCGGCTTCTTGTTTCAAAAGGCTGTAGATGTTGATTGGCAGGTCGATGCGCTGGCTGTCGGGGAGGGCCTCGTCGAAATAGTCCCGGAAGAGGCCGGGGCCGTCCTGTTTGTTCATCATCGCGATGGTGCATTTGATATTGGGCAGCAGGACCTTTTTCTCGCGCGCGATCCAGTTGCCGAAGGTGTTGCGCATGCTGTTGTGCTTGAGCATGCCGGGGACGTCTGCGGGGAAGGCTTTGCCTGCGATCTTGATGGTTTCGGCCATTTTGATGTTCCTTTTTTGCAATGCGTTTGCGTTGATGCATAGGAAACACGGCCGAGGCAGGGATTATTCACGGGGGCGGGTGATTTTTTTTGTGTGTTGGGTCGAGCGCGATGCGGGTGAGGCTGCCGAGGGAGCCTCCGGCGGAGGTATTTGGGAAAAGATGAAGGGGGATGCCGGGGCGTGCCGTTGGGGGGGCAGTCTGAGAGCGTTCTTTTCCAAGTGCCAGCCTTCCCAAGTGCCGTGGCAATGCGCGACGATGGCCATCGTGTCCTTGGCGGTACAATATTTATCGATCACAATGGCTTGCGCTGGCGGGATGCGCCGAAAGAACCCGGTCCGGCCAAGACCCGCGTCAGTCGCGGCAAACGTTGGAGCGGCAATGGCGTTTTCGCCCGGATCATGGTCGGCCAAAAGGGGCGCGCGACCGCCAGACAGGTCGCATGACAGCCGGGATGAACACTCCGTTGCATGCCGCTGCGGACGCCAAGGGACAGTCGTTCGGGTTCTTCATCGCCCGCAGGCCAGGTGAGTGGCCTGCCGGAGGCGGGATGGCTGCTCGTTGATCCGAGCGATGATGCTGATTGGCTCAGAGACGCGTTGAAAGACAAAGGGGGAAAGACATGGGGCAAAGACAGACAAAGGCATGGGGACAAAGGCATGCCCCCCCGGACGGAAAATCCCGAAAGAAGGTCGGGAGATGCGACAAAAGGCGGCCCACACGGTGCAACCGGGCCGGAATCCAGGTCGGTCGCCTCAAGGATTGGCGACGCATCGCGACAAGATACGACCGGTGTCTGCAAACCGTTTGCCCAGCCTACATCCGCGTCGCGATCCTCTTGTGCTGGCGCTGAAAATCAATGAGCCTGAAGCCTGCTTCCCGATGTCGCCGCCTCAAACATCCAGCTCCTCCACGAATTTGGCGTTGTCCTGGATATACTGGTAGCGCAGTTCGGGTTTTTTGCCCATCAGGCGCTCGACCAGGTCGCTGGTTTCGCCGGGTTCGTCTTCGTCGATGGTCACCCGGATCAATTTCCGGGTCTTGGGGTCCATGGTGGTCTCTTTGAGGTCCTTGGCATCCATTTCGCCGAGACCTTTGAAGCGGGAGACGTCGATCTTGCCTTTGCCGCCGAGGCCTTTTTCCAGCCACATGTCGCGTTCGGCCTCATCCAGGCAGTAGACGCGTTTGGCGCCCTGGGTCAGGCGGAACAGGGGCGGGCAGGCGAGGTACAGGTGGCCGCTGTCGATCAGCGGGCGCATCTGGGTGAAGAAGAAGGTCATCAGGAGCGAGGCGATATGGGCGCCGTCGACGTCCGCGTCGGTCATGATGATGATCTTGTCATAGCGCAGATCGTCGAGGTTGAATTTGGTGCCGAGCCCGACGCCGAGCGCCTCGCAGAGGTCGCGGATCTCGGCATTCGAGGTCAGCTTGCCCGAGGCGGCGCCGAGAACGTTGAGGATCTTGCCCTTGAGCGGCAGGAGCGCCTGGTATTCGCGGTAGCGCGCGCCCTTGCCGGAGCCGCCGGCGGAGTCGCCCTCGACGATGAACAATTCGGTGCCGGAGCGGTCTTTTGAGGTGCAATCGGTGAGCTTGCCGGGCAGGCGCAGTTTCTTGGTGGCCGATTTGCGCTGGGTCTCTTTTTCCTGCTTGCGGCGCAGGCGTTCCTCGGCCCGCAGCACCAGGAAATCGAGGATGGCGCCGGCGGATTTGGTATCGGCGGCGAGCCAGTTGTCAAAGTGGTCGCGCACCGAGTTTTCCACCATGCGCGCCGCGCCTTCGGTGGACAGGCGGTCCTTGGTCTGGCCGACAAAGGCCGGGTCGGCAATGAAGCAGGAGACCAGCCCGCAGCCGCCCGCCATCAGGTCGTCCCGGGTGATACTGGCGGCTTTCTTGTTGCCGACGAGTTCGCCGTAGGCCTTGATCCCCTTGAGGATGGCGGCCCAGAAGCCGGCGACATGGGTGCCGCCCTCGGGCGTGGGGACGGTGTTACAGTAGGACTGGGTGAAACCATCGCGCGAGGGCGTCCAGTTGATCGCCCATTCCACATAGCCGGGTTCGCCGAATTTTTCGCGAAACTCGACCTTGCCGGCAAAGGGCACGTCTGCATAGACGGTGGATTTGCCAAGCACCTCGGTGAGGTAATCCTTGAGCCCGCCGGGAAAGTGGAAGGTGGCCTCGGTCGGGGTTTCGCCGTCGTCGATGGCGGATTTCCAGCGGATTTCCACCCCGGAGAACAGATAGGCCTTGGAGCGGGCGAGGGTAAAGAGGCGCTTGGGCTTGAAGCGGTGGGTGCCAAAGATCTGTTCATCGGCGTGAAAGGTCACGAAGGTGCCGCGCTTGTTCGGGGCGGCGCCGATCTTTTCGACCGGGCCAAGCGGGATGCCGCGTGAAAACCGCTGCTCGAACAGTTCCTTGTTCTTGGCCACCTGCACCACGAGACTGTCGGAGAGGGCGTTGACCACAGAAGAGCCGACCCCGTGCAGACCGCCCGAGGTCTGATAGGCCTTGCCCGAGAATTTGCCGCCCGCGTGCAGCGTGCACAGGATCACCTCCAGCGCCGATTTGTCGGGGAACTTCGGATGCGGGTCGATCGGGATGCCGCGGCCATTGTCGGTGACGGTGACGGAATAGTCGGCGTTCAGCGTGACCTCGATCCGGTTGGCGTGACCGGCCACCGCCTCGTCCATGGAGTTGTCGAGGATCTCGGCCACCATATGGTGCAGCGCCCGTTCGTCGGTGCCGCCGATATACATGCCGGGGCGCTGGCGCACAGGTTCGAGACCTTCGAGGACTTCGATGGAGGAGGCGTCGTAGGAGTCGGGTTCGTTGGGGCTGAGAAGATCGTCGGCCATGGGGTGGGCGCTGCTCATTGTTGGTGTTGGTTGGCGGGCAGTATGACGCATGTTCCGGGGCGGGGAAAGGGGCCTGCGCCGCGGCGGCGCCTGTCGATGGCGGGATCAACCGGAGCGGGCAAGTTCATCTGTGCCCTTGCAAACATCGGCGCGGGCAATACACCTTGGGACTGTATCTGTTAGGAGGTGAGTGATGGCGTGGATCGAAACGATCGGGTTCGACAGGGCAACCGGGAAATTGCGCAAGCTCTATGAACGACTGGCAGGGCCGAACGGCGAGGTGGACAACATCATGCAGCTGCACTCCCTGCGGCCGCATTCGATGGAAGGCCATATGACGCTGTACAAGAACGTGCTGCATCATACCGCCAATGCCCATCCCAAGTGGTTTCTCGAAGTGCTGGGGATCTGGGTGTCGGTTCTGAACGGCTGTGACTATTGCATCGACCATCACTTTGCCGGGTTGAAGCGGCAGATGAAGGACGATGAACGGTCGGAGGCGATCCTCGCCGCGCTGCGGGCGCGTGACATCGAGGGGACGCCGGTGCGGGGGCAGGAAAAGGCGGCGATGCGCTATGCGCAGAAGCTGACCGAGCAGCCATCGGCGATGACGGTCGAGGATGTCCGCCCGCTGCGCGATGTGGGGATGAGCGACGGTGAAATTCTGGAGATCAACCAGGTGGTCGCCTATTTCGCCTATGCCAATCGCACCGTTCTGGGACTGGGCTGTTCGACCGAGAGCGAGGTGCTTGGCCTCAGCCCCGGCAACAGCGCGGATCCCAGCGATTGGGGCCATGGCTGAGCAGGTGCTGGCGCCGCGATCGGGACGGGCGGAAACCGGCGTAAGCCCGGCGGCCGGGCGATTGGCCGCTTGAGGGGGACGGGACTTGGTCGTAGACGTTATAACATGAACAAAATTGCCCTGTTTTGCCTCTCTGTCCTGACGCCCGCCTTGCTGCCGGCGCCGCTTCTGGCGCATCCGCATATCTTTGTCGATACCGGGTTGCGGCTGGAGGTGGATGCGGCGGGGCGTTTGCAGGCGGTCGAGGTGACCTGGGCCTATGACGATTTCTATTCGCTGCTGATTTTCGAGGATCTGATGCTGGATTCGGATTTCGACGGGGCGCTGACTGCGGACGAGCTGGCGCGCTTGCAGGGGTTCGATCTGAACTGGTCGCCGGGCTTTGAGGGGGACCTTTATGCCATGGCGGGCGAAGAGACCCTGACGCTGGGGCCGCCGCAGCATCTGAGCACCGAGGTGGCTGATGGGATCATCACCACCCGCCACCGGCGCAGCGTGCGCGCGCCAGAGGCGGCGGCGGGGGACGAGACCGGCGTGCCTGCGGGCGGTGTCACCCTGCGGCCCTATGATCCGACCTATTACACTGCCTATGACGTCAGCCGCGGGGTCGAGGTGACAGGGCCCTGCACCGCCCTGACCCGCGCGCCGGATCTCGATCAGGCCTACACATTGGTCGAAGAGCTGCTGTATTCGATGCCGTCATCACAGGCCGAGGATGCCTATCCGGAGGTCGGGGCGGCCTTTGCCACCACGGTGATGCTGGACTGTGACGCCTGAGATGGCGGCGCGGATCCTGCCTGCGCTTGCGGTGGTGCTGCTGCTCGGGGCCTTCGGGCTGGCGCTGTGGCTGTGGGGATTTGGCGGCGCGGAGCCGCTGTTGCGGGCCGCAGCCGAGGCGCAACGCAGTGCGCAAAACGCCATGGCGCAGGGATTGCGCGCACTCAAGGGCGGTCAGCCCGGCGCCTGGTGGGGGCTGATGGCGACCTGTTTTGCCTATGGGTTCTTTCACGCGGCGGGGCCGGGACATGGCAAGCTGGTGATCGGCGGCTATGGGCTTGGGCGGGCGGTCACCCTGTGGCGGCTGTCGGCGCTGGCGGTGGTCTCGTCCCTGGCGCAGGCGGGCACGGCGGTGCTGTTGGTGCTGGCAGGTGTCCTGGCGTTTGACTGGGGCCGCGAGCAGATGACCGGCGCGGCGGAGCGCCTGTTGGCCCCGGTGTCCTATGGGTTGATGGCGCTCCTTGGCCTGTATCTTGTACAGCGTGGCCTGCGGCGGGTGT
>NZ_LPUY01000004.1 GCF_001518015.1 Tritonibacter horizontis
AAAAAGGGGTTGCGGGTCTTGGTTGGTGGGCTTAGAACCCCCTTCACCGGCGGCGCTGAGGCGCTACGGTGGCAGACTGGACGGGGCGGCGGCGACGCAGGAACGGAAGGTTTTGACGGCCCGGAAAGACGGGATGGCGCTCGGGGAAGACTGGGGCACTTCGGAGATTGGATAGGCGGTTGCGCTCATAAGATTGGCGCGACGGTCTGCTTTTGACCTCTTGGTGTATGCTCTTTGACATTGTTGGATAACTGAAGAGATATGTGGGCGGTTTGGTTCATTTCGATGGATCAACGTCTGTATATCAACGCTACTAGGACGCAAGTTCGATGATGTAGTGTCAGCTTCACTGTCTTGTTCGGCTTCGGTTTCTTTTGAAACCAAGCACAACAGACAGAGAAAAATTGGTTGCATTTCCGGTTCCTAGCCGGGTCGGATCGCATTCCATTCAGACCCCCGTGTTTGATTGGTTTTGTTAAAGCAACCAGTGATGTGCAGAGGTTCGAACGTCAAGGATACGGTCGCAAGATCGTTTCAACTTGAGAGTTTGATCCTGGCTCAGAACGAACGCTGGCGGCAGGCTTAACACATGCAAGTCGAGCGCTCTCTTCGGAGGGAGCGGCGGACGGGTTAGTAACGCGTGGGAACGTGCCCTTCTCTAAGGAATAGCCACTGGAAACGGTGAGTAATACCTTATACGCCCTTCGGGGGAAAGATTTATCGGAGAAGGATCGGCCCGCGTTAGATTAGATAGTTGGTGGGGTAACGGCCTACCAAGTCTACGATCTATAGCTGGTTTTAGAGGATGATCAGCAACACTGGGACTGAGACACGGCCCAGACTCCTACGGGAGGCAGCAGTGGGGAATCTTGGACAATGGGCGCAAGCCTGATCCAGCCATGCCGCGTGAGTGATGAAGGCCTTAGGGTCGTAAAGCTCTTTCGCCTGTGAAGATAATGACTGTAGCAGGTAAAGAAACCCCGGCTAACTCCGTGCCAGCAGCCGCGGTAATACGGAGGGGGTTAGCGTTGTTCGGAATTACTGGGCGTAAAGCGCACGTAGGCGGATCAGAAAGTTGGGGGTGAAATCCCAGGGCTCAACCCTGGAACTGCCTCCAAAACTCCTGGTCTTGAGTTCGAGAGAGGTGAGTGGAATTCCGAGTGTAGAGGTGAAATTCGTAGATATTCGGAGGAACACCAGTGGCGAAGGCGGCTCACTGGCTCGATACTGACGCTGAGGTGCGAAAGTGTGGGGAGCAAACAGGATTAGATACCCTGGTAGTCCACACCGTAAACGATGAATGCCAGTCGTCGGGTAGCATGCTATTCGGTGACACACCTAACGGATTAAGCATTCCGCCTGGGGAGTACGGTCGCAAGATTAAAACTCAAAGGAATTGACGGGGGCCCGCACAAGCGGTGGAGCATGTGGTTTAATTCGAAGCAACGCGCAGAACCTTACCAACCCTTGACATCCTCGGACCGCCAGAGAGATTTGGCTTTCACTTCGGTGACCGAGTGACAGGTGCTGCATGGCTGTCGTCAGCTCGTGTCGTGAGATGTTCGGTTAAGTCCGGCAACGAGCGCAACCCACATCCTTAGTTGCCAGCAGTTCGGCTGGGCACTCTAAGGAAACTGCCCGTGATAAGCGGGAGGAAGGTGTGGATGACGTCAAGTCCTCATGGCCCTTACGGGTTGGGCTACACACGTGCTACAATGGCAGTGACAATGGGTTAATCCCAAAAAACTGTCTCAGTTCGGATTGGGGTCTGCAACTCGACCCCATGAAGTCGGAATCGCTAGTAATCGCGTAACAGCATGACGCGGTGAATACGTTCCCGGGCCTTGTACACACCGCCCGTCACACCATGGGAGTTGGGTTTACCCGAAGGCCGTGCGCTAACTTTTGAGGCAGCGGACCACGGTGAGCTCAGCGACTGGGGTGAAGTCGTAACAAGGTAGCCGTAGGGGAACCTGCGGCTGGATCACCTCCTTTCTAAGGATGTTCCTAGCTTTTGATGTTCGCATCAAACGTGGAACACTTAGCATGATCAGCAAACAAAGCTGGTCACATCAGGGCATCATCTGATGACCCTTTGGACCGAGCCGTCCTCATATCTCTTCAGACATGTCAGGATCCTGAGGTGCCGTTTCGGCAGATCGGGGTTCAGCGAGGGGCCTTAGCTCAGCTGGGAGAGCGCCTGATTTGCATTCAGGAGGTCAGGAGTTCGATCCTCCTAGGCTCCACCAAATTCCTTGTCGGGATTTGATGCCGCCTAGAGTGTTTGAGTGCCAGTCATCACGGTGATCGGCGTTAGCTCCACCACTCAGCAAGTAGCACGGGCCCTTTCAGAATGGGTCGGTAGCTCAGGTGGTTAGAGCGCACGCCTGATAAGCGTGAGGTCGGAGGTTCAAGTCCTCCTCGACCCACCATTCTCTCGCAGGTTCATGTAAGTTATCCAATAGATCGAAGAGTTCGATTTGACCTTCAAGCTGCATCCTGGATGCATTTTGAACGTCCAATCGGACTTGCATCTCGCTGCCGGTTGGCAGTTGGGTTTGATATCGTGAAGAGAGAAACAATCAACAACACCGTTGATCACCCCGAGTGAGGGGCTGATCTCTTATGGGTGCCGACCTTCGCAAGAGGGAAGGCGAGCTTTGGAATACGTCATGTTTCCTCAGACGCTCCGAAGTCTGCCCGTTTGAAATGACGGTAGTTGTCCAAGTCAAGTACACTAACCCGGTTCTTATTCCGCAAGGTTTAAGGACCAATGTGCTTTCTTCCGCCTGGGATCGACATCACAGGCAGTGGAAGGAAGCGCGGGAAAGTATGCTTTTTGGTTCAGGAATAGAAGCAGGGTGCTTACCAGCTGCCCTGCATGACCGTCACGCAAGTGGCTGTCTCTTTCTGGATCAGATCAAGCGCGAGAAGGGCGTTTGGTGGATGCCTTGGCAGTAAGAGGCGATGAAGGACGTGATACTCTGCGATAAGTCATGGTGAGCTGAGAATAGGCTTTGACCCATGAATTTCCGAATGGGGCAACCCACTTGAAAGTTTGATATAATAGCGGCTTCGGCTGCTGCTTATATCCTGCTTAATCAAGTACTTATAGACTGAATACATAGGTTTATAAGAGCAAACCCGGGGAACTGAAACATCTAAGTACCCGGAGGAAAGGAAATCAATTGATACTCCCCTAGTAGCGGCGAGCGAACGGGGACCAGCCGAGCCTTGAGTGTGATCAGAACATGTTGGGAAGCATGGCCATAGCGGGTGATAGCCCCGTATGAGAAGCATGATGGGACGTATTAAGTAGGGCGGAACACGTGAAATTCTGTCTGAAGATCGGAGGACCACCTTCGAAGGCTAAGTACTCCTTACTGACCGATAGCGAACCAGTACCGTGAGGGAAAGGTGAAAAGCACCCCGACGAGGGGAGTGAAACAGTACCTGAAACCGAACGCCTACAATCAGTTGGAGGCCCCTTGAGGGCTGACAGCGTACCTTTTGTATAATGGGTCATCGACTTGGTCTCACGAGCAAGCTTAAGCCGTTAGGTGTAGGCGCAGCGAAAGCGAGTCTTAATAGGGCGAATGAGTTCGTGGGATCAGACCCGAAACCGAGTGATCTAGGCATGACCAGGATGAAGGTGCAGTAACATGCACTGGAGGTCCGAACCCACACCTGTTGAAAAAGGTCGGGATGAGTTGTGCCTAGGGGTGAAAGGCCAATCAAACTCGGAGATAGCTGGTTCTCTGCGAAATCTATTTAGGTAGAGCGTCATCCGAATACCCCGGGGGGTAGAGCACTGGATGGGTAATGGGGCCCCACAGGCTTACTGATCCTAACCAAACTCCGAATACCCGGGAGTACTAGATGGCAGACACACTGCGGATGCTAACGTCCGTAGTGGAGAGGGAAACAACCCTGACCTCCGGCTAAGGCCCCTAATTCATGGCTAAGTGGGAAAGCAGGTGAGACGTCCAAAACAACCAGGAGGTTGGCTTAGAAGCAGCCATCCTTTAAAGATAGCGTAACAGCTCACTGGTCTAATTAAGATGTCTTGCGGCGAAGATGTAACGGGGCTCAAGCCATGAGCCGAAGCCGAGGATGCACATAGTGCATGGTAGCAGAGCGTAGTGTGACATAGGTCCATGTCTCCTTATCGGGTCTCGACCCGAATTGGAGACGCGGAACTTTCGATGAAGCGGGCGTGTGAGCGATCCCGTGGAGAGATCACTAGCGAGAATGATGACATGAGTAGCGACAAAGAGTGTGAGAGACACTCTCGCCGAAAGTCCAAGGGTTCCTGCTTAAAGCTAATCTGAGCAGGGTAAGCCGACCCCTAAGGCGAGGCCGAAAGGCGTAGTCGATGGGAACCAGGTTAATATTCCTGGGCCATGAGGTGGTGACGGATCTCGAAGGTAGTTCATCCTTATCGGATTGAATGGGCTGCTGAGAGGTCCCTGGAAATAGCCCCTCTATAAGATCGTACCCTAAACCGACACAGGTGGACTGGTAGAGAATACCAAGGCGCTTGAGAGAACGATGTTGAAGGAACTCGGCAAAATACCTCCGTAAGTTCGCGAGAAGGAGGCCCGGGTCCTACGCAAGTGGAATCCGGGGGCACAAACCAGGGGGTGGCGACTGTTTATTAAAAACACAGGGCTCTGCGAAGTCGCAAGACGACGTATAGGGTCTGACGCCTGCCCGGTGCCTGAAGGTTAAAAGGAGGGGTGAGAGCTCCGAATTGAAGCCCAGGTAAACGGCGGCCGTAACTATAACGGTCCTAAGGTAGCGAAATTCCTTGTCGGGTAAGTTCCGACCTGCACGAATGGCGTAACGACTTCCCCGCTGTCTCCAACATCGACTCAGCGAAATTGAATTGCCTGTCAAGATGCAGGCTTCCCGCGGTTAGACGGAAAGACCCCGTGCACCTTTACTACAGCTTCGCACTGGCATCAGGATTGTGACGTGCAGGATAGGTGGTAGGCATCGAAACCGTGACGCTAGTCGCGGTGGAGCCTCCCTTGAGATACCACCCTTCGCACTCTTGATGTCTAACCGCGGTCCATTATCTGGATCCGGGACCCTGCGTGGCGGGTAGTTTGACTGGGGCGGTCGCCTCCTAAAGCGTAACGGAGGCGCGCGAAGGTTGGCTCAGAGCGGTCGGAAATCGCTCGTTGAGTGCAATGGCAAAAGCCAGCCTGACTGCGAGACTGACAAGTCGAGCAGAGACGAAAGTCGGCCATAGTGATCCGGTGGTCCCGAGTGGAAGGGCCATCGCTCAACGGATAAAAGGTACGCCGGGGATAACAGGCTGATACTGCCCAAGAGTCCATATCGACGGCAGTGTTTGGCACCTCGATGTCGGCTCATCTCATCCTGGGGCTGGAGCAGGTCCCAAGGGTACGGCTGTTCGCCGTTTAAAGAGGTACGTGAGCTGGGTTTAGAACGTCGTGAGACAGTTCGGTCCCTATCTGCCGTGGGTGTAGGATACTTGAGAGGAGTTGCCCCTAGTACGAGAGGACCGGGGTGAACGAACCACTGGTGGACCAGTTATCGTGCCAACGGTAGTGCTGGGTAGCTATGTTCGGAAAGGATAACCGCTGAAGGCATCTAAGCGGGAAGCCCCCCTCAAAACAAGGTATCCCTGAGGGCCGTGGAAGACCACCACGTCAATAGGCCGGAGATGTAAGTGCAGCAATGCATTCAGTTGACCGGTACTAATCGCCCGATAGGCTTGATCTGATCCAGTAAAAGACAGCCAAACACCAAAAAGCAAAACAACTTGGACAACACGTTGATCTCCTCAAAAAGGACGATCAACACGTTGATACATCTAGACCCTGGGTGGCTCGTACAAACGTACAAGCCTTCCGGCGGCTTACGAGACTTGCTTCACAAGTCTCTCACAGCCGACCGAATAAAAAACCAGGATCGAAGATCATGGGTTTTTATTCGGTTTGGTGGCAAGAGCACAAGCGAAACACCCGGTCCCTTCCCGAACCCGGAAGTTAAGCGCTGTTGCGCCGATGGTACTGCGTCTTAAGGCGTGGGAGAGTAGGGCACCGCCAAACCTAATAAAAACCCAAAATTCTCTCATCACATACTAACACAAAAAAATACACCGCGGGATGGAGCAGCCAGGTAGCTCGTCAGGCTCATAACCTGAAGGTCGTAGGTTCAAATCCTACTCCCGCAACCAAA
>NZ_LPUY01000005.1 GCF_001518015.1 Tritonibacter horizontis
GCCGGGGCCGGGGCGGATCTGGGGGCAACGGTGGCTTTCATCTCCGGTTGGAGCCTTCTGGGCCTCAACCGCAC
Source organism: Tritonibacter horizontis (assembly GCF_001518015.1). Taxonomy (GTDB): domain Bacteria; phylum Pseudomonadota; class Alphaproteobacteria; order Rhodobacterales; family Rhodobacteraceae; genus Epibacterium; species Epibacterium horizontis. The sequence continues at coordinate 75 of NZ_LPUY01000005.1, forward strand.
CCTGATCTGGGAGTTCTCCTTCCTGCCGCAGGATCTGGTCTGGCTGCGCTACCTCGTCAGCCTGCCGATGCCGGTCCTGCTGGGGCTGTGCCTGCGTAAACTACAGCGCCGACGCGCGCGGCGGCTGGCATGAACATTCTGATTGGAACCGTGCTGATCACCGTCGCCGCGATCTGGCTATGGTGCAAACTGCCCAATGACGACTGGCGCCGGGCGTCGTATCGCGCGTCCTATGACACGCTGCTGTTCACCGCGCCGCGCATTCTGGTTGCTCTGCTCGGGGCGGGGTTCTTTGCCGAACTTCTGCCCGCCGATCAGGTCCGTCAGGTGCTGGGAGCCGAGGCCGGGGTCAGCGCCGTACTGCTGGCCATCGCCCTTGGCCCGATCACCCCCGGCGGTGCCTTTGTCAGCTTTGCCATCGCGGCCGCCGCGCTCAAGGCGGGGGCCGCGCCGGTTGCGGCCGTGGCCTATGTCACCTCTTGGTCTCTGTTCTCGATGACCAAAATCTTTGCCTATGAGCTGTCGTTCATGGGGCGGTCGGCGACCCTCTCGCGGATCCTTGTCAGCCTGCCCGTGCCCTTTGCCGTGGCCGCCCTCGCCGCGCTCCTGCTCTGAGGACACGCCAGCCAGGACCCTGACCGGCGGGGGGGGCGATCAGCGCCGCCCGCCCAGGCCCGCCTTGTTGCCGGGGATCAGAACCCTAGCCGGCAGGCTGGCCGCGATAGGCCGCGCGCCCCGCCACCCAGGTGCCAACGATGGCAGGCGTGTCCCCTTCCGGCCAGTCCACCAGCACCAGATCGGCCCGTTTTCCCACCGCGATCTCGCCCCGGTCGTCGAGGTTCATCGCCCGCGCCGGTCCGGCCGAGATCAGACGCCAGAGCGCCAACCGGTCGGCCCGTTTCTCGGTGTCGAGCCGCGCCACCGCCGCCAGCATCGCCGGATAGAAGTAATCCGAGGCCAGCACATCGCACAGCCCCGCCTCGACCATGTCCGAAGCACTGAGAGAGCCGATGTGGCTGCCCCCACGGGCCGCGTTCGGCGCGCCAAACACGATCAGATCACCCGCGTCCCTTGCCGCCTCTGCCGCCTCCAGCACCATCGGGAATTCCGCAACCCGCGCGCCCTGCTCGTGAAAGAAGCTGCGGGTTTCCTGCCGGGTGTCATCATGGCTGAGCATCGCGACCCTGGCGGCGCGGCCCATGGCGGCAACCTTGTCGATCATCGCGGGCACATCGCCGCGCCGCTCCCAGACCTGACCGAGAAGGGCAACATAGTCCTCCTGGGAAAGGCCCGCGCGATGCGCCTTGGAGGCGGTGCGTTTCTTCATCCGCGCATCATCCAGCGCCGCGATCGAAAAATCCGGCGAGAATTCAAATGCCCGGTCCTGAAGCGCCACGTCATAGGCGCGCATCGTCATCGAGGTGTGATCGTTGAAGGCAATGGAGGGGGCCAGCGGGCCCTGTAGCGCCCATTCGATCACCTCCAGCGCCTCGAAGGCGAACGTCTCCCACCGGAGCTGCACGCGGTTTTCAACGGTCAAACGGGGGGCGAGATCCTGCATCGCCTGCATCAGCGCGCGGCCGCGGGCGACATCGCGCAGGCCCGGTTCCCAGCCGAGGGTGATGGCGTGGTAGGCCGTCGCGATGCCATTGGCGGCCAGCTGACGGTCGGTGTCCAGCAAGGCGGCGCCGGTCGGGAAATACACGCCGGGGCGCGGCATCAGCTGGCGTTCAAACGCATCGCCATGCACGTCGATCAGCGCCGGAGCCAGCACCAGGCCGCGCGCGTCCACCACCTCGCCCTGGAGCGGACCGCCAATTTCGGCAATGCGCCCTTCGGCGATGGTGACAGTGGTCTGCGCGACTTCGGTCGGCAGGTAGACGGTCGCGCCCACAAAGGTCTGCATCACAGTCGCTCCATCTTCAGATGCCAGTGCCAGCTGCCCGGCGTTTGGTGTTCGCGATCCTCCAGCCAGAGACATTCAAAGCCGGAAAACAGCGCCAGCAACTCCGCCGCAGAACAGAAGTAATGCGGGTGAATCTTGTCCGTGTCCGGCGCGTCAAACACCCATGCGTTGCGGCTGATTTCCCGCCCGGGGTATTTTGCCTGCTCATGCGGCAGGCGACGCTTGGACAACATGGTGCCAAGATAGCTGCCACCGGGCCGGAGCACACGGCGGATTTCGGCAATGGTGCGCAAGAGCACATCCTCGTCGCCGTGGTAGATCACGTTCCAGCTGAGAACATGGTCGAACGCGCCCGTCTCGAACGGCAGATCATCCATCCGGGCCTCGACGGTGCTGACCTTGCCGGCGGCCCTGATCGCGGCCAGCCCTTCGGCGGCGGCATCCAGTGCGGTGACCTCGAACCCCTGCTCCGCAAGATAGAGCGCATGACGCCCCACCCCGGCCCCGAGGTCCAGCACCCTGGCACCGGGCGCCAGGGTCGCGGCCCAGCGAGTCACGTCCGCCTCCGGGATGCGCCATTTGCTCTCTGGCGCGATAGCCGCCCATTCGTCATTCCAGTGCTGGTCTGCAGTGTCGGTCTTCAACGCTGTTCTCCGATGATTTTCACCCGGGCCCAGCCCGAGAGTTGTTCGATGGCGATGACCACGACAGCGATCATCAGGATGACGGTCATGGCGGTTGGATAGTCAAAGAGGTCAAAACCCACCTTCAGCTCGATCCCGATACCGCCTGCCCCGACAAGGCCAAGGATGGTCGAGGAGCGCACGGCTTTTTCCAGCGCATAGAGCGCGGTCGAGACAAATGCGGGCATCGCGGCGGGGATGGTCGCGCAGGCCACCACGTCGAGCTTGCGCGCCCCGGTGGCCGTCAGGCTTTCGGCGGGTCCTTTGTCGACGCCTTCCATATCGTCGGCGAAGAACCGGCCGCAAAACCCGATGGTATCCACCACAATGGCCAGCATCCCGGCAAAGGGGCCAAGGCCGACAGCCACCACAAACACCAGTGCCCAGGCAATGTCCGGCACCGCGCGGATAAAACTGAGCCCGACGCGCACGATCTGATTGACCCAGTTGCCCGCGATCAGCCCCCGGGCCGCCAGCAGGGCAACCGGCAACGACAGGATCACCCCGATCACCGCGCCGGCAATCGCGATCTGCATCGTTTCGACCATTTTCCAGCCCAGCCGCGACAGCACCGCCGGGTCAAAGTTGGGCGGAAAGGCACGGGCGGCGAAATCGGCAAACCGCGGCGGCGCGGAAAGCACCTTGTCAACCGAGAACCCTGCCCCGGCCAGACACCAGACCAGCAGCGCAACCCCAAAGGCATAGCCCAGGAAGGCAGCGGCCGAGGGACGGTCATATCGCGGCAGAACGGGCCGGTCGGGCCGGACGGAAGTATCAGTCATAAAGGCCTCTCAGGTCGCGGGCGGTCAGGGACGCGGCCGTGGCGTCCAGTTCCATACGGCCGCCAGATAGCCCCAGGACCCGGTCGCCATAGCGCAGCGCATGGTCGATATTATGCGAGGTAAAAACCACCGTGGTGCCCTCATTGCGCACCAGCCGAAAGAACAGCTCCATCACGTCCTCACCGGCCTGAGGGTCCAGCGAGGCGCAGGGTTCGTCGGCAAACAGCACCTCCGGCGCCCCGACGATGGCCCGCGCGATGGCGACGCGCTGCGATTGCCCACCGGACAGACGATCCGCCCGGCGGCCTGCGAAATCCGCCATGCCGACCCGGTCGAGCGCCTCCAGCGCCGCCTCACGCACGGCTTGCGGCGCGATCATGTGGCTCCAGTGGCGCGGCCCCGGCGACTTGCCCAGCATTCCGTGCACGACATTGCTCAGGGCCGACAGGCGCGGCACCAGGTTGTGGGACTGCGACACCAGTCCGATCCGGGCCCGCAAACTGCGCAAGGCCCGCCCACGGGCGGCACTGGCCGGTTGGCCCAGCAGGTGGACCTCTCCCGCGCTGACCGGGATCAACCCCATAGCACAGCGCAGCAACGTCGATTTTCCGGCGCCGTTGGCGCCCACCAGCGCCACCGCCTCGCCCCGGGCCAGGCGAAAACTCACATCCTGAAAGATCGCCGTCTCGCCAAACCGCTTGGCAACAGCGCGCGCCTCAATATCCACCGGCGAGACCGAAACATGGTCGAGTGGCGGCCGGGGCTGCGACGCGGGGGAAACCCGCGCCGCTGGTCTGAGATCGAGATCAGTCACCGATGAAGGCATCGAATTGCGGGTAACCCGCATTGGCATACATCGACCGCACGTAGTTGTAAGCGCCGTCATTGATCGCCACGAGATCCATCCCGACATATTTGTCGTTCTCTTCATGGGCGGTGATGCCCGCGATGATCGACGCCTTGTTGGCAAGGATCGCGTCGCGCACCATGTCTGCGGCCTCTTGCGGCACATGGGCGCCGACCATGATCATATCATTGGGCAGATCGCCAGACCGCGCGATCATCTTGAAGAAGCCATACGGCAGGTCTGTTTCCTTGTTGCGCACGCCCAGCCAGGATCCCGCGTTGGAGCCGATGGCATCGACATCGCCGGCCTTGAGCGCCTCATGCGCGATGTTGCGGCTGGTGTGGACCTTGTCGATGTCATTGACCGGATCAACGCCGTAGTCCGCCAGAACCTGCATCGGGCAGAGCATGTTGGACGTGGAGCCAATATCGCCAAAGGCAACCTTCTTGCCCTTGAGGTCAGACGGCTGGTTGATGCCGCTATCCGCGCGCACGACGATGGCGCAGTGATAGTCGGGACGCCCCAGGCCGATCAGCGGCTGGGCTTGGGTCAGCTTGTTGATGACGACATATTCCGCCGGGCCGGAGACCACGAAATCCACGGTCTTGCCGCGCAGCGCTTCGGCGGCGGCGGTGCGGGAATTGACCGCGTAGAATTCGAATGTCTCGCCGGTGGCGGTTTCCAGCGCCTCCTTGAACGGGCCCCATTCCAGTTGCAGCCGTTCCAGGCCTTCTACGTCGGTTACAGCCAGCTTCCAGGTTTCAGCAGCGGCGCCAAAGGCCGATGCTGCTGCAAGGCCCAGGCCAAGGAAAAGGGATTTGAACGTCATGACAGCCTCCGTTGGTCATTCATCCGGATGAATTCACGAAAGCAATTTCAGCCGCGCGACGGTTTCATGACGTGTTGGTGACATTTGCGTCGAAGCGGCTGAAATTCGGGCCGGGCCACAAAAAACCGCCCGCGTGATCAACGCGGGCGGGTCGGGATCGAGGTCATGTGCCGCGCGGCGCGGGCAGGCTAGAGCGTGATGCCGCGGATCACCACAAAGATCGCCGCCGACAGGATCGCGGCGGCGGGAACCGTTATCACCCAGGCCGCGATGATGGTCAGGAAATGCGACCGGCGCACCAGCTTGCGGCGGCGGCGTTCCTCCGGTGCAACGTCCGGCAGATCGCTCATCGCGCTGCGGGCCTTGCGGAGTCGCCGTTCGGTATCCCATTCCCGGAAGAACCCGACGCCAAAGACCCCGCCAACGGCGATATGGGTCGAGCTGACCGGCAGCCCGAGCCAGCTTGCCACGATCACGGTGATGGCCGCCGACAGTGCCACGCAATAGGCGCGCATCGGGTTCAGCTTGGTGATCTGGTTGCCGACCATGCGGATCAGCTTTGGCCCGAACAGGAACAGGCCAAAGGAAATCCCCAGCGCCCCGATCACCATCACCCACAACGGCAGTTCGATCGCCTGGGTGAAATCCCCCGTCGCCGAGGCCTGGACAATTGCGGCCAGCGGGCCAACCGCATTGGCCACATCGTTGGCGCCATGGGCAAAACTCAGCAGCGCGGCGGACACGATCAGCGGAATGCCAAACAGCACCTTGAGCGATTTGTTGCGGTTCTCCAGCCCCTCAGACTGCTTGCGAATGACCGGGATCATCACCAGCCAGACCAGAACGGCCACCGCAACACCAATCAGCAGCGCGTTGGTCAGGTCGATCTTGACGATCTTTTTCAGGCCCTTGACCGCAAGATAGGAGGAAAACGCCCCCGCCATGATGCCGACAAGCACCGGCACCCAGGTCCGGGCGGCGGCGATCTTGTCGTCGCGGTAGATGATGTTGGACTTGATGAACCACAGGAAACCGGCCGCGACCAGCCCGCCCAGCAAGGGCGAGATCACCCAGCTGGCTGCGATGGCGCCCATTTTGCCCCAGCTCACCGCGGCAAAACCGGCCGCCGCGATCCCGGCGCCCATGACGCCCCCGACCACGGAATGCGTGGTCGACACCGGCGCCCCGATCCAGGTCGCAAGATTGACCCAAAGCGCCGAGGCCAGCAGCGCCGCCATCATTGCCGCGATGAAAGACGCGGATGTGCCCATGCTTTCCGGGGCGATGATGCCCTTCGCAATGGTCGAAACCACATCGCCGCCCGCCAAGAGCGCGCCGGCGCTCTCGAAAATCGCCGCGATGACAATGGCGACGCCCATCGACATCGCATTTGCCCCCACCGCCGGGCCCATGTTGTTGGCGACATCATTGGCACCGATGTTGAGCGCCATATAGGCCCCGAATGCCGCAGCGATCACCACGATCAGGGCATTGTCAGCCTGACCGAACACCAGCGCCGCAACAATCGCAGCAAAAACCACGAACAGCAGCGCCAGCCCCATCCCCAGCAACGGGCGGCTGACATAGGCCGTGGCCTGCTCCAGCGTCGACAACCGGCCGAGGTCACGGTCCAGCGTTTCCAGATGGCTCGGGTCAAAGTTGTTGTTGTCGGACATCCATCCCTCCGAAAATTTCTGAGGGAGCTACGGGAAACATGCCCAAAGAGCAAGCAAACAGAAAACTCGCGCCCGCCTGGCGCATCACACGGAGGGGGACCGCGCGGTGGGCCTGTCGCCAATCCTGCATGTTAGATCAGCAACTTATCAAAACCGCCTTGGATGGTTCGCGACCGCCTGCCCTGGCCTGCGCTTCTGCAGATCCCGCGCCGCCGCCCCGCTCTATCCGCGCCATGGACACTTGCAGAGGCCCCCGCCGCCCTGGTCGATTCTGCCCTCAGTGCGGACATAAGCCCCGCTTGATATCGGTTCTCTGTACCTCTTATACCTTCCGCACTTTTGCTCCGGTCCCCCGCCATCTATTTGCCTTGCGGTCTAGGGCGTCCTGTGGACTGTGAGGGCGCGATGACCAATGCACGGAGCGAGCGCGTGACGACAAGATCAAGACAGTATGTCCTGGGCAAACTGCGACTGGTGGCGATCTGGTTCCTCGTGCTAACCGTCGTCATCCATCTCTATGCGGACCCGACCGACCCGATGCCGGTCAGTCTGGTCAGCAGGCTGCTTATCGCCCTGGGTATCGTCGCGATTGCCAGCATCCCCCTTGTCCGGAAAATCGGCCGGATTTACCGGGATACCCCGCCGGATGACGGCGATCTTGATGAGTGAGACGTTCGGCGTCTGACATGACTGGCGTGGCGAAGCCTGACCAAAACGCGCGACCCCAAGCATCCCCAAAACACCGCGATGCCGCGCGGTTGCCACTTATGCTGCCCCGACCCTGAAGGCCCGCCTCAAAAGGGGGCTCCCGCGCACCACTTCGGCGGATCACAGCAGCGGGTCACGGGGACGTCGCACAATGGGGGCTGGAAAAGAGCGCTGAAATATCTGATGGTTGCCCCGAATGCCCGGCGCCCGTCGCGGCGCAAATGCGGAGCCCGGATGCGCCTGATCGTCAGTGCAGATACTCACCTCGGCTCGCCGATCCGCTCGGCGGCGTTGCGCAACCCTGCGCTCGGCAACCGGCTGCAACAGGCCAGCCGCGATGCCTTTGCCGCCCTCGTCGACCTCGCCATTGCCGAGGAGGTCACAGCGCTGGTTCTGGCCGGAGACATCTTTGACAGCGATTATCCCGACCTGCGCGCCCGCGCCTTTCTGATCGCCCAACTGTCCCGCGCGGCCGAAGCCGGGGTAGAGACCGTGCTGATCCGCGGCAATCACGACGCGCTGCTGGATCACCGTGCCTATGGCGACCTTGGCCCCGGCATTCACCTGTTGCACCGCGAGGCCCCCTCGGTCGAAATCGGCGGTGCGCTGTTTCACGGGCTGTCCTTTGACAGCAGCCATGTCTCCCGCAGCTTTTTGCCGGACTATCCCGCACCGGTGGCCGGGCGGCTCAATATCGGGCTGATGCATACCTCGCTGGATGGGGCTGCGGGCCATGATCCCTATGCGCCCTGCGCCGAAACGGCGCTGATGGCGCATGGCTATGACCTCTGGTGCCTTGGCCACATCCACGCCCCCTTTGAACGCCGGCGCGCCGACACGCTCGCGCTGATGCCCGGCATTCCGCAACCGCGCCACTTTGGCGAGCGTTCGGGCGGCACCGTCTGCCTCGTGCATCTCGGGCCGCAGACCGCCTCCCGCGCGCCAGAGGTGGAGTGGCGCCCAGTCGCGCCCCTCGGCTTTGCTCAGGTGGATGTGGACCTCACCGCCTGCGCCAGCCAGCAAGACCTGCTGCACAGCCTGCGGAGCGCGATGAAACAGGCCCAGGTGCCAGGCCGCGACACGGCGGTGCGGCTGGAGATCACCACCGCACGCCACGGTGCTGCGTTGCTGACCGAACTGGCGCAGGAAGTGCTGGAGGACCTCAGCGGTCTCTACCTCGACAAGGTGAAACTGCACCGCCCCGCGCTGGCAACCGATGCGATCAACGACGACCTGATGCGCCTGATGCAGGCAGAGGTGGCAGAACCGGGCTTTCGTCAGGCAGCGCTGGAGCAGCTGGAAGAGCTGCGCGATGCCCTGCCGCCCTCGGTGACCGCCGACCTGGCGCCCGAGACCCTCGACGCGCTCTTGCAAGAGGCACTGGAGGAGGTGGCCCTCGCCCTCCATGCGGAGGCGGCGACATGAGGATCAACCGTCTCGACCTTTTGCGGTATGGCCGCTTCAACGAGGCGGAAATCGCCTTTCCCCGCGCCGAGGACGGGCCAGATGTGACGCTGGTCTATGGGCCGAACGAGGCTGGCAAATCCACCGCGTTTCACGGCTATCTCGACCTTCTCTTCGGATTGAAATCCGGCGCGCATCCTTACGCGTTTCGCTTTAAGCGCAACGAGCTGCTGATCGGTGCGGAGCTGGAGATCCCCGGACAGGGCCGCCTTACCCTGCGCCGCAACGGCAAGACCAGCGGATCATTACTGGATGCCGAGGGGCGCGCATTGTCCGACAGCCTGCTTGCCAGCGCGCTGCATGGGATGACCCGCGACACCTATGAGGAACGCTTTTCGCTCAACGACCGGGGCCTGCGGGAGGGCGGCGCGCGGATTGCCGCGGCGAATGGCGACCTTGGCCAGTTGCTGCATGCCGGCGTCTCCGGCCTTACCGGCATGGCGGCGGCGCTCGACGCACTGGGGGCGCGGGCCGACCGGTTCCACAAGAAGCACGGCCGCGCCACCGAGTTGAAAAAGGCCAAGGACCGGCTGGCGGACATTGGACGGGAGCGCCGGGCGAGCCTTTTGACCCGCGACCGGGAACAGGCCCTGCGACAGGCGCGTGAGCGGGCCAATGCGGCGTTTCAGGAGGCGGACCAGACCCTGCAGCAGGCCGACCGCACCCGCGCCGCCGCCGAGGCGGTGCAGGTCTGGATCGAGGAAAGCGCCCGCGTGGCCGACCTCTCGGCCGAATTGGCAGGCTATCCGAAAGGCCCCGACCTCGCGCCCGGGGTGGCCGAGGAGGTGGCGCATCTGGTCGAAACCCTCGCCACCCTGGCCGAGGCCAAACGCGCCGCCGAGGCGGAGCAAGAGCGTCAGCAGCAACGCCTCGCCGCCCACCCCGAGGACGCGGGCGCGGCGGCGCTGGCGGAAGAACTCGCCCGTCTTGATGCGATAAAGATCGACGGCGCGCCGCTTCTCAGCCGGGCCACCACCGCGCAGGCTGACCTGGCGCGACGGCAGGCAACGGAGGCGGAACTGGTCCAAACCCGCGACGCCTTGCTGGCCGACCTCGGGATTGCCGCCGCTCAGGCGGACCACCTCCAGCTGCCGCAGGCCGAGATCGACGCGCTGGCCGACGCCGCAGAACAGGTCGCGCGCTGCGACATGCAAGCAAAAGCCGCCGGCGCCACGCTGCAAAACGCCGAAGCCCAGCTGGGTGAGGCCCCGCCGGAACCCCGCGACCTCAGCGCGCTGCGCCGCGCCTTTGACGCGCTGGCCCGCATCGGCGACCTTGCCGTGGCAGAGGCCGAGCGCGACCGCGCCGCCGCCCGCCTGACCAGCCTCACCGCGCAACTGCCGCAACGCTGGCCCGAGGCGATGGCCGCAGGCCTGCCCCCCCGCGAACAGATCGAAACGCTGGCACAGCGCCACTCGACGCTGGCAGCAGAGATCGCCGCCGCCGACGCCGAACGCGACGCCACCGAGCAGGAACATCTGCGCGCCCAAGATGACTGCGCCGCACTGGCTGCCCTTCCTGAGGCGGTTGATCTGGTCACGACCGAAACCAGTCGTCGCGCGCGGGATATGGCCTGGCAGCGCCACCTTGATGGGCTGTCCCCCGCCACCGCTGCGGACTTTGCCGAGGCGATGGCTGCAGACGACAGCGCCCGCGCGCATTACCTCCTCGGGACCGAAGCGCGGCAAAGGTTGGCGCAGGCGCAGGCCCTTGCAGAACAGATCGCCCGCCGCCGGGACCGCAGCCGGGACCGGCTGGCTGCGTTGACGGCGCGTCGGGACAGCGCACAGGATCAGGTCGCGGCCCTTGCCGCTGCGCTGCTCTTGCCCGCCGACAGCCCCATTGCCGCACTAGCGCCCCGCCATCAGGCCCTGAGCACCGCCGCCGAAGCGGCCGCCGAGGCGACCAATGCCGCTGCAGAGTTCAGCCGCCAGCAGACCCGGCGTCAACGGGCGGAAGAGGCGCTGACACAGGCGGCCGAGGCGCTCCAGCTGCCCCGCGCCGCTGTGGAGCAAGCCCTGGCGCTGGAAGACACCGCCCGCGCCGCGTTTGCCAAATGGCAACGGGACCGCGCGCAGGTGGACAAACACGCCGCCGACGCGCAGGCCGCGATCCGCGCCGCCGAAGACGCGGCCCAGACCCTTGCCCTCCGGGCGGAGACGCTGCCGCTGGCGGATCGCTCGGCCGGTGCGATCCGCGCCGCCCTGCCCCGGCTGCGCAACCTGTCGCAATGTCTTGACGCGCACCGCCAGATCACCGCGCGCATCGCAGCCCTCAAGGACGCTTTGGAGACGCTGGCCGAGAGCGCGGCGCGTCTGCGGCGCCTCCCCGGTCTGGACGCTCTTCACGACGACGACCCGATTGCCCAGATCGACGCCGCCCGCGCCCGCCACGCCGCCGCGCAGCGCAGCGCAGAAATCCGTGCGGAGGCACAAAACCGTCATGACAGCGCGCGCGAGGAGGCCGAGGCGGCCACGGCCCGACACAGCCGCGCGCAAGAGGCACTTGCCGCCTGTTTTCATGGTCAAGAGGACGAGGCACTGCCGCCACCTGCGCGCATCGCCCGCCTTGGCCAGCGCGATGCCCTGCGGGCCACGCAAACCGAGGCCAGCCGCCGCCGCGATCAGGCCCGCGCGCGGGTTGAGGACGATCTGTTTGAAGCGGAACTGGCGCGCCAGCCCGACCCCTCTCGCCCCGCCGCGCTAGACCAGGCCCGCGCCGAAGCGGCAGCCCAGCGCGATCAGGCCCGCGATGCGCTGCGTGACGCGGAACGGCACTACCAGGAAGCGTTTGAGACCGCCGATCGCAGCGATCTCGCCACCGAAGAAGCCACCCTGCTGGAAGAACTGCGGCAGGGCGCGCGCGGCGCCATCGTTGCGCGGCTCGGCAGGCTGGCGGCCCGTGGCGCACTGCGGCAACTCGCGCAGGACCGGCGCAGCACGATGCTGAAGGACGTGGAGCAGGCCTTTAGAACCATGACCGCGCCGAATTGGACCGGCGTCGATGTCTGGAGCGAGGCGGAGGGCGAGAAACTGGTCGGCATCCAGCCAGGCGGCGCGCATGTCCCGGTCAGCGAGATGTCCACCGGCACCATGGGGCAGCTCTACTTTGCGTTGCGGCTTGCGGGCTATCGCAGCTTTGCCCGCGCGCCCGGACCGCTGCCGATGATCCTTGATGACATCATGGAAACCTTCGACGACCTGCGCGCCCGCGCAGCCCTGGCCCTTTGCGCCGAGATTGGCACCGTGGGACAGGCGGTGCTTTTCACCCATCACCGGCATCTGGTGGAACTGGCGCAGGCCACCATTCCCAACGTCGCCGTGGTGGAGATGCCGCAGTAACCACATGCAAAATGCCCGCCCTTCGTTCTGACCGACAGGCCTTCGCATCTGTATCTACCACTGCTGCCACGGCCGCCCCGGCTGCCATTCCTGACGCCGTTTGCACAAGGCATTTGCGAGAATGTCGGGCGATTGCGCGCCCCCCGCTACGATGCCCTTGTCGCTCCATCGCGTCTTGCCAGTAACTTGGTTGGCACCACCAATGCATTGACAAAAACACGGGAAAGTACTGCCCACCACATTCTCCAGTCCGATAAGCCGACATGACGTCCTGCAGATAAAATTGGGGCGCGGTTGCCGTCACTACAGATGTCTCCAGATGTCTCCGCGCGGTGACCGCTGTGTCCTGCACGGCTGCCCTTTCCCAGCACCACCTTGCCTTGCTGGTGGCCTTGTCGTGGCTTCCCCCCTCCGCGCGCGAGTGTGTCGCGCGCCTGCATTTCCTTCACCGCAGCAGCGCCCCCAATACTGTATGTCCTCCACCGCGGTGGCTTCATCACGTGGCTTGACGGGTTCCGAATTCTGAGGAAATGTCAGCCGATGCTTGGCGGAAGGGATGTCTTCAAGCGATGGACAAGGAAACCTTTGCGAAACGGCTCGCACAGTCCATGACCCATACATCGGAGAGCCTTGTTGCGGGCGCGCAGCACCCCACGGGCCGGGGCGTATCCGCGGAGCGCAGCGCGCTTGCAGCCTGGCTGCATGGGCTTGATGACGAGGGCCGCAAATGGGTGCACCACCTGGTTGATGAGGGCGTGCATGCCGGGGTCTTTGGGCTTCTCTGTGTGCTCGATCACGTCAGATTTGTCGAAGATGGCGACCAAAAGGGCAGCTTTACCCTGACCTACACCGCACCTACGGGGGCGCAGACGCAGATCAATCCCGACAAGGGCGAGATGCTGCACGATCTCTACAACGGTTTGCGCCGCGAGGCCCAAAAATGAGGCCAGGTCGCACGCCCACCCCCGCGTCCCTCGCTCCCGATACACTCGACCTGCTGGAACGGGTGCTGGATGCCAGGCTTCCCCCCGCTTACCGCGACTGGCTTGGTCGCCGGAACGGGCAGACGCCCGAAAATCGACATGTCACGTTCATGAAAAACGGACGCCCGTCGAGCACCACCCTGCATGCGCTTTATGCCGTGAATTCCGAACACAGTTTCAATGACCTTTGGCACTACCATTCGACCTATGGCCAGGAGCTGCGTCCCTGGTATCTGAGCATTGGCAACGATGATGGCGGCAACCAGATCGTTCTTGCCTTGAAAGGTCCGAACCACCGGAAGGTCTTTTTCCACGACCACGAAGTTCCCTTCGACGTCGGCCTGCATCTCATCGCGCCGAGTTTTGAGGCGTTCCTGACCGGCTTGACCCCTGGCTGACATGCGCAAGTGCACCTATTTCTATGCGACTCCTGCCGATTTCCATGCCCTGATGGACCGCGTCGAAGCGGAGGAGAACTTTGTCTATGTCGTTCACCCGGACTTTGAATCCCCGGATGTTCTCTTCTACGGGCAGGCCCGCGAGATTCCCGATCTTCTGCACATGTTTCCGGGCCATTTCTTCCACGATGTTTTCCTGGTTCCGCCGGGCACGCAGGTTCAGACCTCTGCCTATCAGAATGCCAAGGGCATGCGGTATTCACTCCGGCCACCGGAGTTTTCTTCGGCGGTGGTCATCCAATTCGCAGGCGCGCACCCGGATGGCGCCCTGATCCGCTCGCGCTTCTGGGCTCACGGAACAGCGGCAGAGGTCTTGCAGCTCGAAGCCACGCTCTTTCGCCACATGCGCCGCAGCTTCCGCAACATCGGCGGGCCGAAAGTGGGCCCAGCTGCCTATGCGCAGCTTCTGAGCGGACGGCGTTTGACATTCGACATTCAAGCGCCGCCAGAGGCTGATCTGCGCGCCAATTGAACATTGCGGGACCGAGCGCGAGAGACACAAGAACCCCGGACCTGAAAACGGCCCCGGAGATCCCCCGAGGCCGTTTCGTCATCTTCTCAGCCCAAAGGGCCTATCGCGGCGCCTGGGTCATGCCGGGTGGCACGGCACGCCGCATTTGTGGCACCCAGCGTTTGTTCAACCGCACTTGGAATGACCGCAGCTGCGGCAGGTCATGCAGCCTTCGACCATCTGCAGGTCATATTGGCCGCAGCTGGGGCAGGCTTTGCCACGGGGTTGGTTCAGGTTCACCACCTGCGCCGTCGGGTCTGCTTTCAGCCCCAGTCCCTCGCCTTCGATAAACCCGGTCTTGATCATATGGGTCTCGATCACGCCGCCGATCGCTGCCAGCATCGAGGGGATGTATTTCCCTTGCATCCAGGCACCGCCGCGCGGGTCGAACACTGCTTTCAGCTCTTCGACCACGAAGGACACATCGCCACCACGACGGAACACGGCAGAGATCATCCGGGTCAGCGCCAGCGTCCAGGCGTAATGCTCCATGTTCTTGGAGTTGATGAAGACCTCAAACGGACGACGGTGGTTGTTGATCAGGATATCGTTGATCGTCAGATAGATGGCATGTTCTGAATCCGGCCATTTGAGCTTGTAGGTATGGCCCTCCAGGCTCTGAGGACGGTCCAGCGGCTCGGACATATAGACCACCTCGGCCCCGTTCGCCTCTGTGACCTGCGGGGCTTCGCTGCCTTCACCCGGCGCGGTATCAGCGCTTTCGGACACCGACAGGACCGATCCGGTCACATCGTTGGGACGATAGGTCGTGCAGCCTTTGCAGCCCTGATCCCAGGCCTGCATGTAGACGTCCTTGAACTCGGTAAAGGAAATATCCTCCGGGCAGTTGATCGTCTTGGAAATCGAGCTGTCGATCCACTTCTGGGCCGCCGCCTGCATCTTGACGTGGTCCGCGGGGGCCAGGGTCTGGGCGTTGACGAAATACTCAGGCAGCTCGGCATCGGCGCCGAATTTCTCCCGGTACATCTGCACCGCGTAATCGACCACCTCTTCTTCGGTGCGCGACCCGTCCTTTTGCAGCACCTTGCGGGTATAGGCATAGGCAAAGACCGGCTCGATCCCCGACGACACATTGCCCGCATAAAGGCTGATGGTGCCGGTTGGCGCAATCGAGGTCAGCAAGGCGTTGCGAATGCCATGTTCGCGGATCGCATCGCGCACGTCCTCGTCCATGTTCATCATGTTGCCAGACGCCAGATAGGCCTCCGCGTCGAACAGCGGGAAGGCGCCTTTTTCCTTGGCAAGATCCACCGACGCCAGATAGGCGGCGCGGGCGATCTGGTGCAGCCAGCGGTCGGTCTGACGCGCCGCCTCGTCCGAGCCATAGCGCAGACCCAGCATCAGCAGCGCATCCGCCAGCCCGGTCACACCCAGCCCGATGCGGCGCTTGTTCTGGGCTTCCTGCGCCTGAGCCTCCAGCGGAAACTTCGACACATCGACCACGTTGTCCATCATCCGGACCGCCGTGGCGACCAGCGCCTTCATCGCTTCGGGGTCAAGCGCCGCGTCCGCCTCGAACGGGTTCTTGACCAGCCGAGCCATGTTGATCGACCCCAGAAGGCAGGCGCCATAGGGCGGCAGGGGCTGCTCGCCACACGGGTTGGTGGCGGCGATCTGTTCGACATAGTTCAGGTTGTTGGCCTTGTTGATCCGGTCGATAAAGATCACGCCCGGCTCGGCATAGTCATAGGTCGCCTGCATGATCTTGTTCCACAGATCCCGCGCCTGAACCGTGTGATAGACCTTGCCGCCAAAGGTCAGCTCCCAGGGGCCATCGGCCTTCACCGCTTCCATGAACGGGTCGGTGACCAGAACCGACATGTTGAACATCCGCAGGCGGGCGGGGTCGGATTTGGCGGTGATGAAGGCCTCGATATCGGGATGATCGCAGCGCATGGTCGCCATCATCGCGCCACGACGCGAGCCGGCCGACATGATCGTCCGGCACATCGCGTCCCAGACATCCATGAACGACAACGGGCCAGAGGCATCCGCCGCCACACCTTTCACATCGGCGCCGCGCGGCCGGATGGTGGAGAAATCATAGCCGATGCCGCCGCCCTGCTGCATCGTCAGCGCCGCTTCCTTCAGCATGTCGAAAATTCCGCCCATGCTGTCCGGCACCGTGCCCATGACAAAGCAATTGAACAGCGTCACCTGCCGCGCCGTGCCCGCCCCGGCGGTAATCCGCCCGGCTGGCAGGTACTGGAAATCCTCCAGTGCGGCATAGAATTTTTCCTCCCACACATCGGGTTTCGCCTCTGCCCGCGCCAGATCCCGGGCGATGCGCCGCCAGGTATCCTCGACGGTCACGTCGATCGGCGTGCCGTTGGCTTCCTTGAAGCGGTATTTCATATCCCAGATTTGCTCGGCGATGGGGGCGGCGAAGCGGCTCATATGGCGAATCCCTATGGTCGGTCGGTTGCTGAAGTGGCGGTCTGCTTAGCCGGAGAGGGTCTGCACCTCAACGGCGATTAGGAGAATGATAACATTTTTTCCGTCGCTGCGCACCACCTGACACACAACACCTTGCCGCTCGATGCATCTCAGCTACAATATAGAGTGGAAACTATGGACGACTCTGGGGACAAGCTGTGGATAAGCACATAAATCTCGTAAAGCTATCCGTCGGCTCGGACGGCGTCGACAGCCTCATCGACTGGCAGGCGCTGCAAGCACCCCGCTGGGAGGGCGGCCTGCCCCGTCATGTCACCCGCATGTGGCCGAAACGCGACGCTGAATTGCTCAATGGTGGCTCGATCTACTGGGTGATCAAGGGGTTGATCCAGTGCCGCCAGCGCATTCTGCGCCTGGACGAAGTCTACGGCGAGGATGACATCCGCCGCTGCGCCATCGTGCTCGACCCGACGGTGCACCGCACCCAGTCTGCTCCCAGACGCCCGTTTCAGGGCTGGCGCTATCTCAAGCCCGAAGACACCCCGGCGGACCTGCCCGAGGGCCGCGCCCAAGAGGAGCCCTTGCCGGCCGATCTGTCCCGTGCCCTGGCTGAAATCGGCGTGCTCTGAGCCAAGGCCCGCCGCCGACCGGCCAACCACCACGGCGCGCCGACACATCGAGGCGGGCCACCACACAGCGAAAACACACACAGAAAACACATCGAAAAAGGGCGGCCCCGGGGCCGCCCTTCCTCATGAATATGCATTGTCGCGCGGTGGCAAGATCAGCCGGCCGCGCGCTCAGCGTTCGATCATGGCAAGCAGACGCCGCAGCGTTGCTTTTTCCTCGGCGGTGCATTTCGTCATCCGGCTGCGCCACAGTGTCGCCTGGCTGCGCAGCACCAGCCCGTCCGACAGGATCTTCAGGTGATTGGCCCTCAGGGTCTCGCCGGTCGAGGTGATATCAGCGATCATCTCGGCGGTTTCGTTCTTCACCGTGCCTTCGGTGGCGCCTTGGCTGTCCACCAGTTGATAATCCGCAACCCCGGCGTCGGTCAGAAACTCCCGGATCAGGCGGTGATATTTCGTCGCGATCCGCAGCCGGTGGCCATGGGCGGCGCGAAAGGCGCTGGAAACCGAATCCAGATCTTCCAGCGTATCGACGTCAATCCAGCATTGCGGCACCGCCAGGATCAGATCCGCCTCGCCAAAGCCCATCAGCTCCAGCTCCTCGACCTGCTGCTCCCAGCGCGGCAGTTTTTCATGCACCAGATCGGTGCCCGTCACCCCAAGGTGAATGCGCCCCGCCGCCAGTTCG
Organism: Tritonibacter horizontis; assembly: GCF_001518015.1. GTDB lineage: Bacteria > Pseudomonadota > Alphaproteobacteria > Rhodobacterales > Rhodobacteraceae > Epibacterium > Epibacterium horizontis. Next base: position 17,998 of record NZ_LPUY01000005.1, read on the forward strand.
CGCGGGATTTCCCCCGCCGACAGCAACACCAGATCCACCCCCTCGACGCCGTCGACGGCCCCGGCATACTCCCGGTCCGACCCCGTGCGCGACAGGGTGATGCCGCGTTTGGCAAACCAGTCAAAGGTTTTTTCCATCAGCCGTCCCTTGGACGGCACCCCCAGCTTCACACTCATGACCGGGTCTCCCCTTCCAGCGTCAGGATCAGGTCGGGACGGATCACCCCGCCCACGGCCGGGATCTCGCCGCCCTGCCCCAGAAGCCGCGTCAGCGCGTCATAGCGCCCGCCGGTGGCAATCGGCGGCAGGTCGGGACGCCGCTCGGCATAAAAGCCAAAGACAAACCCGTCGTAATATTCCATCGAGGTCCGCCCGTAGGAGGCTTCGAAATCGAGCCGGTCAATGTCGATGCCGCGGGCCTTCATTGCGGCGGCACGGGCGTCCAGCCGTTCCAGCGCCGGCAGAATCGCGGGCAGATCCACCGCGATGTCGCGCATCTGCTCCAACGCATAAGGCACCGTTTCGCGCACGGCCAGCAAGGCCTCGAGCGCGGCCATCTGATGCTCTGCGATGGGCGGTGCCATCGCGTCGGCCCGCAGCGTGTCCACCCGCGCGTCAATCTCCGTCGCGCGGCGTTTGCCGATCTCGGGCGCGGTGCCGGTCAACGGGCCGGTGGTGGACACCAGTTTCTTGCGGCTTTCCGACATTGGCGTGCGCCCGGCGAACCGGTCCAGCAGCGCCCGGAACCGGCGCGGCCGCCAGATGTGACGCCGCAGCGCCGCCTTGCGTGCCGGCGTGGTAGACAACCCCTCCACCGCCGCCATCAGGATGCCGATATCGCCGGTCGCGACCCGCAGTTCCAATCCGCGCAATTGCAGGCTGACAAGGGCAAAGACCTCGGCATCGGCCGCCGCCGGATCGGTGCGATCAAACACCTCATAGCCGACCTGAACAAATTCATTGGCCCGGTCGGGGTCCTGCTCCTGACGGCGGAACACCGGTCCGGCATAGGTATAGCGCGCCGGCTCCGCCCCGGCCGCCATATGCATCTGCACCACCGGCAAGGTATAATCCGGGCGCAGCATCTGCTCGCCGCGCAGCGCATCCGAGGTCACATAGGCCCGCGCCCGGATATCTTCGCCATAAAGGTCCAGCAATGTCTCTGCCGATTGCAACAGCGGCGGGTCCACGACCACCCCCCCGGCAATTTCGAACCGCTGACGCAACAGCGCCGCGCGGGCTTCGATCTGGGAACGATTGGGCATGGTTACAGATCCTGACTGTCGGCGGCGTCACCGGCCTGACTGGCGAGGATGTCTGCCACTTTGGCCACCAGTTCGCTGCGGGGCACTTCGAACTGGCTGGGGCGTTCCTTCCATTCCTCCAGCGTCGCGCTTTCGGCGATTTTGGCTCCGAGGATCAGGTCCTTGATCTGGACCACGCCGCGGTCCTTTTCGTCGCCGCCTTCGATCACCGCGACGGGGGAATGACGCTTGTCCGCATATTTCAGCTGATTGCCAAAGTTCTTCGGATTGCCGAGGTAGACCTCGGCGCGGATGCCCGCTGCGCGCAGCTCTGCCACCATGGACTGATAGTCCGCCATCCGGTCGCGATCCATCACCGTCACCACCACCGGGCCAACCGGGGTCGCCGCGAGGCGGCCCTTTTGCCGCAATGCGGCCAACAGCCGGTCCACCCCGATGGACACCCCGACCGCCGGCACGTCCTGCCCGGTAAAGCGTTTCACCAGGCCATCATAGCGCCCGCCGCCCGCGACCGAGCCGAATTGCCGCTTGCGGCCTTTCTCGTCGAGGATCTCAAAGGTCAGCTCGGCCTCGAAAACCGGGCCGGTATAATAGCCCAGCCCGCGCACGATGGAGGGGTCGATCAGGACCTGATCCGGCCCGTAGCCCGCCGCTGCCAGCAACGCGCCGATCTGTTCCAGCTCGGTAATGCCCTCCTGACCGACCGCGCTCTCGCCGACGGCGGCGCGCAGATTGGTCATGGTCTCGGCCATCGTGTCGCCTTTGGAGGTGAGGAAGGCCAGCACCGGCTCTGCCTGCTCGGGCGCAAGGCCGACGCCGTCGATATAGGCGCCAGAGGCATCCAGACGGCCCTCGCCCAACAGCGCCCGCACGCCGGTCTCGCCGACCTTGTCGAACTTGTCGATGGTGCGCAGCACGTCGTCCCGTTTGGGGTCCGCCTCGGCGAGGCCCATTGCCTCCAGCACCCCGTTGAGCACCTTACGGTTGTTCACCCGTACCAGATAGTCGCCGCGCGGGATGCCGACCGTTTCCAGCGTGTCCGACAGCATCATGCAGATTTCAGCGTCAGCCGCCATCGAGGCGGTGCCGACAGTATCCGCATCGCATTGATAGAACTGACGATAGCGCCCGGGGCCTGGTTTCTCATTGCGCCAGACCGGCCCCATCGCATAGCGGCGATAAGGGTTGGGCAGGTCGTTGCGATGCTGGGCGTAGACCCGCGCCAGCGGCGCCGTCAGATCGTAGCGCAACGCCATCCAGTCGCCCGGCTTGCCCGCCGGGTCGTTCTCGTCCGCTTCCTGCCAGGCAAAGACGCCCGCATTGGGACGGTCCACATCGGGCAGGAACTTGCCCAGTGCCTCGACCGTTTCGACGGCGGCCGATTCCAGCGGGTCAAAGCCATAGTGATGGTACACCTGCGCGATCTGCCCCAGCATATGCGTACGCTGGGTGACCTCTTCGCCGAAATAGTCACGGAAACCCTTAGGCGTTTCGGCCTTGGGGCGGGGCTGTTTCTTGGCTTTGGCCATGGTGGCCTCCTCGCGGGTGATTGTCTCGGCCCAGCGTCTAGCCCAAGGGGCCTGTGACAGCAAGACGCGAGGCAGCGCGCAAGCCGATAGACGCGCCGCAGTGGGGCGACTACATCAGGGAAAAGACAGGAGATCCCGCCCATGCAACATCTTGAAGAACAACTTGCCTATCTGAGCCGCACCGTCGACGAGCTGAACGACGTCGTCACCCAGCAGCAAAAGGATATCGACCAGCTGCTCCGCCGGGTCGGCCTGCTGATGGAACGCGAAGCCCAGCGCGCAAGCGAAAGCAGCGGTGGCGCAGTTTTTGGCGACGAGCGTCCGCCCCACTACTGATGGCGGCGGATTGCCGGTGTCGGGAGCGAGGCGCTGCCTCGCGCTCCGAGGTATTTTCAAAAAGATGAAGCCGGGCGCCGGGATCGGACTGCGGCGGTGCAGCGGTCAGATTTCCTCGACATCCATCACGCCATCGAGGCTTTTCAGTGCGCCTTTGATTTGAGGGTTGATCGGGAACATCTGGCCGAGGTCCATTTCGACATCGCCCGGCAGCGCGGGGTCCTGCAGATAGACGTAGATCTCGCCCGGACTGGCGTTGCGGGCCACCTTTTTGGCGTCTTCCAACACGGTGGCCACGGTGGCCACGGCCGAGGCGCTGTCGAGATAGACCCGCAGGCTGGACCGCCCCGCATCGGCAATGGCCGAATCCACTGGTCCGGCGGACCGCATCAGCAGCTTCAGCTGGTCGCTTTCCATTGTCGCCTCGGCGGTGATCACCACCTTTGAGCCGGTTTCGAGATAGTCGCGGGATTTCTCCAGCACATCCGAGAAGATGGTCACCTCATAGGCGCCGGTGGTGTCCGACAGCTGGGCAAAGGCGAAGCGGTTGCCGCGGGCCGATTTGCGTTCCTGCCGACCGGCCACCACCCCGGCCATCTTGGCCATGAAGGGGCCGCGCTCTGCCTTGGTCATGACCTCGTCCAGGGTCATCACATCCTTGCGCTTCAATGCGGGCATGTAGTCGTCGAGCGGGTGCCCCGTAAGGTAGAAGCCAACCGCCTTGAATTCCTCGTTCAGCCGTTCGGCGGGCAACCAGTCGGGCACCCCGGCCAGGCGAGGCTCCGGCAGGTCATCGCCGGCCTCGCCGAAGAGCGACACCTGATTGGAGTTTTTTTGGTCCTGAATGGCGCCGGAATAGGCGACCAGCCCTTCGAGGCTTTCAAAGACCCGGCGGCGGTTCCGGTCCAGGACGTCAAAGGCGCCGGCCCGGGCCAGCATTTCCAGCGGCCGCTTGCCGACCTTTTTCAGATCCACCCGGCGGGCAAAGTCATAAAGGTTGACAAAAGGACGGTCCTCGCGGGCGGCCACGATCAGGTTCATCGCCTCGACGCCGACATTCTTCAGCGCGCCCAGCGCATAGACCAGATGGCCCTCGACCACATCGAAGGTGGCCAGCGAGCGGTTGATGTCCGGCGCCACATAGGGCAGCGCAAGGCCCTTTTTGACCTCCTCGAAATAGACCGACAGTTTGTCCGTGAGGTGGATATCGCAGTTCATCACCCCGGCCATGAACTCCACCGGGTGGTTCGCTTTCAGCCAGGCGGTCTGGTAAGACACCACCGCATAGGCCGCCGCGTGCGATTTGTTGAACCCGTAGTTGGCGAATTTCTCCAGCAGGTCAAAGACTTCAGAGGCCTTTTTGGCGGCCACGCCGTTTTCGCCTGCGCCTTTTTCGAACTTGGGACGCTCGGCGTCCATCGCCTCCTTGATCTTTTTCCCCATGGCGCGGCGCAACAGGTCGGCGCCGCCCAGCGAATACCCCGCCATCACCTGGGCAATCTGCATCACCTGTTCCTGATAAACGATGATGCCTTGGGTTTCCTCCAGGATATGGTCGATCAGCGGATGCACCGACTGGATTTTGCGCAGCCCGTTCTTGACCTCGCAATAGACCGGGATGTTCTCCATCGGGCCGGGCCGGTAGAGCGCCACCAGCGCCACGATATCCTCGATGCAGGTGGGTTTCATACGCTTCAGCGCGTCCATCATGCCGGTGGATTCCACCTGGAACACCGCCACCGTCTTGGCCCGGGAGTAGAGCTCGTAGGTGGTTGCGTCGTCCAGCGGGATCGCGTTGATCTGGTTCGCCGCCCCCTCCGCCGGGTCATAAAGCTGCCGCCCATCGGCGGAGACATGCAAGGGGCGCCCGGATTTGAAGATCAGCTCCATCGCGTTCTGGATCACCGTCAGGGTCTTCAGGCCCAGAAAGTCGAATTTCACCAGACCGGCCTGTTCCACCCATTTCATGTTGAACTGCGTGGCCGGCATGTCAGAGCGCGGATCCTGATAGAGCGGCACCAGCGCATCCAGAGGCCGATCCCCGATCACCACACCCGCGGCGTGGGTCGAGGCATTTCGCAACAGCCCCTCGACCTGCTGACCGTAGGTCAACAGCCGGTTCACCACCGGTTCGCTGCGCGCCTCTTCGGCCAGGCGCGGCTCATCCTGCAGCGCCTTTTCGATCGAAACCGGTTTCACCCCCTCCACCGGGATCATCTTGGACAGGCGGTCCACCTGGCCAAAGGGCATCTGCAGCACCCGGCCAATATCGCGCACGGCCGCCTTGGACAGGAGCGCGCCAAATGTAATGATCTGGCCCACCTTGTCGCGACCGTATTTCTGCTGCACGTAGCGGATCACCTCCTCGCGGCGATCCATGCAAAAGTCGATATCGAAGTCGGGCATGGAAACCCGCTCGGGGTTCAAAAACCGCTCGAACAGCAGGCTGTAGCGCAGCGGGTCAAGGTCGGTGATGGTCAGCGCATAGGCCACAAGGCTGCCCGCCCCGGACCCCCGCCCCGGACCCACCGGAATGTCGTGGTCCTTGGCCCATTGGATAAAATCGGCAACGATCAGGAAATAGCCGGGAAAGCCCATGCCCTCGATGATGTTCAGCTCGAAATCCAGCCGCTCCTGGTATTTTTCCACGCTCACCGCATGGGGGATCACCGCAAGCCGCTTTTGCAGCCCCTCATTGGCGATGCGCCGCAGTTCGGCCACCTCGTCATCGGCAAACTTTGGCAGGATGGGGTCGCGCCGATAGGCCATGAAGGCACAGCGGCGTGCAATCTCTACCGTGTTTTCAATCGCCTCCGGCAGATCGGCAAAGAGCGCGATCATCTCTTCCTGGCTCTTGAAATAATGCTGCGGCGTCAGGCGGCGGCGCGGCTCGGCCTGATCGACATAGGCGCCCTCGGCGATGCAGATCAACGCGTCATGCGCCTCGTACATTTCGGTCTTGGGGAAATAGACATCATTGGTGGCGACCAGCGGCAGCTCCATCGCATAGGCCATCTCGATATGGCCCCGCTCCGTCAGGGTTTCCGCCTCGGGCTGGCCATCCTCGGTGGGGTGGCGCTGCAATTCGACATAGAGCCGGTCCGGGAACATCGCCGCCAGCCGCCGCATCAGCGCCTCGGCTGCCGGGCGCTGCCCCTGACGCAACAACCGGCCCACCGGCCCATCGGGCCCACCGGTCAGACAAATCAACCCACCGCTGTTGGCCTCCAACGCCTCGATGGACACCTGCGGCACTTGCCCGTCGCCGTCCACATACAGACAGGAGGAGAGCTTCATCAGATGCTCATACCCGGTCTCATTCTGCGCCAGCAGGACCAGCGGTGCGGGCAGCTTCACCTTCTCGCCGGGATCGCTTGCCTCAAAGGTCAGATCGACCTGGCAGCCCAGGATCGGCTGCACGCCGGCCTCCGACAGGGTGACGGAAAACTCCAGCGCCGCGAACATCGAATTGGTGTCGGTGATCGCAATCGCGGGCATCTTGTGCGCCTTGCACAGATCCGGTAGTTTCTTCAGCCGGACCGCCCCCTCCAGCAAAGAGTATTCGGTATGGGTGCGCAGGTGAATGAATCGGGGAGAAGCTGTCATGACGCGACCCTACTGCGGCAGCGCGGCACCGAAAAGAGAGGAATGCACCAGAGCGGCCCACCCGGCACAGGGCGGATTTGCTTAAAAGTCACCCAGTCGTTTTATGGAGTTTTTTGAAACTCCTTTGCACCAAAGCGCATTCCGCGCCGTGGCAAGCCTGGCAAAACTGTTACAAATCAAACAGTAACACCCAAAGGCGCGACGCGCACCACTGTATACAGCAAAATCATGCCGCGCCGACCTGCCCAGCCTTTGCACTTGCTTTGAGGCTCCGGGCCTCACAAGCTGAAACTGACAAGAAGACACCCCCCGCGCTCTCCCTTCTACGTCGCATCGAAGGCCGCGCATCATGGGGACAAATCAAGGTAAGGCGACGGGTTACTCAAGATGACGATCACCTTTCATCTCAACGGTGTAGAGGTCTCGCTTCCAGACATTGAACCGACCACCACGCTTCTGGACTGGCTGCGCGAGGACCGTGGCCTCACCGGCACCAAGGAAGGCTGCAACGAAGGCGACTGCGGCGCCTGCACGGTCATGGTCAGCGACGACAGCAGCGCAAGGGCGCTCAACGCCTGCATCCTGTTCCTGCCGCAGCTGCACGGCAAATCCGTGCGCACGGTCGAAGGCGCCGCCGCACCGGATGGCCGTCTCCACCCCGTACAACGGGCCATGGTGGACCTCCATGGCAGCCAATGCGGCTTTTGCACCCCCGGTTTTGTAATGTCGATGATCACCGCCCATACCAATGGCGCCCGGGATCACGACGACCAGCTGGCGGGCAACCTGTGCCGCTGCACTGGTTATGCACCGATCATCCGCGCCGCCGAGGCCGCCCGCAGCGCGCCAATCCCCGACTGGATCAAAGCCGACCGCCCCTTCATCTTTTCTGAAATACCTCGGGGGGAGGTCGCAGACCGGGGGGCAGAGCCCCCCTCCGCCCGATCTGCAGCAGACCTGCCCGGCGCCACAGTCCCCACCAGCACGCCCCTGCGCCCCACCTCTTCGGATGCGCTGGCCGCCGCCTATGCTGCCCGTCCCACGGCTACCCTGATCGCCGGCGCCACCGATGTGGGCCTCTGGGTCACCAAGCAGCTGCGCGATCTCGACGATGTCATTTTCCTCGACGGCTGCACGGATCTGAAAGACATCACCGTCACTGACAGCGAGGTCCGCATCGGCGCCATGGCCGACATGAACCGCGTGCGCGCAGCCCTGGAACCGCTGCATGCCTCCTATGCCGAGATGATCCGCCGCTACGCCAGCCAGCAGGTGCGCGCGGCCGCCACCATCGGCGGCAATATCGCCAATGGCTCTCCCATCGGAGACAACCCACCCGCCCTGATCGCGCTGCGGGCCAGGCTGCACCTGCGCCATGGCGACACCCGCCGACAGATCCCGCTCGAGGACTTCTTCATCGACTACGGCAAACAAGACCGCGCTCCCGGCGAATTTGTCGAGGCGGTCAGCTTTGACCGCCAGCCCGACAGCCTGCGGGTCTACAAACTGTCCAAACGCTTCGATCAGGATATCTCTGCCGTGCTGGGCGCGTTCAATGTGACGGTGGTCAATGGCGCGGTCACCGCTGCCGCCATCGCCTATGGCGGTATGGCCGGCATCCCGAAACGCGCCACCCATGTGGAGGCGGCGCTGATCGGCCAGCCCTGGACCGACACCACCCTCGCCGCGGCGCAAGGCCAGCTGGACAAGGATTTTGCCCCGATGAGCGACATGCGCGCCTCTGCCACCTATCGGATGGAGACTGCGCGCAACATGCTGGCCCGCTATTTTGCGGACCTCAATGGCGCCGCCGAACATGTGCTGGAGGTCGCCCAATGAGCACGCGCACCCCCTCCGATCCGGGCCCCGTGGCCAAACCCCTGCCCCATGATGCCGCCGCGCTGCATGTCACCGGTCAGGCCCGCTATGTGGACGATATTCCCACCCCGAAGGGCACCTTGCATCTGGCGTTTGGCCTGTCGACCCTCGCCAGGGGCAAGATCACGGCGATGGATCTTGCCGCCGTGCGCGCCAGCCCAGGCGTGGTCGCGGTGCTGACGGCCGAGGACCTGCCGTTTGACAATGACGTCTCGCCGTCGCTGCATGACGAACCGCTCCTGGCCACTGGCGAGGTGCATTACCTCGGCCAGCCCGTGTTTCTGGTGGTGGCGACCTCACATCGCGCCGCCCGCGTCGCGGCGCGCCGCGGCGATATCCAATACGCCCCGGAAGAGGCGCTCTTGACGCTGGATGCGGCCCTTGCCGCCGACAGCCGTTTCGAGGACGGGCCGCGCATCTATCAAAAGGGCGATGCCGCCGCCGCCATCGCGGCCTGCGTGCATGTGATCGAAGATACCTTTGAACTTGGCGGCCAGGAGCATTTCTACCTCGAAGGCCAGGCGGCACTGGCGCAGCCGCAGGAAGATGGCGGCATGATCGTCAATTCCTCCACCCAGCATCCGACCGAGATCCAGCACAAGGTGGCCGAGGCCATCGGCCTGCCGATGCATGCAGTGCGGGTCGAGACCCGCCGCATGGGTGGCGGATTCGGCGGCAAGGAAAGCCAGGGCAATGCGCTGGCGGTGGCCTGCGCCGTGGCCGCGCGCCAGACCGGGCGCTGCTGCAAGATGCGCTATGACCGCGATGACGACATGACCATCACCGGCAAGCGCCACGCCTTTCGCATCTCCTACCGCGCTGGTTTTGACGCGGAGGGGCGCATTGCCGGTGTGGAATTCACCCATCTGGTCGATTGCGGCTGGGCGCAGGACCTGTCGCTGCCAGTGGCGGACCGCGCCATGCTGCATGCGGACAACGCCTATGCGATCCCCGCCATCCGCATCGAGAGCCACCGGTTGAAGACCAACCGGCAGAGCGCCACCGCCTATCGCGGTTTTGGCGGCCCGCAGGGGATGATCGGGATGGAACGGCTGATGGATCATGCCGCCCATTGCCTGGGGTTTGATCCGGTAGAGATCCGGCTGCGCAACTATTATGACGCGCCTGCCAGCGACGCCGCTGTCACGACCAACGAGGGGGGCGCGGCCCCCCGGTCTGCGACCTCCCCCCGAGGTATTTCCGAAAAGATGAAGGACAACACCACGCCCTATGGGATGGAGGTGACTGATTTTGAGCTGCATGAGATCACCCAGCAGCTGATGCTGAGTTCGGACTACGTGGCACGCCGGGCCGAGATTGCCGCCTGGAATGCCAGCCATGAGCGGCTGAAACGCGGCATCGCCTTTTCGCCGGTGAAATTCGGGATTTCCTTTACCCTGACCCATCTCAACCAGGCCGGGGCGCTGGTGCATGTCTATCAGGATGGCTCGATCCATCTGAACCATGGGGGCACCGAAATGGGTCAGGGCCTGTTCCAGAAAGTGGCGCAGGTGGCGGCATCGCGGTTTGGCGTCGGCCTGGGCCGGGTCAAGATCACCGCCACCGATACGGCCAAGGTGCCCAATACCTCGGCCACGGCGGCCTCTTCCGGCTCTGACCTCAACGGGATGGCGGTGAAAGCGGCCTGTGACACCCTGCGTGACCGGATGGCGGCGCATCTTGGCGCGGTCTATCAGCAGCCTGCCGCTGCCGTCGTCTTTGCCGGGGACCGGGTGCGGGTCGGGACCGAGGAGATGTCGTTCGAGGCGGCGGCCATGCTCTGTTACACCGGGCGGGTCAGCCTGTCGGCGACGGGCTATTACAAAACGCCCTCGCTGGACTGGGACCGGATCAAGGGCGCGGGGCGGCCGTTTTTCTACTTTGCCTATGGGGCGGCGGTGACCGAAGTGGTGGTGGACCGGCTGACCGGCGAGAACCGCATTCTGCGCACCGACATCCTGCATGACGCCGGGGCGTCACTGAACCCGGCATTGGACATCGGCCAGGTCGAAGGCGCTTATGTGCAGGGGGCCGGCTGGCTCACCACGGAAGAGCTGGTCTGGGACGACGCCGGGCGCCTGCGCACCCATGCGCCCTCCACCTACAAGATCCCGGCCTGTTCGGATCGCCCGGATGTGTTCAACGTGGCCCTTTACGAGGCCCCCAACCGCGAAGAGACCATCTATCGCTCCAAGGCGGTGGGAGAGCCGCCTTTCATGTTGGGGATTTCCGCCTGGCTGGCGTTGTCAAACGCAGTTGCGGCCTTTGGCGATGGCTATCCGCATCTGAACGCCCCCGCCACCGCCGAAGAGCTGTGGCGCGCGGCGGAAAGGCTGCGCCATGGGGTTTGATCTGGCCTCCCTGCGCACCGCAGTGGCCCGGCATGGCCGGGTGAGCCGGGTGGTGGTGGCCGAGATCCGGGGCTCCTCCCCCCGCGAGGCGGGCGCCGCCATGCTGGTCTGGGCCGATGGCCAATCGGGCACCATTGGCGGTGGCGCGCTGGAATATGAGGCGGCGGCCGCAGCGCGGCGGCAGACCGCGTCCGCGCATCTGTCCACCCATGCGCTGGGGCCGGATCTTGGCCAATGTTGTGGGGGCTCCGTCACATTGCTGACCGAAGTCTATACCGCTTCGGAGCTGGTCCTGCTTGAGGGGCGCGACGTCATTGCCCGCCCCGTTGCCCGGGTCCCCGCAGGCGACACCGATGCGCCGCTGGCCGTGCACCGGTTGCTGAACACGGCCCGGGCCCAGGGCCAGCGCCCCCCGCCGCAACTGGTGCAGGGCTGGATGGTGGAGCCGGTCTATCGCCCGACCCGCAGCCTGTGGATCTGGGGGGCGGGCCATGTCGGACGCGCGCTGGTCGATGTTCTGTCCCCGCTGCCGGATCTGGCGATCACCTGGGTCGATGTTGCGGCGGATCGGTTTCCCGACCACATTCCGCCCCAGGTAACCCGGCTGCCCGCCGCAGCCCCGGAACGGCTGGTGCCCCATGTTGACACCGAGGCCAACCACCTGATCCTGACCTATTCCCATCAGCTCGATCTGGCGCTATGCCACGCGGTGCTGGGGCATGGGTTCACCTTTGCCGGGCTGATCGGGTCAAAGACCAAATGGGCCCGGTTTCGCAGCCGTCTGGCGGCGCTCGGGCACGGGCCGGAGCAGATCGCCCGGATCACCTGCCCGATCGGGCGACCGGACCTTGGCAAGCACCCCCATGCCATCGCCATCGGCGTGGCGGCGGATTTCATGGCGCGACAGCAGCGCGCGGACCGGAACACGGACCTCAACAAGGAGCACAGCGCGTGAGCACCCCTCCCCTACTGACCCTCGACGGGCTGACCAAGGCCTATCCGGGTGTGGTCGCCAATGACCATGTCTCCTTTGTGATCGGCGCCGGCGAAGTCCATGCGCTGCTGGGTGAGAACGGCGCCGGGAAATCGACCCTGGTGAAGATGATCTACGGGCTGGTGAAGCCCGACAGCGGCAGGATGACCCTGCGCGGTGCGCCCTATGAGCCGGCCGAGCCGCGCCAGGCCCGCGCCGATGGCATAGCGATGGTGTTTCAGCATTTCTCGCTGTTCGATGCGCTCAATGTGGCGGAAAATATCGCGCTGGGCATGGAAAACCCGCCTGGCCTGCGCGATCTGGCCACCCGCATCCGCGCGGTCTCCGAGGCCTATGGATTGCCGCTGGATCCCTTCCGCACCGTTGGCGACCTCTCTGCCGGGGAGCGTCAGCGGGTGGAGATCATCCGCTGCCTGTTGCAGGATCCGAAACTGCTGATCATGGACGAGCCGACATCGGTTCTGACCCCGCAGGAGGTCGAGATCCTGTTTCAGACCCTGCGCAAGTTGAAAAGCGAAGGCACCTCGATCCTTTATATCTCGCACAAGCTGGAAGAGATCCGCAGCCTGTGCGACCACGCCACCATTCTGCGGCTGGGCAAGAACGTTGGCGCCTGCGTGCCGCGCGACACCTCCGCCCGCGACATGGCGGAATTGATGGTCGGCACGGCGTTGAAGACACCGGAGCGGGGCAGCCGTGAATTTGGCGCGGTGGCGATGAAGATCACCGGCCTGTCGGTGCCCGCGCCCTCGGCCTTTGGCACCGCGCTGAAGAATGTGCAGATGTCCGTGCGCCGGGGAGAGGTGCTGGGTATTGGCGGGGTCGCCGGCAACGGTCAGGATGAATTGCTGGCGGTGCTGTCGGGCGAGATCACCACCGCGCGGGATGCTGTCAGTTTCGAGGATCAGCCCATCGGCCATATGGGCCCCACGGCCCGGCGCGCCCTCGGCGTGCTGACCGCGCCGGAGGAGCGTCTGGGCCATGCCGCAGCCCCGGACATGAGCCTGACGGAAAATGCGCTGCTGACCGGATCGGCCCGCGAAGGGCTGGAACGCAACGGATTCCTGAAATGGGGCGCGGCAAAAACCTTTGCCGAAAAGATCATCCAGGCCTTTGACGTGCGCACGCCGGGGCCGGAAAACGCTGCCCGGTCGCTGTCGGGGGGCAATTTGCAAAAATTCGTCATCGGCCGCGAAGTGCTGCAGCGACCCGAGGTGCTGGTGGTGAACCAGCCGACCTGGGGCGTGGATGCCGCCGCCGCCGCCGCCATCCGGCAGGCGCTTCTGGATCTGGCGGCAGGGGGCGCGGCGGTGATCTGCATCAGCCAGGATCTGGATGAGCTGATGGAAATCTCGGATAATTTTGCCGCCCTGAACGAGGGCCGCCTGTCGGCACCGCGCCCCACGGCGGAGCTGACCGTGGAGGAGATCGGCCTGATGATGGGCGGTGCTCATGGGATGGAAGTGGCGCATGTGTAGCGCCAGAACCGCCGCCCGCCGGGCAAGACCCCGGC
>NZ_LPUY01000006.1 GCF_001518015.1 Tritonibacter horizontis
GCTCGGCGGGGCCTGCCTCCATCACGCGGCCCTTGTGCATCACCACCACCTGTTCGGCCATGTTTGCCACCACGCCGAGGTCATGGGTGACAAGGATCATCGCCATCCCGGTTTCCTGCTGCAGCTCCTTCATCAGGCCGAGCACCTGCGCCTGGGTGGTCACATCCAGCGCCGTGGTCGGTTCATCCGCAATCAGCAGGTCCGGTTTGGCGACCATCGCCATGGCGATCATGGCGCGCTGGCGCATCCCGCCGGACAGCTCGAACGGGTAGGAGCGCCAGGTGCGCTCCGGGTCGGGAAAACCGACGCGTTCGAAACAGTCCAGCACCTGGCGTTTGGCGGCAGCGGCCGTTGGGGACCCGTGCAGATGCAGCACTTCGGCCACCTGATTGCCGATCCGGTGCAGCGGCGAGAGCGAGCGCATGGGTTCCTGAAAGATCATCGCGACCCGGTTGCCGCGCACATCGCGGCGCATCTGGCGTTCGCTGATCCGGGCCAGGTCAATGTCGCCCTCGGCACCGCCCGACAGGATCATCCGACCAGAGTCCAGCCGTGCGGCCCGCGGCAGGATGCGCAGCACCGCCCGGCAGCTGATGGTCTTGCCAGAGCCGCTTTCGCCGACCAGCGCCAGCGTTTCACCGGGGGCCACGGAAAAGCTCACATCCCGGACCACGGGGGTGTCTTTTCCGAACCCGATGCTGAGACCTTCGACGGACAGGAGCGGCCGCATTCAGAGGCCCCTGCCGCAGGATGGCTGCGCAAGATGGGTAATGAGCGTTCTCCCTGTTTTTCGCCACACCTTCGCGCGCGCCGCCCTGTGTAGTCAAATGTCATTTGTCATAGGGACGGGAGTGCCGCCGCAAGTGTGGCCCTCCGGCCCGCCTGCCGCCGCCTGCCGCCGTCGTTGGCCGCTGTCGCCTGTCGGTCTGCGGCAGGGGTCATCAAAGGGGCGCGCGGTGCGGATTTCATTCGCGATTTGGGCTAGGGTCAGCCAGAAGAGTGCAGCAGGAGGCCCATGCATGATATTTTTCGATTGTTCCACCGCACCCAATCCACGCCGCGCCCGGATGGTGTTGGCGGAAAAAGGCGTAGCGGTAGAAACCCGCGAGATTTCCATCGCCACTGGGGCGCAGCTGGAGGCGGGCTATCGCGCCATCAACCCGCAGGCCATGGTGCCGGCGCTTCAGCTGGAGGATGGCAGTTTGCTGACCGAGAACCTCGGCATTGCGGCCTATCTGGAGGCATTGGTGCCGGAACCGCCGCTTTTGGGGCGGGATGCGCGTGAAAAAGGTCTGGTGATGATGTGGACGGCAATTGTCGAGCAGCAGGGCGGGCTGCCGATCGCCGAGGCGCTGCGCAACGCGCATCCCGCCTTTGAAAACCGGGCCATTCCGGGGCCGGTGGACTATGCCCAGATCCCGGCGCTGGCGGACCGGGGGCAGCGGCGGGCGGTGGCGTTTCTGGACCTGCTGGAGACACGGCTGGCGCAGGGGCCCTATCTCGCGGGGGCGCATTTCAGCTTTGCCGATATCACCGCCTTTGTGTTTGTCGATTTCGCCCGCGTCATCAAGCTGCGCGTACCGGAGACCCATGTGGCAACGCGGGACTGGCAGGCGCGCATCGCAGCCCGGCCAAGTGCCGCGGTCTGAACCGTGCGGCTTGCGTCCGGGGCGGGCAGCGGGCATCCTTCGCCTTCGGGCTGTGGGATGTCCCGGTCGGGTATCCGTTCGTCACTTTGGAGGCTTACTTTTTCATGACGCCGAAACCTGTGTTGCACCGCAATGATCCCGACGCCGCGCCGCTGATCGGCAATATCAAAGTGACCCGCGATGACTGGCTGAACCTGGGGCTGGATGTGTTGATCCGGGATGGAGTCGAGCGAGTCAAGGTGCTGGCGCTGGCCGAGGCGATGGGGGTGTCGCGGTCCTCTTTCTATTGGTATTTCAAGTCGCGCCAGGATCTGCTGGATGCGCTTTTGGAA
This sequence comes from Tritonibacter horizontis, assembly GCF_001518015.1. GTDB lineage: Bacteria > Pseudomonadota > Alphaproteobacteria > Rhodobacterales > Rhodobacteraceae > Epibacterium > Epibacterium horizontis. Next base: position 1,982 of record NZ_LPUY01000006.1, read on the forward strand.
CGCTGGGAGCAGACCAATACCGTCGGGCTGATTGCGCAGGCCGAGGCGCCGGCCGCGCGGGTGACGGGGGCGGTGCTGAATGTGTTTCGCTGTATCGCCAACCCCGGCCTGTTCAACACGGCGCTGGATTTCGCGGTGCGGGACTGGGCCCGCCGGTCGGTGCCGGTGCAGGCGCGGATGCGGGAGGGCGATGCCCGCCGGGTCACCGCGCTGACGCAGATGTTCGCACGCTACGGCTGCCCGCCGCCAGAGGCGGTGACCCGGGCCAAGGTGCTGTATTACATGCAGCTCGGCTATGATATGGCAGAGCCGGAAGAGAGCCATGACTATCGGTTGGCAATGACGCCTGAATACCTGAAAGTGTTCACCGGTCAGGCGCCGACCGAAGCGGAGCTGGCAGAATTTGCCGCCTATAGCCGTCAGTTCTGGCAGGATCTGTCGCGCTGAACCGCTGATGTTGCGCGGCGGGCGCGCTGACGCGCGGCAGGTTTGCCCCGCGCCCCCTGACGGGAGCACGGGGCCGGGCCTCCGGCGGGAGGTATTTCAGAAAAGATGAAGCGGGTCAGGGGCTGCGCAGCTGCGCGACTCTGTCGCGGGCGGTTTGCGCGGCGGCGGCGCGGATGGGACCGTAGCCGCGGATCTCCATCGGGGCGGAGAGGATGTCCTGCAGCACCTCTGGCGGGGTGGCCGTCGGGGCGGCGATGATGTCGTCGAGGAGGGCTTTGTACCAGCTGAGCAGGCTCCGGTTCAGCCGGGCCTCGGCGTGATAGGCGAACGGGTTGAGCGGCGTCCGGCGCAGGGATCTGACCTTGGCGAGGCCTTGCAGAAGCGGTGTCATCCAGGCGCCGAATCTGCGTTTGGCGGGGCGGCCCCGTGCGTCGGTCCTGCTGGTCAGGAGGGGCGGCGCCATGTGGTATTGGACGGTGAAGTCCCCCGCGAAGGTTTGATCCAGTTCGGCGCAGAAATCGGCGGAGGTCATCAGGCGGGCAACTTCGAATTCGTCCTTGATGGCCATCAGCTTAAACAGGCTGCGGGCGGCGATTGCGGTGAGGGTCTCGGCGTGATCGCGCGGGAGGGCGGTCTTGAGGCGGGCGAGCTGGTCGCGGTAGGCCCGGGCGTATCGGTCGTCTTGATACTGTGACAGGAAGGCGGCGCGGCGGTCGATGAGCGCGGCCAGTGGTTCCGGCGCCGCGGGTGCGGGGGCCGAATGGGGGGGCAGCCGGTCCGGGGCTGCGGCTAGGGCGCGGCCAATGGCAAAGGCGCGCTGGTTGGTTTCGATCGCGACGCCGTTCAGCACGATGGCCTGTTCGAGCGCGGTCTGGCTGACGGGCACCAGCCCCTGTTGCCAGGCAAAGCCCAGCAGGATGACATTGGCCAGCACCGCATCGCCGAGAAGCGTTTCGGCGATGGCATTGGCGTTGAGGGCAGTGACGTTGTCGGCCCCCACAACCGAGGCGACGGCACGGGCGCGGGTGGGGATGTCGAGGCTGGCGTCCCGCCGCAGCACGATGTCGCCGGTGGGCATTTCGGCCAGATTCAGGGCCACCTGTGTGCCGGGGCGGTAGTGGGCCGAGGCCTTGGGCGCGGAGGAGACCACCGCGTCGCAGGCGATGACCGCATCGGCGGCGCCCTGGTCTATGCGCACCTGGTGGAGTTCTTCCGGGGTCTGGGCGAGGCGGATGTAGCTGAGCACCGTGCCGAATTTTTGGGCAAATCCGGTGAAATCAAGCACGCAGGCGCCGTGGCCCTCCAGATGCGCGGCCATGGTGATCAGCGCGCCGACGGTCACAACCCCGGTGCCGCCAACGCCGGTGACCAGAAGGTTGAACGGTTTGTCCAGGCCGGGCAGCCGGGGCGTGGGCAGGCCGTGGGTCAGGCGCTGGGCGTCCAGGCCGGGGATCTGTTTCTTGCGGCGTGTCGCCCCCTCGACGGTCACAAAGCTGGGGCAGAAGCCGTTGAGGCAGGAGAAATCCTTGTTGCAACTCGACAGGTTGATCTGGCGCTTGCGGCCGAACGGCGTCTCCTTGGGTTCGACGCTCAGGCAGTTGCTTTCCACCGAACAGTCGCCGCAGCCTTCGCAGACCAGATCGTTGATATAGGCAAAGCGTTTGGGATCCTCCAGCGTGCCCCGTTTGCGGCGGCGGCGCTTTTCCGTGGCGCAGGTCTGTTCGTAGATCAGCAGGCTGACGCCGGGGATGTCGCGCAACACGCGCTGGACCGGGTCCAGATCGGCGCGGTCGTGGAATGTGGTGCCGGTGGGGAAGTCGCTGCGGCGGAACTTGGTGATGTCATCAGAGACCAGCGCGATGCGTTGCACCCCTTCGGCGCGGCTGGTCTGGGCGATGCCGGCGACCGAAACCGGGCCGTCCACCGGCTGGCCACCGGTCATCGCCACCGCATCGTTGTAGAGCAGTTTGAAGGTGATATTGGCCCCGGAGGCCACCGCCTGGCGGATGGCGAGCGCGCCGGAGTGATACCAGGTGCCTTCGCCCAGGTTCTGGAACACATGCTTGCCGCCGTTGTACTTTGAGGCCACCAGATGCGGTACGCCTTCGCCGCCCATCTGCGCGTAGCCTGCGGTCTCGCGCCCCATCCAGGAGGCCATCACATGGCAGCCGATGCCGGAATTGGCCTTGGAACCCTCCGGCACCTTGGTCGAGGTGTTATGCGGGCAGCCCGAGCAGAAATAGGGGGTGCGGGTGGCGCCGGGGATGTTCAGGAGGTTCGGCGGCGTGTCGGTCAGGGCGCGGGCCTTGTCGGGGAGGTTGAGTTCGGGGAAGAACCGGTGGAGCCGTTCGGCCACCACCGGCACCAGCATCAGGGGGCTGAGTTCGCCGACCCAGGGGATCAGCGGTTCGCCTGCCGCATGGTATTTTCCGACCATCTTTTTCGGCTTGGCGCCGGGCCAGTCGTAGAAATATTCCTTGAACTGGCTTTCGATGATGCCGCGTTTTTCTTCGACCACCAGCACCTCTTCCTTGCCATTGACGAAATCGAGGGCGCCGGTGCGGGCCAGCGGCCAGACCATACCGACCTTGTAGATGTCGATGCCGAGACGGCGGCATTCGGCCTCCGACAGGCCCAGCAGGCGCAGCGCCTCCATCAGGTCGAGATGCCCCTTGCCGGTGGTGACGATGCCGAACTTGGCCTCCGGCAGGTCATAAATGCGCCGGTCGATCGGGTTTGCCTCGGCAAAGGCGCGCACCGCTTGCAGCTTGGCCCGGATGCGGGTTTCAATCTCGGGCGAGGGCAGATCAGAGGCGCGGATATGCAGCCCGCCGGGATAGTCCGGCAGCTCTGGCAAGGTGAAACTGCGGTCCGGCGGCAGTACGACCGAGCGGCCGCTTTCGACGGTTTCAGAGACCGCCTTGAACCCCACCCAGGTGCCGGAAAACCGCGACAGCGCCAGGCCGTATTCGCCAAAGCTGAGGTATTCGCCGACATCGGCGGGGTTCAGCACCGGCATGAACCAGGACATGAAGGCGACATCGGATTGATGCGGCATAGATGACGAGACACAGCCGTGGTCATCGCCCGCCACCACCAGCACGCCCCCTTTGGCAGCGGAGCCATAGGCGTTGCCGTGTTTCAGCGCGTCGCCAGAGCGGTCAACACCCGGTCCCTTGCCATACCACATGGAAAACACCCCCTCGACCGTGCAATCGGGATCGAGAATGGCCTGTTGCGCGCCCAGGACGGCGGTCGCACCGAGGTCTTCGTTCACGGCGGGCATGAAGGTGATGCCAGCCGCCTGCATCCGGTCGCGGGCGCGCCAGAATTCCAGATCCACCCCGCCGAGCGGTGAGCCGCGGTAGCCAGAGACAAAGCCGGCCGTGTTCAGCCCCGCCGCCCGGTCGCGCCGCGCCTGATCGAGCATGATCCGGGCCAGCGCCTGGGTGCCGGTGAGAAAGACGCGACCGCTGCTGCGGGCGTAGCGATCTTCGAGCTGATAGGTCTGGAAAGCCTGGGGGAGCGCGGTCATGTGACTAAATCCTGGCGGCGGCATGGGAGTGGACAGAATACTCCGGATCTGGTGGATAAACTTGCCAGAGGGCGCGCGATTGCGCATATTTATGGATGATTTAACCGTAGATACGCCTCAGTTTGAAATGGACACCCACGCAAATGAAACTGGATGACCGCGACCGCCGCATTCTGAGTCTGCTGCAGGCGGATTGCCGCATCTCCAATGCCGATCTGGCAGAGGCTGTCGGCATGTCGCCCTCGGCCCTGTGGCGGCGGGTGCGCAGTCTTGAGGAGGCCGGGGTGATTGCCCGCTATGGCGCGGTTGTGGTCCCAAAGGCGATGGGGCTGGCGTTTGAGGCGCTGGTGCAGGTGAACCTGACCCGCCACGCGCCGGAACATCTGACCGAATTCATCCGCGCCGTCGAAGGCAATCCGCATGTCGTCGAATGCTACGCGACGACGGGGCAGGCGGATTATCACCTGCGGGTGCTGGCGCCGGATCTGGAGGCCTACAACCACTTTCTGGAGCGGTTTCTGTTCCGTCTGGCCGGGGTGGCCAGTGCCCAGACCCATGTGATTTTGCGCACGGTGAAACGGGATGCGCCAGTGGTGCCCTGACCGTTGGCGCTCGGATGGTCGTTTCGGGCTTGCGCGGGCAGTTTGTTCCTGTTATGTTCCGACTTGGCGATGGGCAGGTTCGGACCTTGAAGGCAAGTGTACGTGCAAGATCAGGCGCAGGGGGCGCGCCCGAACGCAATCGCCGCGCGTCAGCGCGGCGCCGGGC
>NZ_LPUY01000007.1 GCF_001518015.1 Tritonibacter horizontis
GGGCGGGTGATCCTGGCCTCTTCAGCGGCGGTCTATGGCGCCCAGCCCGGTTCCCAGGCCACCCCCCTGCACGAGGATCTGCCCCTCCGGCCCGCCAATCCCTATGGTCAGGCCAAGGCCGAGATGGAGGGCGAGGCCCGCCGCCTTGCGGATGCGCTGGGGGTCGATCTCTGCTTGCTGCGGATCGGCAATGTGGCCGGCTTTGACGCCATTCTTGGCGGCTGGAGGCCGGGGTTCCGGCTGGACCGCTTTGCCGATGGCCGCAGTCCCCGGCGCAGCTATATCGGGCCGCTGATGCTGGCGGATGTGATCGCCGCGCTGCTGGCGCTGCCGGATCTGCCGCCGGTGCTGAACGTTGCCCAACCTGGTCCGGTGGAGATGGCGGCCCTGCTGCGGGCGGCCGGGCGGGACTTTGCCACAGCTGCAGCGCCGCAGACGGCCATCGCCGAGGTGGCGCTTGACGTCACCCGCCTGACAGCGTTTCTGGCGCCAAAGATGTCCCTGCCGGTTGCGGACCCCCGGGCGATGCTGGCGGAAATCGCCCTGTTAGGGACTGAAAAGAAGGAGCAAGACCCCTCATGACCTGGGACAAGCGGCTGTTTGACCTCTTTTTTGTCACCCTGCTGATCGTGATCCTTGGCCCCATTCTGCTGGGGCTTTTGATCTGGCTGCTGCTGAAAGAGGGCCGTCCGGTATTTTACGTGGCCGAGCGGATGAAGGGGCTGGATCAGCCCTTCATGCTGTGGAAGCTGCGCACCATGACCGTGGTTGAAGAGGACAGCGGCGTCTCTGGCGGCGACAAGGCCGCCCGGGTCACCAAAACCGGCGCCTGGCTGCGCCGCAAGCGGCTGGACGAGTTTCCGCAGCTGTGGAACATCCTGCGCGGCGATCTGTCCTTTGTCGGCCCGCGGCCACCGCTGCGCCAATATGTCGAAGCCTATCCCGAGATCTACCGCGAGGTGCTGAAATCGCGCCCGGGGGTGACCGGGCTGGCCTCGATCACCTATCACAAGCATGAGACGGCGCTGCTCGCGCGCCGGGCCACGCCACAGGAAACGGATGCGGTCTATTCCCGCATCTGCGTGCCGGCCAAGGCGCGGCTGGATCTGATCTACCAGCGCCATCAGAGCATGTGCTACGATTTCGATCTGGTCTTTCAGACCATCGGCAACCTGTTTCGCCGGGAACGCTGAGCGGTCCGTACCGGGGGGGATGCCCAAAACGTGGGCAAAATGCCTCAAATTCACGCAGATTTCGCGTGGATGCTTTGAAAGCCGCCCGGGGCAGGCTAATATCAACGGATGATTTCAAAGCCAGACGACATGACAATGGACCCTTTTATGACGGTCGCCCGAGACGGAAGAGCCCCGTCGCGCGGGCATCAGGGGCGGGTTCACATTCCGCATCGGCGATTTTTAGCGCAATCTCCTGTTTTTCACAGGGATCGTGAAGTTTTTTGATACACCTTAGATGATATCCCCACCCACAAGGGGTAAGGTCAGCATATTTCAAAACGACCAGATGCATTTTATACCGCTTTCGCATAGAACCATGCTCCCATGTAAAATCAGCCCTGAGGGCAGAGCGATCTGAGATCTCTCGAGAGTAAACGGAACCACTTGTGTCGACATTCAACCTCATCAGCGGGCTTTCACGGTCGAAGAAATCGGGCGTATTTCTGGGCATCGACCTGCTGCTGCTGCCTTTGGCGCTCCTGTTTACCTATACGGTTCAGGACCAGCCGGTCGCACCCCTGACCCTGTTGGGGCAGATGTTTCCGATCCTGCCCTATATCCTGATTGCCACCGGGGGGTTGTCCTATTGGCTGGGCCTGCCGCAGGTGCAGCTCATTGCCTATGAACGCCATGCCATGGGGCAGACGGCGGTCGTGGCCGTCAGCGCCGCGGCGATGGAGGCGGTGCTGTGCCGGATCTTTGGCCCGCAGGTGCCGCCGGGCGTGCATGTGGTCTTTGCGATCAGCTATCTGATCATGATGGTGGCGGTGCGCGGGGTGCTTTATCAGATCGTGCTGGCGGTCTATCGCCGGGCCCGGCCGCGGGCGCGGGTGGTGATTTACGGCGCCGGCAACACCGGCACCCAGTTGGCGCAGGCGCTCAAGGCGCATGACGGCATTGATCCGGTCGCCTTTGTCGATGACAACAAATCCCTGCAGGGGCTGACTCTGGTCGGCCTGCCGGTCTGTGCCCCGGCGCGGATTGCCGAGCTGGTCAAGACCCGCGATGTCAAACGGGTGCTGCTGGCGATGCCCTCGCAGAACCAGCCAAAACAGGCGCAGATCATTCAGCGGCTGCAGAAACTCGGCCTCGAGGTGCAGGCGCTGCCCTCTTTTGCGCAGCTCATCGGCGAGGAAGCCCTGGTCGACAAGCTGACCCCGGTGCCGCCGCAGAACTTCCTGCGCCGGGCCTCGCGCGATGTGCCGATGAAAGAGGCCGCGGTCTCTTATGCCGACCGGGTGGTGCTGGTCTCTGGCGCCGGCGGGTCGATCGGCTCCGAGCTCTGCCGCCAGGTGCTGGCCTGCCGCCCGGCCAAGCTGGTGCTTTACGAGCTGTCGGAACTGGCGCTCTACACCATCCATCAGGAACTCTGTCAGCAGCTCGAAGGCACCGGGATCGAACTGGTGCCGGTGCTGGGCTCGGTCACCGATCCGCGCCAGGTGCGCCGGGTGCTGGTCAACCACCAGGTTCAGGTGGTGCTGCATGCCGCAGCCTATAAACATGTGCCTCTGGTCGAGGCCAACCCGCTGGCGGGGCTGGCCAACAACGTCTTTGGCACCCAGACGCTGGCCCGCGCCGCGGCGGAATTCGGGGTGGAACGCTTCATCCTGATTTCCTCGGACAAGGCGGTGCGCCCGACCAACGTGATGGGCGCCTCCAAGCGGATGGCCGAACTGGTGGTGCAGGATCTTGCCTCGCGCAGTGCGCCCTACGGTGATGGGTCGGCGGGGCATACGGTGTTCACCATGGTGCGCTTTGGCAATGTGCTGGGGTCTTCCGGCTCGGTCATTCCGCTGTTTCAGGAACAGATCAGCCGGGGGGGGCCGGTCACCGTCACCGACCCGCGTGTCAAACGCTACTTCATGACCATCCGCGAGGCGGTGCAGCTGGTGTTGCAGGCCGGGGCCGAGGCCAAGGGCGGCGAGGTGTTCGTGCTCGACATGGGCGAACCGGTCTCGATTCTGCAGCTGGCGCGGCAGGTGATCGAAAGCGCGGGCTACTCGGTGCGCGACGACGACCACCCGGAGGGCGATATCGCCATCGACATCATCGGTCTGCGCCCCGGCGAGAAGCTGGAAGAAGAGCTGACGCTCTCGACCGAGCTGATCACCACCCGCCATCCCAAGATTTTCTGCGCCCGCGAGGCGGTGCTGTCGGAAATCGAGGTGGCAGCCCTGTTGCGCGCCCTGCGCCAGGTGGTGGCCTCCGGCGACAGCGAGGGCGCCCGCCGGGTGATCATGCGCTGGGTCGAGGGTTACGTGCAGCCGCTGGCCGACCGCAAGTCGTCCTGAAGCCACAAAGCCGGCCCCAAAGCGGCAGCGACCGCACTTGGCCGTTGATCGGGTCCGGTGTCTCAGGCAGTAAGCTTGGGAACACTCCCGACAGCGGTGCCACAGATGCACCGAGTGACAGAACCGGGTGACAGAACAGATGACCGCTCAAGGACGCCCCCGCTCGTGACACGCTGCCCTTCCCGGATGCCCGTAAACCAGTTTGGTCGGCGTCGGCCGATGCTGAAATCCGTTCTGCAGCCGCTGTGCTGCGGGGCTGTCGCCGCTGCCCTCCTGGGCGCGCCGCTGCAGGCCCAGGAGGCGCGCGAAACAGTGGAGGCGCCAAATGGGTTTGCCTGGCCCCGCACGCCGAGCCTCAATTTCTACGGCTCCCCCGGCCTGGTGGATATGCCAAGCGCCGAGATGATGCCGGATGCGCAATTTGCGCCCTCCGTCGGCTGGTTCGCCGGCCAGACCCGGATGAACCTGCAGTTTCAGGCGATGCCCTGGATGTCGGTGTCCTTTCGCTACAACGCCCTGGTCAACCAGAACCCCGACAGGTTGTTCTTTGGCTTTGAGACCTATTACGACCGCAACTTTGACGTGCGATTCCGGCTTTGGGACGAAGGGCGCTACCGCCCTGCGGTGGTCGTCGGGCTACAGGATTTCGCCGGCACCGGCCTTTTTGGCAGTGAATATGTGGTGGCCACCAAATCCTTTGACCCCAAGGCGCTGCCGGGGCGGCTGAAGGTCACTGCCGGGCTGGGCTGGGGGCGGTTCGGCTCTTACGGGGCGGTTGCCACCCTGGGGGACCGCCCGAGTTTCGTCGGCGGCGACACCGGCGGCGAGCTGTCCTATGACCAGTGGTTCCGCGGCGATGTGGCGCCCTTTGCCGGGATCGAATGGACCTATGGCAAATGGGGGGTGAAGGCGGAATATTCCTCGGATGCCTATACCACGGAAACCCGCCAGCTGCAGTCCTTCGAGCGTCGTTCGCCGCTGAACTTCGGGGTTGAATATCAATATACTCGCCAGCTGCGGCTGGGGGCCTATTATCTCTATGGCTCGGAACTTGGCGTGACCGCGCAGTTGCAGCTGAACCCGCGTCATCCGGCGACCCGCACCAAGCTGGCCGCGCCCACTCCGGTGGTGCCGCGCCACACCTGGGCGCCGCAGGAGGAGCAGTGGAGCGCGGCCTGGGCCGACAGCGGCGACCGTCGCCTTCAGGTGCGGGATCTGCTGGCCGAGGCGCTGCGCAGTGAAAACCTGGTGCTGGAAAGCGTGACCCTGCAGGGCACCGTCGCCGAAGTGCGCATCCGCAACCCTCACTACCGGTCACATACATTGGCGGTCGGGCGCACCGCGCGGGCGATGTCGCGCACCCTGCCGCCCTCGGTCGAGACCTTCCGCATCGTGCCGGTGTTCCGCGGTCAGGGCCTGTCGGCGGTAGAGTTGCGGCGCTCCGATCTGGAGGCGCTGGAATTCGCGCCTGAAGCGGCCGAAGCCATCTGGGCGGTGGCCGCGATGACAGGGGCCGGTCCCGCCGCCGACGCGGCGATCCTGGGGGATGGGCTGTATCCCGATTTCGGCACTTCGATCAGCCCCTATGCTTCCCCGTCCTATTTCGACCCGACGCTGCCGTTCCGCCTGGATGTCGGCCTGAGTTTCGGGGCCAGCTACACCCCCGCCCCGGGCTGGCGCATTGCAGGGGCGATCAATCAGCGCATCTGGGGCAACGTCGCCCAGGGCCGTCGCTACCCGTCGCGCCTGCCTGCGGTGCGGACCGATTTCCACGAATACGCCCGCTATGACACCACCCTGAACAACCTCTATGCGGAGCGGCGCTGGCAGCCGGGCAAGGATCTCTATGCCCGGGTCACGGCCGGTTACCTCGAAGCCATGTATGGCGGGATCTCGGGCGAGGTCCTGTGGAAACCGGTCAGCAGCCGCCTGGGGCTGGGGCTGGAACTGAACTATGTGCGCCAGCGCGATTTCGACCAGCGGCTGAGCTTTCGTGACTATGACGTGCTGACCGGCCATGCCACCGCCTATCTGGAGCTGCCAAAGAACTACCTGTTCCAGGTCGATGCGGGCCGCTATCTGGCGGGGGACTACGGCAGCACCTTTACCCTGCTGCGCCAGTTCAACAACGGCTGGGAATTCGGCGCCTTCTTCACCATCACCGATGTTTCGGCCGAAGATTTCGGCGAGGGGTCCTTTGACAAGGGGATCTTGCTGACCATCCCGCTGGGTTGGCTTCTGGGCAAGGAAAGCCGCAATGGCTATGGCCTGGTGGTGCGCCCGGTGCAGCGCGATGGCGGCCAGCGGGTGGCCGTGCCCGGCGGGCTCTACGGGACCATCCGCAACGCCCATCAGAAAAGTCTGTCCGACCAGCGTGCGAGGTTCTGGGAATGATGTCCGGCGTGTTCTCTCCTCTGATCCGGGTCTGGGCTGACGGCGCCGGGCAGTGGCTTTTGTCGCGGCTGGGCCTTGTTGCGATTGCGATTGTCTCCGGCTGCAGCACCGGACCGGAGACCGCCTCCCTGGAGGTGGAGATCAGCTCCGTGGTCCGCGATGAGGTCAAGCGCCGGTTCACACGCGCACAGGCGCCAAAGCCGCCGACCCTGACCCGGGCCTTGCTGGACACCATCGAGGAGCCACATATCGAAGTGGTGATCGAAGAGGTCGATCTGCGCGATTATCTGACCCTTCAGGTCCGCCGCACCGACGAGCTGCCAGGCCAGATCGAGGTCTGGCGCACGGTGGACAACATCAGCTTTGCCTTTCGCGACGGCATGCTGATTGCCACCCGGGGCCTGCGCGGCACCTTGCTTTCTGCGGTTGTTCCCGCCGACGGGCAGGGGGCCATGGGGCCGTCCCGGGGCGGCGCCCGGATGTATGAAGTCCGCGACGGCGACAGCGATTCCTCGATCATCCGCATGGCCTGCGAGATCGAGGATCTCGGTGCCGAACAGCTTGAAATCGTTGGTCTCACCTATCCCACCCGGCACCTGCAGGAACGCTGCGACGCGATCGGAGATGGCATGGTGATCAACGACTATTGGGTTGATTCCCGCAGTGGCCGCCTGTGGCAATCGCGCCAGTGGGCGGGACCGGCGATTGGCTATATTCGCACACGCCAGGTGGTTATTTGAGCAACAAAGCGCTTCTGACCCCTTCAGGACGGCCTTTTTGCCGCGATTTTTCGGCAACGTCGAAATAAAAACGGAAAAGCAAGGATCTGGATGCTATTGCGGACGTTGAAATAGTCCGAACGCTCACGTAATGTCCGGGCAAGGATATCCCATATCTCCACAGGAGTTTAAGTATGAAGAATATTATCGCAGTTTCCGCGCTGGCCATCATGGCCGCAACCGGTGCGTTTGCTCAGGCTGAAGGCGGTGCTGGTGCAAGCAGCGGCGGCGGTGCTGGCGGCGGCGCAGGTCTGGGTGTTGGCGGTCTGGGTGCCGCTGGTATCGCAGCCGGCGTTATCGCGGCTGCAATCGTTGTTGGCGTTGTGACCAACGACAAGAATGCTGACGGTTCGGGCTCCGGTTCGGGCTCCGGCTCCGGCTCCGGTTCTGGTTCCGGCACCAACTAAGACGGTTTGATCCCGCATTGGCCCGGCCCTGTCGGCAGGGGCCAATGCTGAGATCATCGTTAAAATCCAAGACCGTCCCGGGACTGCAGCCCAGGGCGGTCTTTCGTATGTCTGCGGGTCTGAGATTTCGCGCCGTGCAAATTCAGCGCAACAGCCAGATGTCCAGCTGCAGATCCGGCGCCGCGGTGCCGGCCGGATGCAGGTCCTCGGCCGCCCCGAGCCGGATCCAGCGCCGATCTACCGGCTGGCCCCGTCGGATCAGCACCCGGCCCATCATCCCGATCACCGCCCACTCCGCCCGCGTCGCGCGAGGCTGATAGGGGCGGTCGGGGTCATATTCCGGCGCGACCAGGGGCAGGCCCGCGTCATCGCGCAGCAGGGCGCCAAAGGCATCGCGCTGCCAGCGCCCCTGCCATGCGCCGCAATCGTCATTGCCGATCAGACAGGGCAGGGCCGAAACCACGCCGATCGGCGTCTCGCCCGCTTGCGCAGGCCGAATGCGCCCCTTCGCGCCCAGGACCACCGACAGGCCACGCCGGTCCTGCTGCCCCGGGTTGCCATCCTGCCATTCAAAGTATTCCGCAAAATCGGCACCACCACCGCTCCAGCTGCCGGCACAGCTGCCATTGCCATCCGCCCCGAGACGAAACAGCTCGCTGGCCTCGCCGGCCAGCAGGTAGTCGTCGCCGCTGCCCCCATGGGACAGGGCCAGCCGGGCACCCGGCGTGCTGGTGCCAAGCCCGACCCGCGCGGTGGCGGATTTGACCACCAGTGCCTCGGGCCAGCTGCCTCCGCCTGATACTTTGATGGAGAAGTCGGTGCTGCCTGCCAGCCCCATTTCCGCATGACCCGCCCAGTTGGACTGGAACACCAGGCTTGCGGTCTGCGCATCACCAGATTTGTTGATCTTCACCTGCTGGTCGCCGCCCGCATGGGTAAACAGCACCGCATCCGAGGCCACCGCCAGCCGGTTGGTGTTATCGGGCGATGTGGCAATGCCGAGCCGGTCCTGCTGCTGTGGCGTGACCCAGGCGCTGCCGTCCCAGACCCGCAGGGCTGTCGCGGCCAGATCCCAGGCCCGCCAGCCGATGGCGGGGGCCAGAAACAGCCAGCCCTCGCCTTGCCAGATGGCGATCTGATCGCCATGCCCCGCCCAGGCGCCGGTCGGGCTGGCCGCCAGCCCCCAGGCCTCTCACGGGGCG
>NZ_LPUY01000008.1 GCF_001518015.1 Tritonibacter horizontis
GGGAGCCGACCTGCCCAGCGGCGGCGGCTCTGGCACGGGCGGGCGACGTCGCAGCCCCGCAGGGCGAACGGTGCCGCGTGGCAAGGCGGCAAAGTCCAAGCACAAGGCCGCCAAGGTCAAACGCAAGGTTGCGCGCAAACGGACCTGAGCCGCTCGGCCGCCAGTGCCTGATGCGGTGCCACGCCCCAGGGATTGCGCCCCGGTTTCCGGTGCGCGGTGGCAGGCCGCGCCTTTTGGCGCGGCCTGCCGGGCCCAAAGGGCCCGTTTGCATGTTCCATGCAAGAGGGGCGCGCGGGGAGCGCCCCCCTCCCCGCCCGGCGCCCTGTTGCACACCGTCGCCTGCGTCAGGCCACCTGTGGTAACGTCAGCGCCACCGTTGTTCTGACCCGGTCCACATAGGCCAGAAGACGCGGGTATTTCTGTGCGACCGCAACGACGGACGGGCTTGCCGGGGCGCGAGACACTGCCTCCAGCATCGGCATCGCGGAACAGTCTGCTGCTGTCATCGCCGCACCGAACAAATAGGGTTTGTCCCCCAGGACTCCATCCAGCGCCGTCAGATCCTGATCAAGCCGCCGGAGGCGTTCGTCCCGCGCAAACCGCCCATGGCCGACGAAATGCAACCCTGCCAGGACGCCCGCGCGAAAATCGGTCAGCGCCGCCTCCGGCACGCCTGCAAAGACCGACGACAACATGGCCTCCCAGCCGTCCTGCTCCAGCCATCGCGCGCATAGCACCTGCACCCAGAGCGCTTCGTCCAGCATCCGGATAACCAGCCGCGACTGCGCCTTTTGACGGGCATCGAGCCCCGGGTCAAAGTCGATACCGCGGGCTTCCAGCCAGCCCCGGATGCCTTCGCTGTCGGGGATCAGGGCGCCCTGTTCATCCTGCAGCACCGGCAATTTGCCAAAGGGCATTGCCGCCATTTCCTGCGGGTCAAACATATCCTGCCGCTGCCAGGGCTGGCCGGACAATTGCAAAAGGCAGGCCGCCTTGGTGCAGAACATGCTGTAGCTGTAGAATTCGCCGCTGCCGCCGTGGCTCAATAGGGTCAACATCTGTGATCTCCAGTTTGGGATGTGATGTCGTCCGTACTAAAAGCCGCTATTGACAGTTTCTGTCATTAGGGTTCGGCTAACCTGACCCCATCACGACAAAGCGATCACAGCCATGACCAAGACTGAGCGGCTCTTTCGGCTGATGCAAAGCCTGCGACAATATCCGCCGCCGGTCACCGCCGGGCAATTGGCGGACGACCTCGGGGTGTCGCCCCGGACCATACACCGCGACATCGACGCCTTACGGAGCCTCGGCGCGGTGATCGACGGGGCGGCGGGCTTTGGCTTTACCCTGATCGAGGATGCGGTCCTGCCGCCGCTTGGCTTTCACGCCACAGAGCTGGAGGCCCTGGTGCTGGGCCTCTGCGAGGTGCAGCAAAAAGGCGATCCCGATCTGGCGGCGGCGGCGCGCACCGCCCTGAAGAAACTGCGCGCCAGATTGCCGCAAAGCCAGGCGGACAGGCTGCAACATGCGGTGCTTTCGGCGCATAGTTTCACGCCCCCCGCGCCGCCGACCGTCGACCCAGCGGTCTTGCGGCAGGCGACCTGGGAGGAAAGGGAAGTCACCTTTGCCTATCGCGATGCCAAGGGAGCAGAAAGCCAGCGTCAGGTCAGGCCGCTTGGCCTGGTCTATTTCGACACCTCCTCGGTCCTCATCGCCTGGTGCCACTTGCGACAGGGAGTCCGGGTCTTTCGCCTCGACCGGATGACGCAGCTTGTGGTGACCGCGACCTCCTTTCGCCCGCAACGGGTCGTCCTTTACCGGGATGCGCTGGATCACCTGCAGCGACAAAATGCCCGCTGATGGGCAAAGCGGCGCGCAGGGGTCGCCGACAACCGGACGCCCCTTTTTCCACAGGCCCGCGCCAGATAGGGTGGAGGCAACGAAAAACAGATGTTGAGGTTTAGGATGCGCAATTGGGTCAAGACGGCGCTCTGTCTCGGGGTCGCCCTTCAGGCAGATGCGATCAATGCTGCGACGCCGGAGAATGCCGCGCCGCAAGAGGCCCCCCGGCCGCTTCTGCGTCCTGACCGGCCCGGTGCCGGATCGGGCAGCGGTGACGATCTGACGCTGGCAGCGGTTCAGGTCACGCCGCGCCCGGTTGCGCGCGCTGCCGGGACTGCGCCGCTGCAGGCGAGCCGGGCAACCAATGTGGCGGAGGCCACGGCAAACAGCCTGCTGCAGGACTGGATCGGCGATTTTCGGACCCGGGCCCGGGCGGCAGGCCTCAGCACAGCGACGCTCGATGCGGCGTTTAAGGGGGTCACCTACGACGCCAAGGCGATCAAGCGGGACCGTAACCAATCCGAATTCACCAAGACGATCTGGGACTATCTCGACAGCGCCGCCTCGGACGCGCGCGTTACCAATGGCAAAAGCGCGCTGGCGGCCCGCCAAGCGCTCTTGAACCGGATCGAGCAGACCTATGGCGTCGACAAGGAGGTCGTGGTCGCGGTCTGGGGGTTGGAGAGCAACTATGGCAGCTATCGGGGCGACGACGATATCGTGCAATCGCTGGCGACCCTGGCCTTTGACGGCCGCCGCGGCGCCTTTTTCGAAGCGCAGCTGGTGGCGGCGCTGAAGATCATCGAAGCCGGCGATGTGGACCCCCGCGACATGATCGGCAGCTGGGCCGGCGCGATGGGACATACCCAGTTCATCCCCACCTCCTACCTCGATTATGCAGTGGATTTCACTGGCGATGGCAAACGCGACATCTGGTCGGACGATCCCAGCGATGCGCTGGCGTCAACCGCCGCCTACCTGAAGAAATTCGGCTGGGTCACTGGCCAGCCCTGGGGGGTAGAAGTCGCGCTGCCGCAAGGGTTTGACTACAGGCTCGCCAATCGCAAGATCCAGAAAAGCCCCGCAGACTGGGCCAAACTCGGCGTGCTTGATATGGATGGCGCCCCCGTGGCGGATCACGGCGCGGCCTCGATCCTGCTGCCTGCGGGCGGCAAGGGCGCGGCCTTCATGATCTTCAGGAACTTTGCGGTGATTGAACGCTACAACACGGCCGATGCCTATGTGATAGGCGTTGGCCACCTCAGCGACCGGCTGAAAGGCGGGCCGCGCATCAAGGGAGACTGGCCGCGCGGCGACCGGGCGCTGACCTTCGCGGAACGGCAGGAAATGCAACGGCGGCTCACCCGGGCCGGGTTCAACACGCAAGGGGTGGATGGCCGGATCGGGCCCAAGACCATTGCCGCCATTCGCGACTTTCAAAGCGCCAAAGGGTTGGTGCCCGATGGCTATGCCTCTCTCAACCTGTTGAAGACGCTGCGCTGATCCGATCCCTCTTGCCCCCCGCAACGACAAAGCCCCGCCGGTTGGCGGGGCTTTGTTGTTATAGCCGTGTCCCGGGTGGGTTCCGTCAGCTGGGCGACATGCCCCGCAGCCGTTCGGACCGACGCCGCAGCAGCTCTACCGTGGTCAGCAGACAGATCGAAATCCCCACCAGAATGGTCGCCACCGCCAGAATGGTCGGCGAGATCTGTTCGCGCAGGCCGATGAACATCTGCCAGGGCAGGGTTTTTTGTCCGGCCGACCCCACAAAGAGCACCACCACCACCTCATCAAACGAGGTGATAAAGGCAAAGAGACCACCAGAGATCACACCGGGCAGAATCAACGGCATCTGGACCCGGAAGAACGTCGTCACCGGACCGGCCCCCATGTTCGCCGCCGCGCGGGTCAGCGAGTGGTCAAAGCCAACGAGCGTTGCCGTTACCGTGATGATGACAAAGGGAATGCCCAGCGCCGCATGGGCCAGAACAACGCCCATATAGGTGCCCTGCAAACCGATCCGGCTGTAGAAGAAATACATGCCCGCAGCAGAGATGATCAGCGGCACGATCATCGGCGAAATCAGGATCGCCATGATCGCCCGGCGGAACGGGACATGCGGCTGGCTGAGACCGATGGCCGCCAGGGTGCCAAAGCCCACCGACAGGATCGTCGCCATCGGCGCGATGCGCAGGGAATTCCACAACGCCTGCTGCCAGCCATCGTTCGACAGGAAATCGCGATAGTGTTTCAGCGAATAGCCCGCCGGATCGAACCGCAGCATCTCTGGGGTGAAGGTAAAGAAGTTCTCGGCATTGAACGACAGCGGCATCACCACGAGGATCGGTGTGATCAGGAACACGAAGATCGCGCCGCAGATCACCCGGAAGCTAAAGTGCCACAGGACTTGCCCCGGTGTCAGATAGGGCGGCAGGCGCTTGCGATAGCTGGAGGTGGCGATCCAGAAGATGAACCACCCCGTGAACCAGCCGAACAAGGCGCCAAGCACCATCGCGGGCATGCCGCCGACCAGAAACCCCAGCACGGCAAAGATTCCGAGAATGGCCCAGCGAATGGGTTTGGCCTGCGAGATCATGCCCGTCAGCACGAAGCCCATCGCCCCCAGCACAATCGCGCCGACGATGAGGCCGAGGATACCGGACCCTTGGGCAGTGCCGACAAAGAGGCCGAATAGCGCCCCTGCCCCGGCCGCGACGGCGGCGGTGAAGGCAGGGGTTTGGTGTTGAACAGGTGTCAGTGCCATGTTGTCTTATCCCAGCTTCACGTTGTCGATGCCGACGATCTTGTCATAGGCCCAGTACAGGAGCAGCACGACCGCCAGAAGGATGGTCCCGAGCGCCGCAGCCAGACCCCAGTTGAGCGAGGACGAAATGTGGTAGGCGATCCGGTTGGAGATAAAGACACCCTTGGTGCCGCCAACGATTTCCGGCGTGATGTAGTACCCGATGGACAGGATGAACACGAGGATCGACCCCGCGCCAATGCCCGGCACAGACTGCGGGAAATAGACCCGCCAGAAAGCGGTCCAGTTGGTCGCGCCCAGCGATTTGGCCGCCCTCAGATACGTCGGGTTGATGGTCTGCATCACCGAATACATCGGCAGGATCATGAACGGCAGCAGGATGTGGGTCATCGCGACGATAGTCCCGAACTGGTTGTTGATCATCACAAGCCGCGCGTCATCCGCAACAAGGCCAAGCCAGACCAGCACGTCGTTGATCACGCCCTGTTGTTGCAGCATCACCTTCCACGCGGAGGTCCGTACCAGCAGCGAGGTCCAGAACGGCAGCAGCACCAGGATCATCAGCAAGTTCGCCGTGCGTGTCGGCAGGTTCGCCAGGATCCAGGCCACCGGGTAGCCCAGAAGAATGCAGGACCCGGTGATCACCAGCGACATGAACATCGTGCGCTTGAACAGCGTGATATAGATTTGCTGGTTCTCGGGCCGTGCTTCGGCACCGTCGACACCTTTTTGCATGTCGATGGAGTTCAGGAAATAACCGCTGGTGTATTTCGGGCTGTAGGTCTGGATGGTGCGCCAGTTGCCGACATCTTCCCAGTCTTCGTCGATATCGACAAAGGTCTGTTTGAAAGAAATCGGCTCCAGATCGGCCAGAGCTGCGGCTGCGGCTTGCAGTTCGGCAGCGCCCGGACCTGTATATCCCGCGATCTTTTCAGCGCCACCGGGGGCTTGGACTTCCTGTGCGAAGGCGACAAAGACGCTTTCCCAGGGGTCTTCTTCGGCGACCACATCGCCGTCCATCACAGCAACGAAGAGTGCGAAATCCGTGTAGGCGCGGGCCAGGCGGGGGAATGTCTCGGAGATGTCTGCGCCGGGCACAAATCCGATATCACCACCGAACCCTTCGCCGGTCAGCTGCGCCATCTTGCTGCGCTGCGCCTTGAGCAGTTCGGTATTGCCAGCATCGGAGCTGCCGCCGGTCATGATCTCGTACCACAGCGCCGCGTCCTTGAGGGCGCCGTCGCTGGCGTCTTCGATCGCTTCGACGTGGTCTTCGCCAAAATCATCCATCTTGCGACCACTGCTGCGGAACAGGGATGAAATGCCGGTTTGTTCGTAGTTCAGGCGGGTGCCCAGTTTCGTGTGTTCCTTGGCTTCGGCCGCCACGAAAAGATCGTAATACAGGCTTTCATAAACCGCTTCGCCCGGCGCGTCGCCGCTCATGGCGTCCCACTCTTCGAGGGTCACGACGGTTTCAGACAGCGTATCGGCAACGATGCGATTCTCGACCGAGCGGAACAACATATCCGCAATCGGGAGAATGAAGGTCAGAAGAATAAAGATCAGCAGCGGCGCGATCAGCATCAGCGCGCGGACCTTTTGCATCCGCAACGCGCGTGCAAGGCTGCGTTTCAGCGGCGTGCCGTCAGCCGAAAGGACCGGGCCGGATTGAGTTGTGTCACTCATGATTGTCCCTGTTTTTTTCCCGCAGATCTCAGTGTCTCGGGCTTGGTCTCTCTGCCATCCGCAGGCTGTGGCACTGCTGTGCCAGAGAGGAGGCCGGAGAGCGCGATACGCTCTCCGGCAAAGGCATCAGGCCAGATTACTTGGCCAGCCACGCCTGGAATTTCGCGTCGATGTCGTCGCGATAGTCAGCCCAGAACTCGTAGTTGTAGAGGAACGTGTTCTTGGAGTTTTCGGGATCGGTCGGCATGTGAGGCGCCATGTCGATACCCAGTTCGGCGTGCTGACCCACCAGCGGAGCGGAGGAGGCACGGGCCGGACCGTAGGAAATGTACTTTGCCTGATCCGCAAGACGCTGCGTGTCGGTGGCGAAGTAGATGTAGTCCAGGGCGCGGGCCTTGCGCTCGTCGGACAGACCGGCAGGAATGATCCAACCGTCAAGGTCGAACACCTGCGCGTCCCAGAGCATCGCAACGGGCTGGTCCTGCTCTTCGATCACGGAGAACAGACGGCCGTTGTAGGTGGAGCCCATCACAACTTCGCCATCGGCGAGCAGCTGCGGTGTGTCGGCACCGGCGGACCACCAGATCACGCTGTCCTTGATGGTGTCGAGCTTGGCCAGCGCCTGCTCTTGACCTTCTTCGGTTTCCAGCACGTCATAGACGTCTTCCTTGGCGACACCGTCGCAAAGCAGAGCCCATTCCATGTTGTTGATCGGACGCTTTTCCAGCGCGCGCTTGCCCGGATAGGCTTCGAGATCGAACACATCGCAGATTTTGGAGGGCGGGGTATCGCCAACCAGATCGGTGCGATAGCCGAAGGTGGTGGAATAAACGATCTGCGGGATGAAGCAGTCGGAGACCAGCAGGTCGCCAAAGTCGTCTTCGGCAGAGGTGCCATCGGGCGCGGGGGCCAGATGCTCGTCCGGGTCGATTTCCATCGCCAGACCTTCGTCACACAGACGCATCGCGTCGGCAGCCACAACGTCAACCACATCCCAGGTGACATTGCCCGCTTCGTTCATCGCGCGCAGTTTGGCGACCGCTTCGGCGGAGCTTTCATCGTTGATGATGGTGACGCCGGTCTTTTCGGCATAGGGCTCGCTATACGCTTTGATCTGGGAGTTGGAGTAGGCTCCACCCCAGGACACGATGGTCATTTCGTCAGCCATATCTGCAGCAAAGGCCATCGGCGCGCAGAGGGCGGTCGTGGCGGCAAGTGCCGTCAGGTTACGCAGTTTCATAAGTGTATACTCCATTGTTGAGACACTGATTGTTCAGGTGATTGGCCCCCCGGTCCATTGAACGTCGCCAGGGGTTCCTATGCGGTGCTGGGCGCGCGTCAGGCGTCCAGCGCGCGGCAGTCCTCGGGCAGCCAACCGATTTCGATTTGCTGTCCGGGCTGAAGCCGAACCTGGTCAGGGGCGTTCCGGGTCTTGATGATAAAGTCCTTGTTGCCCGCCACCCGCAGGCGCGTGCGGAAGATGTCACCCATATAGATGAACTCCAGCACCTCGGCCTTGAGGGTGTGTGCGCCTTCCTGCAGGCGTTCCTTGTTGTATTCGACACGCTCCGGGCGGATCGACACGCGGGTGCGCTGCCCGGCCTCGGAAACGTTGACCGGGGTGCAGGCGATCAGCTCGCCCCCATCCAGTTGCACCAGGGCGTGACCTTCGCGGATTTCCTTGATCACACCTTCGAGCGTGTTGTTCTCGCCGATGAACTGCGCCACGAAGCTGTTCGCGGGCTCTTCATACAGCTGATCCGGCGGCGCGAGCTGCTGGATGCGGCCATCATTGAACACCGCAACACGGTCCGACATCGTCAAGGCTTCGGTCTGGTCGTGGGTTACATAGACCGTGGTGATGCCAAGCTGATGCGCAAGATGGGTGATTTCAAACTGCATCTTTTCGCGCAGCTGCTTGTCGAGCGCGCCGAGCGGTTCGTCCATCAGCACCAGCTCCGGTTCGAACACCAATGCACGGGCAAGGGCCACACGTTGCTGCTGCCCCCCCGAAAGCTGGGCCGGACGGCGGCCCCCAAATGTCCCCATCTCGACCATGTCGAGAGCGCGTTTGACCTTGGCCTCGCGATCCGATTTGCCCAAACCGCGCACTTCCAGCGGAAAGCTGAGGTTTTCGGCAATCGTCATATGCGGGAACAGCGCGTAGTTCTGAAAGACCATCCCGATGCCGCGCTTGTGGGGCGGGATGTTGTTGATCGACGTCCCATCAAGGCGAATATCGCCGTGGGTCGCCGTTTCAAACCCCGCCAGCATCATCAGGCATGTGGTCTTGCCCGACCCTGAGGGCCCGAGCATTGTCAGGAACTCACCCTTCGGCAGGGAGAGATTCAAGTCTTTGACGACAAGAGTCTCGCCGTCATAGCTCTTTTGAACGCGTTCGAACTCTACGAACGCATCGGAATTAGACGCATCAGCCAAAAGCAGGCTCCCCGTGATTTTTTCTTCTTGCCGGATATGTTTCCGCGCTTCTTGCTGGAATTGTAAGCACACATGGGTGACCCGGCGCAACCGTCCCCTGTTCAATTCCGCTATTGCAGGCCGTTCGTCTCTAAAAAGCAGGCAATACAGTTCAGATTGCGCCTGTTTGATGCCGCATTTGCGCGTATGGCCTGAAATCTGAAATCAAAATGAAGGCGGGCTTGACCGGAAAATCAAAAGATTCGGCCGGATTAAGCCCGCGGATCAACCAAAAACGACATGTTTCTGGTTGATCCTGTCGTTTCGGAACGCCCGAAAATCAGGCTGAAACGTTCAGACCTTCAGCCTCGATCTGGGCCAGGCATTCGTCCAGCGACGTGGTGGCGCGGGCGATCAACGTGTCGATCTCTGCTTCGGTGATGACCAGCGGCGGAGAGATGATCATCCGGTCGCCGACGTGGCGCATGACGAGATTGTTGGCAAAGCACCGCTCGCGGCAGA
Organism: Tritonibacter horizontis; assembly: GCF_001518015.1. Classification (GTDB taxonomy): domain Bacteria; phylum Pseudomonadota; class Alphaproteobacteria; order Rhodobacterales; family Rhodobacteraceae; genus Epibacterium; species Epibacterium horizontis. The sequence continues at coordinate 9,236 of NZ_LPUY01000008.1, forward strand.
TGTAGCCCACCGTGCCGGCCTCGGCGGCAAATGCGGCCCGTGTGGACTTGTTCGGCGTCAGGGTGATCGACCCCATCATGCCGATAATATTCGCTTCACCCACCAGCGGGTGCGCCACCAGTGCCTCCCATTTTTCCTTGAGGTAGGGAGCGGTTACGGTCTTCACGCGCTCAACAATCTTTTCCTCTTCGAGGATCCGCAGGTTCTCCAGCGCCACCGCGGCGGCGACCGGGTGACCGGAATAGGTATAACCGTGGTTGAACTCGCCCTGCGCAATCACGCTCGCCACTTCGTCCGAAACGATGGAGCCGCCGATGGGCGCGTAGCCGGACGACAGACCTTTGGCGATGGTCATGATATCAGGACGTATGCCCATGGTTTCGCTGCCGAACCAGGCCCCCGTGCGCCCAAAGCCGCAAATCACCTCGTCTGCGATCAACAGGATTTCGTACTTGTCGCAGATGCGCTGAATTTCCGGCCAATAGGTCGCGGGCGGCACGATAACACCGCCGGCCCCCTGGATCGGCTCGGCGATAAAGGCCGCCACGCGATCTTCACCCAGTTCCAGAATTGCCTGTTCCAGTTCTTGAGCGCAGGCCAGACCAAAATCCTCGGGCGTTGCATCGCCGCCTTCGGCCCACCAGTTCGGCTGGTTGATATGGTGAATGTCCGGAATCGGCAGCCCGCCCTGCGCGTGCATGCCCGACATGCCGCCCAGCGACCCGGACCCGACAGAGGAGCCATGATAGGCGTTCTTGCGCGAGATCAGAATGGACTTGGTCGGCTTGCCCTTCATCGCCCAGTAGTGGCGCACCATGCGGATATTCGTGTCGTTCGCCTCAGAGCCGGAACCGGCAAAGAACACATTGTTGAGGTCTCCCGGCGCCAGTTCGGCGATCTTGGCGGCCAGCGCGATGGCCGGCACATGGGTGGTTTGAAAGAACGTGTTGTAATAGGGCAGTTCGCGCATCTGACGGGCCGCAACATCGGCCAGTTCTTCGCGCCCATAGCCAACATTGACGCACCACAGGCCTGCCATGGCGTCCAGGATTTCGTGGCCTTCGCTATCGGTCAGGGTCACGCCTTTGGCCCGGGTGATGACGCGGACACCTTTCTGGGCCAATTCACCGTTGGCGGTGAACGGGTGCATATGGTGGGCGGCATCAAGCGCCTGCAGCTCTGCCGTGGGCAGGTGGTTGGTTAGGTCAGTCATTCGAGTCACTCCAGAGCGGGCCAGTTTTGACCAGAATATGATCAAAAACGAAGCTGTCAATCGAATCAGATGACCGGCGTCAGACCGGCCCGAACCTGCTCCATGCCCTGCAACACGTCTCTTTCCATCGCCAGAACAACCAGATCCGCATCCTTTTTACGCAGCCCTTCCAGAATGTCCTTATGCCGGTCCGGAAAGCTCTGGGTGCCAAAGCGACCGCAGACCACCCGCAGCGATGGTCCGAACCGCAGCCACAGCCGGTCCGCAAGATCCGCGAGAATGGGCGCGTCGGCATATTGGTTCAGGGCAGTGTGAAATTGGTAATTCAACGCCAGGTAGCCTGCCACGTCGCCGGTTGCGATGGCTTTGTCCAGGGTCAGATCCAACTGCTCCAGCGCATCAATCTCGGCCCTTGGGATCCGCGTCGCGGCCCGGCGGGCAAGCTCGCACTCAATTGTTTTTCTTGCAAAAACAAGCTCATCTATATCTTCGGCGCGCAATTCGGGAACCGAAACACGGCGGTTGCCCTGAAACACCAGCGCACCATCCGAGATCAGCCGTCGGATGGCCTCGCGCACCGGGGTCATGCCGCTGTCCAGCGCGTCAACCAGCCCTTGTATCGTCACCGCCTGCCCCGGTGCCAGTTCCCCGAACAGGATCTGGGCGCGCAGACGCTGATAGACCTGTTCGTGCGCGGGCTGTTTTGCGGCCCCATCAGCGGCCTGAACGGAGGGTGGATTTGACACAGTCACCGGGCTTGGGTCCTTCCATTTTTTGGGCAGCTTGCACGAAGGAATTACAGATGAAAACATAAAGTGTCTTGCCGGATGAGGCAAAACTTGATCAAAATAGCCCATAGCCGGTCAAAAAGACACTGGCACTCACAGGGGAGTTTCTCATGACACTGAAAACGGTCACCATCGTGTCCACCATCGCATTGAGCGCCGCCGTCGCGTCGGCGGACGAAGTGCGGGTTTACAACTGGTCGGACTACATCGACGAATCGCTGCTGGCAAAATTCGAAGAAGAAACCGGGATCAACCTGATCTACGACGTCTTTGATTCCAACGAACTGCTGGAAACCAAAATGCTGGCCGGAGGCTCTGGCTATGACGTGGTGGTTCCGACCGGATCGTTCCTGCAGCGTCAGATCCAGGCCGGAGTGTTCATGCCGCTCGACAAGGACAAACTGGAAAACTACGGCAACCTCTGGGATGTGATCCAGGACCGCACCGCACGGTTTGACCCCAACAACGACTATTCGATCAACTACATGTGGGGCACCACAGGCATTGGCGCCAATGTCGGCAAGGTGACCGAAGCCCTGGGCGAAGATGCCCCCATCGACAGCCTGTCGCTGGTTTTCGATCCGGCCAACATGGAAAAACTGGGCGAATGCGGCGTGCATTTCCTGGATGCCCCGGATGAAATGATCCCGGCGGCCCTGACCTATCTGGACCTCGACCCGAACAGCCAGGACAGCGACGATCTGGAAAAAGCGGCCGGCGTTCTCGAAGCCGTGCGCCCCTATGTTCAGAAATTCCACTCCTCCGAATACATCAATGCGCTTGCGAATGGCGACATCTGCGTGGCGTTCGGCTGGTCCGGCGACATTTTGCAGGCGCGTGACCGTGCCGCCGAGGCCGACAATGGCGTCGAAATCGCCTATAACGCCCCGTCCGAGGGTGCGTTGATGTGGTTTGACCAAATGGCCATCCCGGTTGACGCCCCGAACCCGGAAGCCGCCCATAAATTCATCGACTTCATCCTCGATGCAGAGAACATGGCGGCCGCTTCGAACTACGTCTACTACGCCAACGGCAACAAGGCCTCGCAAGAGTTCCTGGCCGAGGACGTGATCGGCGATCCGGCGATCTACCCGACCCCGGCGGCGCTGGACAACACCTACATCAAAGGCCCCTACCCGCAGAAGGTGCAGCGCGTTGTCACCCGTCTGTGGACCCGCGTGAAATCCGGCACCTGATCGCTTCAGGCTGATCCATCCGGCAGGGCGCACGTCGTCCTGCCGTTTCAAACATACGACGACGGGTAGACCATTGTGCTGCCCGCTTGGGGGCAGACTTGGCTACACCGGTATTTGAACCCTGGAACGATCCCGACGAAAAACCGTTGATCCAGTTCCAGAACGTCAGCAAACGCTTTGGCGATTTCACGGCGATTGACGACCTCACCATCGACATCTTTGAACGCGAATTTTTCGCGCTGCTTGGGCCTTCGGGCTGTGGCAAGACGACGATGATGCGAATGCTCGCCGGGTTCGAAGCCCCGACTGAGGGCAAGATTTTCCTTGCCGGTCAGGATATTGCCCCGGTTCCGCCAAACCAGCGCGCAGTGAACATGATGTTCCAGTCCTACGCGCTGTTTCCGCATCTGAGTGTCTGGGAAAACATCGCCTTTGGCCTGAAACGCGAAGGCATGCCCCGCAACGAAATCAACGCACGGGTTGATGAAATGCTGCGGCTGACCCGACTGGAAAAATTTGCCCGCCGCAAACCGCATCAGATCTCCGGTGGTCAACGCCAGCGGGTCGCCCTGGCGCGCAGCCTCGCCAAGGCACCGAAACTGCTGCTGCTGGATGAACCCCTCGGCGCATTGGATCGCAAGTTGCGCGAAGAAACCCAGTTCGAGCTGATGGACATCCAGGAAAAGACCGGCACCACCTTCGTCATCGTGACCCACGATCAGGAAGAGGCGATGACCGTCGCCAGCCGCGTCGCCGTGATGGACAACGGCCAGGTCAAACAGGTCGCAACCCCGGCGGATATCTACGAGGCGCCGAATTCAGTTTATGTTGCTGATTTCATTGGTGATGTGAACCTGATCGAGGGCAAGGCGACGGCGACGGGCAAAGGCAGCTACGCGCTGCACTGGCGCGATGGGGTCGAGCCGCTGACCGTGGAATCGCAGAACATCTTTTCCGACGGGCAAACCGCGCATCTTGCGATTCGGCCGGAAAAGGTCACCATCAGCGCGGACCGTCCTGCCAAGGCCGCCAACGCGGTGCAGGGCAAGGTTCTGGATATCGCCTATCTCGGGAACCTGTCGACCTATCACGTTGAATTGCCGACCGGCGATGTGATCAAGGCGCAAACCGCAAACACTCGCCGGATCTCGCGGCGGGCCTATACCTGGGAAGACACCGTCTGGCTGTCCTGGACCGCCTCTGGCGGCATCTTGTTGGCGAACTGATGCGCCGGTTCCTCCTGATCTCCGTCCCCTACATCTGGCTGCTGGCGCTGTTTCTGGTGCCTTTTGTCATCGTTTTGAAAATCTCGCTTTCGGATGCGGCCATCGCCCGTCCGCCCTATATGCCCACCTTTGACTGGGCCGAGGGGATCTGGGCGTTTCTGTCTCAGCTGGACCTTGAAAACTTCACCTGGCTGATCGAGGACGACCTCTATTGGAAGGCCTATCTAAGCAGCCTGAAGATCGCGCTCACCTCGACCATCCTGACCCTCTTTGTGGGCTACCCGATTGCCTATGGCATGGCCCGCGCCCCGGAAGAGTGGCGTCCGATGCTGATGATGCTGGTGATTCTGCCGTTCTGGACTTCGTTTCTGATCCGCGTCTACGCGTGGAAGGGCATTCTGGCGAATGAGGGTTTTCTCAATCAGTTCCTGCTGTGGACGGGTCTGGCCACCGAACCCTTGCAGATCCTCAACACCACCACGGCGGTCTATATCGGCATCGTCTATACCTATCTGCCCTTTATGATCCTGCCGATTTATGCGGCACTGGACCGGATGGACGACAGCCTGATCGAAGCAGCCGAAGATCTGGGCTGTTCGCGCATGTCTGCCTTCTGGCTGGTGACCATTCCGCTGTCCAAAGGCGGCATCATCGCCGGCTGTTTCCTGGTCTTTATCCCGGCCATGGGTGAATTCGTGATCCCCTCCCTGCTGGGCGGATCCGACACGCTGATGATCGGCAAGGTCCTGTGGGAAGAGTTCTTCTCAAACCGTGACTGGCCGGTGGCAAGCGCGGTGGCGGTGATCCTGCTGCTGATTCTGGTGGTCCCGATCGTGTTGTTCCAACGCAACCAGCAAAAGGAACAGGAGAGCGACACATGAAACGTCTAAGCGCCTTCAACGTGGTCTCCTTGACCCTCGGATTTGCCTTTCTTTACATTCCGATGCTGATCCTGATCCTGTTTTCTTTCAACGAAAGCAAGCTGGTAACCGTCTGGGCCGGGTTCTCGACCAAATGGTACGGCGAGCTGATGCAGAACGAGGCGATGCTGCAGGCCGCCTGGGTCACCATCAAGGTCGCGGTGTTTTCTTCCACCATTGCGACCGTGCTTGGGACGATGGCGGCCTATGTTCTGGTGCGCAGCGGGCGCTTCCTGGGGCGGACGCTGTTCTCCGGCATGATTTATGCCCCGTTGGTGATGCCTGAGGTGATTACTGGCCTGTCTTTGCTGCTGCTGTTCATCGGCATCGGCCTGGATCGTGGCGTTCTGACCATCGTTCTGGCCCATACGACCTTTGCCATGTGCTATGTCTCCGTGGTGGTCTCCTCACGGTTGGCAACCTTTGACCGGTCGCTGGAAGAAGCGGCGCTGGATCTGGGCTGTTCGGCGGCAGAAGCGTTTCGGCTGGTCACCCTGCCGATCATCGCCCCCGCCGTCGTCTCCGGCTGGCTTCTGGCCTTTACCCTGTCGCTCGATGATCTGGTCATTGCCTCCTTTACCACCGGTCCTGCGGCCACCACCCTGCCGATCAAGATCTTTTCGGCGGTGCGTCTGGGCGTTTCGCCAGAGATCAACGCGCTTTCGACCATCATGATCGGGATTGTGACCGTAGGTGTGATCAGCGCCTCGCTGGTCAGCAAGCGGGCGCTGGTCAAACAGCGACAAGAAGAACAGGAAGCGGTGCGAACCAGCTGATGATGCGCCGCATTTTTTCTGACTACGCCTATGGCCCTGGCCCGCGGCACGGTTGCTGGTGGGACGAAACCTGCCCGGCGCCGGTCTGGCCAGAACTGGACGGCACCCAACACGTCGATGTCGCCGTGATCGGCGGAGGTTTCACCGGAACCTCTACCGCCCTGCACCTGGCAGAGGCCGGGCTGGAAGTGGCGGTACTGGAAGCAGAAACACCCGGGTGGGGTGCTTCGGGGCGCAACGGTGGTTTTTGCTGTCTCGGCGGTGCAAAACTCGGTGCGGCCACAATGGCACGGCTGCACGGGTCTAGGGAGACGCAGACCTATCACGCGGGCGAAGAAGAAGCGGTCCATCTGGTGCAACGCCTGATCGCCCGCCATGGGATCGACGCCGATACCCATTCGCACGGGGAAACCGTGATGGCCCATTCCGCCAAGTCTGGCAAAGCGTTGCAGGCGGAGGCCGAAGCATCGGGTGGCGATTTCGTCGCGCGGCAGGATCTTGCCGCGCAGGGGTTGGGCAGCGGGTTTCACGGCGCGCTCACGACCCCGGTTGGCTTCGCGCTCAACCCGCGCAAGTATCTCTTTGGTCTTGGTCGTGCCGCGCAGGCAGCCGGGGCACGCTTTTACCAGAACAGCCCGGCCGCGGACATCACGCAGGATGCCAGCGGTTGGCAGATCAAAACCCCTCAGGGCCATCTTCGGGCCGCGCGTCTGGTGATCGCCACCAACGGCTATTCCAGCGAAAACCTGCCGCGCTGGCTTGCCGGACGCTACATGCCTGCGCAATCCACCGTCATGGTAACCCGTGCGATCTCAGCCGAGGAACAGGCCGCGCAGGGCTGGACCAGCGCCCAGATGGCCTATGACACCCGGCACATGCTGCATTATTTTCGCCTGATGCCAGACGGGCGGTTCCTGTTTGGCATGCGGGGTGGCCTGATTTCATCCCCCCGATCAGAAGAAAAAATCCGCGCGCTTCTGCGCCGCCATTTTGACGGGCTGTTTCCAGCCTGGTCCCACATCGAGACGACACATAGCTGGTCCGGCATGGTCTGCCTGTCCCGCACCCTGATGCCCTTTGTTGGCGCGGTGCCGGATCATCCCGGCTTGTTTGCCGGCCTGTGCTACCACGGCAACGGTGTGGCGATGGGCAGCTATGCCGGCTACCTGCTGGCGGATCTGGTTCGGAACAAGACTCCTGACGTGCCCTATTCAAAGCTCATGCAGCGATTGCCCCGGTTCCCCCTGGGGCGGGCCCGCCGTCTGCTGATGCCCCCGGCCTATGCCGTTCTCGGCCTGATGGATTGAAGCGCCGCCCGCTCCAGCGCCAGCGCCCGGCGGTCGTTACGCCACAGGCAATAGGCCGCCATACGCCAATGGAACCAAGGCTTTAGGGCGAAATACCGGGACACAACCCGTCGATCCGGATAGGCGGCCACGAATTCTGTCTCCTCCAGCGCGCTCAACGGTCTGCCGCGGTACAAAAGCTGCATCGCCGGAGACAGAAACAACGCCAGATCTTCCGCCGGGTCCCCCCGTTGCGGGCATTGCCAGTCAATCAGTGCCAGGGTTCCGTCGTGCACCATCAGGTTTCCCGGCACGGGATCGCCATGGATAAGCCCGGTCTGCAGGGTCTCCGGCACCCGACCCAGCGGGCGCTGTGTCATCAGTTCTGCGCTTTCAGCGGAATCTGTGACGGCCAGAATCGCCTCCGTCTGCGCCTCTAGCGCGACCGACCCATTGACCCCATCCGGCAGTCCGGCAAAGACGGCCTGATCGTGCAAGATCCCCAACAGGCGTGCAACATGCGCGGTATCCTGGGTCCAAGGGCCACCCGCCAGATGGGTGTAAATCAGCCAGTCCCGATTTTGCCAGTAACCGTGCGCCACATAGCGCGGCACCATTCCCGTACCGCTCAACTCCCTCAGGCTTTGGCGTTCCCGGCTCGGATCATTTGCAAACAATGGGTTTTGTCGGTCAGGCTGGTAGAGTTTGACCACCACGCGGCCCGCACGCCAGACCTGATTGCTGCGCCCTCCAGAAAGACGCCGGGGGTCACAAAGGCGCCAGCCCTGCTGCGCCAAATAGCGAAACAGGGCTGTTTCTGTGTCATCGATTGCGTCTGTCGGGGCTGTCAGCGGGTCACTCCCTCATCGGATCTCCGCCTCTCCCCGGCGATCATGGGGATCGGTCCCAAACGCCTGTATTCAGGAAGCACCCGCGAGGGTGTCGCGTTCCCGCAGGGCCGTGACCGAAGTGGCCAGAATGGCGCTTCCGCTTTCCATGATCAAGGCGACCTCGCCCTCAATGTTCTGGGTTTCCTTTACCAGACCATACACTTCGGCAATCTCGGAGAGGATCACTTTGTCTTTCGAGTAGCTTTCAACGACGAAGGTATAATTGCCCTTCTCCAGCATATCGCCATCCTTGCCTTCGCCATTCCACATGTAGGGTTCTGCGGAGACAGGCAGATCGATACGACCAACCTCTGATTCGGCCTCATCAAAAATGACGAGCTGGACAGTATCTGCGACTGCAGCAGGATTCGGAGCCACGGCGATGGGTGTCGACCCATCATAATGCGCCGCGGCCTGTGCCCGCACTTCCTTGCCCACCCAGCCGGTCAGCTGAGACATGTTGGTCAGGGACAATTGCGTCAGCATGCTGCCGAGCGTGTCATTGGTCAGGACCTGCTGTTCCACCGAGGAGAACTGCGCCAGCTGGGCCGTGTAATCCGAAGCGTCCATCGGCTCCAGCGGATCCTGATATTTAGCTTGTGTCGTCATCAGGTTGAGGAACGTTTGAAAATCAGAGGTCAGCGCCGCAGTTGCCGATTGGGTTGCGGTCGATTTCGTCGCACCGGCAGCGGTCGCGGCGGTCAAAGCGGAAACGTCAGTCATTCTACTAAATCCTTATGTCCAGCCCGTCGGCCGATATGTTGAGGTGTTGTGCCAGAGGCAGCGTGTCCGCCTCCATGGCGTCGCCATCGCCCGATCCGGATGATCCACCGGAGCGGCCGGAGGTTTCCGTATCATCAGACTGGCCCGGACGGGTGTCAGAGCCGAATTGGAAGGAAATATCGGAAAAGCCCATTTCCTTGAATTCGCGTGCAAGATCCTGGATATGACGACGCATCAGATCTTCTGTCTCAGGCCGTTCCGCCTGAATGAAAACCATCACACCGGTGTCGGTGGTGGACACACGCATATTGACGTGGCCAAGTTCCCGCGGGTTCAGAGAAACATCCACATTCCGTTTGCCATTGGTTGCAACCGCCTCAGCAAGCTGTTGGGCGACATGACGGGGTGTTTCGGCCCGAAAACTCGACGCTCCCGAACGCACCGAAGCCTCGGCCAGCAACTGCGGAAGCGCAAAACTCTCCGCGCCCCGCTGGGTCAGCACATCGTCGCCCGTCGCGCCACCGTCTGCATTCGCAAAGACCTCGGACACCACGGCGGACGTGTTTTTCAACATCGCTTCTGCATTGATCTGCTGCGCCGTTTGCAGGCTAGTGTTGGCCGATACACCTCCCGTGGTCCGATTTGACGCCAAGGCCTGGGTCCGCACATCAAATGACGCCGCATATGTCTGTGCCTGACCGGACGCTTGCGCGGCAGCTGCCGCCGGGACCTGGTCACCGGTACGCCCAGAACCCGGCGTCAACGCCGGTGTTGTCGCCGACGGGGTCGGGGGTCGGGCCTCATTTGGAATGGGCGTGGCTGTGGCGGCTGTCACGTCCGGCTTTCGCCCGGACGTATTTTGCCCCTCAGTTGGCATTACACCAAGCGGCGTCCCTTTCGGTAAGTCGCGCCCCTCACTCGGCATCCCACCAAGCGGGGTTCCTTTGGACAAGGCCTGTGCACGGCTGTCGGGCTGGCCGTCGGTCGCCGCAGCGTCATCAACGAGGGTCCCGGCAAGCAGCGCGGACGAACCCTCGGGCGTTTTTCCCGCCGCTGATTGCGTATTGAGGGCAACGACATTGGCGCCATCCAGTCCGCCGCCGCGCCCGGCCACGCCGGTCGCAGGCGTGTTTGACGCAGCCATGGCACCGGATTGGGCGCGCTCATCTTCACCGGTCTGAATGTTTGGGCGATCCGCTGTGGATTTATCCGCCAGCTCGGCAGGCGACGTTGCAACATTCGACGGCTCTCTATCAGCGGCCGTCATTTGCCCTTGCTGAATGTTGCCGCCCTCGCCCCCTTTCGGGGCTACGGTGTCAGCCGGCAGTCGCGTGATCGCGTCTGCCTCTTCGGGGGCATCCACATCACCCGCCTGCCATGCCAGAGCCGTTTCAGATGAACCGGCAGCGGCGTCGATCCTGACTCCCACGCCCGCGGCTTCGGGCTGAGCCTTTGTCAGCTGCGGATCTTGCCCTGTGAACGCGAAATCGTCGTGAGACAGCTCTGCGGCCGCAGGATCATCCGCCAGCCCGTTCCCGGTTTTTTCAGGTGCAGGATCGCCGTGTCTCGATTCTTCATGCGGTGGGGGATTTTCAGACCCATCAGAAGCGGGCGCGCTGTTGCCCTTAGATTCTGGCTCAAATGATGCGGCTTCGGGATTTTGCTTTGCTTCATCTGGCGAACGGTTCACGACCGCCTCGAACGACTCGCCGGAGCGGCGGGACGACTGGGAGCGTTGCGTCGACTCGCCTGGCGTACTGCCAACCGACTGTGTCGAAAGGATATTCGTAATCATTTTCCACCGGATGTTCTATCTCGTGTGACCCATGATTATCGCAAATCAGTTACGTTATTTTTAACCGCTTTTTGCGAAAACTGAAAAATCGAAGAATTCGACACAAATGAAGGACAGAGGCAAAAATGCCTATACCAAGTGTTTCGCTCCCCGCGTCGGTCGCCCCGTTGCAGAACGCCGCAGATCAAAAAGATGCAGCTCTTCGACAGGCTGCACTCGACCTAGAAGCATCCTTTCTTTCCGAAATGCTAAAAGCAGCCGGCCTTGGCAAGGCGCCAGAAGCCTTTGGCGGTGGCGCTGGCGAAGATCAGTTTGCCGGGCTTCTGGTCAATGAACAGGCCCGCGCCATGGCCGAGAGCGGCGGCATCGGACTCGCCGAATCCATCTACAACTCACTGAAGGACACTCAGGAATGACCATGCTGACTGACCAAACCCCACAGGCCCTCATCCTCGCACTTGACGAGATTCTGGATGAGGAACGCGCCGCCCTTAAAGCGGGTGAACTTCACAAACTGGAAGCACTTGTTGCCCGCAAAGAGATCTTGTTCGACCAGCTCAACGCAATCCAGGATCTGGAGCAGGCGGCGCTCATCGGTGTGAACAACAAAGTTTCCCGCAACCAGGAGCTGTTGAGCAGCGCGATGCAGGGGATCAAGGCCGTGGCCAACCGGATGTCAGAGTTGCGCAAGGTTCGCCGTGGGTTGGAGGTCTATAACTACGCAGGACAGAAAACGCGGTACACAACCAGAGGCAGTGTGCGTCTCGAAAAGCGCGCATAAACCACCGGGAATTGGAGACAATTTTAAAAATGCAAATTGGACCATTAGCACTCTCTTAGCACCTGATAGCACAAGGTCGCGTTGCATCTCGACTGAGGTGGCGCGGATACCGAAAGGTGAAGCACGGTCAGAAAGACGACAGAGAGAGCTTCGGCAACGAAGCTGGGATTTAAAAATCTGGGGCTAAATTGCCCTACATCAAAGGAACTCATGCTATGTCCAGCATTCTGACGAACAATGGCGCAATGGTTGCACTGCAGACACTGAAGTCTGTCAATGATGACCTGAACACCACCCAGTCCAATATCTCCACCGGTAAAGAAATTGGTTCCGCAAAAGACAACTCCGCTGTATGGGCGATCTCCAAAACCATGGAATCCGACATCGCCGGTTTTGAAGCGATCGAGGAAGGCCTTGCGATCGGCGAAGCCACTGTTGCGGTTGCCTCCGCCGGTGCCGAGCAGATCGTTGAAAAGCTGACAGAAATCAAGGAACTGATCGTTTCTGCACAGTCCGAGAACGTCGATCACGAGAAGATTCAGACAGATATCACATCGAAAGTCGAGCAGGTCGAGGCCATCATTTCCGCAGCGCAATTCAACGGTGCAAACCTGCTGGCAAGTGACATCGACGGCAACACCACTACTCAAATGGGTGTTCTTGCGTCTCTCGACCGTGAAGGTGCCGGCGGTACCGTGACAGCTGTGGAAATCACCATCGCAACTGTCGACTTCGAATCCAGTCTGGATCTGACCGCCGATCTGACGTCGATCTCTGACACGGACACTGCCGCGTCCGCGCTCGAAGACATCGAAACCTTCCTGCAGACCGCCATCACCGGCGCTGCTGCTCTCGGTGCGTCCGCCGCCCGTCTGGAAGATCAGTCCATGTTCGTGGCAAATCTCGTCGACTCCATGACCTTGGGTGTTTCGACAATGACCGACACCAACATGGAAGAAGCATCCGCACGACTGAGCGCGCTGCAAACCCAACAAGAACTTGCAGTTCAATCGCTAACGATTGCGAACGAAGCGCCGGGCTCGCTGTTGCAGCTCTTCCGATAATAGCCTTTCACCTGGGGCGCTCTCGCGCGCCCCAGGTTCTTACATCCTGAGAATCAGTGAAAATAATACGTTAGGATAACTCGTGAATGCCCTTCTAAAGGCGAAGAGCGCCTATGCGGCGGCAAAAGCCCCGACCCGTACAGCACGAAACACAGAGTACGAAATCCTTGCACGCCTCACTCATCGTATGATTGTGGCCAACAGCAAAGGTTCGGACGGTTTCAAGGAGCTTGTCGCAGCGGTTTCCGATAACCGAAAACTCTGGACACTCTTCACTTCGGATCTGGCCAAGGAAGGCAACAAGCTGCCGCCCGAGCTGAAACAACGCTTGTTTCATCTGGCCCGCTTCACGCGTGAGCACAGCAGCAAGGTCTTGGCTCGAAAGGCCACAGTCCAGCCGCTTGTAGAGATCAACACGGCCATTATGCGTGGCCTCAGAAGCGGAGCGTCCTGAAAATGAGTGGATTGGTCCTTAAACTCGCGCCAAAAGAGCGCGTCTTGGTCAATGGTGCCGTGATCGAGAACGGAGATCGCCGCAGTCGCTTGTCGATCGTAACCCCTGATGCGCATATTCTGCGTCTGCGGGACGCGATCCATCCAGAACAAGCGAATACGCCGGTGCGCCGTGTCTGTTATGCGGCCCAATTGGTTCTCTCCGGGGACGTCGACCCTGAGGAAGACCGTTTGCCGATGCTGCGTCGCATCGAAGAGCTGAGCCAGGTGTTTACAGACTCAGACAGCCGGGCCGCGCTTGCGGAAGCAACTGAATCGGTGATTGGCAACAACCACTATCGCTGCCTCAAAGCCTTGCGCGCGCTGTTGCCGCGGGAGGAACGGCTTATGGCCGTCAGATCGCAATGAGTTACACACCGCTTATTCCGTCATCGGGGGTCGCGGGCTGGAATTTTTTGCAATCGACCTATGACCGGCAGTACGAGGCTTTTGTCCAGGCCGGTCAGTTAAAAAACGATACAGAGTACTTTGCCGAGAATATCGGCAAAGTCACCTCATCCGATGATCTTCTAAACGACCGCCGCCTGCTTCAGGTGGCGGTCAAGGCGTTCGGATTGGAGGAAGAAATCAACTATCGCGCGTTGCTGCAGCGCACCTTGAACGAGGGCACAACAGCCGACGACGCGCTTGCAAACAAAATGAACGACGAACGCTATGTGAAATTTTCCGAAGCGTTTGGTTTTGGACCCGGACAGTCTGCAAAGACGGCGGACTCCAAAGCTATGCAAGAAGTCATCGACAGTTTTCAATCAGCCTCCTTTGAGGAAGCGGTCGGCAATGTAGACGAGACCATGCGCACCGCGCTTTTTGCAAAGCGCGCAATGCTCGAAGTGTTTGGCGAGCCGGACGAAGACGATGTTTCTCAGCTCAGCGTCAAGGAACGTGCGCTTCGGGAATTCGATCTGACATTGCAGGAAATCAACGGCGATGAAGACGAAGAACTGGGCGTAAAATCTGTTGAGGATCAATGGAAAGAGATTGTCCAGCGGGATGTACTGACCGATTTCCTCAACACGACGCTGCGGATGCCAGTCGCGACGGCGGGTCTCGACGATGATGAAAAGGTTCAGGCCTATCGCGACCGCGCAACGATCGTTTTTGGTAGCGACGACCCAACGGTTTTCTTCTCGCCAGACAATAAGGAGGCCGTCCTGTCGGCCTATCGTTCACGGGCAACTGTCGCGGGCGAAACGAGTGCAGATATTGCCAAGACGTCTGATCTGTCAGAGCGCATTCTCGATCAGCTGGTCGCACGCGGATCTGCCTTGAATGAGGAATGGGATTTCATTTCCCGACAGGAACCGCTGGCGGATTTCATGAAGATCGCATTGGATCTGCCTGACGACATCGCCAACCGAGACACGAGCGAAGCCATGCGGATCTATCGCGAAAAGGCGATCGAGATTTTCGGCACAGACGATCCGAACGTTTTCGCCAATGATGCCAATGTGGACGAAGTTCTGTCGATCTACCGCGAAAAGGCCTCCGAGTCGGGCATGCGCAACAGTGAAATTTCTTCCAATGTGCGGACAGTGGAAACGATCCTCAAATTCACCTATGGGGATGAAGACGCAATCACGAATGACAGCCCTGAACAAATAACAGCTGAAATCGATGCTGGCTGGTTCAGTGTCATGGGCCAAACCGGCGTGCCGCGTTTTCTGAACACCGCGCTTGACGTGAATGGCGCCGTAGACGACCTGATTGCCGCAGGTGATCTGGAGGCGGGCTCTACCTTTGATGGGCTTAGCATCGATGAAAAACTGAGCATTTACAAAGATAAAGCCACAGAGCTCTTTGGCACAGACGACCTGAAGGAGCTGACCGGCCCCTATCAGATCGGTATCGTAAGCGATACCTATCGCACCAATGCGGCCGCCAACGGTGAAAGCTCATTCTTCATCAACTACTACGCGCAAATTGCAGAGCGCGAGCTGGATGTGTTGTTCCAATCCGACGATACGGATGCCGAGCAGGCCTTTGAGGAGGCGTTGGAGCGCCTTCGCACCATGAATGACGAAGACGACGGCCCGAGTGCGAATTCTCAGTGGTTCACCATCATGGGACAGCAGGCCATGACCGATTTCATGCAGGTCGCTCTTGGGTTGCCAAAGGAAGTTGGGCAGATGGATATCGACCAGGCGGTTGAGGTCTATAAACGTAAGGCAGAGCAAGTCCTTGGGACTGACAAGCCATCAGAGTTCATTTCCGGCGACAAGATGGATGACCTGGTCAACCTCTACCTGACACGTTCCCAGATGCGTTCTATTGGCAGCGGCTACAGTTCTGGCAGCGCCGCGCTGATGATGCTGCGCCGGTAACACCCTTTGCCAGATTGGAAAATGCCCCCGGACAAACCGGGGGCATTAAATCTGCAGGAGCGCTACCGAAGCGCAGGCTCGTTGGCATCCCCGCCTTTGGGCAAACTGCGCCTTTAGCGGCCCGACCCGGCGCGTCGCAACAACAGCGCAAGCCGGTTGAAGCTCCCCTTGATCCCTTCCGGTTCCGCGCGACCAAAAAACGCGTCCAGCTCTGGCCAGATTTTCACGGCTTGGTCGAGCACTAGGTCGTTGCCCTCGGAGTAAAGACCCGCACGGATCATCACCTCGGATTGCTCATAGGCGCCCAGAAATTTGCGAACGGCGAGAATCATTTCGTTCTCTTCTTTTGTCGCGGCGGATGGCAAACTCCGCGAGACAGAGCGGGACACGTCAATTGCCGGGAAACGACCACGCTCGGCGATCTCCCGGTTCAGAACGATATGCCCATCCAGAACCCCCCTCAGGATATCTGCGATCGGCTCGTCCATGTCGGACCCCGCGACAAGCACGCTGAACACCGCCGTGATGTCGCCCTGCCCGTCGGCACCCGGTCCAGCACGCTCGCACAAACCGGTGATAAGCGGCGTCACGGAGGGCGGGAACCCACGCAACGCCGGGGCTTCGCCTGATGCCACCGCGATTTCACGATGCGCTTCAGCAAATCGGGTAATAGAATCCGCCATGAACAACACGTTGAGACCCTGATCACGGAAATGTTCCGCAACAGTCATTGCCGCCCAGGCGCAGCGGCGGCGGACCAGCGCGGATTGATCCGACGTCGCCGCGATCACCACCGCCCGCTTCATCCCTTCAGGCCCGAGAACCTCTTTCACGAAGTGGTTCACCTCGCGCCCCCGTTCCCCGATCAGCGCCATGACGACGACATCCGCCTCCATGTTCTGGGCCAGTTGCGCCATAAGCGTCGATTTGCCCACGCCAGAGCCCGCAAAAAGCCCGACACGCTGCCCCGTGACGATGGGCAAAACGGTGTTCAGAATCGAGAGGCCACTGGAGAGACGTTTCCCCAAACCCCGGCGCGACGCCGCTTTTGGCGGGCCGGCCATCAGGTCCCGATTCTCGACCCCACGCAACATCGGCTTGCCATCCAACGGCTCCCCAAATGGGTCAATCAGGCGCCCGATCCAGGTGTCATCCGGTGCAAAATCCGGCGTCGGGAACAGCAAGACCGCATCCCCGATCGAGGCGCGTTCAGGTGCTGTGTCAGGCAACATACGGATATGATCGGCACCAATTGCGAGCACTTCGCCGTGCAAATCGTCCTTTTTTCCGCGCCGCAGGACCAGCCTGTCGCCGATCCGGGCCTGTCGCTCCAGACCCGACACCTCGATCTCTCCGCCGGCAATTCCAGTCACGCGGCCCATCGGTGCAGAGAGCCGGGTATTTGCCAGCTCTTGGCTGAGCGCTTGGATCGATTTCATCATCTGTGGGTTCTCCAACCATCCTCTGAAAACAATTTCTAAAGGAATCAGGGTTAAGCCTTGATTGAAATTGATCGAGGGAGAAGCCCCGGTGTTCGAAAGACTGAATGTTTTTAATATCGCCTATTCCATGGCGACCCATGCAGGTAAGCGTCAGGCGCTTGTCTCGGAAAATATCGCGAATGCGGATACCCCCGGGTATCACGCAAAGGATATCAAACCGTTCAAAGAGGTTTTTGCAGCAAGCAACACGCAAGGCGACATGGTTTCGTCTCGCGGATCGCACCTGCATGGAACCGATGCCAACGGTCTTGATTGGGCTGTCATCACCGACGAGTCCAACGTCAATCCCAACGACAACTCCGTTTCCGTTGAAGAGCAGATCCTCAACGGCGTCGAGGCCAAGCGGCAGCACGATCGTGCCCTCGCCGTGTACCGGTCATCCATGAACATCCTGCGCGCCAGCCTTGGCCGCAGCTGATCCGGAGGTAGATAGATGAGCGATTTTGCAAAATCCCTGGCCGTCACTGCAAGCGGTCTGCGTGCCCAGGCTGCACGCCTGAGCCACGTATCCGAGAATATCTCGAATGCTGACACACCTGGATATCGCCGCAAAACGGTGTCGTTCCAGTCTGTGCGAGATCTGTCCACCGATGTCAGCGAAGTCCGCGTTGGCCGGGTTTCACTGGACAACAGCAACCTCGAAGAAATCTACGATCCGTCGCACCCCCTGGCCGACGAAAGCGGTCACTACGAAGGATCAAATGTCGATCTGATGATCGAAATCGCGGACGCGCGCGAAGCGCAGCGTACCTACGAAGCAAACCTGAAAATGTTCGATCAGACCCGGCAAATGTCGGCCTCACTGATGGACCTTTTGCGTCGCTAACCTGAACTGATTGGAGATCCAGAATGGATATTCGTTCGATTGCCGCCACATCCGGCTATACCGCTGCACGCCCTGCCACGCAGGTTGACCCAGAATACACCCCGGGTTCAATCCAGGAACAGGCCAAGACCAGCTTTGAAGATTTCACCAACACGCTCGCGCATAGCGAACAGGTTTCTGTTCAGGCGATGACCGGAAACGCTGATCCTCACGCTCTTGTGCAGGCGCTCGCCCAGACCGAACTCGCAGTGGAAACCGCGGTAACGGTGCGCAACAAAGTTGTTGAAGCATACCAAGAAATTCTTCGGATGCCGGTCTAGGCCATGATGAGCGAAGGCGTTTTCTACGACACCCTGCGCCAGGCCATTCTGACGGGCATCACTATGGCCCTGCCGATTTTGATCGTGGCTCTGGTCGTTGGCTTGATGGTCGGACTGTTCCAGGCTTTGACCTCGATCCAGGAGATGACACTGACGTTTGTGCCAAAGCTGGCCACGATCATGGTCGTCTTCTGGCTGACGATGGGGGTCATGACGCAAGCGCTCGTAGGTTTTTTTGACGGGCAAATTATCCCACTTATCCAGGAAGGTTTCTGATGAGCGAGATCGGCTATACCACCTTATCGCGTCAATCCGGCCTGCTGAATGAAATGCGGCTGGTGGCGAACAACATCGCGAACTCTGCAACCACCGGCTATCGTTCGGAAGGGCTGATTTTCTCGGAGTACGTGCAATCGGCTCCGGGCCAGGAAAGCGTTTCCATGGGGCGTGCGAACATTCGCAACACCTCGTTGGAACAGGGCACCCTGAGCCAGACCAATGGCACCTTCGATCTGGCAATCGAGGGCGATGGTTTCTTCATGGTGGAAACACCGGCGGGCAATCGTCTGACCCGTGCGGGCAACTTTTCCCCGAACGCACAGGGCGATCTCGTCACCGTTGACGGGTATCGGGTGCTGGACAACGGCCAGGCTCCGCTGTTCATTCCCGGCGATGCGCGTTCGGTTTCCTTCGGTGCCGATGGCACCCTGAGCGCCGACGGCCAGCAATTGGGCCAGATCGGTCTGTTTCTCCCGGAAGAGGAAGCTCAGATCCTGCGCGAGGACGGTGTGATGTTCCGCGTCGAAGGTGAAACTGTTGCCGCGACCGAAGCAAAGGTGCTGCAGGGCTTCGTCGAAGGGTCAAACGTCAACACCATTCATCAGCTAGCCCGCATGATCGAAGTGCAGCGGGCCTATGAAATGGGCCAGAGCTTTCTTGACCACGAGGATAAACGCATCCGCGCGGCCATCGACAACCTTATGAAATCATAGGAGATAAACATGCGTGCACTTAAAATTGCCGCCACGGGGATGAGCGCGCAACAACTGCGCGTCGAAACGATCTCCAACAACCTGGCGAATATGAACACCACGGCGTACAATGCGCGGCGCGCGGAATTTGCTGACCTTCACTATCAACAGGTTTCCCGCGCGGGCACCGTGAATGCTTCCGACGGTACGGTTTTGCCGACAGGCGTTCAGGTGGGCCTCGGTGTGCGGACCTCTGCGGTTTCGATCTATCTGAAGCAAGGTGCATTGTCCCAAACGGGCAACGACCTGGATATTGCCATCGACGGCAATGGGTATTTTGAGGTCACCCTGCCCTCTGGCGACACCGCCTATACCCGCGACGGGTCGTTCAAACGCTCTGCCGAAGGTCTGGTCGTGACCAACGATGGCTACCCCGTGTCGCCGGAAATCACCATTCCAGACGACGCGACCTCCATCTCTGTGAACGCAGACGGGGAGCTTTACGCCTATTTCGATGACAGCATCGAAGCCGAACTGCTGGGGCAATTCACGATCTCCGGCTTTACCAACCCCAAGGGGCTGGAAGCGGTGGGCAGCAACCTGTTCAAACAGACCGAAGCCTCTGGCCAGCCAGTCACGACGGACCCCGGCACAGATGGGCTTGGCACGATGCGGCAAGGGTATCTGGAGGACAGCTCGGTTGATGCGGTGCGTGAAATTACCGAACTGATCGAAGCCCAGCGCGGTTACGAAATGAACTCCAAGGTCATCTCGGCCGTCGACCAGATGATGTCGGCAACCACGCAGGTGCGCTAAATGAGATACCTGCTCGCCATCATCATTGGGGCGTTCCTTGCCCAATCCGCTCTGGCCGAGATCCTCGTGCCGGTCCGGACGATCCGGGCCAAGGAAACCATCACCGCCGAGGATTTGATGTTCAAGAATGTCCAGTCCCCCGGCGCGCTGAGCGACCCCGAGGAGGTGATCGGGCAGGAAGCGCGCATCGCGCTCTATGCAAGCCGCCCCATCCACGCCGGAGATATCGGCCCGCCAGCGATTGTCGACCGCAATGATCTGGTCAAGCTGGTTTTCCGTCAGGGTGGACTGGAAATCACCACAGAAGGCCGCTCGCTCGGCCGCGGCGCGGAAGGCGAATACATCCGCGTCATGAACCTGTCCTCGCGCACCACGGTCACCGGCCGGATCAGGGCGGACGGCAATATTGAGGTAAATTGATGAAACCCATTCTCGCAGTGAAATGTGCAGTTGTTGGCCTTGGGCTCCTTGGTGGATGCGCGCGCATGGATCACATTGGCAAACCGCCAAGTTTCACACCTGGAAATGAAACCCAGGAACATGTGGCGATGCTCTACCAGGGGCTGCCTTTGACCTCGCAGACTCAGCGGGCTGTCGACAGTGCGTCCCTTTGGAGTGGCTCGCGTCAATCCTTGCTCGGGGATCGGCGCGCCACGAAGAAAGGCGACATTCTGACCGTCGTTATCGAAATCGACGAAGAAGCCTCCATTTCCAACGATACCTCCCGCTCGCGCAACGCTTCAGAAAGCTTGCAGGTTCCGCAACTCCTGGGACTGCCGCAGCGCCTGAACGAAGATCTGCCAACCGGTGCCAGCAGTGCGGAACTGGTCGATCTTGGTAGCTCCTCGTCCTCCGGCGGCAGCGGATCGGTAAGCCGGAGCGAAAAATTGGAATTGCGGGTCGCCGCAACCGTGGTTGACGTGCTGCCAAACGGCGTACTCGCGATCAATGGATCGCAGGAACTGCGGGTGAACTTCGAACTGCGGGAGCTCCTCGTTTCAGGCTATGTCCGCCCGGACGACATTTCCCGTCAAAACGAAATCACCTATGATAAGATTGCGTCAGCCCGCGTATCCTATGGCGGACGTGGTCAGATCACCGATGTGCAGCAACCCCGCTACGGTCAGCAGGTTCTTGACGCTGTCCTGCCCTTCTAAGGATCACGAATATGTCAAAACTGCTCCCGATACTCATGCTGATCATTGGCCTTGGTGGCGGTATCGGAGCGGGCATCATGCTCGCCCCACCGCCCGAGGAGA
Source organism: Tritonibacter horizontis (assembly GCF_001518015.1). GTDB lineage: Bacteria > Pseudomonadota > Alphaproteobacteria > Rhodobacterales > Rhodobacteraceae > Epibacterium > Epibacterium horizontis. Next base: position 30,422 of record NZ_LPUY01000008.1, read on the forward strand.
TGGAGCATGCAATGGCAGGCGACGCCGAGGGTCATGACAAAACCTCAGGCGAAATGGACGAGGATCATGCCGACGACACCGGCGATTCGGGTGAAGAGACGACTCCAAACGAGTTTATCAAGATCAACAGCCAGTTCGTGATTCCGGTGGTCGAACGTGATCAACTCGCGTCGCTTGTTGTTGTCTCTCTCAGCCTGGAAACCAAACCCGGCATGGCGTCCAAGGTTCATTCCTTTGAACCGAAGCTGCGGGATGTATTCCTGAGAGTTTTGTTCGACCACGCAAACATGGGAGGCTTTCGCGGCGCGTTTACCCGGTCTGAAGTGCTCGACCCGCTCCGCACCTCTTTGCGTGAAGAAGGTCGCCGCTATCTCGGCAAGGATCTGATTGACGTTCTTATTCTGGAAATTACCCGTCAGGACGTTTGATCCCGAGGGCCCGCCAATGTTCTTCGGTCCCTGAGGACGCCACCCAGCCAACAGCAAAAGCCGCCTTCTTTGTCGAAGGCGGCTTTTTGCGGTCGGGACTTTGAATTTCAATAGATGTCGATATCAGTCCAGGTTCATCAACCGATCAAACAGCATCTTGTTGCGCCGTTCTTTCGCGTTGCTCTTATGCTGATTTTCCATCGTCTCGACAGCGTGTTTTCGGCCAAAAGCCTGGCGCAATTTGTCCATAGCGCGCAGTTTTTTCGCCGTTACCTGCGCCAGTTCCGAGTTGATATCGCGGCGGGCGTTCGTATGCCATTTCTGCCACTGCAAATCGACGCCCAGCGCTTTCATTTCATGGCTCTTGTCGATCAGCTCCCGGGATTGCTCAACCTGTTGCTTCAGCATCGTCAGCTGGCCCCGCAACTTTGCCTCGTGGTCCAGGATTGGTTTCACCTTGGCATGCTCACGCAGGTAGACCGCATTGGTCACCGATCTCATCTGAGCAAGCATCTTGTCCTGTTTCATAGCGCGCTATCCTTTGCACGTTTTCGCATCTCTTCCGCAAACCGGACCGCTGCCGCAACTGGCGCATAATGTTCTTCCGCAATCTCTTCCCCAACCTCGACCGTCGCATAGAGGGCCCGTGCGGTTGGAGGATCGCTGTGCAGCGGCACCCCGTGTTCCTGGGCGATCTCCCGGATGATTGCAGCAACGTCATCGACGCCTTTTGCAACACATTCGGGCGCGCTGCCGGAAATGCGGCTCCATTTCAAAGCAACCGCATAATGGGTCGGGTTCACGATCACGACGTCAGCAGTCGTCACCGCTGCCTTGATCTGTTTTGCCACGATCTGACGACCCTTTTGTTTGCGCTGCCCCTTGGTATGCGGATCACCTTCAGAGTTCTTCATTTCATCCGTGACGTCTTTGCGTGACATCATGTTTTTGCGGATGAACTCGGCCTGCTGGAACGGTGCGTCGATCAGTCCGATCCCAAGCGAAATGATCAACGTCAGAAGAAGAAATTCCATACCAAGCTGAACAAGAAACGGCACCACCGTATAGGGGCTGGTCCCAACCGATGCGATCATTTCCGGCACGCGCCAGCTCAGATACACCCCAAGCGCGACAGAATAAAGCAGCAGCTTGGCAAAGCTTTTTGCGAATTCGAACAAACCACCACGTCCGAATTTGTTTTTGGCGTTTTTGATTATGGACAATCGAGACAGTTTTGGTTCGATCCGCTTTGGTGCAAAGACCATTGCGCGTTGCGCAAAGACAGCCAACAACACAAGAGCCGCGGGCATGACGAACCACGGCAAGACGGATTTGAACGCGGTGGTGATGAACTGACCCGAGATCGGCGCCGCCATACCCTCGCCAAAAAAGACGGGCGCCAAACGGTCTGGCTGGTCGATCATCGACATCAAGACCGTACCAAGTTGCTCGATACTGGATCTTCCAGCAGTATAGAACGCAATCAGCGTCCCCATATAGCCTGCAGCCTGAAGAAGATCGTTCGACTTTGGAACGTCCCCTTCAAGTCGCGCTTTTCGCAATTTCTCCGGTGTTGGCTCAAATGACTTGTCTGAGTCGTCTGAATCGTCGCTCATGGCATTCCCACACCTGGATCTGCAAAGAACATCAGAAGGTTACGGCTCCACACCTCAAGAATCATGGGTGCGCCGATCATCAACAGCGCCAAACCACCAAAGGTAATGGCGGGCGCCCCGATGAAAACAACCATAAGCTGTGGCATTGCCCTGTTCACCACGCCAAGGGTCAAGTTGTAGATCACCGCGGTGATCAGAAACGGGGCCGCGAGCGTAAAGGCGATGGAAAAGGTTTCCGAGACCCTGTGGACGCCCCACCGTGAAAAATTTGCCGCGTCGGGAAACTCTCCAACAGGGAACAAGTCATAGGATCGGATCAACAACTCTGCGGCGCGAATGTGAAGGTCCAGCATCACAGCCAGCGTTATCCCGGAAATCCACAAAATGGCGCCCAATGCAGGCATTGGATCGGCACCCGCACCGCCGAGAACCTGACTGAGAGATGTGCTCTGGGCTGCGATAGACCCTGCCGTTTGCAACATGTGCATGAACATACGCAGCGCCATTCCGAAGCCGAGGCCGACCACGACCTCTGTCGCGATAAGCCCGGCGTATTGCATCACGGTCTGCGGCATCGGTATTTGTTGGATCGCCGGTGCGACGATCGCCGTGAACACCAGCCCAATCACCAAACGGATCTGAGTTGGAACAAACGTTTCGCCAAATGCCGGCATGATCGAGGTCATTGCACCGACCCGCAGGAAGACAATGGCGGCATGCCAGAACCCGGCGCCGAACAGCGCCATAAGTTCCGGAGTGATGCCAACGAAATTCATGCGGCGACCATGCCGACCAATGCGGGACGTGCCTCGAGGCCGATTTCCTCGAAGGAGAGAACCGGATTTTGGATGCCACGCGATCTCAGGATGGTCCGCAGATACCGGCGACGGCGGGTCGAGGTAACAATCGCGGCAAAAATGCCTTGTTCGGTCACCTGATTTATCTTCTCGCTCATCGCGTCAACCAACTTGTTGAACGTGTCAGGCGGCAGCGCGATATCGAGGCCCGACTGGGTTTCGACCTGATAAGTGTTAAACGCATCTTCCCACTCCGGCGCGAGTTGCACCAAGGGAATAGTCCCATCATCGCGCTTCATTTCAGCAACCAATTGGAACCCAAGCCGCTGCCGCACGTGTTCTGTGATCAGTTCAGGCGCGGTGGTACGCAGGCGGGCTTCGGCAATGGATTCCAGAATGAGCGGCATGTTTCGGATCGAAACGCGCTCTTCGAGCAAATAGCGCAACACAGAATGCAGCGTATCGATCGGCACCTTGTCCGGAATAAGCTCTTCAAGCAGTTTCTTGTTGCCGTTGGCCCGGAACTCGTCAGTCAGTTCTGTCATCTCACGCAGCAGACGGCGCAGCGCTTTGAGTGTCAGCAAACGCGGGAAACTTTGCTTCACAACTTCCAGAAGATGGGTCGCGAGAATCTCTGGTGGCGACACAACGGTGGCGCCCATCAAGGCCGCGTCTTCCTGATGTTTGGTGGCGATCCAGCGCGCAGGCGCGCCATAGACCGGCTCCGTCACGTCGTTGCCAGACGGCAACGCCGCATGGTTGTCGGGCATCAAAGCCAGGACCATGTCGGGATGCAGCTCTCCACGGGCTTGTTCCACGCCTTGGATCCGAATGACATATGTTCCGTTGTCCAGCTCCGCTTCGTCCGTCAGTCGAATTTCCGGCAGGATCAGGCCAAACGTCGTCGCCACATGGGTCCGCATATTGGCAATTCGCGCATCCAGACCCGTGCCTGGATCCAGAACCATTGAGACGAGATCTTGAGAGAATTCGAGATGCAGATCATCCAGATCAAGGATATCGCCAAGAGCCTTGGTTTTTTCCGGAGATTTTATCTCTTCGACTTTTGCGTCGATTTCTTTCTGCTCATCCGCCGCTTTCTTCTGGTACATGCGGTAGGCCAGATAACCGAGCCCCGAACCGCCGCAGATAAACGGCAAAAAGGGAAGGCCCGGCACCAGCGCAAAGAGCGACATCAGGACGGCGACAGTCGCCAGCGCCCCGGGGTGTTTGCCCAATTGGGAAAAGATCGCTGTATCAGTCGCACCGGTCGCCCCGCCACGTGCCAGCAACAAAGCCGCCGCGATTGAAATGATGACCGAGGGTATCTGCGACACCAGTCCGTCGCCCACGGTGAGGATCGCATAGGTCTCAAAAGCGGTCCCAATCGGCATGCCGTGGACCAAAAGACCCATGATCAGCCCGACGATCAAATTCAAAAGGGTGATCAGCAGGCCGGCAATTGCGTCGCCTTTCACAAACTTTGACACACCATCCAACGAGCCGAAGAACGTCGTTTCACGTTGTTCTGTCTCGCGGCGCTCTTTGGCCGTCGCGTGGTCAATTGCCCCGGCGGACATGTCACTGTCGATCGCCAACTGTTTGCCAGGCATGCCATCGAGCGCAAAGCGCGCGCCAACTTCGGCCATTCGCGCGGCACCTTTGGTAATCACCATGAAGTTGACGATCAACAGGACCCCGAAGACCACAAGTCCAAGGAAGACATTGCCGTCCATCACGAAGTTCGCGAAGCCCTCGATCACGTTGCCGGCCGCGTCGGTCCCACTATGTCCCTGGCCGATGATGAGTTTTGTTGACGAAACGTTCAACGAGAGACGAAGCATCAACGACCCCAAGAGGATCGTCGGAAAAGATGAGAAGTCTAATGGGCGCTCAATGAATAGCGTGATCGTGAAGATCAGGATCGCGAGCGCGAAAGAGGTCGCGAGACCAACATCCAATACCCAGGCTGGCATCGGTAAGATCATCATGACAATGATCGCCATGAGCGCCATGGCGAGCAGTATGGTCGGGTTGAAAAGCTCTTTGACTGACAGTTTCGGCACGGATTTTTTCTCTTATTTGAAAGCGATCAGGAGCAGGCCGGACGACCCGGCCAATGTGAAGCCTGCCTTTTCGGTCCCGGTCGTCCGGGATTGAAAACGCGGTTCAGGAAAGCGACCCAACTCTCAAAACGTGCAGAATATTGTAGCGAAACGACCAAAGGCCGCGTCAACAAGCGAGGAGCGTGTTGCACGGCGACAGGATTGGCGGGCGGTTGCCCGGTTTTTATACTCGGTTTCACTGGCATTCTGCCTGTTCCAAATCAGGATTCTTCCCTGTCCCCCACGCTAGGCTGCGAGCCTTTACAAAGTGTTATCAGCGCAAAAGGAATTGGCCGCCCCTAGGAACGGCCAATCAACCAGTATCAGGCTTAATACTTACTCTTCTGGTGGTGTTCTTTCGACGCGACGCAGCAATTCCTCGATGGAACTTCTGGCCCCGGCACTGCTTTCGAGTAATGCACGTGCTTCGGCAAGAGGAGGCAAACCTTCAGGCTCACGCACCGCAGTATCGATCTGGTTTGTCAAATCCGCCACCGCCCGAAAGGGGGCCACTTCCGTGTCCAGACTTTCCGCCGATTCCAAATTCTCCGAATGCCAGAAACCCCGCGCTGCTGCGTTCAAATCCTGGGCAGACATCATGTATTCGCTCGCGCGCTCATATTCCTTGTTCCGCCACAAAGCACGGGCGCGCATGCGGTCTGCCTGCTCCCCCTCCAGCCCCATCAGTTCGACCAGGGCCCGCTGTGGCTGATCCATCGCAAGCAGCGCTTCGGCACTCATCATGCGGCGGTTTTCATTGTCAGGTTCCAAGCTCATTTTCCGCAACAGCGTCTCGGCTTGCTGCGGGAACCCCAAATCCAGCAGACGCTCCGCCACCAAATCTCCGACTTGGCCAGCGCGTGTCGCACCCGCTTCTTCGGCGAAAATCAGGGCATACTTCAGAAATGTCACATCGTTGGCATTCTCGGTCAGCAGGATCATGAGTGGCGCGTTAACGCTGTTGCGTGCCCCGATTCCATCTCGGCGTTCCAGTTTATCAAATCTGGAGAACGCCTCGTCAAAACGGCCGGCCAGGGCGAGTGCCGTCACTTCGGCCAAACGCAGCTCTGCCCCCAGTGCAGTATCTCTGCTTTCCAGTTCGTAGGACGCCGTCAGATCCGGGACATCTGGCGACAGGGCCCGGCGCTCCCGAAAGCTAAGATTGATCAGTTCGATCAAAGCCATCGGAGTATTTTCGCTTTGCTCCGCCACTTCTTCTGTCAGGTTTCGCGCCACGGCTTCTGTGTTGCCTTCAAGTTCAGCAATCGCTGCTTCTGCCAGATTGCGGTCCGGGACCGTTTCAATGCCGGTCCGGTCAACCGCGCGCAAGGCTGCTTTTGCCACATGAGGGTCGCCCGCCGTCGCAAAAAGCGTGCTCATGCGGGGGCCAAGCTGAACCCGCAGATGAGGCGGCAACTTCGCAAATGCCTGCTGAATGGCATCCGTATTTGCACTCTTCTTTACAACACCATCGGCCATTGCCGCCCAGAAAGCAGAGTCTCCGCCGCAGGTCTGTTGGCCGGTAAAGATCGTATTCACCGGCAGGTCTGCGGCATCAACAATGCTTCCCATTGTCATCATGATTTCGCGAGACGTCTCATCGAAACGATCTTCGGGGATCATCCGCATCGTGGCGCGGGCTTCGGCCCCGAATCCAAAGTATAGATAGGTCCGAGCCAATTTCAGCACGACATTGCGGTCAACCTGGTCGAACTCACCGAGCATCTTGCTTCGGAGCGCGCCAATCTGCTCTGCAAACGCAGCCTCACCGCCCCATTTGTGGATTGCAACCTCACGGTCCTGAATGCAGTGCGTGTCTTCAGAATCCCCGTCCCCACCAATGGCAAGCAATCCGGTCTCGCGGTCGATGGCAGACGTTACAGAGATGTTGTCCAAGGGGTTAAGCGGTCGGTTTTGATTGCCGCGTGGATTGAGCTGACTGTTTTCGCCGCTCTCTTCGGTCGTTTTGAGCAGCCCCTGTTCGCTGGCCCGGCCGATTTGCTGTAGCAAGCGAGACTCTGAATCATTCACCATCGCTGCGCGCCGATTCTCGTCGAAATCCATGAGAAGGCTTGCATCTGCGCCAATGGCTTCAGGCTCGGATTTACCATCTTCGGACTTTGTCGGTTTTGGCTCTTTGGGCTGCGCCTCTGCGACTTGTTTTGTGTCACCTTCGGCGGAGACGTCACCGAGGGTTCGCGCCTCTGACTGCATCAGAAGTGGCAGTTCGATTGGCCCCGTTTGCGAGGGTCGCTGCTGAGATGACCCAAAGGTAGCCTCCACAGCATCTTCGAGGTCCATTGCGACGCGGGCACTGGCCAGATCCTGCCGCCCCAGGTTGAAGCTGAAGCTATTGTTTCGAACCGGAAAGGTCAGTGGCAAGCTGGCCGGGTCGCTCGGTTCCGCCAGCGCCAAAGGACGCCCTTCCCTGACATCGAGCACCAGGTAGCCATCCGCCTGCTGGTAATAATCGACCACACATTCACAGCCCAATTCGATCCGGAGCGGCTGCCCCGGACCGTTTTGAGAGACCGTTTGAATGCGCGTGCGCGGGATGAGGTCAAAGATGCCCCGGGTATTGAAGACTGCAGTCGGCGAACCGAGATTGACGGTGGCGATTCGGTCGCTTTGCGTCAGCGACCATTCCACCCCGTCTGGAATTCGCATAACCAGTCGTGTGAAGTCATCATGCTCTCCCGAGCGCGTGACGATCGTTTGTGCTTCTGCATATCCGGCCACCACTACTGCGGCGGCAAATGCGATTGCTCGCGGTATCATGCTGCGTCCTGTTTCACCGAATTCAAGGCTTCCTCCAGCTCGGAGAACCCGGGCCGGATGTGGGATGGCGTATTCTGACGCCCCACTTCGATACAGATGGCTGCGGCGTGGTTATGAAGGTTCGCCACAAGAACCTCGCGGATCAGCTGGTAGAAATGCGCGTCTTCTTCAACGACGGCTTTTACCTTGCCCGCAAAAGGTGCAACCAGACCGTAAGACAGGAACACCCCGAGGAAGGTCCCGACCAAGGCACCACCAATCATCTTGCCAAGAACTTCAGGGGGCTGGTCGATCGAGGCCATAGTCTTGATCACACCAAGAACAGCCGCAACAATCCCGAGGGCGGGCAAGCCGTCCGCCATGGTCTGCAAGGCATGACTGGAATGCAGCGCATGATGCAGGTTTGCTTCGATCCGTTTTTCCAGCACCTCTTCAACCTGGTGCGGGTCGTCGTAGTTCATCGACGCAGACCGCATGGTATCGCTGATCAGGTTGATCGCTTCTTTATCAGCGAGAATTTTGGGGTACTTTCCAAAAACCGGGGAGTTTTCAGGGTCTTCAATGTGTTGCTCAACCTCAACCGGGTTGGCTCGGGCAATTCGGATCAAAGCAAACAGCAGGCAGAGCAGATCTTTGTAATCTTCGGGCAGCCATTTCGGCCCTTTGAAGACCTTGCCCATATCCTTGATCGTATGCTTCACCCCGCCCATGTCGTTGCTGATAAGAAAAGCCCCGACCGCAGCGCCACCAATCATCATCATCTCGAAAGGCAATGATTTGACGATGATGCCCAGCTTGCCACCTGCGAGCAGGTAGCCACCAAACACCATGGCAAAGATCACAATGATCCCTACAATCCCTATCATGGGTAAGCTCCAAATATTGTCACTGGTTTGAAGGTAGGCCAGTCATGTTAAAAAAGGCTGAGTGAGAAGCCGAGTTACTCCTTCGGCACTTCACCATTTCGTCCAGCCAGGACCACGCTGATGGTATATGCGGCTTCAGGACTAAGTCCTGCCATCACGCCAGCGGCGGCCTCCGGGCGCATCCGGGCCAGAAAACCGGCGGCAAAGCTTGGGTCCATCTCTTCAAACAGCGCGGCGGCATCCTTGGGCTTCATCTGTTCGTAAACAGTTGTCAGCTTCGACACGTCCTGCTCTGCGGCGCCATCAGCCAACGAGAGGGTTGCAAGCAATTTGGCTTCGGCATCCTGCAAATCCTGGAGCTTTTTTTCAATCGCCTGATCCGCGATCTCGAGCGCCTTCATGCGATCTTCGATCTCGGCCTCGCGATCCGCCAGCATCATTTCACGTTTCTTGAACGCAGCGATCATCGCCTGCATCTCGGCAGAGTTGGGCACGTCGGAATTGCCCGCCTGGCGCGCAAGGGTAGGATCGGTTTCGGATTTCATACCTGCGACCTCCCGTGCGATCGCAGGCGCCGCTTCGAGCGCGATCCGGACAACCGCAGACGCCATGAGGAAGACAGCGAGCAACATCAAAGTGCCGCGCTTGGCCTTGTGCATCTTCTTGGATTTGTCTGCCTTGGCCATCACGCTACCCGATTCTGATTTCGGTTGTGACGCACAAACATCAGTCCGGACGGCTTGGCTTCTTCCTGCGTTTCGGCCGCCTGAGGTACAGTTTCTGGCACATCTTCGTCATAAGCGACTGCAAGCGCATCGTTCTCCTCGGTACGCGGCGATTCGGCCTGAGACCGTGTCGAAGCCTGTGACTGCGGCGCGATATCATGCATCGAAGCCATCATCAGTTCGAGCTTCTGCGACACCGATTCGGCGCGCCCGGTCAACTGTTCCAGCGCCTTACTGGATCCGTCGGACATCTGCCGCGCGGCGACCAGCGATTTATTCAAGTCATCTACTTGCGAAGAAAGCACCGCGACAGCCCCACCGACCCCTTTTTCAAGGTCGTTGAACCGCTTCAATCGGCGCGACAGCACCAGGCAATAAAACCCGGCACCAAGTGCTCCAGCTGCAAGCAGGATATCAGCTATAAGTTCCATCCTGTCCTCCTAGTTGAGTACGAAATCCATGATCAGAAGATCACGCACGCGTCCTTGACCGGTCGCAATGTTGATCCGCCGTAGCATCTGTGCGCGCAGCTTGGGCAGAGCCATCGGATCTGTAAGATCGTCAAGCTCCAGCGCCCGCAGGTAACTGTTGAGGACATCGACAACTCTGGGGAGGACTTTTTCAACCTCGACCTGATCGGCCAGGTTGACCTCGAGTTGCGCACGGAACCGCAATTGGCTGATTCCGCTGGCTTTGCGCAGCGTAATCACAATTGGCTCCATTTCGATAAAGGCTAAGTTGGCGATTTCCTCCGCCGACTCACCCTTGTCCACGCCTTCTGGCGCCGCTTTGGCGACATCTTCAGCACTTGGTGCTGCTGTGTTGCCAAAGGGAAGAAGGCCTGACTGAACGGCAAAAAAACCGCCCCCTGCACCCGCAATACAAAGCACAAGCCCTATGATCAGGGGCAATTTGCTCTTCTTCGCGGATCCATCTGTTTCTATGTCAGCTACAGCGTCTGTCATGGCTATCCCTAAAACGTCGTGCAACTCGTTCATAACCCGACAGGAACTAACCGAATGTTAAGGCCAATCGGAGAAAAGGGTTGCAGGCCGGAGAGAACGCCGGTGCGACGGAGGTTAATGTGCAGCAGATCAAGAATGTCTGGGCAGGTTTGGACACGCGGAAGCGGATGATGGCAATCGGGGCGACAATCGCCGTGATCCTGACCTTTCTTCTCATGTCCATGGTGGCCAACAAGCCGACCATGCAACTATTATATGCCGGGCTGGAAAGCAGCACGGCCGGAGATGTTGTCTCCGCTCTGGAACAGAGCGGTGTCGACTATGAAGTGCGCGGGGGATCCATCTATGTCCCTGGCGCAAGACGGGATGAACTGAGAATGACGCTCGCCAGCCAGGGTCTGCCTGCGAACGGCGGCAAAGGGTATGAGCTGCTTGATTCGCTCAGCGGGTTCGGAACCACCTCTCAGATGTTTGACGCAGCCTATTGGCGCGCCAAAGAAGGAGAATTGGCCCGAACAATCGTGGCAAACCCACATATCAGTCAGGCCCGCGTACATATTGCCAATACTGGCAATAACCCATTCCAACGGACCATCGAACCGACAGCGTCGGTATCGGTCACGCCAATGGGCACACCGATCACACCGGCGCAGGCCAATGCCGTGCGGTTCCTGATTGCCTCGGCTGTCGCGGGGCTTGCGGTCGACAATGTCGCAGTGATTGACGCAAACGGCGCGCTGATCGGCTCTCCCGAGGCGGCCGCGGCCGCTGGGGCCGGCACAGATAACCGGACCCAATCGATTCGGGAACGTGTGTTGCGTCTCGTCGAAGCGCGCGTGGGCCAAGGCAACGCGGTCGTCGAGGTCAGTGTCGAAACGGTAACCGATACCGAGTCGATTCGTGAAAAGACCGTTGACCCGGAAAGCCGCGTCGCCGTCAGCACCGATGTCGAAGAGCGGACCGACACCTCGCAGAATCAGGCCGGTGAAGTCACCGTGGCCTCGAATATCCCCGACGGCGATGCGGGCACCGGCGAAGGGTCGCGTGCGAACACCAACGCCACCCGCGAACGCATCAACTATGAGGTTTCTGAAACCGAAAAGGAGATCATTCGTGGCCCTGGTGCGATCAAACGACTGACCGTAGCTGTCCTTGTGAACGGTGTGAGAACCGAAGTTGCTGATGGGCCGGACCAGTTTGAGCCGCGCCCAGAGGATGAACTGGATGCCCTGCGGGATCTGATCTCTGCCGCCATTGGCTTTGATTCGACGCGGGGTGACGTGATCACACTGAAATCAATGGACCTGCCGGACATTGAACCCAAGGGCACCGCTGCCGTGGCTTCTATGTTCGACAATCTTTACTTCGATGCCATGTCGATCATTCAGATGGCTGCCCTCGCGATCGTTGCCTTGGTGCTGGGGCTCTTCGTGGTGCGCCCGATCCTGGCTGGAAACGGCTCGAACGTTATGGCTCTGCCGTCACCCAATGGCGCGGCTGCAGGCGCAGGATTGCCGGATCTCCCAGATATGTCGGGTGGGGACGGCGGCTTCATGATGAATCCGAATCTCGGTGCCAATATCGCCCTGGATGGTGAAATCGAGAACGGTGACACTGGCCAATTTGAACCCATGGGCGGCTTGCCCGGAATGGGTGACGGCCTGGCCAACTTTGGTGCCGGCGGCGGCGGCATGGGAGGTGATCCGGTAGACCGGTTGCGCTCCATGATCGGCGACCGCCAAGAAGAGACCGTGCAGATCCTGCGCGGGTGGTTGGAAGAAAACAACGAGGAGCGTGCCTGATGACAATTGCGCATCTTCTAGAAGACTTTGGTATGAAAATGCCTGTTGAACCAGCGGGCACCTTTTCCGAGGAGGTGATCGAGGATGCCAAGCTTGTCTCCTTTGAGAAGGGGTATACGGCTGGCTGGGACGACGCAATCGACGCAAAAGACAAGGAGGTCACCCGTGTTTCTGCCACGTTGGCGGGCTCTCTCGAGGACCTCAGCTTCACCTATCATGAAGCACAGACTCAATTGATCGATTCGCTGGATCCGATGTTCAAGGTACTGACCTCCGTGATCTTGCCAGACACGATGGCAGCAACCTTTGGCCATCATATCATCGATCAACTCAACGATATGGCAAAAGGCCAGATCAACGAGCCGATGGAAATCGTCGTCGCAGCGGGCGAAGGCAATGCGGTCCGTGCACTTCTTGGCGACGAACCCAAGGTCGAAGCGCGCGTCCGTGAGGACGCAAACCTGTCGTCCGGCCAGGCGCAACTCCGTGTCGGCAAGAGCGAAAGAGAACTGAACTCCGAGGCCTTGATCGAAGCCATTCGTGATTCGATTGACGCCTTCTCCTATCAATTCAAAGAGGAAAGCAACTATGGATGAGACCGGCGATCTGAACCCGAAATCCGCCGATACCAGCAATCCGTTTGTCTCCGTTCCGGTCGAGGTCATAGTATCCGTTGGCAAAGCGCGCCCGCTGATCCGTGATTTGGTCAATCTGGGCGAGAACGCGATCCTGACCCTCGACAAAAAGGTCGAAGATCCTGTCGATCTTTATGTCGGCGACCGCCTGGTGGCGCGGGGCCAATTGGAAGAAATGGAAGGCGATCAAGCCGGGCAACTGGCAGTTCGCCTGACGGAAATCGCCGATTTGCAAAGCGGGCTGGGATGACACGGAAATTTTTCGCTCTGGGCGCATTGGCAGCAGTTCTGCTGCTGATGCAGCCCCAGGTAGCGCTGGCGCAAGAATTGAGCCTTAACCTTGCCGATGGTCAATCGATTTCGGCCCGTACCATCCAGCTAATTCTCCTGATCACCGTGCTAAGCGTCGCGCCTGGCCTGTTGATCATGATCACCTGCTTTCCGTTCCTGGTCACGGTTTTGTCGATCCTGCGCCAGGCAATCGGTCTGCAACAAGCGCCGCCAAATATGCTGATGATCAGCCTGGCGATGTTTCTGACCTACTTTGTGATGGAGCCGGTTTTTACTGAAGCCTGGGAAACCGGAATTGCCCCCCTTCTTGATGAGCAGATCGAGGTTGTTCCCGCCCTGGAGCGTGCCGTCGAGCCATTCCGTGTCTTCATGGCAAACCGGCTCGACCCGGATACATTCTATGCCATTGCGGATCTGCGGCCGGGAACACAGGGCATAGATCCCACAGAAGAGGCGCCCCTTTCGGTCCTGATACCAAGTTTCATGCTCTCGGAAATCACCCGCGCTTTCCAGATCGGGTTCCTGGTGTTTCTCCCGTTTCTTGTGATCGACCTGGTGACAGCGGCGACCTTGATGTCGATGGGTATGATGATGGTGCCCCCGGCCTTGGTTTCCTTGCCGTTCAAGCTGGCCTTTTTTGTCGTGGCTGACGGCTGGAGCCTGATCGCGAGCGCCCTTGTTCGAAGCTACTATCCCAACTGATCAAGACTGATAGGTGAGTACCAATAGCCCCGTCCCAGAAATGGTTCGGGGCTTTTTGTTGGTACCCATGCGGTTTCCGCCGTCACGGCCTAAGATCCCGTCGGTGCCTGGTGGCAACCGCCAACCGCCAACCGCCAACCGCCAACCGCCAACCGCCAACCGCCAACCGAGGACACGCATCCCACAGGAAAACTCAACCCGCTAATCCGATTGTCTTCACATCCGGGCCGGGCTGCATACCAGCGCACCCAGCATCTGTGCCGTCCGGCTCCACCCCTCGGGGCTTTGGGTTCCGTAGCGCGGACCGACCTTCCAAGGAACAGGGTGGCGCGATCATACCAGCGGACAACAGGCCGCCAGGAGCGCCCCCCCCCACACACAAAGACACCCCAGGGACGGCCCCCGGGGTGTCTTTACTACATTCGTTTTACAGGGTTCTGCTAGCGCACGATGAATTCCGCGTGCAAGGCACCTGCCGCTTTGAGGCTCTTTAGAATATCGATCATGTCGCGTGGTGAAACGCCCAGCGCGTTCAGGCCGCCAACGACTTCCGACAGGGATGTCGTCTCCCGCACCTCCGCCAACTGAATGCCGGGATCCTCTTCCAAAGCGGCACCGGTCCGCGGCACCACAACCGTTTCGCCATCCGCAAAGGGGTTGGGTTGCGAGACAAGCGGGCTTTCCTCAACCCTGAGTGTCAGATTGCCCTGCGCCACAGCCACATGCGAAATGCGCACATCGCTGCCCATCACGATTGTTCCGGAGCTCTGATCAACCACCACTCGCGCCTTTCGCTGAGGCTCGACCAGGACGTTCTCCATCCGGCCGACGGCATGCGCGGTCGATCTGGCATTTGTCCGCGGGATATTGACCTCGACCGTGCCGGAATCTTTCATCACCGCGACATTGCGGCCAAACTCGGAGTTAATAGCCTGTTCGATCCGGCCAGCGGTCGTAAAGTCCGGCTCACGCAGGGCGAGCCTCATTGAACTAAGAGACGAAAGATCAAAATCAATCTCCCGTTCGACGCGAGCACCGGAGGGAATGACGCCCGAGGTCGGCACACCTTTTGTCACAGTCGCGGCTTCTCCTTCGGCCACCGCCCCGCCGGCCAGGATTGTCCCTTGTGCAACGGCATAAATCTGACCATCCGCGGCATTCAGCGGCGTCATGATCAATGTGCCGCCCAACAGACTGCTTGAATCGCCGATCGCGGAAACGGTTGCATCGATCGTGCCTCCGACGCGCGCAAACGGGGGCAGGGTTGCGGTGACAAAGACGGCCGCCACGTTATTGGGGCGGAACTGCTCGCCGCTCACGTTGACGCCGAGCCGTTCAAGAATGTTGGTCATGATCTCTTCGGTAAAGGGCGAATTTCGCAGCCCGTCACCGGTGCCGTTCAAGCCGACAACGAGACCATAGCCGACGAGATCATTGCCTCGGACCCCGTCAAATTCAACGAGATCCTTGAGGCGGATTGCATTGGCCTGCGCCAGCGTTGGCAGGAGCAGGCAGGTGAGGAATATTTGGATAAACTTACGCATTACATGTAATTCAGCAGGTTAAGTTGCGAGGACCGGACCGTCACCGTATAGAGCGCCTCCAGTTGAAACTGGACCTCTTCGATGCGGCTCGCGGTTTCTGCCGGATCGGCGAGGATCAAGTCATTCAGCGTGGTCCCGAGCGACGTGAGAGCCGCAGAGTTTCGGGTTTGCGTTTCCTCGATCCTGGCCTCGATAAAGCCGATGTTGGACTGGATATCAGTCAGCTCGGATTGGGTGGTCATCAGTTCTTCGCCTGCCCGCGCAACCAGATCCGCGGCTTCAACCGTCGACAGATGGCTGAGGTAATCGCCGCTTGCCAAACCGCCAAGAGCGAAGCTTTTCATTGCCTGTTTGAAGGCCTCATCATCCGCGCGGAGCGAAAAATTGACCTCTTCGCTGGCACCGATACGGACGGAACTCATGCTGTTGGTCGACCCGTTGTACATGATCGCATCAAATCCGCTTGGATCATCGAACCAATCCTGCACCGCTTGGGCAATGTCATCGACATCGGTCAAAGTACCGACTTCCGTGACAAGCGCCGCCATCATCGTATCCGCGCTTTCCAACGGGACGGTGCTGGTGTCGGTCCCTGCAAACAAGCTGCGTCCTGAAAGCTGACCATTCAGATTGTTGATGGTCTCTTTCAGAAAGGACACCGACTGCTGCGCCAGTTCTTCAGCCGTGGTGGCATTGGCGGTGCTGGTCAGCGCCAGGATATCGGAGCCAAGATCAAGCGCATTGTTATTGATACGCTCCATGTAGCCCTGCGCGGTGGAAGCAAATAGCGCCGATTCCTGCGCGGCCACCTGGTAGCTGTCGAGTTTTGAAATCGACCGTTCCAGATCCGCGACGAACCCAAGATCCCCGCCCAGTTTGGTCGGCAGGTCAGAGGCAATACCGGTGCTCATTTCCTGCGTCAGAGTATCCAGTTGCTTGGTCAGATCGACGGATCTGTTGCGCAGGAAGAGATACTGCGCCATGTCACCAAAAGACGTCACATTCATAGCTTAGAGCCTCATCAATTCCTGCATCATTTCATCGATCGCCTGGAGCATCCGGGCGTTCGCAGCGTAAATGGTTTCGAGCATCATCAACGTCTGAAGCTCCGCGTCGGTATCGACGCCTTGTTCTAATTCACGGGACTGCATGTCGGAGAATATGGCAGAGGAGAATGCTTGCTCCTGCTCCGCCCAGGTGAACTCCTGCGTGAAACTCGTCATCAGGTTTGCGGCGATCGCGTAGGCGCTGAAATCACCCGAGCCGAGACCCGGTGATGAAATCGTATTGGTGGCTTCCAATGCATCGCCGTAGTTGTTGAGGATGGTGGTATCGCCCCGCTCGCCGACTGCAGTGGCGTTCAAACCATCCCGCAATCGCCAGGTCTCTGCATCGCCGCTCATTGAAATCGTGCTGTTGATCACGATCCGGTTGGCGATACCCAGTTCATCGGAGGTGTCGTAGAAACCACCTTCATCCGTGAATATGCCCGGATCCGTAGCGCCAAGAGTGGTGTCCACCGTCGGATCCTGGAACCGGAGGATCAAATCCCCGGCCATCGTATCAAGATCTTCCTGCGCCTGGACGGCTGAAACGTCGCGGATATGGAACTGTGCCGCCAGGCTGCCACCGCCGATCTTGCCATTGATCGACGTGTTGATGGGGTTTCCGTCAATTTCCAGTCCAGAAAGTTGACCGTTGTCAACTGTCATATATGGCGTGACGAGAGATGTTTCATCAAAGGTGAATTCCGCCACGGAGCCGTCCAGAAGTTTGACACCGGCTTGAGTATAAAGGGCGATCTGATCGTTGTCGCGTTCGTAGATCTGAACCGGAATGACCTCATTGATCGAGTCGATGAGGTTGTCACGCTGATCTTCCAAACCAGCGGTATCCAGGCCACGGACACGCGCCGCCAGGATCTGACCATTCATCTCGTCCAGATCTTCCAGATCGGATTCCAGGCCCGCGATCAGGGACGCGATGGAATCCTCTGCCTTGTTGCGCAGATCGGACAACCCGTCTGCGGCTTCTTTTATCGATTCAGCAAGCTCCTCCGCTTGCATCGAAAAGTCATGGAGGCGTGCATCCGAGTTTGGCAGTGACGTCGCCTCGATCAGCGCCGCCTCCATGTCGTTCATTCGCTGTGCGATGGAGTAGCCATCATTCACGGTTCCGACGAGGTCGGAAAGCCGCGAATAGAAATCCGCCGACACAGTGGTCGATGCGTAGCTTGCTTCCGCTGATCGGACGCTCTTCTGGATCGCAGGATCAACATTTCGCTGGACCGAGCCGATACGCACGCCGCCTGCATCACCGTTGGACTGCAGGTCAAGCGTTCGGCGATAATACCCCTCGGTCAGGGCATTCGCGAGGTTGTCCGATACGACGGAAGTCGATCTGCCGGCGGCCGACAGACCGGTCATCGCATTGCTTAAAGCGGACGATAGGGACATCCGATATCACCTTCTGTGATTGTTTATGGCGGAGTGTCAGGCGCTGACTTTATCAGCGCTTGATATTGGTTGTTTCCTGCAGCATCTCATCAACGGTCTGAATGACCTTGGCGTTGGAAGAATAGGCGCGCTGGGTCTGGATCATCGAGGTCAGTTCCCCCGCAACGTCCGTATTGGATTCTTCCTGACGGTAGGCTGCCACTGTCCCGGTTGGACCGGTTCCCGCATCCCAGAGGTAGAACGGGCCGCTTCCGGTAGAGGGCATGTAGGTCTGGTTGCCCATGGAAAGCATGCCATTGGCGTTCGGCATATCGGCGACCGGAACCTGGTAGACGATCCGGCTGGTGCCGTTGTTGTAGAGAACGCTGACGAACCCGCCGTCGTCAATTTCGACACCAGAATAGCTCGCCGCTTCGGAGCCGTCCTTCTCGATCGTGGCTGCCACAAAGGTATCTGACAATTGGGTCAGACCATTGTCCTCACCCGGGATGCCGATTTCCAGCTCGATCGGGCCGCCGTCGACGGTTACAATAATTGTCCCCTCGGTGGCGTCATAAGTGCCGCCGGTCGTGGTCACCACGGACGAAATCGTGCCGCCGCCGGTGCGGCTGTCTGCGAATGTCACCGTGTATTCCCCGATCACCGTCGCACCGGCATTTGTGGCCGAGTCGGTGATGGTCATGGTCCACTCGTTGGCGTTACCGGTGGCCTGATACTCGATATCGAGGCTCTCAGCCTTGCCAAGGTTATCGTAGTATTCGGTGGACATTGTATGCGGATCAGCTGTCGACCCGGCAACACCATCCGTCGCAGGCAGGTTGACGCCCAGGCGAATTTGCGTCGTTGGCGTGCCGGTTAGCTGGTTCACATTGAACTGGATCGGTTCAAGTTCTTCAGAGGTATCGCGCGCCACGGTTGGGATGGTCTCATCATCGCCCGCGGACCAGCCCATCAGAACCAGGCCAGAGGAGGTGGTCAGATACCCCTCGTCATTGGTTTCAAACGATCCCGTGGTGGTCAGCATCATCTCAGGTGTTTCACCGGATTCGACTTCGGCCATGCTTGCAACAGGCAGGAAGCCGCGACCTGAAATGGCAAGGTCCGTTGCATTGGCTGTCGAGATCAGAGAGCTGCGGTCAGCGATCATGCGCGTGTTGCTGACCGAGACACCGCCAGCGGCGTAGGTCCCACCGGATTGCGACACAACCATTGACTCAAAGGTCGTCGAAACACGCTTGTAACCAGCGGTAGATGCGTTTGCGATGTTATCGGAAATTGCTGCCAGTCGGCTGGCGTTCGCATTCAATCCGGATACACCGGCATTCAGCGAAGAGGAAATAGTCATTAGATACGCCTTTCTGCTGCATCTTCATTTTTCTTCACAGAAAGGCTTACCGCGTTGGTACTTAACGTGCGGCTAACAGATAAAATCCTATGCAATCTGTTAGCCGCTTTTTTCAGTGGTGGATGGCGCGATTACTTGCGCAGGAGCGTGATTTCGATCCGGTTGTTGCGGACCGACATCGGGTTCGCAGAGGACAGATCGCGATCAGCATGGCCTGTGACGCGGGAGATTCGCTTGGCTTTCAGGCCACCGGTTTCCAGCAACTCACGGGTGGTGTCGGCCCGGGCATGGGACAGAGCCCAGACAGGGTTCTTGGCGATCACAACCGGCGTCGAAGCAACATGGCCCCCAATCGCGGCGTTGTTCTCGACCGAGGATGTGACACGGGCCACCATACGCAGCAGGTCACGCAGCAGAGCGGTCGGACGCTCGGTGCCATCTTCGAACAGCTTGGCATCTTCGGTCTCGAAAAGCTCGATGATCAGACCTTCGTCGGTCACACGGGTCACGATGTGGCGCGCCATATCAATGCTGACCATGCTCTCGCCACCGCGGCCTTTCAGCTCTTCGGCGATCTCGCGGAAGCTGGCTTCTTCAGCCGTGTCGTTCTTCTGATTGTCAGCAACACCGGAGTCACCCTGCGCCCTGGAGGCATCTGTCGGGTTTTCCTTGGTGGCGCCAATGCCGTTCTGCGGCTTCACGTCTTCTGTAAACATCGTGTCGCCCTGGAAGGCGCCGTTGCCGCCGCCGGACACGCGGCTGAGAGGGATAGACGGAGAAAAATAGTCCGCCAGACCCTTGCGCTGTTTTTCCGTGGTTGCGTTCAGCAGCCACATCAGAAGGAAGAAGGCCATCATTGCTGTCACGAAGTCAGCATAGGCCACTTTCCATGCGCCACCGTGGTGTCCATCACCACCGACAACCTTTTTTCTCTTGATAATAATAGGAGCTTCGTTGCTTTGAGCCGTCATGTTCCCACCACCTTTTCTGTTCACCCAAAACTGGGATACAGAGGGGTTTCTTAACTAGGTCTTAACAGATAAAATTGCCCCAAGTATCAACCGTAAATCACTGGTTTATAAGGCAAAATCGAGGCCATCCTGGCTTTTTCGGGGTCGGGTCAAGGCAAACTTCAGGCAGCAATGTGGCAGCTTCAAGGCGGGGTGTGAGGCGGGTCAAATTCCCGCCTCTTTTGCCTCCCTCACAGGAGTATTTCACCATACGATTCGCGGAGCTTGTTTTTCTGGACCTTGCCGGTTCCACCGAGGGGCAGCATCTCGACGAACACAACTGCATCCGGGACCTGCCAAGACGCGACCTTGCCAGCATAGTGTTTAAGAAGCTCTACCTCGGTCAGGCGCTCGTCGGATTTCACAACGATCAGGACAGGGCGTTCATCCCACTTGGGATGACGCGCAGCGATAGCAGCGGCCTGGGCAACACCGGGATGCGACATTGCGATGTCTTCAAGCTCCACGGTCGAAATCCATTCGCCGCCGGACTTGATGATATCCTTGGCGCGATCCCGTATGATCATGTAACCATCCGGATCAATGGTGGCCACGTCGCCGGTGTCGAACCAGCCATCCGGGGTCAGGCAAGGGGCCTCCTGTCCAAAGTAACTGCCGATGATCCAATGACCACGAACCTGCAGGCGACCCTGGGTCTGGCCGTCTTCGGGCAGTTGGGTGCCGGTTTCGTCCACGAGACGCAACTCCACGCCAAACGGCGGGCGCCCCTGACCTTCCCGGATGTTCCGCTGTTCCGCGTCGCTCAGATGGCTGTGTTTTTGCAAGAGTTGGTTCAGAGTTCCAAGAGGGCTGGTTTCGGTCATGCCCCAGGCATGAATCAGGTCCACCCCGTAGCGGTCGCGGAAGGCCGGGATCATAACCGTTGGCAGAGCAGAGCCGCCCACCACGGTCCGTTCCAGGCTTGGGATCTTGCTGCCCGTGGTTTCCAGCGCCTTCAACAGCCCCATCCAGATGGTTGGCACGCCCAATGCAATGGTGACTTCTTCGGCGTCGATCAGGCGCACGAGGCTCTCACCATCCAGGTTCGGGCCCGGCAAAACCAGCTTCGAGCCGACAGCCGCCGCCATATATGGGACACCCCAGGCATTGACATGAAACATCGGGACAACGGCCATCACACTGTCCCGGGCGGCCAGCGCCAACCCATCCGGTTGATTGCCCCCGAGGGTGTGCAACACGGTGGACCGGTGCGTATAGAGAACGCCCTTGGGGTTTCCCGTGGTGCCCGAAGTATAACAAAGACTGGACGGCGTCATCTCGTCCAGTTCCGGCCAGCAGTAGTCGCCGCTCTCCGCCTCCAGCAGCGTATCATAGAACAAGAGGTCCTCGATCTGCGCCGAAGCAGACGCGTCCTCGGGCCCCATCAACACGATATGCCGCAGATTGGGGAGATGGGCGCGCAGTTGAGCCACCGCAGGAACAAAGGTCGCGTCGATAAACAGCACCTCATCCTCAGCGTGGTTGAGAATGTAGATCAACTGTTCGGGTTTCAGGCGGGGGTTCAATGTGTGGCACACATAACCTGCCCCGGCGACGCCAAAATAGATTTCCAGATGCCGACGGTTATTCCAGGCGATGGTTCCGCAACGGGTCGTGGGTTTCAGCCCGAGCCGGTCAAGCGCCGCTGCCAGCTTGCGGGCGTTGTTGGCCACCTCTGCCCATGTCGAACGGCTGACACCGCCAGTCGTCTCGACCGAGGCAACCACTGTCCCCGCATGGTATTTCCCGGCATGCTCAATCAGCGAGCTGATGGTCAGGGGCTGCGTCATCATATGTCCCAACATCTGGGCTCCTCCTTTTTGTCACTTCCAACGCTTCGGTCCAACGCAGGTGTGGCGCAGAGACGTCCAAGCTGTCGAAGCTTGCATTTTCCACCTCTCCGGCCTGCACGTGAAACGGTTCGGCTGTCCACTTTTACGGTACGTCATACGGGGGCACCGCCAGCATTCTCGCGAAATATCAATTTCCGAAACTCTTCTCGCCCCGCGGCCCCCCGATCCACCGTAAAACTATTGAAAATAGAACACCTTAGCGCCGCAACTCAAGCGGTTTGAACGAACGTTTAACCCACTTTTGATAGCGACGGAGCAGATAAACTCTACTCGAGGGCCGCGATGACTTTCCAAGTTTCAATCCGAATTGCCATTTTGTCGATCGTTGGCCTGGCGGCAGCGATCATGTTCGCCCTCATCGGTCTGTCCTTTTATACCCATACTGAAAGAGACACTTTTCAAGCGAGAATCGAACGGATCGAACAGCTGGACGCGACGGTCGCGGAGTTGGAGATCTCATTCCTGCAGGCCCGTCGCGCGGAAAAAGATTTCCTGCTGCGTTTGGACGAAAAATTCATAGACCGCCACGCTCAGGTCATCGTCGACTTAAAAGACATCCTGGCATCCGCCAACGCGCAGATAGCGGCCTTGCCCGCTATCGCCGAAGATTTGGTTCAGCTGGAGGCATTGGAACCTGCAATCGACGACTACGCGGCAAGTTTTGCAGACGTGGTGGCCAGCTATCAAACGCTCGGATTTGACGAAACTCTGGGTCTGCAGGGCCAATTGCGACAGTCCGTTCATGAGGTCGAGGAAAGCCTTAAGGCAACGAGCTATC
Source organism: Tritonibacter horizontis (assembly GCF_001518015.1). Taxonomy (GTDB): domain Bacteria; phylum Pseudomonadota; class Alphaproteobacteria; order Rhodobacterales; family Rhodobacteraceae; genus Epibacterium; species Epibacterium horizontis. The sequence goes on from NZ_LPUY01000008.1 coordinate 53,118, forward strand.
CTGAGTTGCAGGTCAAAATGCTGATGATGCGCCGACATGAAAAGGATTTCATCATGCGCGGCGATACCAAATACCTCGACCGGCTGAACGCCCGTGTTGAAGAGTTCCGCGCCTTCCCTGCCGCCTATTTCAACAGCGCCGCACAGCAAGCAGAAATTGATACCCTCCTTGGCCAGTATCAATCCGCTTTTTCCTCCTTTGTCGAAGAGTCGCTTGCCGTCAGCGAGCTGACCAAAATCCTGTCAGCCCGTTATGCGGCGGCAGAACCCATGCTCAGTTCCTTGCGCGAGCAAATCAGCCAGCAGGCCAGAGAAATAGGGGCCCAATCCAGGGCCGCACAGCAAGATCTGGTGCAAAGATCCGCATTGGCCGGGGTCTGTGGATTGCTCGTCTTTGTCCTGCTTGCGGTGATCTTGTCACAACGCATTGCCGGGCCCCTGCTGCGGGTCAAAACGGTTCTCGAACACATGATCGATGGTCGGTTTGACGAAGAACCCCCAAAATCATCCATTCGCGAAATCAAGGCGGTCTGCGTTGCGATTGAAAACTTCCGCCGGGCGCAGGTCGAAAAAGACCGCCTCTCCAGCGAGATTTCCAAAGTCATCAGCGCCTGTGCCGAAGGTGATTTTTCGCGACGCATCCAGATCCTGGACACCCAAAGCGACTTCGCGGTCCTGGGGCACGGAATCAACTCCATCGGCGACGTGGTTCAAAAGGGGCTGAGTGACGTCCGTGAAACCGTAGACGCACTGGCACAGGGCGATTTGACAGAACGCATGCCTCCGGATCACAAGGGTGTTTTTGCTGAAATCTCGGTTGCGGTGAATACCCTTAGCTTGACGCTGACAGATGTCATCAAGCAATTGGCCGACAGCAGTATGACCCTCAACAATACAGCCAATGAAATTGCGGCCGCAGCCCTGGAAGCGTCTAAACGAGGTGAAGATTCTGCCGCGTCTCTGGAAGAAACGGCCGGCGCTATTCAGGTCCTGACCAATGCTGTGAATGATACGGCCGGGAACTCCAAGCAAGCGCATGAATATGTTCAGGATGCGCAAACCCGTGTGACCTCCTCGCTTGCAGTGGCCGCGGAAACAACCGAGTCAATCAACCGGATCAAGGACGCCTCGGAAGCGATCAGCAAGATCACCGGCCTCATCGAAGGCATTTCGTTCCAGACCAGCCTGCTTGCGCTGAATGCCGGCGTTGAAGCCGCCCGCGCGGGGGAGGCCGGCGCAGGATTTGCCGTTGTCGCATCCGAAGTTCGCGCGCTTGCACAACGCTCTGCCACCGCCACTCAAGAGATCAACGAGCTCATCCGAGATTGCGGCATCGAGGTCCTCCAGGGGGTTGAACTCATGCGTCGTACCGGCAGTGAATTGGATGCGATCAAGGACACTGTCGGAAGTATGGTTCTGATGATCGACCAAATCGCCGCAGCGGCCGTGGATCAGTCCAGCAGTTTGACCGAAGTCAATTCGGCGGTCACCCACCTCGATCAAGGGTCTCAACAAAACGCAGCGATGCTCGAAGAGACCGCAGCATCGACCCAACTCCTTCGGGACGAAGCGGCCAAGCTGGTTCAATCGGTCAAACGCTTCAAGATCGAAAAAGATAGCGACTCTGTTGCAAACCACGACACCTGGGAAGCCCCAACAGATCGCGTGGCCTGACAACGCCGATCAACGGGCCGTGGAAATCCCGCCATTCCGGCAGATGTCGACGCCATGATCGGCTGTCGACGACTGGCGCATTACGTTAGACAGTGTCAACATCACGCAAAATCAAGCGTCCGCCACACTGGGTAGATTGGGCTGGATCGCTCTGGAAAAACTCCGGCGACAGGTCCGGCATTTCCTACGAATTCATTTTATTAGAAGACGTTACTTACCACAGCTGGAAGAAGATTGTGGTGCCTCAAGAGGGACTCGAACCCCCGACCTTGTCCTTACGAAGGACTTGCTCTACCAGCTGAGCTATTGAGGCGGTGCCGCGACGGTTTAAACGCAACCTGCGATCCGTTCAAGTCAGTTTGACACCGGAACACAACAGGTTTTCTGTCGATACCGATACCAAAAACCAGCCGGATCAGACTGCTACAGGGGCTGTTGTGCCGGCGCGGCCTCGCATTTCGTTGCAGATCAGGGCGCGTGTCTCTTGTCGCGGACCGCCTGCAACGTCACGAAGGCACTTGGCTACTTGATATCTTCTCCCGCCGTTGCGTCAGTATGTTCGGGGCCGTCCGGATTTGGTCCCACGGGCTGGGATGGCGCTGCCAGTTCTGGCTCGATAATTGTGAGCGGGCCGTGCCCGACCGACGCGGACGCGCCCGTCATCAAGGCCAACATCGCCGCGCCGGTTGCAGAGCTATATTCAGGTGTATCCGGACGTCTCCAACTCAGCGTATCGAAACTTGCGCAATTCTCACAGACCGGCATCCAGTCGGCGTGAATGTGATTGCAACTGTCACACAGCCATTGCGGGCCGCGCGGTGCGCTCAGCGCTCGGGTCAGCCACCCCTGCACAAGCGCATCTGCGCCGCCCTCTCCCTTTTCAATCGCAGCCATCAAGGTCAGCGCGCGGGCGTCCGGTGCCCGATCCACGAGATCACCCAGCGCCCGGCGTGCTTCGGGAAAATCTTCAGCAACAATCAGAAGTTCAGCTCTGACGAGGCGTGTCTCATCATGGTCCGGCTTCAACCGAAGCAACGGTTCAAAACGCTTGACCCGCTCACCGGGCGTTTCCATCGGTTCGATTTCCGCAAATGCATGGGCAAGGTCCGGATGAGGCTGGGCCTCCCAGGCTTTTTTCAGGATCCGCACCGCGTTGCGGGGCTTGCCTTTGGCAATGTAGCCCCGCGCCGCCAGTGCTGCGGCCGGGACAAGATCGGGCGATAGCCGGTTCGCCTCGATCGCTTGGTCTTGTTGCTCTGGCGTTGCATCTTCCGCCAGAAGCGCCTTGGACGAGGACAGCGCCAGGACCGCATCGCGCCGTTTGAAAACCTCGCGTGGCAGGGTTCCGGTCTTGAGCTTTGTCGCCAGTGTTTGACGTGCGCCGGCCCAATCTTCTGCCTGAGCCTGCAAACGCAGCAACGTATCTTGCACTTCCTCATGTTTGGGACGCAGGGCGAGCGCCTTCTCGGCCAATTGCCGGGCGGTCTCCGTATCCCCTTCCGACAGCTTTTGCTTCATGATGCCCCGCACCCCCACAAACCGGGTGGATTGATCCGACAACAGGCGTTTGTAGGCTTCGGACGCTCTGCGGGTGTCGCCCGCCATTTCGGCTGCCTGGGCCACCACCAAATCTGTAAGGGCTGGATCTTGCAGGTATTTCTCGGCGCGCGCGGCTTTGGATAGCGCGCTCCGGCCTTCACCAACAGCCAAGGCCATCAGACTATCAGCCAGGGCCTGGTAGCCGCGACGCTCCCGTCCTTTGTCGAAGTAGCGAGACAGCGCGGTCTCGTCCCCGTTCAGGAACCTCAACGTCGCGAAAAGCAGCGACAGCAGTTTCAAAAACAACCATGTCAGCGCCATCAGACCAAGCAGCGCGAGGACAGAGGTCAATGCACCAAGCGTATATTCGGTGCCTGCGACGGTGACTTGGACCCCCCCCGCCGTTTCCATCAGGACGCCCGCGCCAAAGGCAAGGAGCGCGACGAGCGAAACAAAAACAAGTATCTTCAACAATGACCAGAGCATGATGGCGTCCTTAGTTGGCGTTCAGGCTTTGCGACAGCGCATCAGTGGCAGCCTCTGCCTCCAGACGCGTGCGGGCAGAGGTTTGCCAGCTGGCAACCGCCCCCTGAGCGGTTTCGGGCAACGCCGACAGTTCATCCAGCGCCGTGGCGATCCTGCCCTCAGCGACCGCCGCCCCAGCGCGCGAGAGGATTGCATCCGGATCATCCCCGGCGCGCGGAGCAACCGACCGTGCGCCAAGATGCCTGTTGAGATAGGCCACAAGACCGCCGGTGCCTTTCGTTTCTTCGCGGGCCGCCGCGAGCGCGGATCGTGCCGCGGGAGGAAATTGATCCTGCAGGCTGGACAAAGTCGCCACCCCTGTTTCCGAAGCGTTGGTCAGGGCATCTGGTACGGACACCTTCAGGCGCTGCAACTCTGCCAGATGATCGACAAATGGCGTTCCGGCATCAAGCGCGGAGCGAAGTCGCGCGACCACCGACTGCGCGGCGGCTATTCTTGCGGCTTCGGCGCTGACACGTTCCATTTCCTGAGCTTCGCGAACCATACGCTCGACCTCGGCCTGCTGATCGCTGAGGCTGTCGCGCACGCGCTGCAGCTCCGCCTCGAAATCAGCAACGACCTCATCGGACAGGTTTTCACTTACAGGGCGGGATTCCAGGGCATCGATGCGTTGTGCCAGAGATTGCAGCTGCTGTTCGACTTCACTGCCAATACCGGTGTCTTCGGGCGCTGTTCCAAGGTTCTGCACCTCACGCTCCAAAACCTCGACACGCGCGACGATAGGCGCCGTCTCGGGCATTTTTATCTCAGCAAAGAGACCCTCCAGACGCGCCAATTCTGCCTCCAAATCCGATTGTGCGGCTTCAAGCGGCTCTAGCGTGACGGTTGGCGTCCGCATGGAGGGGGGTAAAAAGTTGTCCAAAACCTGCGATTTACCTGCAATGAACCCGATCAACGCCGCCATGGCCCCGCCCAGCAGCGCAGCGCCAAAACCGCCACGCCGTTCCACGATCCGCTCCTGAATGACGGGCAATGGCGCATCTGGTTCCACCGCTTGATCGCCGGTCTCGGTCTCGGTCTCGGTCTCGGTCTCGGTCTCGGTCTCGGTCTCGGTCTCGGAAACAGGCACCTCGACCTCAGCAAAGTCGTCAAGCTCTTCCGTCGCAAGCCGGGTGTTCAGCTCGTCCTGAGAGAGGGGGTCGCTTGGACCGCTGTCATCCGAACCCTCCGGGGTCTTGTTCAGCGCCTCTTCGGTTTTCTTGTCTTCAGCCACAGTGGCGTCCCCCGATTCCCCAAAACATACACGTCCCGATCATCTGCGACCCTAGTCGCCGGGCTGACCGGTCTCAACCCGCACGAAAGGCGCAGCAACGTCGCGCAGCAACTCCGCCATCGCTATTGCTGTCGGAGCTTTACTTACGTGTACAGAGTGACTTTGCAAGCGCGGCAAAGCTTCGGCAACCGCATCGCTCATCGCAATCAGGATCAAATGGGACATATCTGGACACAAGCTGACAAAATGCGCAGCTGTTCGCGGCGAAAAGAGAGGCACAATCAAAGGGATTTGGGCCGTTACCGCTGCCATTGCCTCTGGTGTAAAATTTCTGAGCCTCTGCTGATAGATGACTTGGTCGTGACAATTCAGCCCGCTCTGCGCCAATCGCTGCGCAATCTTCCCTCGGGTGCATTCGCCATGAAGATGGATGAATTTTCCCACAGGGCGGTTCGTCAGGAACCAGTCTACCAGATCATCGGACTGTGCGCCCACATAGTCCGCAGCCCAGCCGGCAGCATGCGCGTATTCGGTGGTCCGACGCCCGACGCAAAATGCCTTTGGCCGCAGATTCGTTTTTTCGCTCGCCACGCGCACCCCTTCCCCAGAGGTGAAGATGACCGCAGAACATGCGTTCAAATCCAGACCATCCGCGACGGGAACAATGTCCAGCAGCGGCGACTGGATCACCGCGAGGCGGCTCAGCATATCTTCTGGCAGCAGACCCAGAAACCGGGTGTTCGCATCCCGAGGCCGGGTCATCAAAAGGGTGGCTCCGGTCCTCATCACCTGTGCGCTCCCGGGATTGTTTGCGGCATCTCTAGGTGGTAGCCCCGCAACAAAAAGGATGCAACGATAGTCCCATGACGCAAACGCTCACATTTCTCGGGCTGGAAAGCAGCTGTGACGACACGGCGGCCGCTGTGGTGCGGCAATGTGGGACCGCTCCGGCCGAAATCCTGTCCTCTGTGGTCTTCGGTCAGACCGAGTTGCACAGCGCCTTTGGCGGCGTGGTTCCGGAAATCGCGGCACGGGCCCACGCAGAAAAGCTCGATACCTGTGTGCGTGATGCCCTGGTCCAGGCGGATCTGACGCTAGATGACCTGGACGCGGTGGCGGTGACGGCAGGTCCCGGACTTATTGGGGGTGTGTTGTCTGGCGTTATGTGCGCCAAGGGGATTGCTGTTGCCAAAGGCCTGCCATTGATTGGCGTCAACCACCTGGTCGGGCACGCGCTGACACCCCGTTTGACGGATGGGATAGACTATCCCTATCTCATGCTTCTTGTTTCGGGCGGGCACTGTCAGTATCTGATCGCGCGCGGGCCAGAAGATTTTACCCGGCTTGGCGGCACGATCGACGATGCCCCAGGCGAGGCATTTGACAAAACGGCACGGCTGCTTGGTTTGCCACAACCGGGTGGACCTTCGGTTCAGGCCGCCGCTAAGCTGGGCGACCCCGACCGTTTTAAATTTCCGCGCCCATTGCTGAACCGACCGGATTGCAACCTTTCATTTTCGGGTCTGAAAACCGCGTTGATGCGCATGCGCGATCAGATCGTCGCCGAGCAGGGCGGGCTGACCCGAAAGGACAGAGCGGATCTTTGTGCCGGTTTTCAATCTGCGGTCGTCGATACGTTGATCAAGAAAACCGAACGTGCGTTAACCCTGTATCTGGCCGAAAGCCCGCGAAATCCGACCCTCGCCGTTGCGGGTGGTGTCGCTGCCAATACGGCGATACGAGAGGGTTTGATGACCCTTTGCGCCCAATTAGAGACTGATTTTCTCGCGCCGCCCCTCGCCTTGTGCACAGATAATGCTGCAATGATTGCCTATGCCGGGATAGAACGGTTTCGCGCCGGCGCCCGTGATGGCATGGCGCTATCAGCACGCCCAAGATGGCCGTTGGACAAAACAAGCCCTGCCCTCCTCGGGAGTGGCAAGAAAGGTGCAAAAGCATGAGCGTCGCCGTGCTGGGTGCCGGTGCCTTTGGCACGGCGCTGGCAATCTCGCTGGCGAAAAAGGCACCGGTCACCCTGTGGTGTCGCAGCGAAGATCACGCCAACGATATGCGGATCAACCACGAAAACACACGCCGCCTTGCTGGTGCGCCATTCCCAGATGCGCTGGCAATCACGTCGGCCCTGGATGACGTGCAGGACCATGAAACACTGCTGCTGGCAGTTCCCATGCAGCAAATCCGTCGCTTTCTGGAAGAGAACCAAACCCGGCTTCGACAAGCGCGTATCGTGGCCTGCTGCAAGGGGATTGAGCTGGACACCGGGCTTGGTCCGGCGTCGGTTATTCAGGACGTCCTGCCCCATGCGTCAGTGTCGCTCCTGACCGGTCCGAGTTTCGCCGCCGATATTGCGCGGGGATTGCCCACGGCCCTGACACTTGCCTGCGCCGATCGCGAACAGGGCACGGCGCATCAGACCGAACTGTCCACCGACAATCTGCGCCTCTATCGCACGACAGATCTGATCGGCGCCGAAATTGGTGGCGCGCTGAAGAACGTGATCGCCATCGCCTGTGGTGCCGTGATCGGTGCAAAACTGGGCAATAGTGCTCGGGCGGCTCTGATGACGCGGGGCTACGCGGAGATGCAGCGCCTTGCACTGGCTCGTGGCGCCCAACCAGAGACACTCGCGGGGCTGTCCGGCTTTGGCGACCTGGCGCTAACCTGCACCTCGGAACAATCTCGCAATTTCCGACTCGGCCTCAGCCTTGGGCGCGGTGAGGAATTTGACCCCAGCGTGACAGTCGAAGGTGCCGCAACCGCGCGGGCCACCGCAAAAGCGGCTGCCATTGCCGGTCTTGATATGCCAATCACCCAAACGGTAACCAATTTGCTGGATCGACGGTTGACGATCGCCGAGGCTGCGGATCAATTACATAAAAGACCACTAAAAGAGGAATAAAATGCTCATTGCATTGATTGCACGCGACAAACCGGACCATTTGCAGACGCGTCTCGACAATCGCGCTGCCCATCTGACCTACCTCGAAGAAACCGGTGTGGTAGCGCAGGCCGGACCGCTTCTGGATCAAGCCGGCGACATGGTTGGATCCTTGATTATCCTCGACGTGGAAGACATGGCCGCGGGCGAAGCCTGGGCAGCCAACGATCCCTACAACAAGGCCGGTCTGTTCGAAGCGGTAGAACTAATTACCTGGAAGCGAGTGATCGGCTGATGTCCTATTGGTTGTTCAAGTCCGAACCCAATAACTGGGGCTGGAACGACCAGGTTGCCAGAGGCGACGAGGGCGAAGAATGGGACGGTGTCCGCAACTATCAGGCCCGCAATTTCATGCGTGAGATGAAGCTGGGGGACCGGGGGTTTTTCTATCATTCGCTGAAGGAGAAATCCGTCGTCGGTATTGTAGAGGTTTGCGCCACCGCGCATCCAGACAGCAAGACCGACGACGCCCGTTGGGAATGCGTGGATATCAAGGCGGTCAGACCCTTCACCAAGCCGGTTTCGCTGGACGAGATCAAAGCCAACGCCGCCCTGTCCGAGATGGTCCTGGTGAAAAACTCGCGCCTGTCGGTTCAACCGGTGACCGAGCAGGAATGGCGTGAAATCTGCAAAATGGGGCAGACAGAAGCCGACTAGCGCGACACTCTCACCCTATACCATTCGGGAGAATGGGGCGGAGATGGGGTCTACTCGAAGCGCGCCGGCCGCGCCCAACGCAGCTATTGTCGTCGGCATGGCCGACTATGGACTTCTGGCGTTTCTCTTGAGGCCTGCTGCAGGCATCTCGCGCGACAGACCCGACGGTGACGCAAAAGGCCGCAGACTAAACTGCGGCCTTTTTCCACTACGCCCACTCCCACATGTGCGTTCGAGATCAGCAAGAAACAATCTCTTCACTAAAATCTACGCTGAAGGTATCAGAACGAGCAAGTATTTAACTTGTACAATATCTATAAAAGCCTACCCATCTCAGCTCTTGGTTGTAGATCAGGTGATTTGAGACACCACCGAGAGCTCAGGCGTAATGCGCCTCTTTTCCAAAGTGCTTGGTCAACATGTAGTAGACGACAGCGCGATACTTGTTCCGCTCCGACTGGCCGTAGGTCTCAACCACTTTTGCAATGGCATCCATCAGCTCTGGCCCATCCGAAAGGCCCAGTTTCTTGATGAGAAAATTGTTTTTCACCGTTTCCAGTTCGCCCGGCTGGCTCGATGCGACAGTAGACGCATCCGCGTTGTAGATGGCCGGTCCACAGCCGATTGTCACTTTTGTCAGCAGATCCATATCCGGCTCCATGCCGCATTTGGACTTCAGGTCATCTGCATATTGCGCAATCAACTCTTCACGCTTTCCCATTGTCTCACTCTCCCGTCTATCAAGCAGTCGCCCTTCTGGCGTATATTTCGGTAGTCTGACGGTACGGCGAATTCGGAGACGGACAAAGGATTTTCTGTCTTCAATCTGGACGGAGAAGCCGATGCGCAAAGTCACACCTTTTTATTCGCCATGAAAAAACCCGGCGCTAAGGCCGGGTTTAACACATTCAGTTCGTTCGCAAATTCAGTAGCGATAGTGCTCCGGCTTGAACGGGCCTTCAGGTTTGACGCCGATATAGGCCGCTTGCTCCGGTGACAGCTTTGTCAGCTTGGCACCAACACGATCAAGGTGCAGGGCCGCAACCTTTTCATCAAGATGCTTCGGCAGGATATAGACGTCGTTTTTGTAGTCATCGCCCTTGGTCCACAGCTCGATCTGGGCCAGAACCTGATTGGTGAAGGAAGCCGACATCACGAAGGACGGATGCCCCGTGGCATTGCCGAGGTTCAACAAACGGCCCTGAGACAGCAGGATGATCCGATTGCCCGAAGGCAGCTCGATCATATCCACCTGTTCCTTGATGTTGGTCCACTTGTGGTTTTTCAGGCTCGCGACCTGAATTTCATTGTCGAAGTGGCCGATGTTGCCGACGATGGCCATATCCTTCATCTCGCGCATATGCTCGATGCGGATAATGTCCTTGTTACCCGTGGTGGTGATGAAAATGTCCGCGTCCAGGGCCTCTTCCAGCAACACAACTTCGAAACCATCCATTGCCGCCTGAAGGGCACAGATTGGATCTGCTTCGGTAACCTTGACGCGTGCACCAGCGCCGCTCAGGGATGCTGCAGAGCCTTTACCGACGTCGCCATAGCCGCAAACCACCGCAACCTTGCCCGCCATCATGGTATCTGTGGCGCGGCGGATACCGTCCACGAGGCTCTCTTTACAGCCGTATTTATTGTCGAACTTGGACTTGGTGACAGAATCGTTCACGTTGATCGCCGGGAACGGAAGCTGCCCTTGCTTGACCAATTCGTACAGACGGTGAACGCCCGTCGTGGTTTCTTCCGACACGCCAACAATCTGGTCGCGCATCTTGGTGAACCAGCCCGGCGATGCCGCCATCCGTTTCTTGATCTGCGCCTTGATCACTTCTTCTTCTTCCGAGGTCGGCACCGCAATCACGTCCTCGCCCGCCTCCGCGCGTGCGCCCAGCAGCACGTAGAGGGTGGCGTCGCCGCCATCATCAAGGATCAGGTTCGGCCCTTCGGGAAACTGGAACGACCGGTCCAGATAATCCCAGTGTTCTTCCAGGCTTTGACCTTTGATTGCGAACACAGGCACACCGGATTCGGCGATAGCCGCGGCAGCGTGATCCTGAGTGGAATAGATGTTGCAGGACGCCCAGCGCACATCAGCGCCCAGGGCGACCAATGTTTCGATCAGAACAGCCGTCTGGATGGTCATGTGCAAGGAGCCGACAATGCGCGACCCGGTCAGGGGTTTGGCCTCACCGTATTCACTGCGCAGCGCCATCAGACCCGGCATTTCAGTTTCGGCGATATCCAGCTCTTTGCGGCCAAAGCCCGCAAGCGCGATGTCCTTGACGATATAGTCTTCGGCCATTGTTTGCTCCGTATGAAAGGTCCACAGTTGTCTTCGTTCGGGAGGTACCACCGCAATAGTTGACAAGCAACGAAGATGGGTCCGCAGAACTTCGGATTTTGCGGCGCTGCCGGTTTGCCTCTGCGCTCGTCAGGGGCTAGCAAGGCACCAAAACTGAGACCTGGAACCCAATATGGCCCCACACCCTCCTCGTGCCTGGCAACGCATGCTGTCAGGCCGTCGCCTGGATCTTCTGGACCCGACGCCCGTTGATATCGAAATTGAAGACATTGCCCATGGGCTGGCTTTCGTCGCCCGCTGGAACGGGCAAACCAACGGTGACTTTGCCTATTCTGTCGCGGAACATTCGCTTCTGGTCGAGGTTCTTTATGGGCGGCTCAATCCCAAAGCCCCGACCAAATGGAAGCTTGCCGCGCTGCTACATGACGCGCCGGAATACGTCATCGGGGACATGATTTCGCCAGTGAAGGCCGCCGTCGGACCAGGGTACAAGGATCTGGATGTTCGGCTGACTGCGGCCATTCACATCCGGTTTGGGTTGCCAGCCGCGCTCCCGAAGACGGTCAAAGCCCAGATCAAAAGAGCTGACAGGATCTCTGCCTGGATGGAAGCCGTTCAAATCGCCGGTTTCTCGGAGGCTGAAGCGACGAAGTTCTTCGGGCGCCCAAACGCGGAAATGATTGCAGATCTGGATATTCGTCTGCGCCCGCCGGTTGAGGCGCGCCGTGATTTTGTCAGCCGACACGAAACGCTACTGAACGAACTTTAGGTCGCTTCTCTTGCCGCGCGCTCTGCTTCTCTGGCTGCGCGGCGGGCACGACGAGCGGTCCGCACCATATGGATGCGCTCCCGCTCGAAATCCGGCGACTCGACAAATCTGTCGCGCTTGATCCCCTTTTCATCGAGAAGCTTGGCGCGCTCCTCTTCACTCAACACCGGCCAATCTTTGCCGCCGGTGATAAAGCCGCCTTCGCGCAGTTCACGACCGATAACCGCATGATTCAATTCGCCAAAACTCAGGCGGCTTGACCGCTGTTTGTCAACCGGCACCCATTCCATCCGCAATGCGCCGATCACCAAAGGATCACATTTGCAGAAATGACGGACATTGTCAGTCAGCAGGGTATGCGCCGAAGACTGGCGCCGTTGGATCATCGCAACTTTCTGGTCCGGGCGCCCGACCATTGCATAAAGATGGAGCGCCGAGCCATCGGCGGCGATCACTTTCTTCGCCGCTTTATACCGGGCGAGCTGATCGGAAAGGCTGTGATCCTGGGGATGATAGATCTGATACCCTTCGGCCGCGAGATAGGTTTCCAACATCTCCTCGCCCAACAATCCCCCCTTGCCGAGCCCGAGCTTGGAGCGCGAGATATACAGTTTGTCCGGCCCGTTGGGTCGGATATCGCGCGCAAAGGAAGAATGGATCGCGTTGCGATAGTTGGGGGTACCGGCGATGATTTCGCCAAGGCCAAACCCCTGCCCCGGCACCACCAGTTCTTCGACCTGCGACGGGTCGGCGACGACACGAATGGGAAGGTCCTTGTGCATCAACCCCAGAAACTCGGTATGAAATCCGCGAATTTGCTCACCGACGGCGGGACGTTTGGGAACGAACAAGACACCGTCAATCGGCCGATCAAGATGCGCAAGCGCCCAGAGCCGCGCGGTGCTTTCCACCAGAAAATGCCCAAAGTGAGCCCAGAGGACGCCCCCCCAAAGCCACCTCCCCTGTACCTTCTGCACTATTTCGGCAGGTCTCTCCGGCTCCGTCGAAATGGGACGGTGGCGCCGCCACAACGCGCCTTCCGGACAATAGGTGCCGTCCGGGTGCAAAATGCCCGTCGGCTGCACCATATCGCTGATGACCGGAGGCACGACAATCGCATCGTTTACGGTTGTCATGCTCTGGGACCACCCCCCTTTGGGCGAAGGGATGGTCGTCGGATCGCAGGAGCCGGGAGTGGACATGTGGAAACCTTATTTGGGACTGCGCTTGGCCAGAATGCGTTGCAAGGTCCGGCGGTGCATGTTTAGCCGCCTGGCGGTTTCCGAAACGTTGCGATCACAAAGCTCGTAAACCCGCTGGATATGTTCCCACCGCACCCGATCCGCGCTCATCGGGTTTTCGGGCGGCGGTGGCATCGCATCATCACTGGCCAGAAGCGCATCGGTGATGTCCTTGGCGTCGGCGGGTTTGGACAGGTAATCGGTGGCCCCGATCTTGACGGCCGCGACCGCTGTCGCAATCGCGCCATATCCGGTCAGCACCACAACGCGGCTATCCGGACGCTTTTCACGCAGGGCTTCGACCACATCCAACCCATTGCCGTCTTCCAGCCGCAGATCCACCACAGCATAGGCCGGGGGGCGGGCCAGGGCGGCCGTTTTGCCATCCGCAACGGACCCGGCCGTTTCGACCACAAATCCGCGCTTTTCCATCGCCTTGGCCAACCGCCGCAAAAAGGGTTCATCGTCATCGACCAGCAAGAGCGAGGCATCGGGTCCGATCTCGGGCAAAGCAGCTTCGACCATTCAATTTCCTTTCAGCGTCAAGCGCCACAGTTTGTCCGAAGAGTGTAAGTGGCAACCTTCGGAGGTCAATTCTTCTCACAGGCTCAGCTGTTGTCGATGAAACAGGCGACCTGATCCGCCATCATGTCAGCAGATATATCCCGGCGAAAAAACTCCACAAACCCATGCTCCGGCAAGACCAGGTAGGACATGGTCGTATGATCGACGAGGTAATAGTCATCGTCCTCTTCGTCATGAGCCTTGTAATATGTCTTGTAGGCCTTGCTGGCGGCCTTGACCTGTTCTGGAGATCCGGTCAGCCCGATCATTTTTTCATGCATGTTATACGCAAAGTCACCGACGACTTCTGGCGTGTCCCGCTTTGGATCGATCGAAATAAAGACCGGCGTGGTGGAATAGCCCCGCTCCGCCAGCACATCCACCGCCTGGGCATTTCTGCTTGTGTCCATCGGGCAGACATCCGGGCAGAAAGTATACCCGAAATATACAAGGGACGGCTCGGTGATGACCTCCGCGTCGGTAACGGTCACCCCTGCCGCGTTCACCAACTCGAACGGACCGCCAATCGCACCAGAGCCGCCGGCAACTGCACCGGACCGGCATTCTGCAAAGGCATCCGCGCTGCCTTCTCCCCGCAATGTCAGGTACCAAAGACCGCCGAGCAGCGCCGCGATACAGGCAATCCCCAGAATTGCAAAATTTCGAACCATCTCTCTTTATCCTCTTTGACACGCCCGTCCTGTGCCGCCGCGGTAAATGTGCCGCAGTTGATCCGGGTCTGGGTCAGACCTATCAACTAATATCCGCGATGCAACGGGAGCAAACGTCACATGGGCGATTCAAGGCTTGGGCTACTGAACGGACAGGAGCGTAGCAACTGGATCCGGTTGCGCACATTGATCTTGCTTCGGTGGGTTGCGATCTTTGGTCAAGCCACAGCTATTGGCGTCGCGCAGACTCAATACGACTTACGATTGTCCATCCTGCCCTGTTACTTTGCAATAGGTGTCTCGGCCCTGGCCAACCTGATTGCGCTTGTTATTTTTCCTGAAAACAAGCGTCTGACGGAGTTTCAGAACTTTCTCATGGTTCTGTTCGACCTGCTTCAGCTCTGTTTTCTCCTGTATATGACAGGCGGGCTGAACAACCCGTTTGCGCTTTTGATCATCGGCCCCGTCACGATTTCGGCCTCGGTGATGGGATTGCGCCCGACCCTGATCATTGGGACAACCGCGATCCTTCTGACGTCATTGCTCGTCCCGTTTCATGTTCCGTTGCAAACGGCCGATGGCGAGATCCTGAAAATGCCAACGCTCTTTGTCTTTGGGCATTGGAGCGCCCTGGTCATCGCAACCTTGTTTTTAGGGGCCTATTCCTATCGGATCAGCGCGGAAATCCGGTCGATGTCTGACGCCCTGGCCGCCACTCAGTTTGCCCTGTCCCGAGAACAGAAACTGACCGACCTTGGCGGCGTCGTCGCGGCAGCCGCGCATGAGCTGGGCACACCTCTGGCAACGATCAAATTGACCAGTTCGGAATTGATCGATGAATTGGAGGATCACCCGGATTTGCAGGAAGACGCCAGACTGATCCGGGAACAGGCGGATCGATGCCGCTATATTCTGCGGAACATGGGACGAGTCGGAAATGACGATCTGCATTTGCGGCAGGCACCGCTGTCGGCCCTGGTGCACGAAGCCGCGGAACCCCATTTCGGACGCGGAAAGGACATCCGTTTCAGCGAACATCCCGGTGATGAAGGCCAGCTCAACCAGCCAAGCATCCTTCGCAAGCCCGAGATCATCCATGGGCTGCGCAATTTGGTCCAGAACGCAGTGGATTTCGCCCATTCAAGCGTTTGCATCGAACTCCATTGGAACGACGCCTGGATCACCGTTCAGATTTGCGACGATGGCGAAGGCTTCCCCGTCCATCTGCTTGGGCGTCTTGGTGACCCTTTCATGCGGCGGCGCTCAACTTTGGTGAATCCAAAACAGCGTCCGGAATACGAAGGCATGGGATTGGGTCTCTTTATCGCCAAAACCCTGCTGGAGCGCACCGGGGCAAGACTGGGCTTTGCGAACGGCGGCGACAAGCGGACCGCCCAAGCCACGATGACGCCACAGGGTGCTTTGGTCACCGTCACGTGGCCACGGAAAACAATCGACGCCGTCAGGGGTGACACCCCGGTCCCGACCGGTCAGAACCAGCCGTTACAATTTTAGATGTTCATTTTTAGTAAACCAATTAAACTTCGTTTAACTATTGTCGCAGAAAATGACGACGATGAGAATAATCGAGGCGGTGTCGATGCAGTATTTCATGTCGGTTGAATGGTTCGTTCTGGCGACCCTTTGTGTGGCCAGCGCAGCCGTCGCGGTTTGGTTCCTGAACCCAAAACCTGAACGTCGTGGGATGGATCACGACCTTCTTGTCGCGGACGGGCGCACGGATGCGGTGTTCTTGTTTGATGACCAGACCCTGATTGCGTGGTCCTCCGGCGCGCGCAAGTTCCTCGGCGAAAATGCAGAGGAATTCAGCTGGACGAAACTTCGAGACAAACTCTCCCGCAGCTATCCCGGCCTGCCCCAATCACCGGGTTTTTTGCGCGATGTCGGTTCGCTGACTTTGACCGGCACCGCAGAAGCGGACAATCGCGAAGCCCATTGCGAATGGATTGATGGCATCACGCGGGTGCAATTGCGCCGGGCCGCGTCCGAGCTGGGCGAAGTTGCTGATGACCAGGAACTGACAACGCTCCGCGCCGCCGTGCATCAGGCGCCCTACCCGGTCTGGCTGCAATCCGACGACGCCCGTGTGACCTGGACCAACCTTGCCTACGACCGTCTGAACCAGAAAATCTGCGGTCGCGGCAATGACACCTCTGCCCCGTTGTTTCCAAATCTGGATGCTCCGATGACCAGCGGACGGGCCGAGCGCATCTCGATCGAGCTGCCGGAGCTGGAAAAAAAGCTCTGGTACAACGTGTCGACCACGGAAACGGAGGCCGGCTGGCTCTGTCATGCCATGGATGTGAATGCGGTTGTCGATGCCGAGGTCGCCCAGCGGAATTTCGTGCAGACCCTCGCCAAAACCTTTGCCCAGCTATCCATCGGCCTGGCCATCTTTGACAGAAATCGTCAACTGGTCCTGTTCAACCCGGTCCTGATTGACCTGACTGCCCTGCCGGCAAGTTTTCTCAGCTCCAGACCGAACCTGATGTCCTTTTTTGATCGTTTGCGCGATCAGCGTATGATGCCAGAACCAAAGAACTATTCGAGCTGGCGCCACCAGATGGCGGACTTGCTGGAAGCGGCGGCAGAGGGCCGTTACCAGGAAACATGGTCGCTGCCTTCGGGTTCCGTCTATTCCGTGTCCGGGCGTCCCCACCCGGATGGGGCGATTGCCTTTCTGTTCGAAGATATCACCGCAGAGATCACGCTGACGCGGCAGTTCCGCTCGGAGCTGGAACTTGGGCAATCCATTCTGGACAATATTGATGACGCGTTCGCGGTGTTTGGCGCGGATGGCAGCATGGTGTACTCCAACACGGCGTACCATGAGATGTGGAAGACGAACCCTGACGCCAGCTTTGCCAAGATTTCGATCACCGACGCCTGTAAAATCTGGCAGGAGCTCTCCGGCCCAACCCCGGCATGGGGAGAAATTCGCGACTTTGTTGCTGGTGGAACGGAGAACCGGGGGCCGTGGTGGTCCCGCGTAACCCTGCGCAACGGCGAACAACTGATATGCCGCACGCAGTCGCTTCAGAATGGCTCCACCATGGTTCGGTTCCAGCAGGCAAGTGTACCGATTGCGCCCCCCGAACAGGAGCGTTTCACCGTCAGCAAAGAGACCTGAAACGCGCTTGCAGAGGGTGACACTCGGGGCCATTGTGGCGCCATGACACACCACGACCCTCAGCGCCTTGCCACTTTCACTCTGGATAACGGCGACGCGACGACAATTCTGGCCCAGAACATCGCTCGGACCCTCAGTCCGGGCGATGTTCTCTTGCTTGAGGGTCCAATTGGTGCCGGCAAGACCCATTTTGCGCGCAGCCTGATCCAATCGCTTCTGTTGGCGCCAGAGGATGTTCCCTCGCCAACATTTACGATCGTGCAGATCTACGATGTCGCGGTCGGCGAACTTTGGCATGCGGATCTGTACCGCCTGTCTCATGTAGATGAAATCGAAGAGCTGGGACTCCTTGCCGCTTTTGAAGAGGCGATCTGCCTGGTCGAGTGGCCTGATCGGCTGGAAGAGCTACGACCAGACACAGCGTTGAACGTCCGATTTTCCCTGGTTTCGGACCGAGACGATGCCAGGCGGGTCGAAGTGTTCTGGACGTCCGAAACCTGGGATCAAAAGCTTGAGGGACTGCGATCATGACCTCCCGAGCGGCGGAGATCGCACATTTTCTCGACGCAAATGGGTTGCGGACCTGGGAGTCACAACCGCTGGCCGGCGATGCCTCTGTGCGCAGATATCATCGTTTGACCTCGAGCGCGGGCGAAACCCGCATCCTGATGGATTGGCCCCCTGACACAGGTGGTGACATCGGTCCCTTTGTCAGTCTGGCCAATTACCTTCTCGACATCGGGGTTTCTGCGCCCGGACACATCGCGCAGGACCCGGAACGCGGTCTGCTGCTGATTGAAGACCTCGGCGATGCAGTCTTTGCCCGGGTCATGGAAACGGATCCACAGCTGGAACAAACGCTCTACGCGGCTGCGACGGATTTGCTGATCCATCTTCATCGTCGCCGACCGCCTGACCTGCCGGTTCTAACCCCGGAAATATTGTCTGAAATGACGTCTCTGGTGTTCAGCGAATACCGAAATGCGATCTCTGGCGACCCAGCGGATGATCACTTCAGCCAGTTCACATCCCGGTTCACTGATCTGCTGACCGACTGTCTGTCGGGCGACATGGTCTTTGTCCATCGTGATTTCCATGCTGAAAACCTGCTCTGGCTGCCAATGCGGCAGGGGGTTGCTCGGGTCGGGGTGATTGACTTTCAGGACGCCAAGGTCGGCCACAGGGCCTATGATCTGGTCTCGCTCCTGCAGGACGCACGTCGGGATGTGCCCACTACGATCGAAGCTGACGTCATCGCGCACTACATCGCCGCGACTGGCGTTGATGCCGACAGGTTCCACAAGGCCTATGCGGTGATCGGCGTTCAGCGCAACCTCCGTATCCTCGGAGTTTTTGCGCGCCTTTCGCGAGATTTCGGAAAATCTCAGTACATTGATTTGATCCCGCGCGTCTGGGCCCATGTCGAACGCGGACTGTCTCATCCGGCGCTTTCTCCGGTTGCAAAGGATCTGCTTCAGATCCTCCCGGCACCAACGGCTGTCGCTCTGGAAAGGCTACGCAAATGACGCAACCAGATGCCGTCATGATTTTTGCCGCAGGGTTCGGCACCCGAATGGGTGCCCTGACGGCAGATCGTCCAAAACCATTGATTTCTGTGGCCGGCAGACCGTTGATAGATCACGCGCTCGACCTCGCCCAATCGGTGAAGCCCCGGCGCATCGTGGTCAATACACACTACAAGGCCGAGGTTCTGCACGAACACCTGAAATCTCATGGCGTATTGGTCAGTCATGAGGCCGATCAGATTCTTGATACCGGCGGTGGACTGAAAAACGCCCGTCCGCTTCTGGACAGCGACTGTGTTTTCACATTGAATCCCGACGTCGCATGGAAGGGCCCCAACCCGCTGACAACACTGCTGTCGTGCTGGAACGCTCACGACATGGACGCGCTGCTGCTTTGCGTGCCGACATCCCGCGCGATTGGTCGTATCGGAGGTGGCGATTTTTCCGCCGATATACAGGCGCGGATCTCACGTGGGGGCGATCTTGTTTATACCGGCGCACAGATTGTAAAACCCGCGCTGCTGGATCGCATCTCGGAGCCGGTTTTTTCCCTGAACACTCTCTGGGATCTTCTGATCAACGAAGGCCGCGCGGCGGCGGCGGAGTATCCTGGCACCTGGTGCGACGTCGGGCGACCCGACGGGATCGTGCGAGCGGAACATATGTTGGGGAACGTCGATGTTTGACTCGCAAGGCGGAAAGCCGCGTATTTTTGCTGTCCCATGCGGCGTTGACTTTCCAAAAGCGCTGGTAACCGGCCTGTTGCAACGCTTTGCCGGGCAGCCACCGGAAGCGCTCGCGCGGGTGGAACTGATCCTCAATACCGAACGGATGCAGCGCCGTGTCAGACAGCTTTTTGACAGCGGGCCCGCCGCACTTTTGCCCCGGGTCTCACTGCTCTCGGGACTGAGCAGGCATGCCGATCTCCGGGGGCTACCGCCTGCCCTGCCCCCGCTGCGACGCCGTCTGGAACTGTCCCAGCTGATCGCGAAACTACTGGATGCACAGCCCGATCTCGCTGCCCGCGCGTCGCTATACGATCTGTCGGATAGCCTTGCCGCATTGATTGACGAAATGCAGAGCGAGGGTGTGACGACTGATAAAATTCGGGCTTTGGATGTCTCTGATATGTCCGGGCATTGGGCGCGGGCACAGTCTTTTATCGGCATCGCTGACGAATTTGTCGATCTTCACGACGGCGCTTTGGATGTGAACGCCCGGCAGCGGCAGATGGTTCTGAACCTGATCGATGAGTGGTCGCATTCACCACCCCAACATCCGGTCCTTCTTGCAGGCTCCACCGGATCCCGCGGGACGACGCTGTTGCTGATGGAAGCCATCGCACGGCTGCCCCAAGGGGCCGTTATCTTGCCGGGCTACGACTTTGATCAGCCGGACGCTGTCTGGGACAGTCTGTCGGATGCCTTGGTGGCCGAAGATCACCCCCAGTTCCGCTTTTGCAAACTGATGCGCGATCTTGACCTTGAGCCGCAGGACATACACCGGTGGACCGACACTCCGCCGAATGCACCGGCACGTAACCGGCTGATATCACTCGCTTTGCGCCCTGCACCCGTGACCGATGCCTGGATGAGCGAAGGTCCTTCGTTGCGTGAATTGGACAAGGCCACCGAAGCGTTGACACTTGTTGAGGCCGATACCCCCCGCAGCGAGGCCCTGGCCATCGCGCTGCGCCTGCGTCAAGCCGCCGAAGACGGGCAAACGGCGGCCTTGATCACCCCGGATCGAATGCTGACGCGTCAGGTATCGGCGGCACTTGATCGGTGGAACATTCTTCCCGACGATTCTGCGGGGTTGCCGCTGCAACTGTCGCCTCCGGGCCGGTTCCTGCGACATGTTGCAGATCTCTACTGTCGCCCTTTGCAGGCGGATATGGTGCTGACGATTCTCAAGCACCCGCTGACCCATTCCGGTGCATCGCGCGGACCGCATCTGCGACACGCCCGCGATCTTGAGCTGCATATGCGTCGCTATGGACCGCCTTTTCCCGATGGTGACGCGCTTCGGAATTTCGGCCTGGGGCGCGATCTTCTGACAGGTTGGGCCGATTGGTTGGCAGACAACCTCAGCAATCAGAACCAATTCGGGGTAAGGCCGCTCTCTGCGTGGGTTGCAACCCTACGCCACACCGCAGAAACGCTCGCTGCGGGGTCGCAAACCTCTGGGTCGGGAGAGTTGTGGGAAAAGAACGCCGGGATCGCCGCGCGCGCCGTACTGGACGATCTGGAAGCCGAGGCGCCCCATGGCGGCGAAATGAATGCAAGGGATTTTGCTGATCTTCTTGGCGCGCTGCTCGGCCAGAGTGAGGTCCGGGATCGCGACGCGCCCTATGGGTCAATCATGATCTGGGGCACCCTGGAAGCGCGCGTGCAGGGCGCAGATCTGGTCATCCTTGGCGGGCTGAACGAAGGCAGCTGGCCGGAGGCCGCGAACCCAGATCCCTGGCTGAATAGAAAGCTGCGACACGACGCGGGTCTGCTGTTGCCCGAACGTCGGATCGGCCTGTCGGCGCATGATTTTCAACAAGCGGTGGCTGCGCCAGAGGTGTGGCTCACCCGCGCCAAGCGATCTGACGAGGCAGATACCGTGCCGTCTCGCTGGCTGAACCGGACAGTGAACCTCCTCGGTGGCCTGCCCGATCAAGGCGGAGTCACGGCACTGGCTGAAATGCGGCGAAGGGGAGAGGTCTGGCTAAACTGGGCAAGTGTGCTGGACACGCCAGTGCCCTCGCCCGCAAGCCCCCGCCCCTCACCCAGGCCACCGTTGATCGCACGCCCTCGCCGGTTGACGGTGACCGAAATTCCACGCCTGATCCGGGACCCTTATGCAATCTACGCCAAACATATCCTCCGCTTGCGCCGGCTGGATGCGTTGCTTCAGGAACCGGATGCATTGTTGCGCGGCACGGTTATCCACAAAGTGCTCGAAGATTTTATCAAGGCTGCTCAACAGGATCCGGAAACGCTTTCGGCGCAGAGCTTTCTGGACCATGCAAAAACCATACTCGAACAAGAGGTGCCCTGGCCCGTTGCCCGGCTGCTTTGGCTGACACGGCTACGCAAGGTGGCGGAGGATTTTGTCTCCGGTGAACGCATTCGGCTGACACGGGCGCGGCCCTCCGGGTTCGAAACCTCCGGCTCGGTTCGTCTGTCTCCCCTCGATTTCGAGATCAGTGCCAAGGCGGATCGGATTGACGTGGATGAACGCGGCGGGCTTTACATTTACGATTACAAGACCGGAGATCCCCCGTCAGAAAACCAGCAGAAAGCCTTTGAAAAGCAGCTGCTGATTGAAGCCGCGATGGCGGAACACGGCGCTTTTGCGGTTTATGGTGCCGCGCAGGTGGAACGCGCGCTCTATATTGGTCTGAAGCCCCCGATGAAAGAAGTCGCCGCACCCTTGCATGATGAGCCGCCAACAAAGGTCTGGGCAGAGTTGCATGCCTTGATTGAGGCCTACTTTGACTACGAACAGGGCTACAGCAGCCGACGCATGGTCCACCGTGATGACATTGCAGGCGACTACGACCATCTGGCGCGCTTTGGTGAATGGGACCGCAGTGCCGAGCCTCGGCCAGAGGACCTGACATGAACCGCAATGCCGCCTCCGAAGCGCAGTTTCGCGCTGCCCGACCCGACGCTTCGACCTGGCTTGCCGCAAATGCCGGCTCTGGCAAAACCAAGGTCCTGACGGACCGTGTGGCCCGCTTGTTGCTGCGTGGGGTCGAACCACAGCATATTCTTTGCCTGACCTACACAAAAGCCGCAGCAAGCGAGATGCAAAACCGGTTGTTCCAGCGGCTCGGCGAATGGGCAATGTTGTCGGATCAATCGCTCAGCGCCGCTTTGGTTGATCTGGGCGAAGAGAAGACCGCCACCACAGATGGCTTGTCACAGGCCCGCACGCTTTTTGCCCGCGCGATCGAAACGCCCGGAGGTCTGAAAATCCAGACCATCCACTCCTTCTGCGCCTCGCTGCTGCGACGTTTCCCGCTTGAGGCCGGTGTCAGCCCGCAATTCTCTGAAATGGAAGATCGCGCCGCAACAATGCTGCGCGCCGAAGTCGTGGACCATATGGCCCAAAGCGCGCAGGCCTCTGTGGTAGAGGCCGCATCCTACTACATCGGCGGTCTGGATTTTGACGACCTCACCGCTGATATTTGCCGCCGACAGGCAGATTTCAATCCCGACCTTGATCACGACGGTCTGGCTGCGGTGTTCGATCTGCCCGAGGGGTACGATCTGGACGCCCTGAAAGCTGATGTTTTCCTCGGCAATGAACGCGATATCCTGAACCGCACCATCGCAATGCTGCAAACTGGCGGCAAACAGGACAACAAGGACGCCGAACGGCTCGCTCTCCTTGGCGAGATTTCAATTGAGAATCTGGCGCAGCTGGAACGCGTGTTTCTTTACGCAACAGGCGAGAAGGCCGGTCAAGCCAAGATCGGTCGCTTCCCAACGAAAAAGCTGCAAGCCGACCATCCTGAGCTGATGGACCAGCTGGAGCCGTTTATGGCACGGGTAGAACTCGCCCGGCCGCGCTGGCTGGCGCTGGAGGCGATCGGAAAATCCCGCGCACTGCATGATTTCGCCCGCGTCTTCCTGCCGGAGTATGAACGGCGAAAGCAGGCCCGGGGCTGGCTCGATTTTGATGATCTGATCGTCAAGGCGCGCAACCTGCTGAACGATCCCGATGTTGCCAATTGGGTGCTCTATCGGCTGGATGGCGGCATCGACCATATTCTGGTCGATGAGGCGCAAGATACCAGCCCGGTGCAATGGGACGTGGTCGAAAAGCTGGCACAGGAGTTTACCTCCGGTTTGGGCGCACGCCAGGAAATAGAGCGTACCATTTTTGTCGTCGGCGACAAGAAACAGTCAATCTATTCCTTTCAGGGCGCTGACCCCGACGCATTTGATGAAATGCAGGCCGAGTTCCAACAGCGCCTGCAGGAAACCGGTGACGGGCTGCAAACGGCCAATCTTGCGTTTTCATTCCGCTCTTCTGCTGCAATCCTGGGGCTGGTCGATGTGGTTTTCGATGGTGAAGATCGCGCCGGTTTTGCCCAGGAGGCAAAGCACCAGGCCTTCAAATCCGATCTGCCCGGTCGGGTGGACCTGTGGCCAGTTGTCGAAAAGACCGAGGACGAGGACGAGCGCGACTGGACCGACCCAGTTGACCGTCCCAGTCCCCGGCACCACGCGGTCATACTTGCGGAGCGTATCGCCGGCGAGATCAAGCAAATGATCGAGACCGGCGTCACTATTCCCGAAGACGGACCAGAGCGGGGCAGTTTTCAATGCCGACCGGTCCATGCTGGTGATTTTTTAATCTTGGTGCAGCGCCGGTCCGACCTCTTTTCCGAGATCATCCGCGCCTGCAAAGCCGTCGGTCTGCCGATTGCCGGGGCCGACCGCCTGAAGGTCGGGGCAGAGCTGGCGGTAAAGGATATTGCCGCGCTGCTGCGGTTTCTTGCCTTGCCCGAAGATTCTCTTTCTCTGGCCGAGGCGCTAAAGTCCCCCGTGTTCGGCTGGAGCGAGCAAATGCTGTTTGACCTCGCGCATCGGCGTGAAGAAAAGCATCTTTGGTCGGCGCTGCGCAAACGGGACACAGAGTTCCCCGAGACCATGGCCATTTTAAACGATCTGCGCAGCCAGGCCGATTTTCTGCGCCCTTATGATCTGATCGAACGGATCCTGACCCGGCATCAAGGGCGAGCGAAATTGCTTGGTCGCCTTGGGACCGAAGCCGAGGACGGCATCAACGCGCTGCTGTCGCAAGCTCTGGCCTATGAGCGGACAGAGGTGCCCAGCCTCACCGGCTTTCTGGTCTGGATGCAGACCGATGATCTGGAAATCAAACGTCAAATGGGCGCGGCAAGCGCGATGATCCGCGTGATGTCGGTACATGGCTCCAAAGGGTTGGAAGCGCCGATTGTCATCTTGCCAGACACCACCAAACGGCGCCCCTCCCCGGCCCCCGAAGTGATGGAGGTCAATGGTACCCCCGTTTGG
This sequence comes from Tritonibacter horizontis, assembly GCF_001518015.1. Taxonomy (GTDB): domain Bacteria; phylum Pseudomonadota; class Alphaproteobacteria; order Rhodobacterales; family Rhodobacteraceae; genus Epibacterium; species Epibacterium horizontis. The sequence goes on from NZ_LPUY01000008.1 coordinate 77,976, forward strand.
CGTGTCGCCGGCGAACAGATGCCCCCGGCAATGGTCACTGCCAAGGACAGGCTGCAAGAAAAACAAGCCAACGAACGGCTGAGATTGCTCTATGTTGCGCTAACGCGAGCGGAAAAATGGCTGATCGTGGCCGGCGCGGGGGATCTCGATAAGGCGGGTGACAGTTGGTATCAACGGGTAGAGGCGGCCATGCGCAAAATGGCCGCCGTGCCCGTGAATGCGCCAGGCGGCGAAGGGCTCCGGCTTGCACATGGCGACTGGACAGGCCTGCCCTTCGTCCCTTCGGATGTGACCGAGGCGGACCCGATCACTCTGCCCACCATGTTTCAGCGCCCTGCCCCCGCGTTCGTCCCAACGCCTGCCACGCTGCGACCGTCGGAGGATCTGGGTGGCGCCAAGGCCTTGCCTGGTGATGGTGGTCTGGACGAAACCGCAGCCAAAGCGCGCGGCACGGCGCTTCATGCCCTATTGGAACACCTGCCTGCACTGCCGGAATCGGATTGGGACACCGTCGCTGAAGCCCTCGTGCACCATCCAGACTGGCCTGAGCTTCTGAACGAAGCCCGGCGAGTCTTGAAAACCCCATCCTGCGCACAGGTTTTTGCGCCAGATACTTTGGCAGAGGTCGCCGTCAGTGCCCCGTTTGGGTCCCAGCGCCTGCATGGGGTGATTGATCGGCTGGTTGTATCACAAGATCATGTGTTGGCGGTGGATTTCAAAACCAACGCCATTGTTCCGACCAAGCCCGAGCATTGCCCGGAGGGACTGTTGCGGCAAATGGGGGCCTATGCCGTGGCCCTGCGCGCCCTCTATCCGGATCGCCGTATCGAGCTGGCTATTTTATGGACACGCACGGCCGATTTGATGGTGCTGCCCGAAACCCTGATCACACAGGCGCGTGAACGTGCCGGGTTCCAGCTTCTGGAACCTTGACGTCTCCTTCACACCTACTTACGTTCCGTGTCCAACTGCCAAACACTCAGGAGACATTCCAATGTCCACCGTAGCCGTCACAGACGCGACTTTCGACGCTGAAGTCAAGAATTCCGATGTCCCCGTAGTGGTGGATTTCTGGGCCGAATGGTGCGGCCCCTGTAAACAGATCGGCCCCGCTCTTGAGGAGCTGGCAGCAGAATACGGCGGCAAGATCAAAGTGGCGAAAGTCGACGTTGACAGTAACCCGAACTCCGCGGCCGCCATGGGTGTGCGCGGTATTCCGGCGCTCTTTGTCTTTAAGGACGGTCAAGTGGTCTCGAACCGGGCAGGCGCCGCTCCAAAAGCGGCACTGAAAAGCTGGATCGACGACTCCATCTAAGACGCCGAAATTTGACCTGATAACTGGAAAGCGCCTCCACTGCGGGGCGCTTTTTCCATGGCTCACATGTCGTTCGCGACCGGGCTGGGGTCAGATCGGGACAAAAGAAAAGCCGCCCTGCGTCAGGACGGCTCTTACTTTGCTGGATATGTCATTGAGACCTACAGCGCCTCGATTTCAGCGCGGGTCAGACCGATGTCTTCGAGCTGTGCCGCGGTGAGAGCAGAGAGAGCTTTGCGCGTTTTGCGCGCTTCGTTCCAGTCCACCAGAGTCGAGCGCAGGTTGAAGAAGAAATCGACTGCGCGCAGAACTGCGACGGAGCCGGCCGGTGCAATAGCGGTGCTTGCGTTTGCCATGATCGTGTTCCTTGATAGAGCCAGCCGACACCATGTCGGTTGTTGATGCTCATCTAAGGCCGCAAACTGAGTCTCACAATTGCCCATTTATCAGCCCTGAATTGCGCGCCACGCATAGCATTTGTGCAGTTTGGAAACGAATTCTCAAACCTTTGCACCCGCTCCTTTGCTTAATTGACCATAGTGCCCGGACCATGTCGGCGCCGGAACCCTTGTGCCAACCTGTGGTTGCTTCCATATAGGCAGCAACGAAACGGAGGCATTTATGGCAGAGGAACAATTTCCTGGCTGGCATGGGACAACCATCATCGGCGTACGTAAGGGCGATGAAGTTGTTATCGCGGGGGATGGTCAGGTTTCGCTTGGTCAGACCGTGATAAAAGGCAGCGCGCGCAAGGTGCGACGGCTTTCGCCGGGCGGCTACGACGTGGTGGCGGGTTTTGCCGGTTCCACCGCTGATGCGTTCACGCTGTTGGAGCGGCTCGAAGCAAAGCTTGAGGCGACGCCCGGTCAGCTGCAGCGCGCCAGTGTGGAGCTGGCGAAAGACTGGCGCACGGACAAGTATTTGCAAAAACTCGAGGCAATGCTGATCGTGACAGACGGCAAGGATCTCTATGTTATCACCGGCGCCGGCGACGTGTTGGAACCGGAACATGATGTGGCCGCCATCGGTTCGGGCGGCAACTTTGCCCTCGCTGCGGCCCGTGGCATGATCGACAGTGACCGCAATGCAGAACAGATCGCCCGCGCCGCAATGGCGATCGCGGCCGATATCTGCGTCTATACCAATGGCAACCTGACGGTAGAAAGCATCTCCAAGTGATCTCGAAAGACGATCTCCGTGCGGCAGTCGGGTCCGGGCTTGTGTCCGAAGCGCAAGCTGCGTCCCTGACAGCCTTGGCCGACAGCAGACGGGGCGCGCGTGAACATCTCGCGCCCGGAGACGAGCCCTTTGAACTGTTCAAAGGGTTCAACGAGATATTTATCGTCGTTGGCCTTGGCATATTGACCATGGGTTGGATCGCGGTGGTGACGGCCTCGATGCTGACGGAAATCGTGAACTACAAGACCCAGATGACGACCGCAGCCCTCATCGGTGCGGCAATCCTCTGGGGATTGTCCGAATATTTCATTCGCCGTCGCCGCATGATCGCCCCGGCGATAGCTCTGTCTGTGCTGTTTGGCGCGAATGCGGCGATGGGGCTGGTGGCGCAATTTGCGCAGCCCTTCATGATCGCACAGGAAGACTATTCGTCGCTGCCGCTCGCACTCAGTCTCTCAACTTTGGCCCTGTTGATCTACTGGTGGCGGTTTCGCGTGCCTTTTGCGATGGCACTGATTGCGCTGGGGCTTTTTGCCGTTGCCTTGATACTCGCAGCAGATCAATCCGGCGCACCAACGGAAATCGGCGACCTGTTTCTACTGAGCGCCAATGGCCCGTTTGCCTGGATCACGCTGCTTGTGGGGATGCTGGTGTTCGGCGTTGCGATGATCTTTGATCTCAGCGATCCGCATCGCGTCACACGCAGATCCGCACAGGGGTTTTGGTTGCATGTGGTTGCAGCACCCGCATTGGTGAACACGACGGCGCTGACGCTGCTCGACAACGATCAGGGGTTCATACTTGCGGTGGTTCTTGGGCTTTTTGCGCTTGTCGCCATCGTCATTGATCGCCGGTCATTTCTCATAACCGCAATCGGGTATATTGTCGCGCTCAGCACAACTGTTTTTGACAGCGAAGGCACCGGCTTCAGCATCCTGGCACTTGGTGTTGCGCTGGTTTTCCTGGGCGCTTTCTGGGCGAGAATCCGCGCGGCGCTGCTCTCACTGCTCTCTGGCGTGCTGCCGCTTCACCGCCTTCCGCCCTCACACTGAACAAGGGATAGACATGACTGATCTGACCCCCCGGGAAATCGTCTCCGAACTCGACAGATTCATTATTGGCCAGAAGGACGCAAAACGTGCCGTCGCGGTCGCCCTGCGCAATCGCTGGCGTCGCAAACAACTGCCCGATGATCTTCGCGATGAGGTCCATCCAAAGAACATTCTGATGATCGGCCCCACCGGCGTCGGCAAGACCGAGATTTCCCGCCGCCTGGCAAAGCTCGCCAACGCGCCCTTTATCAAGGTCGAAGCCACCAAGTTCACCGAAGTTGGATATGTGGGCCGTGATGTGGATCAGATCATTCGTGATCTGGTTGATACGGCAATTGTGCAGACCCGCGACCGCATGCGCGATGAGGTCAAAGCAAGGGCGCTCAAAGCCGCAGAAGCCAGAGTCCTGGAAGCCATCGCCGGGGCTGACGCCCGCGAGAGCACCCTGGAGATGTTTCGCAAGAAGCTCAAATCCGGCGAGCTGGACGACACCGTGATCGAACTTGAGCTGACAGATTCTTCCAATCCGATGGGCGGCATGTTCGAAATTCCCGGCCAGCCCGGTGGTAATATGGGAATGATGAACCTCGGTGATCTGTTCGGAAAGGCCATGGGCAACCGGACCACCAAGAAAAAACTGACAGTTGCCGAAAGCTATGACGTTCTCGTCAGCGAAGAAGCGGACAAGCTGCTAGACGATGAAACCGTCAACAAAGCCGCGCTTGAAGCGGTGGAGCAAAACGGCATCGTTTTCCTGGACGAGATAGACAAGGTTTGTGTCCGCTCCGATGTTCGTGGCGGTGATGTCAGCCGCGAGGGTGTGCAACGCGATCTCTTGCCTCTGATAGAAGGCACGACAGTCAGCACCAAACACGGGCCGGTGAAAACGGATCATATCCTGTTTATCGCATCCGGCGCTTTTCACATCGCGAAACCCTCTGATCTGTTGCCGGAACTACAAGGGCGACTGCCAATCCGCGTCAATCTGCGGGCCTTGAATGAAGAGGACTTCGTTCGCATCCTGACCGAAACCGACAATGCCCTGACCCGCCAGTATGAGGCGCTGTTGGGCACTGAGAAGGTCAAGGTGACGTTCACGACCGATGGGATCCACGGGCTCGCTCAGATTGCTGCCGAAGTGAATCACAGCGTCGAGAACATCGGTGCCCGTCGTCTTTATACCGTCATGGAGCGGGTGTTCGAGGAATTGTCTTTCACAGCACCGGACTGTCCCGGAACCGAAATCGTCGTCGACGCCGCCTTTGTGAACAAGAACCTCAGAGAGCTGACAAAATCGACAGATCTCAGCCGCTACGTGCTTTGAACAACTGGTCCTGTCCCGCCCGTCTACCGGGGTGGGACAGGAGACCCATCAGGCGGACCACTCACCGGTTGCGACGCAAATAAACATAATAGGCGCCGTCCCCGCCATGGCTGATATGCGCCGCAGTGATTTGCAGCACGGCCTGCGCCAGCGGCGGCAGGGATAACCATTGTGGTACCTGATGCCGCAGAACCCCGCGCGGCACGGGCATCGGTCCCGGTTCATCGCGATCTTTACCCTTTCCGGTAATCACCAGAACCAACCGTTTTTCAGAGGCTTGGGCATTTAGAATGAACCGGACCAATGCGCCATGTGCGGCATCCATCCGCATCCCGTGCAGGTCAAGTTTTCCTTCCGGCTTCAGCTTGCCCCGTTTCATCCGGCGAAAGGCTTTTTCATCCATCCGCAACGGATTTGCGGCCAGTTTTCGTCCCAGACTTGGCTTCAGATCGTGGCGTGGTGCGGGCGCACAGGTCTTGCTGCCGACCTTAAACTCCGACAGCGGGACAGATGTCCGATGAGGCTTTGGTTTGGGTGACGGAAGTGGCGGTTCGGCATGGCTCCCCGCCTTTTCTGCTCGGCTCGTCTGCAACTTTTCGGTATGAGCCACGACCTTTTTCCAAAGGTCGATCTCGTCTGATGTCAGCTTGCGGCGGCTCATCAGATATCATCCGGCAACAATGCATAGGCCCGTTGGATCGGCATCAACACAAACATCCGGCCAGGATCCTTGAGTTGACCGGCCTGGCGTCCGGCCTCATCCCCTGCTCCGAAGAATATATCGGCCCGTTGCGCCCCTTTGATCGCCGATCCGGTGTCTTGCGCGATCATCAGGCGACGCATCTTGGTTTCACCATTCTTTTCCAGCCAGACAGGCGCCCCAAGCGGGGTATAGGCCGGATCTACCGCGACCGAGCGCAACGGCGTGATCGACCGGTTCATGGCACCAAGCGGCCCTTTGTTTGGTGCAACACGGTTCACTTCCCGGAAAAAGACATAAGACGGATTGTGCATCAAAAGCTCGTTGCCGATCTTTGGATTTCTGCGCACCCAGTTGCTGATGACCCGTGCGCTCACCTGGTGCAGGTTATAAATTCCACGCCGCGCCAATTCCTGGCCGATCGACCGATAAGGGTGCCCATTCGCACCGCCATACCCGAGCCTTATGGTTGACCCGTTGGTAAGCTTGATCCGACCAGAGCCTTGGATCTGCAGGAAAAAAAGCTCTACCGGGTCATCGACCCAGGCGATCTCCAGTCCCCGCCCCTCCATCACGCCGCTGGTGAGAAGATCCCGTCGGGTGAGCCAGGGCGAATTTTGTCGGGCCTCAGGTGGCATTCTATAGACCGGATAACGATAGCGACTGGTTGGGACCAGAGATCCCTGCAATTCGGGCTCGAAGTAGCCAGTGAACAGCCCCTCATGACCATCCTCGATCATGACAGGGCGGAAAAACAGCTCGAAGAAACTGCGGGCGCCGCTGTCATCTGCACTCTGAGCCATCGCACAGAGGGATTGCCAGTCCGCCGCATCCATATCCATGCAGGTGTTCCGAAAAACACGAAGCGCCTCGACATGATTGTCGAGGTCCCAATCGGAAAGATCTCCGAATTCAAGAATACGATGAGAAACCGAGTCCGCAGTTTGCGCTCCGACACCGGAACAAAGGGCCGCGGCCAGAAAAGCCGCGCCAAGTCCCCGCCGAAGCGCCTCTGTCATGCGTCCGTTGCCACCAGCTGCCAGTTCGGATCGTCGCCACCCATGTGCCGAGAGAAGGTCCAAGTATCTTTCTGGCGTTTCACGGCCTTTGGATCACCTTCGACGATTTCGCCGCTGCGGTTGCGAACGGCGGAGGTCAACTCGCCAACGAACCGTACGGTGATATCAGCCGTCCCGGTCGCCTCGTCAAAAGTGGCGTCGGCGATTGAGGTTTCACGCACGCCAATGAATTCCGCTTCGATGGTCAGGCCCTGATCCTCGCGATTGGAAACCGCATCGACAAAGCTTTGAAAAATCTCGTCAGAGATAAACGGCTGAATACCGTCGAGCTCTCCGGTTTCAAACCCCATCAGGATCATCTCGTAGGCACCGCGGGCACCCTGCACGAACTCCGCCACGTGAAACGACGGTTCCGCGCGCTTCATTGCTGCAAACGCTTGGGCTTGCGGGCTTCCCTCATCGACAAAGGCCACGATATCATCATCGGGGCTCCCGTCGATTACTTCGAATTTGCGCTGGGGCGCGCGGACTTCGGACCCGGACAGTGGCGGCTTTTCAAAGCCCTCACGTGTACCCAGAACGCTCTTCAGGCGCAGGATCAGAAAAACCGCGATGCCGGCCAGGACCAAAAGCTCTATCAAGGGCGACTCCATTCATACCTCTTGTCCACCAGGACCTGTTGGTTTGAAACCAACGTGTTCTGCTCTTATGTAGGTGACAGGCGGGACCAAGTCCACCGTTCTGCCCTATGGAGAGGACGCCTATCATGCCACTTTTTCTGGCTTTTCTGCTGGTACCTATCATTGAAATCGGCCTGTTCATTCAGGTCGGCAGCGTGATCGGTCTCTGGCCGACCCTCGGGATTGTCATATTGACGGCAATTTTGGGCACCTGGCTGGTCAAGACTCAGGGCCGTCTGGCCCTTGGGCAGTTGCGCGGCTCGTTTGAACAATTGTCGGATCCAACGGAGCCTCTTGCCCACGGCGCGATGATTTTGCTGGCAGGCGCGCTGCTTCTCACACCCGGATTTTTTACCGACGCCATGGGGTTTGTGTTGCTCGTCCCCGGGTTTCGCAGTCGGGCCTTTGCCTATCTGCGCAGCAAGGTAACGGTGGCATCTTTTCAGATGGGGACCGGACCGGCAAACCGACCAACACACACGGGACCGCAGCCGGGCAACGGGGTCATCGATGGTGAATTCGAAGATGTCACCCCGCGCCCCCGTCACAAAGGTCCATCCGGCTGGGTGGAGGACCAAAAATAAGACTTTGAGGAAGCTCGCCCAAGCTGGTAAGCACGCTGCGACACGCAAAATTCAGGAGAGTTCCATGGCCGAAAATGGCGCAACCGCAGAGGGTACAGGTCAGCCGCCGGTGCAGATGAATATTCTCGGGCAGTTCATCCGCGACCTGTCGTTTGAGAACGTGATGGCCCAAAAAGGCGTCGGTGGCGAAGTCCAGCCAGACGTCAACGTTCAAGTTGCGCTGGATGCCAAAAAGCGCAGCACCGAAAATCAGTACGAAGTCATCACCAAGCTGACAATCGAGTCAAAGAACAAGGCCGGTGGCGAGACGCTGTTCGTGCTGGAACTGGAATACGTTGGTATTTTCAACATCTCAGGCGTGCCAGAGGATCAGTTGCACCCGTTCTTGTTGATCGAATGCCCGCGGATGCTGTTCCCATTCCTGCGCCGGATCGTGTCCGACATCAGCCGTGACGGTGGTTTCCCGCCGCTGAACCTGGACAACATCGACTTTGTCGGCATCTACCGCAACGAGCTTGCGCGGCGTCAGACCCCCGCTGACGAAACAGTGAACTAAAGCGACACATCGCATCAGTGTTCAGGAGCGTCGCCCCCTCTGGGAGCGGCGCTTTTTCAGTTCTGACCAGCGTTCCAAAGCGCGTCTTCGCCGAGTTTGGCGACAAAGGCGTCATGCGCTGCTTTTTCCTCTGCGGTCAATTTCGTCGGCAATTGCACAGGTCTCGGCTGCGGACGCCAATCACTGTCAACCTCGCGCGGGCCGTTGGATGATTGGGTCGACAATCCGAAATCCGGTTGCCGTCCGCCGATCAGCTCAAGATACACATCCGCGAGAATTTCCGAGTCGAGCAATGCGCCGTGCAGGGTTCGGTTGGTATTGTCGATGCTGAACCGGCGGCAAAGCGCATCCAGCGAGGCAGGAGAACCGGGGAACCGTTTGCGCGCAATCGCCAGGGTGTCGATGGCCTGATCCATCGGCAGTTGACGCAGGTTCAGCCAGCCGAGTTCCGCGTTCAAGAACTTCATGTCAAAACTGGCGTTGTGGATCACAAGTTTTGCATCGCCGACGAAATCCAGAAACTTCTGGCCGATTTTGGCGAAAACCGGTTTATCCCGCAGCGTCACAGCCCCCGGAGACGGTTGTTGTGGCGGCTCCAGCAGGTCAGGCCCAATCCCGTGAACGCCAAAGGCCTCGGCCGGCATGGAGCGTTCCGGATTTATATATTCGTGAAACGTCTTGCCGGTCGGCATGTGGTTGAACAGCTCCACCGCGCCGATCTCGACAATTCTGTCGCCTGAAAACGGATCAAAACCTGTGGTTTCCGTATCGAGTACGATTTCACGCATGACCCATCCTCCGTCTGATGTCGTCCAAGACAGCTGAAACCTGATCCCGTGCATGTGGCAGGCTATCGGTTTCGATCTTGTAGTCGCTCTTTCTCAGTTTTTCGTCGATCGGAAGCTGCTTCGAGAGGATCTGATCAAACTGGCTGGCGCTCATCGTGCCACGGGCCAAGACGCGACCTTGTTGCGTTTTCGGATCTACATAGACACATGCAACCGCGTCCATTTCCGTGTCACTGCCTGTCTCAAACAGCAGGGGAATGTCGAAGACCAGGATACCTGTTTTTATGCTCGACCGAAAGGCCTGCCGGTCGGCCTGAACCAGCGGATGGACAATGGATTCGATCTGATCCAGTACAGATTTATCATTCAAAATCAAATCTTTGAGTATACCTCTGTCAACCGCTCCGTTTTTGATTGCAGTTGGAAAGGCATCACCTATCGGACCGACGGCCGCACCACCCAAACTGTAGAGCCGATGAACGGCAGCATCCGCGTCCCAGATCTTGCAACCCAATTCTGCAAAGATTTTTGCGGTAGTGGATTTGCCCATACCGATGGAACCGGTCAGGCCGAGCGAGAACCTCATTTAAGCGCTGCTTCCCGCAAGGCCTCATCAACTTCTGGCCGATGCCCGAACCAACGTTCAAACCCTGGCACAGCCTGATGCAATAGCATTCCAAGCCCATCAACGGTCGTACAACCCGCCTGTTCGCCTGCTAGCAAAAGCTCGGTCTTTAGCGGCGCATAGACCAGATCGGCAACAACCGTTGAGGATTGCAACCCGTCCAGCGGTACCCGCAAGCGGCGCTGGCCAACCATTCCGAGAGACGTGGTGTTCACAACCAGTGCTGCATCCTCGATGATATTGCCTGCTTGTGCCCAATCGACGACCCTGACCTTGTTGCCGAACATGCTGGCAAAGGTCTCCGCGCGGGCGCGGGTTCTATTTGTAAGACGGATTTCCGGTACGCCCGCTTCTATCAGCGACGCGACCACGGCGCGGCTTGCCCCCCCTGCGCCAAATACTGTCGCTGGCCCGGATTTTGGGTCCCAATCCGGCGCGCCCTGATGCAGGTTGGTGATGAATCCGTAACCATCCGTATTGTCAGCGACCACTGTCCCGTCTTCACGGAAGATCAATGTATTCGCCGCACCCATAAGTTTCGCGCGATCGGTCACCTTGTCAGCAATCGTCATGATTGCTTCCTTGTGGGGAGCAGTGACATTCGCCCCCACAAACCCCATTTTTGGCAGCATTCGAATGATCTGTTCAAGGTCGTCCGCTTCCACATGCATCGGCACATAGTGCCCTTTTATCGCATGTGTATCGAGCCAGTGTCGGTGCACCAAAGGAGAGCGCGACTGCGCAATCGGGCAGCCTATCACACCTGCGAGCGGGATTTTCTGCTCTGTCATTGTTCGATTATCCCCTGCAGACCTAGGTAACTTATGATTTCCAACATCGGTAATCCCAAAACATTAAAGTAGCTGCCGTCAATGGTTGTAAACAGCCGGACACCCTCTTCTTCCAATTTATAGGCTCCGACGGCATGTCGAATGCTGTCCCAATTGCGTGCCACATAATCCTCTAGGTAGCTGTCGCTACTTTGCCGCATCGCCATCCGAACCTGCCCGACGTGCCGCCAGAGCGGCATACCATCCCGGTAGATGACTGCCGCGGACAATAGCGTGTGGCGCTTCCCCCGCATGTCCTTCAACTGTTCCAGCGCAGTTTCCGGTGTCACAGGTTTCGACAACAGGCGGCCTTCGAAATCCAGCACCTGATCGCATCCCAGTACAAGCCGGTTTGGGTGGCGCCCGGAAACCTTGCGCGCCTTTGCCTCAGCCAAGGCATCAGCGATGTCTCGCGGTGACGCGCCTTCCGACAACAATGCTGCCTTAATTGCGCCTTCATCGACGCGGGCACGTTCTACCTCTACGTTAACATTTGCCTGACGGAGCAACTGTGCACGGATGGCAGATCCGGAGGCCAGAACGATGTGGGTACTCATGTGGAAAACCCTATGGGAAAGCGTCTGATGGTTCTGGGACGTTTTGTATGCATTTCACCGCTCAGCGCAAGGCTTGGACTAAACCCCGGTTTTGATGAAAATTCTCCATGATTCCTCCATGGGGGATTGGGATAACTTTCAGAGCGTGGATAACTCGGCTCATCCCGGTTTGTCCCGGTCTTATCCACAAGAGTGGAAAGGTAAACATATGGTTAACACCCATATTTTTCAGGGTGTTAACCATTTATTCAGGTCTGTGTCAGGAATGTGGCGCAAAATCTGTCCACGTTGTGAGTAGCAGTGCGAATGACTCGATAATCCACCGAAAACAGGGTGCACTACAAAAACATCATCCTTATAAAACTAATTAATATTTAAGGGGGGCCCATGGGTCCTGTTCGGAACAAGGAACCCGATCATGGACCTGACAGATCTGATGTTCACCCTCTACCCCTATGCGAAATCTCTTCACATCATGGCAGTGCTGAGCTGGATGGCAGGGCTGTTCTATCTTCCACGGCTTTTTGTGTATCACGTCGAGCAAGCTCAGAAATATGAACAGATCCAGCCGATCTTCGTGACGATGGAACAGAAGCTGTTGAAACTGATCATGCGACCAGCCAGCATTGTGGCATGGGCTGCAGGGCTGTTCATGGTCTTCACACCAGGGATCGTTGATTGGTCCTACGTCTGGCCCTGGACCAAAGGCGCATCCGTGCTTGCGATGACCTGGTTTCACCACTGGCTGATACGACGTCAAGCAGCCTTCGCTACGGGTGAAAACAAGCTCACTGGGCGGCAATATCGGTTGATGAACGAGGTCCCGACCCTTCTGATGGTCATCATCGTTGTATCGGTCGTTTTCAAGTTCTGACGTGTCATTTGACACAGACCAGCAGACCCAGTACTAACGGCCCAGCGGACCCGTCCGGGATTCCCGCCATTTCCGTATCTTTATCGTGATGTCCTCTGCTGGCAGAGGGAACAAGGGCCGTTTGTGAATGACCGAGCAATCTCTGAATCTTTCTGATCTCAAGGCCAAAAGCCCCAAGGACCTCCTCGCCATGGCTGAGGAGCTGGAGATCGAGAATGCCTCGACCATGCGCAAGGGCGAGATGATGTTCCAGATCCTGCGCGAACGCGCCGATGAGGGATGGGAAATCGCCGGCGATGGCGTTTTGGAAGTGCTTCAAGACGGTTTCGGCTTTCTGCGGTCGCCAGAGGCCAACTATCTGCCTGGTCCGGATGATATCTACGTTTCTCCTGACATGATCCGACAGTTGTCGCTGCGCACTGGCGATACGGTCGAGGGTCAGATCAAGGCGCCGCTTGAAAACGAACGCTATTTTGCGCTGACAACGGTCACCAAAATCAACTTTGAAGAGCCTGAAAAGGCACGCCACAAAATTGCGTTTGATAACCTGACGCCGCTTTATCCTGACGAGCGGATGACCATGGAAATCGAAGATCACTCTGCCAAGGATCGGTCTTCGCGAGTGATTGATCTGGTTGCGCCGATAGGCAAGGGCCAGCGGTCCCTGATCGTTGCGCCACCACGGACCGGTAAAACGGTTCTGTTGCAGAATATTGCGCATTCGATCGAGCAAAATCACCCGGAATGCTATCTGATCGTTTTGCTGATCGACGAACGTCCCGAAGAGGTGACAGACATGCAACGTTCGGTCAAAGGTGAGGTTGTCTCCTCTACCTTCGACGAACCCGCTGCGCGTCACGTGGCCGTCTCTGAAATGGTGATCGAAAAAGCGAAACGGCTCGTCGAACACAAACGAGATGTTGTTATTCTTCTGGACTCCATCACAAGACTTGGCCGAGCCTTCAACACTGTTGTGCCATCTTCCGGCAAAGTGCTGACAGGTGGTGTTGATGCAAATGCGCTGCAACGTCCAAAACGGTTCTTTGGGGCGGCACGGAACATCGAAGAGGGCGGATCTCTGACGATTATCGCGACTGCTCTGATCGACACCGGCAGTCGGATGGATGAAGTTATCTTTGAAGAATTCAAAGGTACGGGCAACTCCGAGATCGTTCTGGACCGCAAGATTGCCGACAAACGGGTGTTCCCCGCAATCGACATCCTCAAGTCTGGAACCCGGAAGGAAGAGCTCCTGGTCGACAAGGTGGATCTGGCAAAAACCTTTGTTCTGCGGCGTATTCTGAACCCGATGGGGACAACGGACGCCATCGAGTTCCTGCTCTCTAAGCTCAAGCAAACAAAGACAAATACGGAATTCTTCGACTCAATGAACACCTAGATCAGGCAGGGCGATCAAGAGGCCAAATCATGGATACAATCTTTGCATTGGCCAGTGCCCAGGGTAAGGCCGGTGTTGCTGTAATACGTGTGTCTGGCCCTAGCGCGCTTGAGGTTGGGTCAACGCTGTCAGGTAAAACACTTCCTGATCGTGGTATGACATTTTCAATTTTGAAAAGTGATACTGGTGAGATTCTGGACGAAGCGCTTGTATTGTCGTTTCGCGGGCCAGAAAGTTTTACCGGGGAAGATGTCGTCGAGTTCCAAGTTCATGGCAGCAACGCCGTTGTCGCCGCAATGCTCGATGAGCTGGAGAAGCTGAGCAACGTTAGACTTGCGGAGCCTGGCGAATTCACACGCCGCGCGATGGACAATGCAAAGTTGGATCTTACTCAGGTCGAAGGACTTGCCGATCTCATCGATGCAGAAACAGAAATGCAGCGAAAGCAAGCTCAAGTTATCCTGTCAGGGGGCTTGCGAAAGATAGCCGATCGCTGGAGATCCGATCTCATTCGCGCGGCGTCTCTTATCGAAGTAACGATTGATTTTGCGGATGAGGACGTACCGGTCGATGTTACCCCAGAAGTGAACAAGCTTCTTTCTGGAGTTATGTTTGATTTAAATAGGGAAATTGAAGGATTTTCTGTTTCCGAACGCATTCGATCCGGGTTTGAAGTCGCTATCATCGGAGCGCCCAACGTTGGAAAATCAACACTTCTGAATGCTCTTGCCGGGCGCGATGCTGCGATCACGTCTGAATATGCTGGTACGACCCGTGACGTTATTGAAGTCCGAATGGATCTCCATGGTCTTCCGGTGACCCTGCTTGATACCGCCGGTCTTCGTGATACTGATGATCATGTTGAAGGTATCGGTATTCAGCGTGCCCGGGATCGGGCGGAACAAGCTGATCTAAGAGTGTTTTTGGCGAATGAGCATGAAGTACTAGATGTTCGTTTTGTAGACGGGGACATTCGACTTTTTCCAAAAGCAGATATGCGTCAGTCACCGGATGGGGCAATTTCTGGGAAAACGGGGGAGGGGATTGATTATTTGGTTCAACATGTCTTTGAGACGTTGAAGAATCGGTCCGTCCATGCTGGAATTTCTACTCGTGCGCGACATCGGAACGCACTAAACCGCTGTTCTCAGAGTTTGGATCGCGCAATCCACGTCCTGAAAGATGGCCCGGAATTTTATGATATTGCGGCCGAAGAAATGAGATCCGCTATTCGGTCGATCGAAGGGCTTATCGGCCGGATAGGCGTAGAAAACCTACTGGATGAGATTTTTTCGAGTTTCTGCTTGGGTAAATGAGGACTGTTTCACGTGAAACATTCAAACTACGATGTAATCGTCGTCGGCGGTGGTCATGCCGGAACCGAGGCCGCACACGCTTCCGCTAGAATGGGCGCGAAGACGGCTTTGATTACGCTGTCCAAAGATAGCATCGGAGTGATGTCTTGTAACCCAGCCATCGGAGGTTTGGGAAAGGGACATCTTGTTCGAGAGATCGATGCGATGGACGGTGTTATGGGACGCGTGGCTGATCTCGCCGGAATTCAGTTTCGATTGCTGAATCGCCGCAAGGGACCGGCAGTTCAAGGTCCAAGAGCGCAGGCAGACCGAGCGATATATCGGTCCGCGGTTCTCAATGCTACCGAATCACAATCCAACCTTGATATCATTCAGGGAGAAGTTGTAGATTTTCTCGGACATAGTGCTCATCAGGTGACCGGTGTGGAGCTTGCAGATGGAAGTGAAGTGACTGCTAAAGCCGTGGTCCTTACATCTGGTACCTTCCTGAACGGCGTAATTCATATCGGCGATGTTTCGCATGCCGGCGGTCGCATGGGAGATAAACCTTCCATCCGTTTGGCACTGCGGCTCAAATATTTCGAACTTCCGCTAGGACGGTTGAAAACAGGGACTCCGCCGAGGTTGGATGGAAAAAGCATCGATTGGGAGAGACTTGAAACCCAACCTGGTGATGATGATCCGACCTTCTTTTCCTTTCTCACTTCGAAAGTGTCTGTCGACCAGATTTCTTGTGGAATAACCCATACAAACGAAAAAACTCACCAAATCATCAGGGAAAATCTCGAACGCTCAGCTATGTACGGCGGTCATATTGAGGGAATTGGACCGAGATACTGTCCCTCGATCGAAGATAAGGTCGTGCGATTTGCAGAAAAGACATCCCATCAAATTTTTCTGGAGCCGGAAGGGCTAAATACTTCGACGGTATATCCGAACGGAATTTCCACCAGTTTGCCTGAGTCTGTACAGGTTGAATATGTCCGCTCTATCGTTGGCCTTGAAAACGCAAAGATCTCACAGCCCGGTTACGCAATCGAGTACGACTTTGTCGATCCCAGATCTCTGCGATTGACACTGGAATTGAAGAGTGTTGGCGGGCTTTTCTTTGCAGGGCAAATCAATGGTACGACTGGCTATGAAGAAGCAGCCGCGCAAGGTCTCGTTGCCGGGCTGAATGCGGCGTGTAAAAGCCTTGGTAAAGAGCAGGTAGAGTTTAGTCGATCCAATAGCTACATCGGCGTTATGATCGACGATCTGGTGACGAATGGCGTATCTGAGCCTTACAGGATGTTCACGTCACGGGCGGAGTTCAGGCTGTCGTTGCGGGCGGATAATGCTGATCAACGTCTGACGCCGATAGGCCAGAATTTGGGTTGTGTTACCGAAGCGCGCAGTCGACAATTCGAAAAGAAAATTGAAGCGCTGAAATCTGCTACCGCTCTGTTGGCTTCCTCATCGTTCACTCCGAAACAGTTGAATGATGTGGGTGTGCGAGCCAACGAGGATGGAAAACGTCGGAGTGGACGAGAGGTTTTGGCATTTCCTGATGTCGCATTTGAGGACTTGGTGCCGTTAATCCCATCATTGTCCAGCGTGAGTGGCGATATTCGCCAACAAGTGACGCGAGAGGCGTTATACGCTAACTATATTGAGCGTCAAAACCGGGAGGTTTCGTTGTTGAAAAAGGACGAACAACATATAATTCCTGGTGATTTTGACTATCAAATTGAAGGCCTGTCGACGGAACTTCGGCAGAAGCTTAATAGGGTAAAGCCTGAAAATTTGGCGCAAGCTGCACGAATTGATGGCATCACGCCCGCGGCGCTGGCCTTGGTTCTTGGGACACTTAAGCGAAGAGAGCGATTTGAGGCGAAATCAGCATGAGCGTCGATCTTGTTCGAGCCCATTTCAATGTTTCACGTGAAACATCGGAGCGGCTGGATATTTTTGCAGCAACGCTGAAAAAGTGGAATCCAAAGATAAATTTGGTTTCTAAAGGCAGTCTGACATGTCTGTGGGAGCGGCATATCCTGGACAGTATCCAGGTCTTCCATGCGGTGGAGACGCCACCGTCGTGGCTGGATCTTGGAAGCGGAGGAGGGCTGCCAGGTTTGATCGTTGCCATTCTTGCTGCCGAACTTTCGCCCAAAACCTTGATCACCTTGATTGAAAGTGACCAACGAAAATGTGCGTTTTTGAGAAATGTAGCTAGAGAATGTGAAATCTCAGTCTTGGTGAAGTCCGAACGCATTGAGACAGCTGATCCAGAGAACGCACATGTGATTTCCGCGCGTGCCCTTGCGGATTTAGATACCCTTTTGTCGTTTTCAAAACGACATCTTCAACAAGGTGGCGTTTCAGTCTTTCCAAAAGGCGAAAGCTGGAAAAAAGAAGTGGATAACGCTCGCGAACGATGGCGGTTTGAATGCGAAGAGATTACAAGTCTAACTGAGCCTGAGGCTGTCATTCTCAAGATCAAGGGAGTAGAGCGTGTCTGACATGTCCCGTTTGGGAGACCCCCGCATAATTGCCATTGCAAACCAGAAGGGTGGGGTAGGTAAGACAACCACAGCAATAAACCTCGCGGCAGCCTTGGTAGAAGAGGGGATGCGCGTCCTACTTGTTGATTTGGATCCTCAGGGCAACGCATCGACAGGTTTGGGTGTGGAAGCGGATGCACGCGAACACACCACCTATGACCTTCTCGTTGAATCAGCGGATTTGTCCGATGTGATCAGACAGACCGATCTAGATGACCTTTGTATTATTCCTGCAACCGTCGATTTGAGCTCTGCGGATATCGAGCTTATTTCAAATGAGAAGCGAAGCTACCTGCTACATGATGCTTTGCGACAACCGGCAATGGCAGAATATGATTGGGACTATATTCTGATTGATTGCCCTCCATCTCTCAATCTTCTGACCGTCAACGCTATGGTTGCCGCGCATTCGGTTCTGATTCCGCTTCAAAGTGAGTTTTTTGCCTTGGAGGGCCTGTCACAGCTGATGCTGACTATTCGAGAAGTTCGACAGGCTGCAAATCCCAAACTTCGGATCGAAGGCGTTGTGTTGACAATGTATGATCGTCGAAACAACCTGTCTCAACAGGTTGAGCAAGATGCGCGGGAAAACCTGGGAGATTTGGTGTTTCGAACCAAAATCCCACGCAATGTTCGTGTCAGCGAGGCGCCATCCTATGCCATGCCTGTGTTGAGCTACGATTCTACCTCTCTGGGAGCCAAGGCGTACCGACAGCTTGCCGGAGAATTGATTGCCAACAACCAAGAAGTAGCGGCCGAATAAAAGGGGCGAGTAATGTCAGATAAAAAACCCAAACCTCGGGGATTGGGCCGCGGGCTCTCCGCTCTTATGGCAGATGTCAACGCAGAACCGGTAAGCACGGACAGCGGTAGACCGCCTAGAAATGCCGAAATCCTGGTTCCGACCGAAAAAGTACAGGCGAACCCGGATCAGCCGCGACGTCAATTTTTGCAGGAAGATCTTGATGATCTGACAGCTTCCATCAAAGAAAAGGGGGTATTGCAGCCCCTTATTGTACGGCCACGCGATGGTGGAATGTATGAAATTGTCGCAGGCGAACGCCGCTGGCGTGCAGCACAGGCTGCTCAATTGCATGAGGTTCCTGTTCTTATTCGCGACTACTCCGATGTGGAAATGTTGGAAGTTGCGATTATTGAGAACATTCAACGTTCCGACCTGAATGCGTTGGAAGAAGCGCAAAGCTATAAGCAGCTGATGGACAAATTTGGACATACTCAGGAGAAAATGGCGGAGGCGCTGGGGAAAAGTCGCAGCCACATTGCCAACCTGGTTCGTTTATTGCATTTGCCGACCGACGTTCAAACCTTGGTACTTGATCGAAAGCTCTCAGCGGGGCACGCGCGCGCATTGATCACCTCTGACAACGCGTCAGAGCTGGCAAAGCGGATCGTCAAAGGCGGGCTGTCTGTTCGCGCAACCGAAGCATTGGTCAAGAAAGACGCGGCAGGTGTCGCGGGATCCAGTTCGGCGAAAAAGCCGAAATCGCAGGCTGAGAAAGATGCAGATACGCGCGCGCTTGAATCTGATCTTTCGGCGATGGTGAGGATGAAGGTGTCGATTGACCACAAACCTGGCGGTGAATCTGGTACGGTCACAATCACCTATGAGACGCTGGATCAGCTGGACGAACTTTGTAATCTTCTTAGCCGTTAGGCCGTGACCAGATAAACAAGGTGACAAGGCTCAGGGCGGCAGCTTGAATCAAAAGCAACGGTGCTGGGACCTGTAAAACAAGAGAAATTGTGAATACGGCGGCGATCGATACGGTGGCCGCCTTTTTTGCACGCGGCGAGATCGCGCCATGTTGCTGCCAGTCGAGAATGAGCGGACCAAAAACGCGATGCTCCATCAGCCAGCGGTGCAGGCGTTCCGACGACCGTGCAAAGAAGAAGGCTGACAGGAGTAAAAACGGAACTGTCGGCAGGAGCGGAAGGATCACCCCAAGGGTTGCGAGAAGCAACGAAATGAGACCGAGGAAGAGGTATATCACCTTCATAATCAATCCACTAGGAGTTCACGGAGAACAGCGTTGAGAACCGCACGTCCCTTGATCGTTGCGCGAAGCCGGTTGTTTTCGACGACAACCATTTCCAAGTCGCTCAGTTCATTCAACTTAACTGAGGAAAGCGGTCTACCGGAGAGGATCTGGTGTCTTTCAATATCTAGACCTTCATATAGTCGCATACCCATCATCATGTGTTCGACCACTTGATCTTCTGGTGTCAGTACTTCGAAGGGAAATGTACCCTGGTTGTTCTCGACAGCTTTCAACCACGCACCCGGTGCACGAGGCGATTCCGTTGCATAGCGTTGGTTCTTCAGGGTCAATCGTCCATGCGCCCCCGGGCCAACGCCGACGTAATCTCCATATCGCCAATAGATTTTGTTGTGGCGGCTTTCCGCACCGGGCCTGGCATGGTTCGAGATTTCATATCCTGGCAAACCATGGGCCGCACAGATGTCTTGCGTCGCAATATACATGTCGGCTGCATTGTCATCTGTCGGCAGTTCACGGAGCTTGCCCCGCGCATAGCGATCACCAAAGGCAGTGCCGTCTTCGATTGTCAGTTGATAGAGCGACAAGTGGTCAATCGCCATGTTGAGGGCTTCTGACAGTTCGCGTTCCCAACTTTGCAGAGATTGCCCCTGACGCGCATAGATCAGGTCAAAGCTCACACGGTCAAAGCAGGACCGGGCGACATCAAAGGCTTTCGTCGCCTCCGCGACGGTATGGATGCGACCCAGTCGCCGTAGATCTTCGTCATTCAGGGCCTGTATGCCCATCGAAATGCGATTTACGCCGGCGTCACGATACCCATTGAAACGGCCTGCTTCGACCGAGCCAGGGTTTGCCTCAAGCGAGATTTCAATATCGTTGGCAAAGGGCCAAATTTCCTTGGCGGTTTCGATCACCGCGGCAACGGTGTCCGGGTGCATCAAGGAGGGGGTGCCGCCGCCGAAGAAGATGCTGTTCAGAACACGGCCGGGAACCAGCGCGCCCATGCGATGAAGCTCTTTCTGATAGGCCTCAACCCAGACGGATTGGTCGATCTTTGAGACAACATGGCTGTTGAAATCGCAATAGGGGCATTTGGCCTGGCAAAAGGGCCAATGGATGTAGAGGCCAAAGCCCCCATTGCGCCAATCATCCACCGAAACAGCCTTTGACAAATTTTGCGACCGCATCGCCGCGGTGACTGATCTTGTTTTTCTCCCATCGATCCATCTCGGAAAATGTGACCTCATGGCCCTGGGGGACAAACATGGGGTCGTAGCCGAATCCATCCAGTCCGCGTGGAGGCCAGATCAGATGACCCGGCGCAACGCCTTCAAAGACTTCGTCGTGGCCATCCGGCCAGGCGAGGACGAGGGTGCAGCGAAACTGTGCCAACCACGGCTGATCCGCTTTTGCCTGCTGCAATGCGTCATGGGCGCGGGTCATTGCCTGCATGAAGTCACGACCATTTCCGGTCTCGGCCCAATCGGCAGTATAGACCCCGGGCGCGCCGTCCAGGGCGTCAATTGTAATACCGCTGTCATCTGAAAGGGCAGGGAGCCCGGTTGCCTGCGCTGCCGCATGGGCCTTGATCCGGGCGTTGCCGACAAAGGTGTCTTCGGTTTCGTCCGGTTCGGGCAGGTTCAGCTCTGCGGCGCCCACAATTGTAACACCAAACGGCTGGAGGAGATGGGCCATCTCCTCCAATTTACCTTTGTTGTGGGTGGCGACCAGCAACCGGTCGCCGTCAAACTTCCGCGTCATGATGCAGCTGCCTTTTGCATCTCGGCCAATTCCGCCGTGCCCTGCGTTGCAAGATCCATCAGTTGGTTCATCTGGTCCCGCGAAAAGACAGATCCCTCGGCACTCATCTGCACTTCAATCAGCTTGCCGGAACCGGTCATGATGAAGTTGCCATCGACGCCGGCTTCGGAATCTTCGGGGTAGTCGAGATCAAGCACAGGCTGACCGGCATAGATACCGCAGGAAATCGCGGAGACCGGATCGACAAGGGGGTCGATCTTGACGTCGCCGATCTTCATCAGCTTGTTCACGGCCAGCCGCAACGCCACCCAACCGCCGGTGATGGAGGCGCAACGCGTGCCGCCATCGGCCTGAAGCACATCGCAATCGACCGTGATCTGCCGTTCTCCCAATGCGACCCGGTCAACGCCGGCGCGCAGAGCGCGGCCAATCAGGCGCTGGATTTCGACCGTACGGCCGCCTTGTTTTCCCGTCGTCGCTTCGCGCCGCATGCGAGTATTCGTTGCCCGCGGCAGCATGCCGTATTCTGCCGTTACCCAGCCAAGCCCTGACCCCTTGATAAACGGTGGCACCCGGTCTTCAATCGTCGCAGTGCAGAGCACATGGGTCTCGCCCATCTTGATCAGGCAAGAGCCTTCTGCATGTTTGGTAAAGCCGGTTTCGAAAGAAACCGCGCGCATTTCGTTCAGGGCACGTCCAGAGGGTCGCATGTGGATATCCTTTTGCTGTTGCCTGTCGATACCGTTCGTGGCCTTGGCGATGCAAGGGTCATTGACCAGATCTAGGGATGCGCTTTAGTGACAAAGAGAGGTACCGTTCGGGTAACTTCAGCGATGCACCGAGTGAGAGATGACCAACGCCAATACCATCCTGCAAGATATGAACGACCGATCGCGCGAAGTCTTTCGGTTGTTGGTCGAAAGCTATCTGGACACGGGTACACCGGTCGGGAGCCGAACGCTTACCCGCTCACTGAATGAAAAGGTCAGCGCGGCAACTGTTCGTAATGTCATGCAGGATCTGGAATATCTCGGATTGCTCGACAGTCCTCATGCTAGTGCGGGCCGCGTTCCGACCCATATGGGGTTGCGTCTGTTTGTCGATGGATTGTTGCAAATGGGCGATCCCAATATGCAAGATCGGGCCCGCATCGACCGGACGTTGGGAGAGAGCAACAGCGATGTTGGCGGTATGCTGGATCGTGTTGGCGCCGCGCTATCCGGGGTGACACAGGGGGCGTCGCTTGTTTTGACGCCCAAATACGAGGCCGAGCTGCGTCATATCGAATTTGTCTCGCTCGCACAGGATCGGGCGCTGGTTGTGCTGGTATTCTCTGACGGGCACGTGGAAAACCGCCTGTTCACCCCGCCGCCGGGGCAAACGCCCAGTTCGATGCGAGAGGCTGCAAATTTTCTCAATGCGTTGATCGAGGGGCGGACCCTGAGCGAAGTGCGACAGGATGTGCAGGCAGAGATCAACAAGCGACGCCAGGAAATTGATACGCTGGCCAGCGATATGATAGAGAGCGGGCTTGCCGCCTGGGAGCAGGATGGCAACGATCAGGCGCGGCTGATCGTTCGGGGACGCGCGAATCTCCTGTCCGAAGATGGCGCCCCGGACGAGCTGGAGAAAATCAGAACCCTGTTTGATGATCTGGAACGCAAAAGAGACATCGCCGAATTCCTCGAACTGACCGAAGAGGGCGATGGTGTACGCATTTTTATCGGCTCAGAGAACAAACTTTTCTCACTTTCGGGTTCCTCTTTGGTGGTGTCTCCATATATGAACGCAGATCGAAAGATCATCGGTGCGGTGGGGGTCATCGGCCCCACGCGCCTGAACTACGGACGGATTGTGCCGATCGTGGACTACACGGCACAGCTGGTCGGAAAAATGGTATCCGACCAGAGTTAGAGGTGGATTATGGCAGAGCCCAAGAACGAAGATTTTTTGGACGATATCGAAGCAGCCGAGGCCGAAGAGCGCTTGGCGCAAACCGAGGAATACGATGACGAGGCGCTGGAGCTGGACTCTTTGCGCGCGGAACGTGACGAATACAAAGACCGCTTTATGCGGGCCCTTGCCGATGCTGAGAACGCCCGCAAGCGGGGCGACAAGGCCCGGCGGGAAGCAGAGCAATATGGCGGGTCGAAGCTGGCGCGCGACATGTTGCCAGTCTATGACAATATGAAACGGGCGCTTGAAGCGGCAACCGAAGAACAGAAGGCTGTGTCAGCAGCGCTGATCGAAGGGATCGAGCTGACGATGCGCGCGTTGCTGGACGTGTTCCAGAAGCACGGCATGCAAGTGATTGCACCGCAGGTTGGTGACCGCTTTGATCCTCAGGTACATGAAGCGATGTTCGAAGCGCCAGTGCCCGGCACCAAGGCAGGCGACATCATCCAGGTCTCTGCTGAAGGTTTCATGCTGCACGATCGGCTGTTGCGGCCGGCCCAGGTCGGGGTGTCGTCCACGCCTGCCTCGTGATTTCGCAGGCATAATTGAATTCTATACGGGCCGCTCAATCTGGGCGGCCCGATTTTATGTCAAAAGCCGATAATTATACACGCACTGTGGTCGATCCGAGCACCTAGACCTGATGTCTATTTTGCCTGCTCACCGGCTTCTTTCAGGCGATACAAGGCGTCCAGTGCTTCACGTGGACTGAGGTCATCTGGATGGATCTCCTCCAACAAGCTTTCGACAGCTGACGACGTTGGCGTAGCTGCGGGTGCTGGGGTCGGCGGGGCAGCGGCGAAAAGGGGCAGATCATCAACAGCAATCTTGCCTGATCCGCCTTCTTCCCGGCTGCTTTTTTCCAGCATATCGAGCACATTTCGCGCGCGCGCAACCACAGTGGCGGGCAGCCCGGCCAGCTGTGCGACCTGAACCCCATAGGAGCGATCCGCAGCCCCTTTTTTCACCTCATGAAGGAAAATGACTTCGCCGTTCCATTCCTTGACGGTGATCGTAGCATTGTCGACCCCGGGGAGCTTGGCGGCCAGTTGTGTCAGTTCGTGGTAGTGGGTGGCGAAGAGTGCGCGCGATTGATTGACTTCGTGCAGGTGTTCAAGCGTTGCCCAGGCAATGGACAGACCGTCGTAGGTTGCCGTCCCGCGTCCGATCTCGTCCAGGATCACCAATGCACGGTCATCAGCTTGGTTGAGGATTGCTGCCGTTTCCACCATTTCCACCATAAAGGTGGATCGTCCACGTGCGAGGTCGTCCGATGCGCCGACGCGGCTGAACAACTGGCTAATGAGCCCGATATGAGCGCTCTCGGCCGGCACGTAGCTCCCCATCTGGGTCAATATGGCGATCAGGGCATTCTGGCGTAGAAATGTTGATTTACCCGCCATATTCGGGCCTGTCAGCAACCACACCGCGGCACCGTCTTCGGCGCTCAGGTCACAGTCGTTGGCAACAAAGCTTTCGCCGCCCTGTTGCCGCAGCGCTCGTTCCACAACCGGGTGGCGTCCTCCCTCCACACGAAATGCGCGTGAGGTATCTACCTTTGGTCGGGTCCAGTTCTCGGCTCGCGCCAGATCCGCAAGAGAGGTGACGAGATCCAATTCGGAAAACCCACGCGCAGCCTGATTGAGCCGCGCCGCGTTGTCCAAAATCTCATCAGAAATCCTTTTGTAGAGCCGCTTTTCGATCTCTAGCGCCAGATTTCCGGCATTGAGGATCTTGGTCTCGATTTCGCTGAGCTCTACCGTTGTGAAGCGCACCTGATTGGCCGTGGTCTGCCGATGGATATAGATTTCGGACATTGGCGCAGACTGCATTTTCTCTGCGTGGGTCGACGTCGTTTCGATGAAATACCCGAGGACATTGTTGTGCTTGATCTTCAGGGAACTGATGCCGGTATGCTCGGAATAATTCCGCTGCAAACTCGCGATAACAGAGCGGCCCTCATCACGCAGGGTTCGTGCTTCGTCAAGTTCCGCATCGTAGCCGGCCGCGATGAAACCGCCATCGCGGGCAAGCAATGGCGGTTCGGCAACCAGCGACATATCTAGCAGGTGCAACAGCGGGTCAAAACCATGGAGCGAAGATACGGCCTCGCTCAGCAGCGGTGGCAGGTCGAGCGAGCGAACCCGCTGTTCTATGGCTTCGCCTTGGGTGAGGGCATTCCGAATGGCGGTGAGATCACGTGGACCGCCCCGCTCCAGTGCGAGGCGGGACAAAGCGCGGTCGACATCCGGTGTTTTGCGCAGAAAATCCCGCAAGTCATCGCCGAGTGTTGGATCCTCGATGACGGATGTCAGCGCATTGAGCCTTGCAGTCAAGACGTCCATGTTGCGCGATGGGCTAGACAATCGTTGTTCAAGCAGGCGTCCCCCGCCCGGCGTCACGGTCCGATCCACGACCGACAGCAGCGACCCCATTCGACCGCCAGACAGGGAGCGGGTCAGTTCAAGGTTACGGCGTGTCGAGGCGTCAATCTGGACCGTGCGGTCCTCCGATTCCTGCTGTGGAGGCTGCAGCAGCGGCAATTTGCCTTTTTGGGTAATTTCAAGGTAGTCCACAAGCGCGCCCATGGCGGAAACCTCGGCGCGACTGAAGGTTCCGAACCCATCCAGCGCGCCGACGCGAAACAGAGCGCAGAGCCGTTTTTCGGCCGCGGTGCTGTCAAAGCTCGCCTTTCCCAATGGTGTCAGTGGAATCTGGTATTCGTCGGCCAGGGCTCGTGTCTGGTCATAAACCGGGCCATCTGAGACGATCAGCTCCGACGGTGCCAGCCGCGCCAGCTCTGGGCTGAGCCGAACACGTGCAATTGGCATCACGTGAAAAACACCGGTGGAAATATCCGCCCAGGCAAGTGCCGCCTGGTCCCGCAACTCTGCATAAGAGACGAGGAAGTTGTGGCGGCGCGCCTCCAGAAGGGAATCTTCTGTCAGGGTGCCGGGCGTCACCAGACGGACGACATCTCGTTTGACCACCGATTTGGCGCCGCGTTTCTTCGCTTCGGCCGGGCTTTCCAGTTGTTCACCGACGGCAACACGAAAACCTTTGCGGATCAGCGTCAGGAGATAGCCCTCGGCGGCATGCACCGGGACACCGCACATCGGGATATCCCGATCTTCATGTTTGCCCCGTTTTGTCAGCGCAATGTCCAATGCCTCAGCAGCATTGACCGCATCCTCAAAGAACATCTCATAGAAATCGCCCATGCGATAGAAAAGCAGCGCATCTGGATACTGTGCTTTGATCTCGAGATATTGCGCCATCATCGGCGTAACGGTCATGCGGGCCCCCATCGGTCACGTCGCATGACGTTTACATGGCTGGAGTCGCGAGGAAAACCCAGCAATGAAAAGACCGAACCCCGAAAGTACGGAATTCGGTCCAGGATCAAATTCTGGGGTGCGTCAGGAGTAGAGAGAGCGCAGCGATCCCGGCGAGGCATTGGCGATCGACAGCGACAAACCGCCAAGCTGTTCTTGCGCGCTGAGGGCTTCGAAACGGGCGGCTGCATCTTCCATATCGGTATCGGTCAGCTCGCTGATCCCCATCTGGATCGCGTCGCTCAGCTTGTCCATAAAGACATCCTGCTCAGCAAGTTGCTGCGCACCGGCGCCGAGGGCCGCGGCACTGTCCGTCGCATATCGCAGGAAACCTTCGATCTCGGTCAAGGCCGTTCGCGCAGAGGCTGCATCGGTGACGGTTGTGCGGTTGTTGATGTCAAAGCTGGTGCTGCTTTCGAAATCGACACCGCCGATGCTGATCGTGGACAGGGTCGGCGCATCGCTGCCAGAACGGTCCTGGGACGCTGCGACGTTCAAGCCGGTCCCACCGCTACCGTCCGTGTCGGTCGCAAGCAGGTTGACACCGTTGAAGCTCGACGAGGAAATGATCGTGTTGATCTGCTCGGTCTTCTGGGCGAGCTGTTCTTCGACCATCGAATAATCAGCAGTGCCAGAGCTGGCGAGGATCGTCAGTTCCTTCATGTCGGTCAACAGATTGGTGATCTGCTCCGCGCCGGCAGAGGCAACTGAAACAGTGGCCTCACCGATGTTCAGGCCGTTGGATGTGGCCTCAAACCCGGCCAGATCCGACCCCATGATTTCTGAAATCGCCCAGATCGCCGGCGCGTCCTTGGCTTCGTCTACGTCCTTGCCGGTGGAGATATCGTCCTGGACGTCCTCTTTTTCCACCTGGTTGTTCGAAAGGACCCGGAGCGCGATCTCGGCTCCTGGATTGGTATTGATACTGGTCATGCATGCACCCCTAAATAACCCATTACCTGGTTCAAGTGTTTCATTTGGCCGGTCCCGATCGGGTCGGGAGCAGCGGGGGATGCCATTCTGACAATTGCAGTCAACAACGAAGTCGCTGCGCCACCTGGCGTTCAAGCGCCGTTAAGAAACACCACGCAATTGTAGCAAACCGGGGTCTGAAGTGGGGCGAAACTTTGACTATCTGTTATCTTTTAACTCTGGATTTGACTGAAAATCAAAATGCTGAATCGTGAAAGCGGTGGATTGAGAGGATCCTTCGGCTGGGATATGACAGGGTCTGACCAGGAGAGGACGAGGACCAAGATGCCAAATGCCAAGATCACCGACGATGAAGCACTGGCCTTTCATCTGGAGCCATCGCCCGGCAAATGGGAGGTGCAAGCGACGGTCCAGATGACCACGCAGCGCGACCTCTCTCTGGCCTATTCGCCGGGGGTGGCTGTCCCTTGCGAAGCGATCGCCGCCAATCCAGAAACGGCCTATGACTATACCAACAAAGGAAATCTCGTTGCGGTGATTTCGAACGGCACCGCAGTGCTGGGGCTCGGGAACCTCGGTGCATTGGGATCCAAGCCGGTGATGGAAGGGAAATCCGTCCTTTTCAAACGCTTCGCGGACGTGAATTCTATCGACATCGAGCTGGACACCGAAGATCCGGATGCCTTCTGTCAGGCGGTACGGCTGATGGGGCCCACCTTTGGCGGCATAAACCTCGAAGACATCAAGGCGCCGGAATGTTTCATCATTGAACAGCGCCTCAAGGATGAGATGGACATTCCCGTCTTCCACGACGATCAGCACGGAACCGCCGTGATCTGCGCCGCCGGCCTGCTCAACGCGCTGCATCTGTCAGACAAGAAGATCGAAGACGTTAAAATCGTACTGAACGGAGCCGGCGCCGCCGGTATCGCCTGTATCGAACTGTTGAAATCCATGGGGGCGCAGCATGACAATTGCATCGTCTGCGATACCAAGGGTGTGATCTATCAGGGGCGCACCGAGGGCATGAACCAATGGAAGTCAGCTCATGCTGTAAAGACAGAGCTGCGCTCGCTTGAAGAGGCGATGAAGGGTGCAGATGTGTTCCTCGGCGTGTCGGTCAAAGGGGCCGTGACCCAGGAGATGGTCAAATCCATGGCCGACAATCCGGTTATCTTTGCGATGGCCAACCCGGATCCGGAAATCACGCCGGAAGAGGCGCATGAGGTTCGTGTGGATGCAATCGTTGCGACTGGTCGCTCGGATTATCCCAATCAGGTCAACAATGTACTGGGTTTTCCCTACCTCTTCCGTGGGGCGCTTGATATTCACGCCCGGGCGATCAACGACGAGATGAAGATCGCCTGTGCCCATGCGCTGGCGCGCCTGGCGCGCGAGGATGTGCCGGATGAGGTCGCATTGGCCTATGGAAAATCGCTGACCTTTGGGCGCGACTACATTATTCCGACGCCCTTCGATCCACGCCTGATCCATCGTATCCCGCCGGCCGTGGCCAAGGCAGGGATGGATACGGGTGTTGCGCGACGGCCGATCATCGACATGGATGCCTATGAGCACGGTTTGCGGGGTCGTATGGATCCGACGCAGTCCATCCTGCGAGGCCTGAATGCCCGCGCCCGTGCCGCGCAATCCCGAATGATCTTTGCCGAAGGTGATGATCCGAGGGTCCTGCGCGCTGCCGTCACCTATCAAAGGTCGGGGTTTGGTAAGGCTCTGGTGGTCGGACGTCAGGAGGATGTGAAGGCTAAACTAGAAGAAGCCGGCCTGGGCGATGCGGTCCGAGAATTGGAAATCGTCAATGCAGCCAAGACCCAACATTTCGAGACCTACAAGAATTTTCTATACGAACGCCTGAACCGTAAGGGGTTTGATCGAAAGGATATTCATCGTCTCGTCGGGCGTGACAGGCATGTGTTTTCGGCCTTGATGCTGGCCCATGGGCATGGCGATGGTCTGGTGACGGGTGCCACACGGAAATCCGCCCATGTGCTGGAAAAGATCAACCATGTCTTTGATGCGGATGCCCAACATGGTGCCGCCGGGGTGACCGCTCTGCTGCACAAGGGCCGGATCGTGCTGATCGGGGACACGCTGGTGCATGAATGGCCCGATGAAAACGATCTGGCGACCATCGCTGAACGCGCAGCCGGCGTTGCCCGCCATATGGGGCTGGACCCCCGCGTCGCATTCGTGAGCTTTTCGACATTTGGCTATCCGGTGTCCGAACGAGCCGAAAAAATGCATATTGCGCCGGGTGTGCTCGACAAACGCGGCGTCGACTTCGAATACGAGGGCGAGATGACCGTGGATGTGGCGCTGAACGCGAAAGCGCAGGAGCATTATCCCTTTCAGCGGCTTTCAGGGCCGGCAAACATCCTGGTGGTGCCCGCGCGGCATTCTGCATCGATCTCTGTCAAACTGATGCAGGAAATGGGTGGGGCCACGATCGTCGGACCGATTCTGGCGGGTGTCGACAAGCCGATCCAGATCTGCTCGACCAGTTCCACCGCCAACGACATTCTCAATATGGCCGTGCTTGCGGCTTGTAACATAGGCTGACGGGGGGACACGAGATGGCCATATGGAACCTCGGCTCGATCAATATCGATATGGTCTATGCTCTGCCGCACATGCCGGAACCGGGTGAAACCCTTGCCGCGACGTCCTTTGACCAAGGTCTGGGCGGCAAGGGCGCCAATATGTCCGTGGCCGCTGCGCGGGCTGGCGCGCATGCTTGTCACATCGGGGCCGTTGGCCCCCAGGGGACATGGACCGTGGATCGCTTGACCGAATATGGCGTTGATACCCGACATATTGCTCGGATCGAGGCGCCAACGGGACATGCCATCATTGCGGTCGACCCCGCCGGCGAAAACCAGATCATCCTGTTCCCCGGTGCCAACCGGGCATTGACAGAGGCGCAGGTCGGACAAGCCCTGTCGGCAGCCAATGCCGGCGACATATTGTTGCTGCAGAATGAGACAAATATGCAAGCGGAGGCCGCGCGGATCGGGCGACAGCTGGGGTTGCGTGTCGCCTATGCTGCGGCTCCCTTTGACAGCGATGCGGTACAGGCGGTGCTCCCGGATCTTGACCTGTTGTTCCTGAACGAGATTGAAGCCGCGCAACTGGAACAGGCGACCGGAACCCTGCCACAGAACATGGGGGTCAAGGACGTTATTGTGACGCTCGGCGCGAAGGGAGCGCGTCACTACGACGGGCAAACCGGGGTGGTCACGGATGTGCCCGCGCTGAAAGTGGTGCCTGTCGACACGACCGGGGCAGGGGATACTTTTACGGGGTATGTTCTGGCCGCGCTCGATCGTGGTATGCCGATGGTACAGGCGATGGGGCTTGCCTCTCGCGCTGGCGCGCTGATGGTGACGCGCCATGGGGCAGCCGACGTCATTCCAGACCTGAAAGAGGTCCAGAACGCCAAATTCTGATCGCGTATCCCTGGGGCGGTCCGTGCGCGATTGGCGAATGTTCCTCATTCGCTTCCCATCAGAATTTTCCCAGAGAGCGGTATTCCAATCGATACATAGCCGACGAACAACAGGCAGCCATGACGCTAGTTTACTGCTTGGATCAGGCGGTTCTTTCTTCTAGCGTCGACGAAATTGGAATGAGCTGGGGACTAGAAAATGCGGATTGCAATGTGGTCGGGGCCGCGAAATCTTTCCACCGCTATGATGTATGCCTTTGGTGCACGCAGTGACTGCGCTGTCGTCGATGAACCTTTCTATGCGGCCTATCTGGCGCAGACCGGTCTATTGCATCCGATGCGGGACGAGATACTAGAGAGCCAATCCCAAGACCCCATTGAAGTCGAAAAGGCCTTGTTAGGGCCTATTCCTGGCGCAAAACCGCATTTCTATCAGAAACATATGACGCAACATATGATTGCTGGTGTGCCGCGGGAATGGATGCGCGATGTCACCAATGTATTCTTGATCCGCCATCCGGCGCGGGTGATTGCATCCTTTGCCGCGAAATATGCGGACATCAGCCTGGAGGACATCGGTTTCCAACAGCAATGGGCGTTGATCGAACAGCTCAGGGACTGGGGGTCCGATGTGACGGTTGTTGACAGTCATGACATACGACAAGATCCCGCGATGCGATTGGAGCAACTCTGCGAGGCGATCAGCCTGCCATTCTCGCCAAAGATGCTCGGCTGGCCAAAAGGTGGTCATCGCGATGACGGGGTCTGGGCCGCGCATTGGTATGGAGCTGTATGGAATTCAACTGGTTTTGCCGGTCCCGAAGCCGAACTGCCCGAGGTGCCAGACGCCCTGAAACCCGTTCTTCAGGCGGCGATGGGCTATTATGAAGACATGCAGGCGATTAAGCTGTGACGAAGCCGGTTCTGGCGGCTAGCCGATCAGCTTGCCAAGGCGAAGCGCCACACTCATGTCGCCCGAAACCTTGATCTTGCCCATCATAACCGCAGTCATCGGGTTCAAGTCACCGCGAAGCAGTTTTTTGAGGTTGTCAGAGCTGAGGCGCAGCGTGCAATCCGTCGGTTGCGCTTGGGTGTCAACACGACCGTTATCCAGCACCACGACGCCATCTGCGCCGCAATCAAAGGTCATCGAGCCTTCAAAGCTCTTTCCGACGAGTCCTTTACGGATATCTGCAGCTATTGCTTCGAGCACTTTTGCCTCCCACGGCGCGTTAAACCAGCCATAGGCGGCATTGGCGCGTCAGAGCAAGCGTGACCGAAGGGAAGCTATCCCCGATCAGGCATGAGGATCAGTCTGAAAGGTTCTGAGTCCAGTCCCGCACGTCGTTGCCACCGGTATCGACCTTGAGAAAGCCACCTGTCTTGAACCCTCTCGCGGTGCAATCGGTATCGCCGATGATTTTGAACTCATCGTCGGTGTAGCAAAAGGTGTATTCGCCGGTCCAGGACCCCGAAGTGCTCTTTGCCAGAATGTAGTAGAACCTGTTTGTAAGGTCGCCAACAATTTGTGTGCTGCAGTGCTCCGGTTCGATGGTCCACCATCCCTCGGAGACCCATTGTTCGCCTTCCTTGTACCCGATCGCCGCGAAAGCTTGAGTGTCGGTTTCATTACAAATTCGAAAGTCAGCAAGCAAGGGTGTGCCCAGACAAACCAACAAACCCGTCAGGAAATATAGCTTCATCGCGTCCTCCGGACTTCGGTGTTTCTACGCCGGAGTTTAGCGATTTTTCACGCCGGGGCGACATGTGATTTCCGCGCAAATGTCTCCATTCGCAGGATCGTGCCCAGGGGCTAGGACGGTGCGATTTCCTCAGCCGTATGCGGACACACCTTGCCATCAAAAAATTGCACAAGCACATCCCGGCATTCTGAAGGAGCATTGGGGGCAGCGGCAAACAGCGTCATCGACGAACGGAGTTTCTTGGCGTCGACCTTTCCCAGAATCGTGTCTGGTTTTATGCTCTTACGCGCCAGAAGAAGGCGGCAAACCGTGATCAACCGTTCCCGCAGCACGTCATGTTTAAGAAACAGCTCCGCTTCGCGCAGATCTTCGATGCCGTAAAGCTGCGCCATTGGCGATGACCCCAGGCTCGCCAATTGGGGGAAAACAAACCACATCCAGTGGCTTGTTTTCTTGCCCGCAGTCAATTCTGCGATCACCTCTGACCAGACAGCGTCTTGAGCCTCGACAAACATGTCGAGTTCTTCGTCCAGGTCCTCTTCAAACGGGTCGTCGTCGTAGGTCAAGACTTCACTCGTTTGTTGCGGACGGCCAGAAGTTTCAGGCGCAGCGCATTCAGCTGAATGAAACCTGCCGCATCTTTCTGGTCATACGCGCCGGCGTCTTCTTCGAAGGTGACATGCGCCTCGGAATAGAGCGAGTGATCAGACCAGCGCCCAACGGTTTTCGCTGAACCTTTGTAGAGTTTCAGACGAACGGTACCCGTGACATGCTTCTGGCTCTCGTCGATCAGGGCCTGCAGCATCTCGCGTTCCGGGCTGAACCAGAAGCCATTGTAGATCAGTTCCGCATAGCGCGGCATGATCGAATCCTTCAGGTGGCCTGCGCCACTGTCGAGCGTAATCTGTTCGATGCCACGGTGCGCTTCCAGCAGGATGTCGCCGCCGGGGGTTTCGTAGATGCCGCGGGATTTCATGCCGACGAACCGGTTCTCGACAAAATCGAGACGGCCGATGCCATGCTTGCGGCCATATTCGTTGAGCTGAGTCAGGATTGTTGCCGGGCTCAGCGCCTCGCCGTTGATGGCCACTGCGTCACCCTTCTCAAAGGTGATTTCGATGAACTCCGGCGTGTCGGGCGCATCTTCGGGGTTCACGGTGCGCTGGTAGACATAGTCGGGGGCCATTTCGGCGGGATCTTCCAGCACTTTACCCTCGGAGGAGGTGTGCAACAGGTTCGCATCGACCGAAAACGGCGCTTCGCCGCGTTTGTCTTTGGCAATCGGGATCTGGTTGGCTTCTGCGAATTCCAGCAACTTGGTGCGCGACGACAAATCCCATTCACGCCAGGGCGCAATCACTTTGATTTCAGGGCTCAGCGCATAGGCTGACAGTTCAAACCGTACCTGGTCGTTACCCTTGCCTGTCGCGCCATGGGACACGGCATCGGCACCGGTTTCCTCGGCAATCTCGATCAGGCGTTTGGAAATCAGCGGGCGCGCGATGGAGGTGCCCAGCAGATAGAGCCCCTCATAGACGGCATTGGCGCGGAACATCGGGAACACGAAATCACGAACAAACTCTTCGCGGATGTCCTCGATATAGATGTTTTCCGGCTTGATGCCCAAAAGCTCCGCTTTTTGTCGCGCAGGCTCCAGCTCCTCGCCCTGACCGAGATCGGCGGTGAAGGTGATCACCTCGCAGCCGTATTCGGTCTGCAGCCATTTCAGGATGATCGAAGTATCAAGGCCACCGGAGTAGGCCAACACAACTTTCTTGGGCGCGGACATGGATTTTCCTCTTGGTCAGAACGACAAGCGCCGTAGCGCCTTTTGCACGAAGGTGCAAGGTTTTCTGGTTTTGTGCAGAGAATGCGTCCGATATGAAGGGAGGACAACACAGAAGCGCATTTTTTAGGAGTATTTCCATGACCAGTTGGTCGCTGTTCAAACATGCTATAAAGATGCTTGTTCGAAACTGGAAAGACGTGCTGCGTATTTTTCTCGTGCCGACTTTGATCTCGGTTGGCATCGTTGGCTTCGCTGCACAGCGCACCGGCGTTTTCACGATGGTCATGGAGGCCCCCATTCCCAACACGACGGAGCCAGCCGGGTTTCTGGGTACTATTCTGGTCTCGGCGATCATCGTTTTTCTTGTTTTTATCTGGTCGGTCGTGGCTTGGCACCGCTATGTATTGAACGAGGAACCCGTGGTTGGGTTCATTCCGCCCCTGCGGATGAAACGTATCGGGGCCTATGTGCTTCAGGTGATCCTGATCAGTCTTCTTGTGGTATTGAGCATGATCCCCGTTATGATCGTCCTCGTGGCTCTGATGGCGGTGATGGGGTCAGCTTTCAGGACGTTCTCTTTTATTTTTGAGCCGGGGCTTACGCTGTTCCCCGCGTGGGTTTTCCTGCGACTGTCAGTGTCTTTGCCTCACGTTGCCACGGGAAAACCGAGTATGTCCCTGTTGCAAGGCTGGAAAGCCACATCCGGCGCCTTTGGTCCGGTGATCGGATTGGCCTTGATCACAGTTGTGATGCAATTTGTGGCAGAAAGCGTAGCGTTTCTGCTGGCCGGTCCCCTTGCGGTGATCTGGACGCTGGGCGCGGGTTTGATACTCGGCCTGATTCAGGTCAGCATCCTGACGACCCTCTACGGATACTACGTCGAGAAACGCCCGATCTGATCATGTCTGTCGGGTATTCAACAGAATGCATTGGTGCGCCCTCTTGCCTTGGGCGCAGCTTTGCGCCACCAAAACTTATGACCAATTTCCGAACCCAGGCCCAGGCGGCCGAGGTGGCGATGCGCGATGTCTTCCCGCCCACGCCGCTGCAACGCAATGAACTTTTGTCTCACCGTTTTGGTGCGGACATTTACCTCAAGCGCGAGGATCTCAGCCCGGTTCGGTCCTACAAGATCCGGGGCGCACTGAATGCGATGCGCAAGCAGGCGGACAAAAACCTGTTTGTTTGCGCATCTGCGGGCAATCACGCTCAGGGCATGGCCTATATGTGCCGGCATCTGGGGAAGTCGGGCGTGATCTTCATGCCCGTTACGACTCCACAGCAAAAGATCCAGAAAACGCGGATGTTTGGCGGTGACAATATCGAAATTCATCTGGTCGGTGACTACTTTGATGTCACGCTGGCTGCTGCTCAGGCCTGGAGCGAAAAAGAGGGCGGATATTTCCTGTCCCCCTTTGACGATGTCGATGTGATAGAAGGTCAGGCCTCTATCGCGGTCGAAATCGAGACCCAGCTGGGGGCTGCGCCGGACCATATTGTCCTGCCGGTTGGCGGCGGCGGCATGTCGTCGGGCGTGGCACAATATTTTGGTGACGATGTGCATGCCTTGTTTGTCGAGCCAAGCGGCGGCGCCTGTTTGCGTGCGGCGCTGGAGGCCGGACACCCGGTCGCACTCAGTAAAGTCGATACCTTTGTCGATGGCGCCGCGGTGGGGCGGCTTGGCGCGCGCCCGTTTGATCTGTTGCGACATGTGCCCTTACCTGACGTTCTGACGATTGCCGAAGATCGGATTTGCACGACCATTCTCGAAATGCTCAACGTCGAAGGGATTGTGCTTGAACCTGCTGGCGCTCTGGCGATCGAGGCGCTGGGCGACCTCAGAACCTGGATCAAGGGAAAGTCCGTGGTCTGTGTGACGTCTGGCGGAAATTTTGACTTCGAGCGTTTGCCAGAGGTCAAGGAGCGGGCACAGCGCTATTCCGGCGTCAAAAAGTATTTCTTGCTACGTTTGCCCCAACGTCCGGGCGCGTTGAAGGAATTTTTGAATTTCCTCGGGCCGGAAGACGACATTGCCAGGTTTGAATATATGAAGAAATCGGCCCGCAATTTTGGCTCTGTTCTGATCGGTATCGAGACCAAGCGATCAGAAAATTTCCTGCCGCTTCTCGCCCAACTTGACGCCGCCGGGTTCACCTATACCGACATCACCAATGATGAAACGCTGGCGCAGTTCGTCATCTGAAGGTGGGTTCTTCTATCAGGCGTGGGTTGCAACGTCTGCCAGAAATGTCGCTTTGGATTGGTGATAACAAGAAATCACCCCTGCAAGATCGACATCTGCCGCAGCCCCGTTTGCGGACATACGTTCTCCCTCCAAGCATTGATTGGAGAAATTCTGAAACCCGAGGTTGAGCGCGCTGCCTTTGAGGAAATGCAAATCTTGCTCAAGTTGGGACCGGTCTCCGGTCGCCAGCTTCTCAATCACTTCTTCGACCTCTTCAAGGAAGAGCTCGATCACTTCTTCAAAGCCGTCTTCGCCAACTTCGTCTTTTAGTTCTCTTACACGCGGCCAGTCTATCATTGCCTTCTTCCAAGATTCTCGAGAAGTCCTAGCTAAGTCTATGTCAAAGCCAGTAAAAGCATAGTAAACAGAAAAAACTAATCTAAAATCGTATTCTTCATCAGCTATTAAGTCGAACAAGTGTTTTCTAAGACAGTCACGAGGGGACACGCCGCGTTTATGAGGGATTGTCGGTGCTGCCAGAGCATTCAATTAATGGCGAAGATTTGCCTGTAAGCGGGTCCATCCGGCGTGTGCTGGTCGTGGATGACAGCCGCCTGCAGCGCCGTATCCTCGTCGCCTCACTCAAAAAGTGGGGGTTCGAAGTTGTCGAAGCCGAAGGCGGCGAAGAGGCAATGGAGATCTGTCGGGCAGATCCGCCTGATTTGATTCTCAGTGACTGGATGATGCCGGGCATGAACGGCATTGAATTCTGCCGTATGTTTCGCGCCGAATCCAACGAGGCCTACAGCTATTTCATTCTCCTGACGTCCAAGAGTGAGAAGAATGAAGTGGCTGAAGGCCTGGACGCCGGTGCCGATGATTTTCTGACCAAACCCGTCAGTTCCGATGAATTGCGCGCCCGCATCTCTGCCGGCGAGCGAATTTTGCGAATGCAGCGGGAATTGTTCGAAAAGAACCGCATCGTGTCCGAGACGCTTGGCGAGCTGCAAACCGTCTATGATGCGATTGACAAGGATCTGATTCAGGCGCGGAAAATTCAGGAATCCCTCGTGCCCGAGCTGACTCGGTCGTTTGGGGCCTCCGAGGTGAACCTGCTGCTGAAGCCTTGCGGCCATATTGGCGGCGATCTGGTTGGAATGTTCTCTCCGGGGATCAACCGGATGGGTTTTTATTCCATCGACGTCTCCGGCCACGGTATCACCTCTGCCATGATGACCGCGCGTTTGGGCGGCTACCTCTCCTCGACCTATTTCGATCAGAACGTAGGGATGGAGAAGAAATTCAACCGCTTCTATGCGTTGCGTCCCCCGGAAGAGGTTGCAAGCGTGCTGAACGCCCGCTTGATCGCCGATACTGGCATCGAAGAATACTTCACCATGGCCTATTGCATCGCGGATCTTCGCACGGGTGTGATCAAAATGGTCCAGGCCGGCCACCCTCACCCGCTTTTGTTACGTGCCGATGGATCTATGGAGTTCATCGGGAAAGGCGGCGTTCCAGTCGGGTTGGTTCCTGATATCACCTACGATCAGGAAGAGTTCGTCATGGAGAAAGGCGATCGCTTGCTCCTCTATTCAGACGGGTTTACCGAAGCCCATCTGAAGGACGGCTCCATGCTAGACACCGATGGCTTTGTTGAGCTGATAAAGCGTTGCAACGCGCGCCAGAACGGCAAGGATTTCCTTGATGAGCTTTACCTGAAGCTCACCGAGGTCATGGGGGATGACAAGGGCCTAGAGGACGATATCTCGGCCACGCTGTTTGAATTTCAGGGGCCTTGATCGCGCCTTAAACCGTCAGATCGTTCCGATCAGGAGCCGCGCGAAATGCTGATCGCCGCTGTTGCCAAGCACATCTACGGCGTCACTGGCGGACAACCAGAGCGCGCGATGGGCTGGCTCCGTTGGGTCACTTAGGCAGAGCACGGGCCGGGCCACATAGATGTGGCAAATTTTTTCGGCCCAGAGATCGTACTCGGGCATAAAAACGAACCTCCGAAAGGTTCCAACCTTTCGAGGTTGGCCAATCTTCCATCCCGTCTCTTCAAATACTTCACGGTGCAATGCTTGAACGGGCGATTCCCCGGCGTCCAAACCGCCGCCGGGCAATTGGATGTCGGGGGCTGGATCGGACTGACAGGTCAGCAACAGCTTCCCGTTTCGGGGTAACAGCGCATAGGCGCCGACACGTACCCGGTAATTACGATGATGTTGTGGCGGCTCTCCGAAACGTCTGATCACGGGCAGCCCCTTTCCTCTCAGACCCAAAATCCTATATAGCGTCGGTATGCCAATAGCCGGCCTCTAAGGAAACCCCATGACACTTGGTAAAAAAATCGCGTGGGACGATACCGTCCTGCCCTTCCAGCTTGATGCATCCGACATGCGCGGCCGCGTGGCGCGGCTTGATGGCGTGTTGGACGGTATTCTGGAGCAACACAATTATCCCCCCGCAGTCGAAGCGCTGGTGGCGGAGATGGCTTTGCTGACCGCATTGATCGGGCAAACCATGAGTCTGCGATGGAAACTGTCGTTGCAAGTGCAGTCCAAAGGGGCCGTTCGCATGATCGCGACGGATTACTATGCGCCCGAACACGAAGGTGACACCGCGCGCATCCGGGCCTATGCCAGCTATGATGCGGATCGCGTCATTGATGGCGCTCCGTTTGATCTGGTCGGCGAAGGCTATTTCGCAATCCTGATCGACCAGGGAGAGGGGACACAGCCTTACCAGGGGATCACGCCACTGTCGGCGACGTCCTTGTCGGACTGTGCCGAGGCGTATTTTGCCCAGTCTGAACAGCTGCCGACGCGATTCCAGCTCAGTTTTGGGAAATCATCTGAACCGGGCAAGGGTGAGTCCTGGCGCGCTGGGGGGGTCATGCTTCAGCATATGCCAAAAGCATCGCCATTTGCGGCGCAGGGGCAGGGCACCGGCGAGGTCCTGAGCGCGACAGATCTGGTGTCCGGTGACGAAGAAGAAAACTGGAACCGGGTCAACGTCCTGCTTGCGACGGTTGAGGACCTGGAACTGATCGGCCCGTCGATTTCACCGAGCGAACTGCTTCTTCGTCTCTTTCACGAGGAACAACCACGGGTCTATGATGCGCAATCGGTCCGGTTTGGCTGCACCTGTTCCGAAGATCGCGTGCGTCAGAGCTTGTCGATCTATTCCGCCAAGGACATCGCGACGATGACAACGGATGAGGGGCGCGTGACGGCGGATTGCCAGTTCTGCGGCGCGCATTACGATCTCGATCCGGCAACCGTCGGTTTTGAGGCCAAAGAGGAGTGACACCGTGTCAGCGCTTGCGGCGAGCATTACCGAAGCGTTGCGACGCAATGTCGGACAGACCACTGATTTCGACCTGAACCCAGAGGTCGTCCTCCCTGCCGGGCGCACCCTGCGTCCGGCAGGGGTGCTGCTCGGTATCGAAACCTTTTCCGACCGACCGAGAGTTCTGTTGACCAAACGGTCTTCTGCATTGCGGCATCACCCGGGTCAAATCGCATTTCCGGGTGGAAAAGTTGATGCAACAGACCGCGATGCGACTGCTGCGGCGCTGCGAGAAGCCTCGGAGGAAGTTGGGCTGCCACCAATGCTGCCCCGGATTCTCGGTCACCTTCCTTCGCATGAGACGGTCACCGGGTTTCAGGTCACCCCGGTTGTGGCCTTGATTGAACGTCCCTTTGATACGCGCGCCGAAATTGGGGAAGTGGCAGAGGTTTTCCGGGTTCCGCTGGATCATCTCCTGGATGTGTCACGCTATCAGATCCAATCGCGTCACTGGCGAGGGGCACGACGACACTACTTTGTCGTTCCCTTCGGTCCTTACTATATCTGGGGTGCGACCGCGCGCATGCTCCGTGGATTTGCGGCAGCAATGGGGGCGGGGGAATGAAAATTGATCAGCCGTGGCTTCGAACCCCTGCCACAAGAAACGTCTGCATTGCCCTGAGCGACGGCGGGGCGGAGGTTTTCTTTGTTGGGGGATGTGTGCGCAATGCGCTGCTGAAAGAACCGGTTTCGGATCTTGATCTCGCCACGTCCCTGTCGCCGCAGGATGTTCTGGAGCGGGCAAACCGCGCTGGGCTCAAAGCGGTTCCGACGGGGATTGAGCATGGCACTGTGACGATCTTGTCAGAAGGTCAGCCATTTGAAGTCACAACCTTCCGGAAGGATGTGGCGACAGACGGGCGACGTGCCGTGGTTGCATTTTCCAGCTCGGTCAGGGAGGACGCGCAGCGGCGGGATTTCACGATGAACGCGATCTATGCACGCCCCGATGGCGAGGTTGTCGATCCGCTTGACGGCTTGAGCGATCTGCATGCACGCAGGGTCCGGTTCATCGGCGATGCATCGACACGCATCAAAGAAGACTACCTGAGGATCCTGCGGTATTTTCGGTTTCATTGCTGGTACGGCAAGCCTGAAGACGGGTTTGACCCCGAGGCGCTTGCCGCGATTGCAGAAACGCAGGACGGGCTGGAGCAGCTTTCCCGGGAACGCGTCGGGGTTGAAATCGTCAAACTTTTGTCCGCGCACGATCCAGCGCCCTGCGTGGCGGCGATGCGGCAGATTGGCGTTCTGGCGCGTGTTTTGCCAGGAGCAAATGACCGGGCTCTGGCGCCGCTGATCCATCTGGAAGGCGATCTGGCCCCGCAGGCAGAGACGCGTCTGGCAACACTAGGCAGTGAAACGTTGCAGGCGGACTTGCGGCTGAGCAAGGCCATGTCCGAGCGCATCCGGCTGTTGCGGGATTTGGCAGTGGGGTCGACCTCGCCAAGTGAACTTGCCTACCGACATGGCGCAGAGACCGCGAAACGTGCGTTGATTTTGCGGGCTGCCTTGCTGGAAACATCACTTCAACCCACGTTAGAGACTGATATTTCGATTGGGGCGGCGGCCATTTTTCCCGTAGCAGCCAAAGATTTGATGCCGCGTGTCTCGGGTCCGGCTCTGGGGCGGGCGCTGCGAGCCCTCGAGGCAGAGTGGATCGAATCCGGCTTTGTCCTCACGCGGGAGGAACTGATCGCGACCTTGCGGCCGGATTGATGGCTGCAACTGGACCGGGCCACGCCAGTCGCAATTGTGTCTGGCTCCAGACTGTTAACTGCATTTTCCAGCATACGGTCCAGGTGCAACCCATAGGCGATTTGTTCAGAGCGAGTGGCCGTGATCCTTTCGTGCTGGAAACAGCAATCATCGTTTGCGAATCCCACCCCCATCCCTAAGATTACCGGGGATGGAAACGCTTCTTGCACAACACAACTTCACGCTTGTGATCATGGCCTGCCTGGTCGCGACCGTTGCCGCATTCACGGGGCTGTCGTTGACGAGAGAGTTGGCAAAGAAACCTGTTCTGCAACGCAAAATCTCGATCTCACTGGCCGCGATCGCGCTGGGCGGTGGCATCTGGTCGATGCATTTTGTCGCCATGCTGGGTTTGCAGTTGCCAATCCTGTTCTACTACGATGCTGCGCTCACACTGGTCTCGGCGCTGACCGCGATCCTGATTGTCGGGGTCGCGCTTGTGTTGTTGCATTTTGTCGAACGGACGCCGCTGGTCATAAGCAGCGCAGGTGGCATTGTTGGAATTGGTGTCCTGGCCATGCACTATATCGGTATGGCGGGTTTGCAGCAGTGTCGCGCGATCTATACCCCTTTTGGGCTGATCGTTTCTTCGGTGGTGGCCATCGGGCTATGCGTGTTGGCGATCTGGCTTGCGTATGGGAAACGCAGGATCCGAAACATCTATCTTGGTTCTTTGTGTTTCGCGGTCGCGGTTTGCTCCGTGCATTTTCTCGCGATGGCCGGAACCAGCTTTGTCGCCGTCCCAAGCTTAGCGGAATTTGGCCTGACGATGAGCAACGAAGTTCTGGCGATAGGCGTAATTTTCTCAAGCTTTGTTCTGTTCGGGACGTTTCTTTGGGTTGGCGTTACCTTTTTGGTGCCGCAAGACCGTGTCATAGAACCGCAGATCCAAACTCCGGCACCACGCCCAAAGGCCGCGCCCCATGACTTGCAAATCCCCTGCGAGCGGGATGGCATCAAGGTCTTCATCGCGCCGGAAGACGTTATTTTGATGCGCGCTGATGGGCATTATACGCAGGTCTACACCGACCGGGATCGACTCTTTTGTGTCTGGCCGATCACGCAGGCGTCAAAGCGGTTGGTGCCCGTGGGTTTCTTGCAGACGCACCGCAGCTATCTGGTGAATTCGAACAAGGTTCTGCGCTTCGAGCGGGCGAAGGACAAGGGACGTTGCGTCTTTCAAAAACCAGACCTTCCGCCGGCGCCGGTCAGCCGGTCCAAGCTGAAATCCATTCAGGATGTGCTCTGCCCGGAGCGCGGCGCAATTGGTGCAGAATAGGGCGCATTTCGTGCAGAAGCCCTGTATTTCATCAGATTCCTGAAGCCATCCGTCGCGCGTCGGGCGCAGTCTCCCCCCAGCAAGAGTAATCGCTTTAGGGAGGAAGCCGATGATTCCAGCGTCATTTGAATACTATCGCCCGAAGGATATGGCGGGCGTCATCGCCATCCTTCAGGAGCACGGGGACGAGGCGCGCGTGCTTGCGGGGGGCCACAGCCTGATCCCGATGATGAAGCTGCGCATGGCGGAAGTTCCGCATCTCATCGACATGCAGGACGTCGGTGGTTTGTCGGACATCGAAATCGGCCCTGATCGTGTCCGGATCGGTGCGATGGTCACGCAATCTGATCTTATCGACGATGCCGCTTTGGCAAAGGTTGCCCCCATCCTGCGCGAAGCAGCCCTACAAATCGCCGACCCTCAGGTGCGTTATATGGGAACCGTCGGTGGCAATGTTGCAAATGGGGATCCCGGAAACGACATGCCGGGGCTGATGCAATGCCTTGACGCAACCTTTGTCCTGATCGGACCGGATGGCGAACGCGCGGTCGCGGCGCGGGACTTTTACGAGGCCGCCTACATGACCGCGCGCGAAGACGAAGAGGTGCTGACAGCCGTGACGATCCCGCTTCCCAAAGGCGGTTATGCCTATGAGAAGCAGAAGCGCAAGATCGGGGACTATGCCACGGCTGCGGCGGCAGTTCAGATTTCCAAGGATCAAAACGGGTGTAGCGCTGCGTCGATCGCGATGACGAACCTGAGCGATACGCCCATCTTTTCCGAGGCCGCAGGTGCGGCGTTGGTTGGCACCTCTGTTGATGATGCCGCGCTCAAAGCCGCAGTTGCGGCGATGCTGAACGACATTGACCCAACCGAAGATAACCGCGGCCCGATCGCATTCAAGAAATATGTGGCTGGCGTCATTCTGCGCCGCGCCATCGAACGTGCCTGGTCGCGCGCCTGAGGGAGGAATTTCCATGTCCAAGAAAATGCACATTACGCTGACGGTGAACGGTAAGGAAGAAGAGTTCCTGGCAGAGCCGCGTGAACTGTTGATCTATACTCTGCGCGAACGGCTGAACATCACCGGTCCGCATATTGGCTGCGACACGTCCCATTGCGGAGCCTGCACTGTGACGATCAACGGCAAGTCCGTGAAATCCTGTACCCTCTTTTCCGCCCAGGCGAATGGAAAGGAGATCACCACCATCGAGGGGATTGGTGGTCCCGATGATCTGCATCCGCTGCAATCCGCCTTCAAGGAGCATCATGGGCTCCAGTGTGGGTTTTGCACGCCGGGCATGATTACACGCGCAGCAAAGCTTCTGCAGGAAAACCCGAATCCGACCGAGGCGGAGATCCGCTTTGGAATGGCCGGCAATATCTGCCGCTGTACGGGCTACCAGAACATCATCAAGTCCATTCAGGCCGCTGCCGCGGAAATGAATGCCGCCAAGGAGGCTGCAGAATGAAAGACGAGATCGACAACAGAGACGAACGCGTTGCCAACCTCAAGGGTTTGGGTTGCTCGCGCAAACGCGTCGAGGATGCGCGCTTTACCCAAGGCAAGGGCAATTACGTTGACGACATAAAGCTGGACGGGATGCTGTTTGGTGACTTTGTCCGGTCGCCCTATGCGCATGCGCGGATCAAGAGCATCGACACCGCGGCGGCCATGGAGGTCCCTGGCGTGCTGGCGGTTCTGACCGCTGCCGACCTGGAACCCCTTGGGCTGCATTGGATGCCGACCCTGGCCGGCGACAAACAAATGGTACTGGCGGACGGAAAGGTCCTGTTTCAA
Organism: Tritonibacter horizontis; assembly: GCF_001518015.1. Lineage (GTDB taxonomy): Bacteria > Pseudomonadota > Alphaproteobacteria > Rhodobacterales > Rhodobacteraceae > Epibacterium > Epibacterium horizontis. The sequence goes on from NZ_LPUY01000008.1 coordinate 122,661, forward strand.
GGGCAGGAAGTCGCCTTTGTCGTGGCCGAAGATCGTTTCGCCGCCGCTGACGGCATCGAGCTGGTCGAGGTCGAGTATGAAGAGCTTCCGGTGATCGTCGATCCATTTGAATCGTTGAAATCAGACGTGGTGTTGCGGGAGGATCTGGATCCCAAGGCCCCCGGTGCGCATGGACCGCGCAAACACCCGAACCACATTTTCACCTGGGAGGCCGGTGATAAGGCACCCACAGAAGAGGTGATCGCGAATGCCGAGGTCGTAGCGACCGAAAGCATGTATTATCACCGCACCCATCCCTGCCCGCTGGAAACCTGCGGCTGCGTGGCTTCGATGGACAAGGTCAATGGAAAATTGACCCTCTGGGGGACGTTCCAGGCGCCCCATGCGATCCGCACGGTGGTCTCTTTGATCTCTGGCATCGAGGAACACAACATCCGTGTGATCTCGCCCGATATCGGCGGCGGCTTCGGCAACAAGGTTGGGGCTTATCCGGGCTATGTCTGCTCGGTTGTGGCGTCGATTGTCACTGGCAAGCCGGTGAAGTGGATCGAAGACCGCATGGACAATCTCATGACCACCGCCTTTGCGCGGGATTACCACATGACCGGCAAGATTTCAGCCACCAAAGAGGGCAAGATCACCGCATTGCACTGTCATGTCACCGCCGATCACGGTGGGTTCGATGCCTGCGCCGATCCGACCAAGTTTCCGGCCGGGTTTATGAATATCTGCACGGGGTCCTACGATATTCCGACCGCGTATCTTGAGGTGGACGGGGTTTATACCAACAAGGCCCCAGGCGGAGTCAGCTATCGTTGTTCGTTCCGGGTGACCGAGGCGGTCTATTTCATTGAGCGCATGATCGAGGTGCTCGCGATTGAATTGAATATGGACGCGGCCGAGTTGCGCCGGATCAACTTCATCAAGAAGGAACAATTCCCTTACAAGGCGGCGCTGGGCTGGGAATACGACAGCGGCGACTACCACACCGCGTGGGACAAGGCGCTGAAGGCTGTTGATTACGACGGATTGCGTGCCGAACAGGCGCAGCGGGTCGCGGATTTCAAAGCTGGCAAAACGCGCAAACTGATGGGCATCGGGTTGAGCTTTTTCACCGAGATTGTCGGCGCGGGTCCGGTCAAGAACTGTGATATCCTTGGGCTGGGCATGTTCGACAGTTGTGAGATCCGTATTCATCCGACCGGCTCCGCCATCGCCCGGCTTGGTACAATCTCGCAAGGGCAGGGTCACGCCACGACCTTTGCGCAGATCCTCGCGTCCGAGATCGGGTTGCCTGCGGATAGTATCACCATCGAAGAAGGCGACACCGATACGGCGCCCTATGGGCTCGGGACATACGGGTCGCGCTCAACGCCGGTGGCGGGAGCGGCCACTGCCATGGCTGGTCGCAAGATCCGCGCCAAGGCACAGATGATCGCGGCCTATCTGCTTGAAGTGCACGACAACGATGTCGAGTTCGATGTCGACCGGTTTGTGGTGAAGGGCGCGCCCGAGCGGTTCAAGACGATGAAGGAAATCGCCTTTGCCGCCTATAATCAAGCGATCCCGGGGCTCGAGCCGGGGCTGGAGGCGGTCAGTTACTACGATCCCCCGAACATGACCTATCCCTTTGGCGCATATGTTTGTGTCATGGATATTGACGTGGACACGGGCGTTCCAGACATCCGCCGGTTCTACGCATTGGATGACTGCGGGACACGGATCAACCCGATGATCATCGAAGGCCAGATCCATGGCGGCCTGACAGAAGCGCTCGCTGTCGCCCTGGGGCAGGAAATTGCCTACGATGATATGGGCAATGTCAAAACGGGCACGTTGATGGACTTTTTCCTGCCGACGGCATGGGAAGTGCCCAACTACGAGACCGATTTCACGGTGACCCCCAGCCCGCACCATCCGATTGGCGCCAAAGGCGTCGGGGAAAGTCCGCACGTCGGCGGCGTCCCGTGCTTTTCAAATGCCGTGCAGGACGCCTTCCGGCCTTTTGGCAACCGGCACACCAATATGCCGCATGACCATTGGCGGATCTGGCGTACGGCAAATGAATTGGGGCTGCACGACTAGGACCTCCGCGATGGGGCATCCGGGCAACGGATGCCCCCGACAAGGGAATGCAAAATGACCTGGACCGATCTTAAATCCGCTCTGGCGGCAGAGGGATATGTTGCCTCTGACGATCTGGCAGTGGCGCTGCATCTTGGCCTCTCATTGCAACGGCCTCTTCTGCTTGAGGGGTCGGCGGGCGTGGGGAAAACCCAGCTTGCCCACAGTCTGGCGATCGCGCGCGGGGCCAAGCTGATCCGGCTGCAATGTTACGAGGGGCTTGATTCCGCGCAGGCGATCTATGAATGGAATTACCAAAAGCAGCTTCTGTCGATCCGCGCTGCCGCCGAGAATGGCGAGACAGGAAACGCTGTAGAGAAACGGATTTTCTCGCGCGAATTCCTGCTGGAGCGGCCCTTGCTGGCCGCGATCACGCAAGACACGGCTCCGGTTCTGCTGATTGACGAAATTGATCGCGCGGATGAGGCGTTCGAAGCTTACCTTCTGGAGGTCCTCTCGGAGTTCCAGATCACCGTGCCAGAGCTGGGCACCATCACGGCAACGACCAAACCGGTTGTGATCCTGACATCAAACGGGACGCGCGACCTGTCGGACGCCCTGCGCCGTCGTTGTCTTTATTCCTATATGGAGTACCCGGATCGAATGACCGAGCTGGCGATCCTCGGCGCCCGCTATCCGACGGTCGAGACGAGGCTGGGGCAACAGATCGTCGGCTTTGTGCAGAAACTGCGTGAAGAAGACCTGGAGAAGACCCCTGGCATCGCCGAGATGTTGGATTTTGCTGCGGCCCTGATGGGGCTTGGGATCGCAGATCTCACCCGCGACCCGGCGGTCCTGCAACATACGTTGAGCACATTGCTGAAGACGCAGAACGACCGCGCGCAGATCACGCCCGAGGTGGCGGCACGTATTGCGGGACGCGCCGCATGAGCCGGGTGACTCGCTTTGCAGCCCGTGACCCCGGAGCGATGGCGCGCATATCCGGGTTCATGGCCCACCTGCGCAACAACGGGTTGCAACTTGGCGTTTGCGAAACCAACCTCGCGATGGAAGCGCTTTGTGCCGTCGAGGCTGTAGAAGCCCAACACGCGCGCCTTGCCTGGCGGGCGATCTGTACAGGCTGCAAAGACGAGGCAGATCGCTTTGATGATCTGTTCGACAGCTACTGGCTCGACGCAGGCCGTGTGAAACAAAAGATCGTACCGACACCGCCCACAAGCGATGACAGCGGTGTGCAGTCATCGCGAGACGCCCAAGGCAAGGACGCCAGCGGAGCAGGGACCGCGACTGCGCCTGACGGCGGCGAAGGAGAAGCCGTGAGTGATGGCGAGGGCCGCCTGGTTGCGACCTCGGTCCAGAACCTGATGCAAAAGGATTTGCGGGATTTGGTAACACCCGACGACATTGCGCAGGCAGAGGACGTCGCTCGCCGTCTTGGCGCGGCGTTGCGTGATCGCAGGTCGCGCCGCAGAAGCGCCGCACATCGTGGGGACCGGCTTCATTTTCGCAAGATCATCCGCGCCAGCCTTGCAACGGGTGGCGAACCCTTGCGCCTGTTCCGCAAACAGCGTCCGGAGCGCCCGCATAAAATCGTCGCGCTTTGCGATGTGTCAGGGTCTATGACCCTCTATTCACGGGTCTTTCTGGCGTTTCTGGCTGGATTGATGCGGTGTGACCGTCATGCTGATGCCTATCTGTTTCACACCCGTCTTGTACGTATAACCGAAGCCTTGCGCGATAAGGATACCCTGCGGGGAATTGGCCGGATGTCGTTAATGGCTGACGGTTTTGGTGGCGGTTCGCAGATCGGGCCTTCGTTGCGAACCTTCGCGCAAACCTATGCCAAACGTTTTGTGGACGGGCGCAGCGTTGTCCTGATCCTGTCAGATGGGTATGACACTGCGCCCGCTGAAACGTTGGACGCCGCCCTGTCCGAACTGAAAAAGCGTGGATGCAAAGTGATCTGGCTCAACCCGCTGAAATCTTGGCAAGATTACGCGCCGGTGGCCAGCGGTATGGCTGCGGCACTACCCTATCTCGACCTTTTTGCTGCGGCGAGCACGCTGAACGATCTGGCGGCGCTAGAGTCAGAATTGGTGGCACTATGACATTGATCGAGAACCTGCCCATGGATCTGGCAGAAGCCGCAAAGTCTCTGCGTGCGCAGGGGGAGGCCTTTGCGTTTGCAACGATCGTGCGGACGGCGGGTGCGACAGCGGCGAAACCGGGCGCAAAGGCGCTCCTCGATCAGGAGGGGAGCATTGTGCATGGGTGGCTTGGTGGCGGTTGCACACGCGCGGCTGTCAAACGGGCCGCTGTCGAGGCTTTCAAGTCAGGCAAGCCGCAACTGGTGTCCATCGCGCCAGAGGAATTATTGGCAGAAAAAGGTGTCATGGCCGGCGACGAAGTTGACGGTACCCTCTTTGCGCGGAACGGGTGTCCGTCTCGGGGCAGTATCGATATCTTTATCGAGCCGTGCCTGCCGATGCCAATGCTGGCGGTCATCGGCAGTTCCCCGGTTGCCCGTGCGCTAAGCTCGCTCGCTCCTAATTTTCAATGGGATGTCACCGGTGCAATCCATCAAAGGGTCTCCCACCAACATCATGCGATTGTTGTTGCCACCCAGGGTCAGGGCGATCTGGATGCGCTGACGGCGGCCCTGAATTCAAAACCGGATTTCGTTGCATTCGTCGGGAGCCAGAAGAAATTCGCGGTTCTTGCCGGACGGCTCCGGGATGCTGGGGTTCTGGAAGAGGCGATTGCCTCCGTCAAAGCGCCAGCAGGACTGGATATCGGCGCGATCACACCCGAGGAAATCGCGCTGTCGATCCTGGCCGAGCTTGTCCTGCAACGGCGCAGTTTCTTGTCGGAACGCGTCAATGACTGATCTGAGTGCGCCCGCTGCCATTGCTGCCTGCCGAATGCAGGAGGACCCCACGAAATGAAACATCTGATCTCTGGCTTGCGCCGTTTTTGCAGAAAATGGGCTCTCAAGCCCGAGCATGTCGATCAAATCAGATTCCCCTGTTGCTAAAGAAGGACTTACTATGGAACTCACAGACGAAATCCTCATCAACGCGCCGAAGGACCGCGTTTATGCGGCCCTGAATGACCCGGAAATCCTGCGGCAGTGTATTCCCGGATGCGAAGAGCTGATCAAGCATTCCGACACCGAACTTGAAGCGAAGGTTGTGCTCAAGATCGGCCCGGTAAAGGCGCGGTTCACGGGGCAGGTACAGCTCGACACCACCGATGCGCCGGATGGGTTTTCGCTTACGGGACAGGGCAATGGCGGTGCGGCCGGACATGCCAAGGGGGGCGCGGACGTGACCCTCATCGCGCAGGGAGACCAAACCATCCTGCGCTATGACGCCAAGGCGGATATTGGCGGCAAGCTTGCCCAATTGGGCAGCAGATTGATCCAGAGTACTGCCAAAAAACTGGCAGCAAAGTTCTTCAAATCCTTTGCCGATGTGCTGAACGAAGAGCCCGTTGCCTGAACGGCGGCGAAGGACCTATCCCGGAACACAGGTGTTTGAAGCAAGCCTGGACAGTTTGCAATCTCAAGTTGTGTGACCGGTCAGGCCGGTGTCGGAAAAATTTCACGTTTGGAGGGCGTGACAAAGAAGAAAAAGCGCGCTACCCATTTGCGTGCTGACGAAGCGGGAGGAATGCAGATGTATCGTGGGATTTGGAAGGACGTTTGACGTCTTGACCTAATCGAGGACGTGACGCAGGGATTTTAATCTCTGTGGTTCGGCCTGCGCATCGCATTTCTGAATTTGCTCAACTATGGAGCACCGCTATGTTTCGTTTCTTTGAAAATCTTGTCGATCCTTATTGCGACTATCCTGAAACAGACCGTCCGCCGACCCGCCTTTGGCCATTTATGCTGGAGTATGCGCAGCCCTTCAAAAAGGTGTTCTGGGCAACCGCAGTCATGTCTGTCGTGGTTGCCGCCGTCGAGATTGGGTTGATCTCTTATATGGGGCGTGTCGTCGATCTGTTGTCCGGGCCGCGGCAAGAATTCTGGCACAACCACGGGGTCGAGATGATCCTGATGGCCTTGTTCATCCTGTTTCTCCGGCCGATCCTTCAGCTTCTTGATGTTCTCCTGCTGAACAATACGATCTTGCCAAACTTTGGCACGCTTATTCGCTGGCGGGCACATAAACATGTTTTGCGTCAATCAGTTGGTTGGTTTGAGAATGATTTTGCCGGACGAATAGCGAACCGGATCATGCAAACACCGCCCGCTGCGGGTGAAGTTGTGTTTCAGATCTTTGACGCGATCACCTTCGCCTTGGCGTACCTCGTGGGGGCCGCGTTTCTGTTGTGGAGCGCCGATGCCCGACTGTTGTTGCCGCTGGTGATCTGGTTTGCCCTTTACGGCGCGTTGATCAAATGGACCGTAAAACGGGTCGGCCCTGCGAGCCAGGCCGCTTCGGATGCGCGTTCCACGGTAACGGGCCGGGTGGTGGATAGTTATTCCAACGTCCACTCCGTCAAACTGTTTGCGCATCATAGTCGGGAGCTGGACTACGCCAAAGACGCTATCGAGAAAACCCGCGAGACGTTCCAGACCGAAATGCGCATTTACACCATCATGGATGGTGCTCTTGTGGTGTTGAACGGGTTGCTGATCGTCGGCGTTGTGGGCTGGGGCATCCTGTTGTGGACCCAGGGCACCGCGTCGGTTGGCGTTGTCGCGGCGGCTACCGCCCTGACGCTGCGCCTCAACGCCATGACCGGATGGATCATGTGGGCGCTGACGACGTTCTTCCGCCAGCTTGGCGTTGTTGCCGAGGGCATGGAAACCATTGCACAGCCGATTGATCTGGTGGATTCGCCCAAGGCCAAGCCCCTGTCGCTGCCCGAGGGTCAGATTATCTTTGATGGGGTGTCACACCATTATGGACGTGACGCAGGTGGCCTGGATAACCTGTCGCTGAAGATCCACGCCGGTGAAAAGGTTGGCCTGATCGGGCGGTCGGGGGCCGGAAAATCGACACTGGTCAAGCTCTTGTTGCGGTTCTACGACGCTGAAAGCGGCCGCATTCTGATTGATGGTCAGGACATCACGCAGGTCACGCAGGACAGTCTGCGCCAAGCGATCGGCATGGTGCAGCAAGACAGTTCGCTGTTGCATCGCTCCGTCCGTGACAACCTGCTCTATGGGCGGCCGTCGGCCACCGAACAGGAAATGCTGGCCGCCGCGCGGAAGGCCCATGCGCATGATTTCATTCTCGATCTCGAAGACCCGCAGGGACGGACAGGTTATGATGCCCATGTCGGTGAACGTGGCGTGAAGCTATCCGGCGGCCAACGCCAGCGCGTGACTTTGGCGCGCGTCATCTTGAAGAATGCGCCGATCCTGCTTTTGGACGAAGCGACATCGGCGCTGGATTCCGAAGTCGAAGCCGCGATCCAGAAAACGCTCTACGGGATGATGGAGGGCAAAACCGTCATAGCAATCGCCCACCGTCTTTCTACGATCGCACAAATGGACCGGATCTTGGTGCTGGATGAGGGAAAGATCGTCGAGGAAGGCACGCATGAGGCGCTTTTGTCCGCAAATGGCCTATATGCACAGTTCTGGGCGCGCCAGTCGGGCGGGTTCTTGAATGTAGAGGCGGCAGAATGAAGCTCGGCAACCTGATCAATGCGTTCCAACCGGCGGATGGACCGCCCCCACAGACGCTTGGACCTTTTCTGCGTTGGTGTCTGGCTGGCGCTTGGCCGATGCTCTGCATTGCGGCGGTGTTTTCATCCCTGGCCGGGGCAATGGAAGCCGGGACGGCTTTTATCCTCGGGCTGGTCATTGACACCGCGTTGCAAGGTGGGCCGGAGGGGTTCTTTGCGGATAATCTCGGGATTGTTGTGGCGGCGCTGGCATTTTTCCTGCTGGTGCGCCCGGTGCTGTTCGGGCTTTCGGCAGCGACAAATGCCATTATCGTTCAGCCGAACGTCAGCCCGCTCGTTCTATCGCGTCTGAACCGGTGGACACTGGGCCAGTCGGTGCGGTTCTTTGATGACGACTTCGCCGGCCGCATTGCGCAGAAACAGATGCAAACCTCAAATGCGGTTACCACCGTCGTGGTGGAGCTGATCAACGTGGTGGCTTTTGCTCTGGCCTCGCTTGCCGGTGCCCTGCTTCTGCTGGGGTCTGTCGATCTGCGGATCACGGGGATTTTTCTGGTCTGGCTGATCGGGTATTTTGCGATGATCCGCTGGTTCTTGCCCCGGATTCGCCTCCGTGCGGCCGGCAGAGCCGGAGCGCGGGCCAATGTCAGCGGGCAGGTGGTCGACACCATCACGAACATCAAGACGGTTCAATTGTTCGCCCATGCGGACCATGAAGAACGTGGCGCGCAGGACGCGATGGTGACGTTCCGCGACAAGGCGCTTGCCTTTGGCTATTTGTCCGCGTCCTTTCGATTTTGCCTGATGAGCCTGGCCGGTCTTCTTCCGGTTTTGCTGATCGGCGCGACTTTGCTGCTTTGGCAGGGCGGGATTGCCAGCGAGGGCGACATTGTTGCAGCGGGTGCGGTTTCGATCCGGATTGCCCAGATGACCGGTTGGGTCAGTTTCACCCTCATGGGGATCTATTCCAACGTGGGAGAAATCGAAAACGGCATGAAAACCCTCGCACATCCGGATCGGATTGAGGACACGCCAGATGCGCAAGACCTCGAAATCACCGATGGCACCATCGAATTTGACGACCTCAGTTTCAGCTATGGGCGCGACGTTGGTGGGATCACGGATGTTTCCTTGACCGTTCAACCGGGCGAGAAGCTTGGCATCGTTGGTGCATCAGGTGCGGGGAAATCGACCCTCGTGGCTCTCTTGTTGCGGCTCTATGAAGCGGAAAAGGGAAACATCCGGATAGATGGCGCCGACACATCGATGGTCAGCCAGAACAGTCTGCGTAGTCAAATTGGAATGGTCACGCAGGAAACGGCCATGTTCAATCGCTCCGCGATGGACAACATTCTATACGGTCGTCCAGACGCCACAAAAGAAGAGGTCATCGCGGCGGCGAAAGCGGCCGAGGCGGATGGTTTCATCGTCGATCTTGAGGATGGCCAGGGCCGCAAAGGGTATGACGCCTATCTGGGCGAACGGGGGGTCAAACTGTCTGGGGGGCAGCGCCAAAGGATTGCGCTGGCGCGAGCGATCCTGAAGGACGCGCCGATTCTGGTCTTGGACGAAGCGACATCGGCATTGGATTCGGAGGTCGAGGCCTCGATCCAATCGGCGCTGTCTCGGGTGATGGAAGGTAAAACGGTCCTTGCCATTGCCCACCGTCTTTCGACTCTTTCAGAGATGGACCGGATCATCGTGATGGAGGCTGGCCGGATCGTCGAGCAAGGCAGCCATGATGCCCTGTTGGCAAAGGGCGGCCAATATGCGCGGTTCTGGTCGCGCCAGTCAGGCGGGTTTATTCGTACGGATGACGACGCCTCTGCTGCCGCCGAATAGCACTGCCTTTCCAGAATTCAGGCGCATTTGTACCTTTTGCCGTCCGCCCAGCCGCGCTATGGCAGAGGTATGAATGACGCAGCCAGAACCAGAGCCACGATCGAACGTTTGGGACACCAGGGCGATGGAATCGCCCCGGGCCCTCTGTTTGCTCCCCGCACGCTCCCGGGGGAAACCATCACAGGTGTTGTGGAGGGGCAATCGCTCGGTGACATTCGGATCGAGGATCCGTCTGATCAACGTGTGCAAGCGCCCTGCAGGCATTACAAATCCTGCGGTGGATGCCAGATGCAGCACGCAAGTGATGACTTCGTCGCAGAGTGGAAATCCGATATCGTGCGCAGCGCATTGAAATCGCGCGGATTGACGACTGTGTTTCGCCCGATCCTGACGTCACCTGCCCGGTCCCGTCGACGCGCGACATTTTCGGTGAAGCGGACCAAAAAAGGCGCGATGGCCGGTTTTCACGGCCGTGCATCGGATGTCATTACCGCTATTCCCGACTGTCACCTGCTCGCGCCGGAATTGCTGGCTGCGATTCCGATGGCCGAGGATCTGGCCACGATCGGGGCCAGCCGCAAGGCGCCACTTGCCGTTACGATCACAACCTCGACCGCCGGGCTGGATGTTCTTGTCCGCAATGGCAAACCCCTGGACGGTCCATTGCGGATCGAGCTAGGTCAGATCATCGAGCGCCACAAACTGGCCCGACTGACGTGGGACGACGAACCCATGGGGATGGAACAAGCGCCGGTGCAACGATTTGGCCGCGCCCTGATCTGTCCTCCGCCTGGGGCATTCCTGCAGGCAACCGAGGAAGGCGAGGCCGCGCTTGTTGCGTCGGTTCGCGAAATCGTTTCGGGCGCGCGGCGGATTGCTGATCTGTTTGCGGGCTGCGGGACTTTTTCCCTGCCCTTGGCCGAAGACGCCGAGGTGCTTGCCGTGGAAGGGGAACGCGAGATGCTCGTGTCGCTGGAGCAAGGCTGGCGTCAGGCGCGTGGACTGAAGAAAATCACCACCCAGACACGGGACCTGTTTCGCAATCCACTTCTGCCGGAGGACCTCAACCCATTTGGGGCGGCCTATGATGCGGTTGTGATCGACCCGCCACGCGCCGGTGCAGAGGCGCAGGTCGCCGAGCTGGCGCAGGCGCGAACGCCAAAACTGGCCTATGTTTCCTGCAATCCGATCACCTTTGCCCGTGATGCGGAAACGCTTGTTAAGGCGGGATATACTCTTGATTGGGTACAGGTCGTTGACCAGTTCCGTTGGTCGTCGCATACGGAACTGGTAGCGAGCCTGACCTGGTCTCGTTGAATGCCAAAAGAGAGATGCCGCTGATGATCGACCGTCTGAATTCAACTCTTGAAAGTGAGGCCTTTAGTCGTTTCATCACTGCGGTGATCCTGGTGAACGCCGTCACGTTGGGTCTGGAAACCTCGGATGTCGTCATGGCCAGATTTGGTGGCATCGTGCACCTGATCGACGAAATCTGTCTGTTGATTTTCATCCTTGAGATCGCGGCCAAGCTGATCTGCAAAAGGTTGAAGTTCTTCGTCAATGGCTGGAATATTTTCGACTTCTTGATTGTCGGTATCGCTCTGGTGCCGGGGGCCCAGGGGTTTTCGGTCTTGCGAGCGCTGCGTATCCTGCGGGTTCTGCGGGTCATCTCCGTCGCGCCGAGCTTGCGGCGCGTGGTCGAGGGCTTCATCACCGCACTTCCAGGCATGGGGTCGGTGTTCCTGCTGATGGCGATCATTTTCTACATCGGCTCTGTCATGGCGACGAAGCTTTTTAGCGACACCTTTCCGGAGTGGTTTGGCACACTTGGTTTGTCGGCCTATTCACTGTTTCAGATCATGACCCTGGAAAGCTGGTCCATGGGAATCGTTCGCCCGGTCATGGAGGTTTACTCGCACGCTTGGGCCTTCTTTGTTCCTTTCATCATGGTCACGACCTTTGCCGTTGTGAACCTGCTTGTCGGTTTGATCGTAAACTCGATGCAAGAAGGCCATTCGCAGGAAGAGGGCGAGCGAACCGATGCCTATCGCGATCAGGTTCTGGCCCGACTTGAAGCCATCGAAAAGAGCATCGCCCAGGCCAACGATCAGCCGACACAAAAGTGATTTTCAATCCCGGGGCGGGTTGTTGTATTCTGGCCGAAACAAACAAAAGCTAAATTAGAGCGGACAGAGCAGACACATGCACAGGCGAACATTCGGGGTAGGCTTGCTGGCCGCCATCGGGACAACAGCGGGCTGTTCCAGCGGACCGCGTATCAGACGGTATGACGGACCTCCTGTGACCTCCATTGTGGTCAATAAGGGCGCGCGCAAGATGTACCTGCTGCACGATACCAGGATCTTGCGGGAGTATACCGTACAGCTGGGCTTTGCGCCTGTCGGGCACAAACAGATCGAGGGCGACGGGCGCACCCCCGAAGGCAGCTATCTGATCAATCGACGCAATCCGCGCAGCCAATTCCATCTGTCACTCGGTGTGTCCTACCCGAATACGGCGGACCGGGTCCGTGCACAGGCGCTGGGCGCGCGACCAGGCGGTGATATTTTCATCCACGGCGAGCCAAACGATCCTGAAAGCCGGAAGCGGGCTGCCCGTGTCAAGGATTGGACCGCCGGCTGCATCGCCGTTACCAATGAAGAGATTGAGGAAATCTGGGCGATGGTTCAGGATGGAACCCTCATTACATTGCGCCAGTAGCCCCTGGGGTAGCCCTGTCCGCTGAACACAACAAAGGCCGCATCATATTTGAATGCGGCCTCTTTTAACTCTCATGCGATGCAGGGGGAAACCCTGCCGTAGGTGGGGCTCAGTTGGCCATCACCAATGTCCACCAAATCTTGCCGTTTGGCTCCTGAAACCAGGAGAATCCCATGTTGACGGCCTTGGGGTCCATGATCACCGACCTGGTTGTGCTATTCTCCATCCAGGCTGTCAGAGTCTGAAGCTCGTTTTCATAAGATTCGGAGATCGTCTCACCAAGCAAGGTACCAGTGTAGCCAACGCGGGCAATGCGATCCAAGGGCGACGACCCGTCAGAGCCAAAATGCCATGGGCGGTTCTGAACCGACATATCGCGGGAATGTGTCGCGGCAGCGGCATTCAGTTGGGCATTCAATTGGACGTTCCGGCTGCCGGCGGCCTGGCGCAGGGCATTGACCGAATCAAGCATTCGAAACTGAACGCGCTCGTCGTTGCGAATCTTGTAGACGCCCGATCCGCTGGCGGTGCCGTCGTTGCCGGTCGCGCAGGCGGAAACGATGAAAGATGCCAGAACGGTCAAAATCAGAAATACGCGTTTCATTCTATGCCCTAGGTGTTGCGTTACTGCGTCCCTTATCGCTCCTGTGACTTATAGGCAAACCCGGTCCGGTCACAATGGTGCGATTCCAGGGGATTGAATTGCGACTGCGGCTTTCCGGCCATAAACTACGCGGCGAGACCGACCCATTCATTGCAGAGTAGCTTGTCATGACACGTAAACCCATTTTGATACCGACCCGTCGGCAATTTCTTGCAGGGTCGTCATCGCTTTTTGCCCTGCCAGCCGCGGCGCAGGATCTCGCGAGTGAGGATGATTCTGGATATGATCCGCTCCGACCGCCGCCAGAACCCGAACCCAGTGTGGCGCGCAATATTTCGGCGTTCAGAGCAAAGGACTGGCGCCCCTATTTTGACAGCCTCCGTGGCGGCGCGATTCTCGTCGATATTGACAGCCGAGCGTTGCATTTCTGGTCGGCGGACGAGGCCGTCTACAAGCTCTTCCCATCGTCCGTTCCGCTGAGTGATGATCTGACACGCCGTGGCCGGACCAAAATTGTGCGCAAGGTCGAGGGTCCCGGTTGGTCGCCAACGCCCAATATGCTCAAGCGCAACCCGGAGTGGCCGTCCTACATTCCACCGGGACCGGACAACCCGCTGGGGACCCATGCGTTATACCTTGGTTGGAAGTACTATCGGATCCACGGAACCCACGACACGCGCAAGATTGGGCGTCGATCTTCCAACGGATGCATCGGCCTCTACAACGAACATATCGCCGAACTTTTTGAACTGGCCCGGAACGGAACACAGGTGTTGCTAATTTGACCACAACTGCGTGTGGGGCTGCACTTGAGATTTAACAAGCATTTGCAATCTGGTGAGTTTACTGCTTAGAAAAACCTCACGAGGTAAGTCTTGAGTGCGCATACCATATGTGTGCTATGCGCGTATTCTGGAGGTTATAATATGAAGAAACTCGTTATCGCTGCCGCTCTGGTCGCTGCTGCTTCCGCCGCATCCGCCGGCAACTTGGCAGAACCGATCGTCGAAGCGCCGGTTATCATTGAAGAAGCAACCGGTTCTTCTTCCGGCATGCTGCTTCCGCTGCTGCTGCTGGTCATCGTGGCCGCTGCTGCTGCTGGCAACTAATCGTTGCTTAAGAAATGAGGAAAGGCGGCTGAGCAATCAGCCGCCTTTCTTGTTTCTGACAGGCCTGTTTTTCGGTCCGCCGCAGCCGGGGATAGCGGGCTAGTCCAGCCATCCCTTCAGGTTCCTGCGCACCATCTGCGACAGCGCAGCGATGTGGCTTTCCTGATCGTTGAGGCAGGGGATGTAGGTGAATGTCTCACCGCCGGCATGCTCAAAACTCTCGCAGATCTCTTCGTTGATCTCTTCAAGTGTTTCGATGCAATCCGCCGAAAAAGCCGGGGCGATCACGGCGATGTTCTTCTTGCCCTGTTTTGCAAGCTCCGCGACATGTTCAACCGTATAGGGACGCAGCCATTCTTCCGGGCCAAAGACCGACTGGAACGTGGTCACGATATCTGTGTCGGCCCAGCCCAGGCGTTCTTTCAGAAGTCGCGTCGTCTTCTGGCACTGACAGTGATAGGGATCGCCCTGCATCAGATAGCGTTGCGGCATTCCATGGTACGAGCAGACGAGGATGTCGGGTTTCTTCTCTAGTTTTGAGTAGCTTTCCTCGACCGACCGCGCGAGCGCATCAATGTAATCCGGCTGGTCGAAATATGGCTCTACCGTCCGCGCCGCAGGTTGCCAGGTCTGTTCCATCAGCGCGCGAAAGAAGGCGTCATTTGCCGTCGCGGAGGTCGCCCCGGCGTAGTGCGGATAGAGCGGCACAAACAGAATCTTCCGGCACCCGGCCGCAACAAGCGCTTCGACCTTGGATTTGGTCGAGGGATTGCCGTAGCGCATGCAGAAATCGACGATAACCTGATCTCCGTAAGTCTCCCGCATCGCCGCAGCCATTTTTTCGGTCTGGTCCCGCGTGATCGTCATCAAGGGGCTCTCGCCCTTGTCGTGATTCCAGATGGATTTATAAGCCGCGCCCGAGCCAAAGGGGCGTTTGGTCAGGATGATCAGTTGCAACAGCGGCTGCCATTTCCACGCGGGATAGTCGATAACGCGCCGGTCCGAAAGAAACTCACTCAGGTAGCGCCGCATTGGCCAATAGCTGTAGTGATCCGGGGTGCCGAGGTTCGCCAGCAGAACGCCCACCCTCTCTTTGGCTACCTTTGGATGATCTTCCGTAGCATGTGCAGGTCGGGTCGCGGTGGGGCTGGCATCCAGCATTGGCAAAGATCCTAGTGTTATGTCGCTGTGGAATGTTCGGGGTTAGATAAGTCTCTACGCGGCCAAAGGCCAATTGGATCATCTGACTGCGACCATTCGCTCAGGTTATCGGAAATCATGCGCTACTCCTCCTCGGGCAGATTGCCCTCTGGTACCCTCAAAGCATCCGCGAGTCGCATCTTTGCAGATCCGGGGCGCAGGGGTTGGGGTTGCGATTCGGCGGGGGACCAGCCCGTCAGGCATACAAGTTCGAAAGTCGCATTCAGCTTGCCCGATTCAGCAGAAAAATTCTGTCTATAGATGTGATTTGCCAGCTCGAAGAGGCTCCTCGGTGTCGGCTTGCGCAGTCGGGCGGACATCGTGTTGGTTTCTCCCATGGCGCGCAAATCGTGCATCAGGTGGGTCAGGTCGCGATATTGGACGGTCAAGGGCACCACGTCGGCGACAGGCAGGGCAAAACCCGCACGTTGCAACAGCGCCCCAAGATCGCGAATCTCCCCCATTGGGGCAACGCGCGGGGACAGGCCTCCGCTGATATAGGTCTCGGCCTCCGCCAGCGCGGACCGCAGTTCATGCAAGGTCTGTCCGCCAAGGGTTACCATCAGCAGCAATCCATCGTCTTGCAGGGCTCTGCGGCATTGGATCAGCTGGCCAACAGGATCGTTGGCCCAGTGCAGCCCCATGACATGCACCAGCACATCGTGAGATCCCGGTTTGAGATCTATCACCTCGCTGTCAGGAACCAGTTTGGCACCGGGCAGCATTCCCTCCCAGGGTTCCGCAAAAGGCGCGACAATCGCAGGCTTGGTAAAGACTCTATTAACCATGCTGAGGCGATCCTCGACCTCGTCTCTGGCCATATCGTGCAGGAACATCGCATCCGGCTGACGCCGGGCGCGGCGCAGGCGAAGTGTATCGTGGTCAAAGATCTGGGGATGAGCCATCGGTTCTTGAGTCATGAGGTGTACCTATGACGTTGCGCGCGCGGATTCAAACTGCAGTTACTCTTGTCTACCCAGCGCGCTGCCTGAATTGCGGCGGCTTGGTCGAAAGTGATTTTGGATTGTGTAGCGCCTGCTGGCGGGAAACGGAATTCATATCCGGGCTTGTCTGTGACAGATGTGGCGTGCCGGTCGCCGGTGAAGATGACGGGCAGCCTGTTGAATGTGACGACTGCGCCATGTCCCAGCGGGATTGGTCGCAAGGGCGGGCGGCACTTGTATACGGAGGGCAGGGGCGACGTTTGGTTCTGGCGCTCAAACATGGCGACCGAACCGACCTGGCGCATCCTGCGTCGGCCTGGATGCTCCGGGCTGCGGCGGCACTCCTGGAACCCGCCCCCTTGGTGGTTCCGGTCCCTCTGCATTGGTCCCGGTTGCTGCGCCGTCGCTACAATCAATCGGCCTTATTGGCGCAGGCCCTGGCCGCGCGTGCCGGCTGCGATTGGGTCCCGGATTCATTGATACGCTCCGTTCAGACCCCGATGCTTGAGGGGCGCAGCCGTCAGGAGCGAACAGATCTACTGGCAGACGCCATCCGTCCGCACCCCCGCATGGGGGAACGGATGACGGGACGCGACATCCTGTTGGTGGATGATGTGCTGACCAGTGGCGCCACGCTCTCTGCTTGTGCACGGGCATGTTATGCTGCCGGTGCAAAGAGAGTGAGCGTCGTCGTCCTCGCTCGGGTCACGGCACTGTGAAAACACTGGCAAAGCTTGTAAAACGGCCCCACATCGCGCAAGACCCGTGAACAAAATCGAAGGGAGACCGATATGCAACCGGTTGAAATCTATACCTCGCCGCTTTGCGGTTTTTGCCATGCTGCCAAGCGTTTGTTGACCCAGAAGGGCGTACAGTTTTCCGAGATCGACATCCTTGCGGACCCTGATCGTAAACCGGAAATGATCACGCGGGCAAATGGCGGTCGGACCGTGCCGCAAATTTTTGTCGGTGAGATCCACGTCGGTGGCTGTGACGACCTCTATGCGCTCGACCGCGCAGGCAAGCTCGACCCCTTGTTGGCGGCTTGATGTCAACAATGCGCGCTGCTCTGCTTCAGACGACGTCTTCGGACAGTCCCGCGGACAACCTCGTTGGTGTCTGTGAGATGATTGAGCAGGCCGTCGGCCAGGGTGCTGAGTTTGTTCTGACACCAGAAGTGACAAATTGCCTGTCGACAAGCCGGGCGCGTCAACAGGAGGTCCTGAGCATTGAAGCAGACGATCCGACGTTGTCCGGATTGCGGCAGGCAGCAAGCCAGCACGGGATCTGGATTTCGATCGGGTCACTGGCGCTCAAGACACAGGACCCGGATGGACGATTTGCCAACCGGCAATTCCTGATCTCTCCTGCGGGCGAAATCGTAGCCCGCTATGACAAGATCCATATGTTTGATGTCGCAGTCTCGCAGGACGAAACCTACCGTGAATCCGATGGCTATCGTCCGGGGACGAAGGCTGTCGTCGCGGATACGCCCTTTGCTCGCATTGGTCTTACCATCTGCTATGATGTGCGCTTCCCGGCGCTTTATCGCAAGCTGGCGCAGGCCGGTGCAGAGATCCTGACGGTGCCGGCAGCCTTTTCTCCTGTGACAGGGGCAGCGCATTGGCACAGCCTGCTTCAGGCCCGGGCCATCGAAACGGGATGTTTTGTGCTGGCGGCAGCTCAAACGGGAACGCACCCTGCCACGCGCGGCAGCCAACGAAAGACCTATGGCCATTCGCTCGTGGTGTCCCCCTGGGGGGAAGTGCTGGCCGATGCCGGTACACAAGCGGGGGTGACATGCGTTGACCTCGACCTTGAAGAGGTGAAAAAGGCACGAAGCCGGGTGCCATCGCTCACCCATGACCGAGAGTTTGACGAACCCTGATGGATGAGAACCACTCCCTTGCTATTTCGCTGTTCAGTGAGATCCTGATGGCGGATCAACTGGCGCGCTCCCGGCTGAGCAAGGCGTTGCCCAAGGGAATGGAATTGTCGCATTTCTCGGTTCTGAACCACCTCGCCCGCGCGGGACTGGAGCGATCACCGGCCCAACTGGCCAAGGCATTTCATGTCACACGGGGCGCGATGACCAATACGATCAACAAATTGGAAGTTGCAGGCTACGTTCACGTTCGGCCGGACTGGGATGATGCACGTCGCAAAATGGTCGCGATCAGTCCCGCGGGTCGCAAAGCGCGGGATGCGGCGCTTGCATCGATCATTCCTATGATTTCCGAAGTGGTCTCCGAACTTGGCGGAGACCGGGTCCGTTCCGCATTGCCCATCCTGCGCGAATTTAGGGTCAAGCTGGAAGCGGAAGACTGACGCGTCGGCAAAATAACCGACGCGTCAGATACGAAGAATCCCGGATGTGTGCGGGTTCTCTTTGGTGAGGCCGTGAGTGGTGTGAATGCGCCCCAAATACGCGTCCTGCCGGAAGAACCAAGCGAGTGGTGTGGTGTGCTTGTCTCAATTTAGGCGGTGCGTAGCGGCGACCCTATGCAGGTTGCCAAACACAGACAACGCCTCCTTCGGATGCCTGATGTATACTAAAGTATAGGCGACCTTCGAAGGCAAGTGTTTTGAGGTTATTCCGTATTTCAAGGCCGGTTCAAAGGGACAACCTAGGGTTTTGTGCTGGCTGTGACGTAGTTCACGCTCAAATCGCGCTCAGAAATTGACCAACTCCACAGAATCGGGTTGAAAACGAATCCCTTGCGGTCAACGGGCGTGAGGCCGGCCTGGCTCAGCAAATCGTACAATTCATCAGGTGTGATGAACTTCGACCAGTCGTGCGTGCCCCGTGGCAACCAGCGCATCACGATTTCAGCGCCGACGATTGCCATTGCATAACTCTTGGGGTTGCGGTTCAATGTAGAGCAGATTTGCAACCCGCCTGACTTCAAGAGTTGCTGGGTCGCTGTGAGATAGCTCAGCGGCTCCGCGACATGTTCAACAACTTCCATATTGAGGACGATATCGAATTGCTCACCGGCCTCGGCCAGTGCTTCGGCGGTGGTGTGACGATAGTCGATAGCAAGCCCGGACTGTTCCGCATGGACACGGGCGACCGGCAGATTACCTGCTGCTGCATCGGCGCCAACGACGTCCGCTCCAAGCCGTGCCATGGGTTCGCTGAGCAACCCGCCGCCGCAACCGATGTCGAGGAGCCTGAGGCCGGCAAAAGGCGCAGGCGCGGACAGGTCCCGGTCAAATTCACCCGCGATCTGGCGGGTAATGTAGTCAAGCCGACAGGGGTTTAGCATGTGCAGAGGCTTGAATTTTCCGTTCGGGTCCCACCATTCAGCGGCCATCGCTTCGAACTTGGCGACTTCGGAAGGGTCAACCGTGGACTGTTGCGCTTGCATTCCTGTCTCCGTGTGTTTTCTTGTACGTCTAGTCGTCAGTTAGGTCAGTAATGGACAAATACCCGGATCAAAAGCGCGCCGTTCAGTTTCTCTATCCGCCGATCGAACCCTTTGATCAGCGGATGCTGGATGTTGGGCAGGGGCACCGGATTTATGTCGAGCAATGCGGCAACCCCAACGGTGTTCCGGTCATCGTCTGCCACGGGGGCCCTGGCGGAGGGACGAGCCCGGCGATGCGGCGTTATTTCGACCCTCGTGTCTATCGAATTGTCCTTTTTGATCAACGCGGATGCGGGCGATCTCGTCCGCATGCCTCCTGCGAAGACAACACAACCTGGCATCTGGTTGCGGATATGGAAATGATCCGCGATCTGCTTGAGATCGACAGCTGGATTCTGTTTGGCGGCAGCTGGGGTGCGACACTTGCGCTCATCTACGCTCAGACCCACCCGGATCGGGTCACACATCTGATTCTGCGCGGCGTCTTTTTGATGACCCAGGCTGAACTCGACTGGTTTTACGGTGGTGGGGCCGGGAAGTTCTGGCCGGAAACCTGGGCGAAATTCACCGCTCTTGTGCCCGAAGATGAGCAGGGCGATCTGATCGCCGCCTATCACAAGCGCCTGTTTTCGGGAAACCGAGACGAAGAGGTCCGCTTTGGCCGGGCTTGGTCCGCTTGGGAAAATGCACTGGCGTCCGTTTATTCCAACGGCATGTCGGGCGAGAGCCCCGGAGACTACGCACGTGCGTTTGCCCGGCTTGAGAATCACTATTTTTCTAACGCGGGGTTCCTACATATGGATGGCCAGATCCTGGCGAATATGGGTCGGATTTCGCATATTCCGGGGATTATCGTGCAGGGCCGGTTTGATATGATCTGCCCGCCGGCCTCTGCCTACAGCATCCACGAGCAATGGCCGAACTCCGACCTGATCATGGTGCGCAACGCGGGGCATGCCCTTTCTGAACCGGGCATCAGTGCCGCATTGGTCAAAGCAATGGATCAGCTGGCAGAGGATTTTTCCGGATGAAGCGACTGGATCGTCGTGCGCTTTTTGCCACTGGTGCCGCGGCTGCGCTGCTTGCCGCGACGGGTACGTCGCTGGCGCATCAGCCACGACGGGGTGGGGTGCTTCGGATGGCGGTTCCCCGCGAGGGGGAGCTGTTGTCGCGCATTGCACGTAGCGCCATTTACGATCAGTTGACCGAGGTCGCACCGGACGGGCTTTTGCGGGGAGAGCTGGCCGCAGCTTGGGAAAGCGATGTTACCGCCCGCGAATGGCGGATTGAACTTCAGGCGAACATTACCTTTCACGATGGCGCTGATTTGACCGCGGAGGATGTCGCGTCTTCGCTGGAAGCCCATGTCCACAGTGGAAATGCGTCCTTGAAAGGTTTGCGGGATTTGAAAGTGTCGGGCGACGGCGATGTTGTCCTTAGCCTGCATGACGCAAATCCGGACTTGCCCTACAGGCTGGCAGACGCGGGGTTGATCATCGCGCCGGCCGGGCAGGTGACTGCGCCCCTGTCAGAGATGACCGGAACCGGTCTGTACCGGGTCGAAAGAGCGCAAGAAGATCGTCATCTTCGGGCGCTCAGGGTGGACCAGCACTACAAGGATGGTCTGGCCGGGTGGTTTGATGCGCTGGAGTTTGTCGTTATCCCCGACGCCGGGGTGCGCGCCGAAGCCCTTCGCGACGGCTATGTCGATATTGCGGCGCTTCCGCTGCCAGACGGGCTCCCGAACCGAAGCGAGTTCTCCTACTATCCATCAGAATCTGACATGGTGCTGGCGGCCTCGCAGAAAATCGCGCTGCCGTCGCGCATTTCCAAACGTGCGTCCTTTGACGATCATCGCATTGCGGAGCGCTGGTGGATGGCGTGACGAACGGTCTGTTTTCTGGGCAAGGCCGTGCGATACAGTCGGTCGGGCAAAGTTGATGTTGAGTGAAATCGGATCTTAGCCCTATGGTGGCGTCATTTCGTTTTGACACGTCACATTTGAAAATACGGTTGGAGTAGAGATTATTCTCGGCCTTTGGAAAAAATCTTCTCTTGATGAGATCCGGGACGGGATAGAGCCGATCTATCCCCGTCTCTGGCGATATTGCCTTGTTCAGACCGGCAAGCGCGATCGCGCAGATGACTTGGCCCAGATGACGTGCTTGCGGGCGCTGGAAAAACACGAAAGCTATCAGGCTGGGACGCATCTGGATCGTTGGCTGTTCCGGATGGCGCACCGCTTGTGGCTGAACGAGATCCGCGCGACCGCGGTCCGCACAGGCGGCGGCCTCGTCGCGCTCGAAGAAACCGAAATTTCAGATGATTCTGCGACATCAGAAGAGAATATTTTCTTGGCTGAGGTGTTCTCTAAGATAGGGGCGCTTCCAGAGGGGCAGCGTGTTGTCGTCCTTCTGGCATATGTCGAAGGCTTTACCTATCAGGAGACGGCTGACACATTGGGTATCCCAATCGGCACGGTAATGAGCCGTTTGGCCAGCGCGCGAAAGAAAGTCGCAGGCGCGTTGTCTGTGGTGGAGGCTGGACAATGACGAAGGCTAACGAATCTATCTCGGACGAAGAGCTGACTGCCTACCTCGATCAGGAGGCGGATGCGCAGCTGGCTGACCGTATTGATCGCGCGCTGGAAACCGATCAGGAGCTGTCGCGCCGGTTGGACTCCCTGATGCTCCCCATGGACGCGTTGCGAGAGGCCTTCGCAATCGAGCGGTTGGGGCCTGCCAGTTTGCCGGTGATCGAACGCCCGACACCGGGACGAACCGCGATGCCCCTTCGGCTGGTGGCTTCGGTCGTTCTCGCTTTTGGTATAGGAATTTCAGGTGGATACCTGTTGCAGCCTCAGGCGACCGCGCCCGGTTGGATTGACGTCGTTGCCAGCTATCAGTCGCTCTATATGACCGAAACCGTTGTCCAGACGACGCAGGACCCGGAGGTGGCACAGGGTGTGCTGGCGCAATTCCAAACCCGCAGTGGCGTCGAATTGTCAGCCGCAACTTCGGTTGAGGGGTTGGATTTCAGGCGTGCGCAGGTGCTTGGTTTCAACAACAAACCGCTCATGCAAATGGCTTATCTTGGCGAAGATGGCACGCCTTTTGCGCTTTGCGTGATTAAGACCGCGAATGCAGACAGCGCCTTTAGCGATCGGATGGCGCAGGGGTTGGCAGCGACCTCATGGGTGTCTGACGGGGTTGGTTACCTTGTGATCGGTGGCGCAGATCAGGCGCGCACGCGAGCCTTTGCCGAGGAAATGAAAACCCGTCTCGAACGAAGCTGATCTGCCGCCTTTGAGGTAGGGCTTGCAAATCCGGGCTTGCCCGCGTATATCGTCGCTCAACAGCGGCGCGTCGGGCTCTGGGCCTGAAGCACCAACGATTAATTTCGACGGGCCGCGCGCCCGTTTTTTTGTGTTTGGAAGTCTGATGAGCAACGACCTTATTGCCAAAGCCGCGATCGACCGGCGCCTGGCTGAGATCATCACCCCGGTTATCGAGGATCTTGGCTACGAGCTGGTCCGCATTCGATTGATGTCTGGCAAAACGACAACGTTGCAGATCATGGCTGATCGCCCTGATGGTGGCATCGAAGTCGATGATTGTGCGGCGATTTCCAATGCCGTGAGTGCGACGCTCGATGTGGAAGATCCGATCCTTGATGCCTATGCGCTTGAGGTGTCGAGCCCCGGCATCGACCGTCCGCTGACCCGGCTCAAAGACTTTGATATGTTCGAAGGCTACGAGGCCAAGCTGGAAACCGCAGAGCTGATCGACGGTCGTCGGCGGTTCAAGGGACAACTGGCCGGTGTTGAAGAGGACGAAGTTCTCATCAACATTGAAGAACAGGGCGAACAGGTGACGATTGGTCTGAAATTCGACTGGCTGAGCGATGCCAAGCTGGTTCTGACAGACGATCTGATCAAGGAAATGCTGCGTCAGCGCAAGGCCGCTGGCGTTTTGAACGAAGAGACCTTTGACGACATCGAGACCGAAGGGTCCGCAGAAGGGACCACAGGGTCCGAAGAGGAGAACGAGTAATGGCTATCACCTCTGCAAACCAGCTGGAGCTGTTGCAAACCGCCGAGGCCGTGGCGCGCGAAAAGATGATCGATCCCGGTCTGGTGGTCGAAGCGATGGAAGAATCCCTCGCTCGGGCAGCCAAGAGCCGCTACGGCAGCGAAATGGACATTCGCGTCTCGATTGATCGCAAGACGGGCAAGGCGACTTTTACCCGCGTGCGGACCGTGGTGGCCGATGAGGAACTGGAAAACTACCAGTCTGAACTGACCGTCGAACAGGCGCGCCAGTATCTGGAGAACCCAGCCGTCGGTGACACGTTCTCTGAAGAGGTACCGCCAGTGGAAATGGGGCGGATCGCCGCCCAGTCCGCCAAGCAGGTGATCCTTCAGAAGGTACGCGAAGCAGAGCGGGATCGTCAGTACGAAGAATTCAAGGACCGCAACGGCACCATCATCAATGGTCTCGTCAAGCGCGAAGAATACGGCAACGTCATCGTCGATGTCGGCTCTGGCGAAGCGATCCTGCGCCGGAACGAGAAAATCGGCCGCGAGAGCTACCGCCCGAACGACCGCATCCGCTGCTACATCAAAGACGTCCGTCGTGAACCCCGCGGGCCGCAGATCTTCCTCAGCCGTACCGCTCCAGAGTTCATGGCCGAGCTGTTCAAGATGGAAGTGCCGGAAATCTATGATGGGATCATCGAGATCAAGGCCGTGGCCCGTGATCCCGGTTCGCGCGCGAAAATCGCTGTGGTCTCTTATGACGGTTCGATTGATCCGGTCGGCGCCTGTGTCGGTATGCGCGGGTCGCGCGTGCAGGCGGTGGTCAACGAGCTTCAGGGCGAAAAGATCGACATTATCCCCTGGAATGAAGAC
Organism: Tritonibacter horizontis; assembly: GCF_001518015.1. Classification (GTDB taxonomy): domain Bacteria; phylum Pseudomonadota; class Alphaproteobacteria; order Rhodobacterales; family Rhodobacteraceae; genus Epibacterium; species Epibacterium horizontis. Next base: position 147,089 of record NZ_LPUY01000008.1, read on the forward strand.
CAGCCGACCTTCCTTGTGAATGCGCTGCAACCTGCGGAAGTCTCCAAGGTGGTTCTGGACGAAGAGGCCGGCAAGATCGAAGTCGTGGTTCCGGACGAGCAGCTCTCGCTGGCGATTGGCCGTCGGGGCCAAAACGTGCGTCTGGCGTCGCAGCTGACCAACCTCGATATCGACATCATGACCGAGGAAGAAGAATCCGCCCGCCGTCAGAAGGAATTCGAAGCCCGGACCGGCCTCTTCATGGAAACGCTGGATCTGGACGAGTTCTTTGCACAGCTTCTGGTCTCCGAAGGGTTCACCAACCTCGAAGAAGTGGCCTATGTCGAAGTGGACGAATTGCTGGTGATCGACGGTGTCGATGACAGCACGGCCGAAGAGTTGCAGGCCCGTGCCCGCGACTACCTGGAAGCACAGGCCAAGGCAGCGCTCGATACCGCGCGCGAACTTGGCGCCGAGGACAGCCTCATTGACTTTGAGGGTCTCACACCCCAAATGGTCGAAGCATTGGCCAAGGATGGCGTCAAGACGCTGGATGACTTTGCCACTTGCGCGGACTGGGAACTGGCAGGCGGCTGGACCACGGTCAACGGCGAGCGGGTGAAGGACGATGGACTTCTCGAGCCCTTCGACATGAGCCTCGAAGAGGCACAGAAGCTGGTTATGACGGCCCGCATCATGCTGGGTTGGGTCGATCCGGCCGAACTTGAGACAGGCGCAGAAGACCTCGAAGCCGAGGCGGAAGAGGACGCGGAAGCCTGATAGGCTTCCCCCTCCTACTGGAGACTTAAATGACGCGCGGTGGTGCAGAAAAAGACCGTCAAGACGGGCCGGAGCGCAAATGTATCGTCACAGGCGAAACATTTGCCAAATCCGATTTGATCCGGTTCGTGATGGCACCGGACGGTCAGGTCGTCGCCGATATTCTGGGGAAACTCCCCGGGCGTGGCGTCTATGTGTCCGCCAACCGTGCCGCATTGGAATTGGCGGTGAAGAAAAAGCTCTTTGCCCGGGGCTTCAAGGCACAGGTTACCGTGCCAGAGGGCATCGTAGATGAGGTGGCGCGCCAGGTGTTGCGGCGCACCATTGAGCTGATCAGCCTGGCCCGAAAGTCGGGTCATGCGATCGGAGGGTATGAAAAGGTCAAGGATTGGCTGGCCAAAGAGGAAGCCCGGGTTCTGATCCAGGCCTCTGATGGCTCCGGACGAGGGAAGTCCAAACTGAGCACCCCACATCGGGGAAAATACATCGGATGCCTGACGGCGGACGAGCTTGGAATGGCATTTGGGCGCGAAACTGTCATACATGCCGCGCTCTCCTCTGGTGGACTCAGCCAACGTGTTGTAGAGGAAGCCCAGCGATTGCAGGGTTTGCGCGAAAAGGGCGGCATGGGCCGCACGGAAGGATAAAGAGCTTTATGAGCGATAGTGACGGCAAAAAGACATTGGGTCTGCGTGGTGGTGGGTCTCGGCCCGGGAATGTCAAACAGAGTTTCAGCCACGGTCGGACCAAGAATGTCGTGGTGGAAACCAAGCGCAAGCGCGTGGTTGTCCCCAAGCCGGGCGCTGGCAAGGGTGGCGCCGGTGGCGTTGCTGCTGGCGACGCTTCGCGACGCCCTGCAGGCATCAGCGATGCGGAAATGGAACGCCGACTGAAGGCGCTGCAAGCCGCCAAAGCCCGCGAGGCGGGTGAAATCGCGCAGCGCGAAGCCGAAGAAAAAGCCCGCGCTGAAGAGCGTGAGCGTCGTCGTGCGGAAATCGAAGCCAAGGAACGCGAACAGCGCGAAGCTGAAGAACGCGTCCGCCAGAAGGCTGAAGAAGAAGAACGCAAGCGCAAGGAAGAAGAAGACGCGGCCAAACGGGCTGCGGCTGAAAAATCCGCAAGCCCTGCTGCTTCTGACAAACCGGCCAACGCCCCTGCCGCGGCCCGCCCGGCGGGTGGTCCTGGTGCACCGAAACCCGGTGTTGCCGCGCCTCGCAAGGCAGAGCGCGAACGCGAAGAACGTGGTCGGAGCGCCAAGGGTCGGGACGACGCAGGTCGCCGGTCCGGCAAACTGACACTCAGCCAGGCCACCGGTGGTGGCGAGGGCGGCCGTCAGCGCTCCATGGCTTCGATGAAGCGTAAGCAAGAGCGTGCGCGTCAGAAAGCCATGGGACAGATCGAGCGGGAAAAGGTCATTCGTGACGTGCAGTTGCCAGAGGCAATTGTGGTCTCCGAACTGGCGAACCGTATGGCCGAACGTGTCGGTGATGTTGTCAAATCCCTGATGAACATGGGGATGATGGTCACGCAGAACCAGACCATTGACGCCGACACGGCCGAGCTGATCATCGAAGAATTTGGCCACAAGGTCGTGCGTGTATCGGATTCCGACGTCGAGGACGTCATCAAGGAAATCGAAGACAACGACGATGAGCTGAAATCGCGGCCACCTGTGATCACCATCATGGGGCACGTGGACCACGGTAAAACCTCTCTGCTGGACGCCATTCGCGATGCGAAGGTTGTGGCGGGCGAGGCCGGCGGGATCACCCAGCACATCGGTGCCTATCAGGTGACAACCGACAGCGGCGCTGTGTTGTCCTTCCTTGATACGCCCGGCCACGCTGCCTTTACCTCCATGCGGTCGCGCGGGGCACAGGTCACAGACATCGTGGTTCTGGTCGTTGCCGCAGACGACTCGGTCATGCCGCAGACGATTGAGGCGATCAACCACGCCAAAGCCGCCAAGGTTCCGATGATCGTCGCGATCAACAAGGTGGATAAACCGGCAGCCGATCCGCAAAAAGTGCGCGCAGAGTTGCTGCAGCATGAAGTTGTCGTTGAAGCGATGTCCGGTGAAGTGCAGGACGTCGAAGTTTCCGCCCATACGGGGCAGGGCCTGGACGAACTGCTCGAAGCAATCGCGCTGCAGTCCGAGATCCTCGAACTCAAAGCGAACCCGAATCGGGCCGCTCAGGGTGCGGTGATCGAAGCGCAGCTCGACGTGGGTCGCGGTCCGGTTGCGACCGTTCTGATCCAGAAGGGCACCTTGCGTCAGGGCGATATCTTTGTCGTCGGCGAACAATACGGTAAAGTCCGCGCGCTCATCAACGACAAGGGCGAACGCGTCAAGGAAGCCGGACCCTCGGTTCCTGTCGAGGTTCTGGGCCTGAACGGGACACCAGAAGCGGGCGACGTGCTCAACGTCACCGAGACCGAAGCACAGGCGCGCGAAATTGCCGAGTACCGCGAACAGGCGGCCAAGGACAAACGCGCCGCGGCAGGTGCGGCGACGACCCTGGAACAGCTGATGCAGAAGGCAAAGGACGACGAAACCGTCTCCGAACTGCCGATCCTGGTCAAAGCCGACGTTCAGGGCTCCGCCGAAGCCATCGTTCAAGCGATGGAAAAAATCGGCAACAACGAAGTGCGCGTGCGGGTACTGCACTCGGGCGTTGGCGCGATCACAGAGACCGATATTGGTCTTGCCGAAGCCTCCGGCGCCCCTGTTTTTGGGTTCAACGTGCGGGCCAATACCTCTGCGCGGAACACAGCCAACCAGAAGGGTGTGGAGATCCGTTACTATTCGGTGATCTACGATCTGGTGGACGACGTGAAAGCTGCGGCCTCCGGTCTGCTTTCTGCGGAGATCCGCGAGAACTTCATCGGCTATGCAGAGATCAAGGACGTCTTCAAAGTGTCCAACGTCGGCAAGGTTGCGGGCTGTCTGGTAACCGAAGGTGTGGCGCGCCGCTCTGCCGGTGTTCGCCTGCTGCGGGACAACGTTGTTGTGCACGAAGGCACGCTGAAAACGCTGAAGCGCTTCAAGGACGAAGTTGCCGAAGTCCAGTCCGGTCAGGAATGCGGTATGGCATTTGAGAACTACGACGATATCCGCGCCAAGGATGTCATCGAGATTTTCGAACGCGAAGAAGTCACCCGCTCCCTCGACTGATCCTCGACGATCATCATAAAAACGCCCCCGGTCAGCGATGGCCGGGGGCGTTTTTGGTTTTAACGGGCATGGCGCGTGGCAGTGCGCCCGGATCAGGCAGTTACAGCCAGTCCCGCAGGATCGGGATCAGGGGAACATCTGCCGCAGGCATCGGGTAGTCCCGCAAATCCTTGGCACGCACCCATTTCAATGTCTGTCCTTCCTGAGATTGCGGTATGCCCTCCCACTTGCGGCAGGCAAACAGGGGCATCAGCAAGTGAAAACTGTCGTAGCTGTGACTGGCAAAAGTCAGCGGCGCGAGGCAACTGGACCAGGTGTTGATTCCCAGTTCCTCTAGCAATTCCCGTATCAAAGCGGCCTCGGGCGTTTCCCCCGGTTCGATCTTTCCGCCGGGAAACTCCCACAGCCCGGCCATGGACTTCCCCTCAGGACGTTGCGCCAACAGGATGCGGCCTTCAACGTCGATGAGGGCAACCGCCGAGACCAGAACCAGTTTCTTCGGTTCGGTCATGACCGATAGTCTGCGTTGATCGTGATGTATTGATGGGTTAGATCACAGGTCCAGATTGTCGCCTTGCCTGTGCCCAGACCCAGGTCAACCTTGACTGTGATCTCGTCCTTTTTCATCTCGGCGGCACCCAGCTCTTCGCGGTAGCTGGGGGAAACCCAACCTTTTTCTGCGACCAGAATGTCTCCGAAGGAAATCGACAACAGATCGCGATCAGCCTGAGCGCCTGATTTACCGATGGCCATCACGATGCGACCCCAGTTCGGATCTTCACCGGCAAAGGCGGTCTTGACCAGGGGGGAGTTGGCAATAGAGAGCCCGTGAACCTTGGCATCTGCATCGGTAGCTGCGCCGGTGACCTGAATTTCAACGAATTTGGTGGCACCCTCGCCATCCCGCACCACCTGATGTGCCAGATCGAGCATCACGCCACGAAGCGCCTCGCCAAAGCTGGCGTTCCCGGTCGCATCGACGCCGGAGGCGCCGGTTGCACACAGCATTAGGCTGTCTGACGTGGAGGTATCGCTGTCGACGGTAATGCAATTGAACGAGGTCTCGTTCAAATCCGAAACCAAGTCCTGCAATGCGGATTGTTCATAGACCGCATCGGTAAAGATATAGACGAGCATTGTCGCCATATCGGGCGCGATCATACCGGATCCTTTGGCAAAGCCGGAAATCTGAACCGTCTTGCCATCGATTTCGACCGCGGCCGTTGCCCCTTTGGGAAAGGTATCGGTCGTCATGATCGCTTCGGCTGCGGATTGCAGCGCATCCGTTGCCAAGGCCCCATGCAGGGTTTCAAGCTTTGCAACGATCCGATCATGGGGCAGCGGCTCGCCAATCACGCCGGTCGAGGCGGTAAAAACCCGCTCCTGAGGGACGCCGGAAATGTCGGCCACCGCAGCGGTGATCTCGGAGACAGAGGTCTGCCCGTAGTGCCCGGTAAAAGCGTTGGAGTTTCCGGAATTCACCAGAATCGCTGCGCCCTTGGTGGGCGCGCCGCCCAGTTTGCTCTGACAGTCCAGAACGGGCGCGGACCGGGTGGCCGAGCGGGTGAAAACGCCCGCAACAGATGTGCCTGGGTCCATGACTGCAAGCATGACATCGGTCCGCCCTTGGTATCGGACCCCGGCCGCGACAGCTGCGAAACGCACCCCGGCGATTTCCGGCAAAGCCGGAAACCCGGCGGGAGCGAGGGGAGAGCGGGGCATTGTTTTTGCCATATCGGTGTTCCTAGAAGCTAAGGTTGAACGCTGGTCAGTTCTTGATCAGGCTCAAATCGCGCAAAATGGAGGGGTCAAATTCCTCGACACCGGACCGTTCGATCCGGGCATTGGATGTGAGTTGATTCACCCGATCCTCGACCGCATCCCGGGCAATTTCCTGAGCAATTTCATCGCGCACGTCGATGAAGTCCGGGGCTTCGAGCTTGCGACGCTCGTTCAGCTTGATGACATGCCAGCCAAACTGCGTCTCAACCGGGTCGGACACCTGGCCCGGACGCATTTCTGCAACCGCAGCTTCGAATGCGGGCACCATGCTGCCGTTTGTGAACCACCCGAGCGAGCCACCGTTTGGCCCGGACGGACCCGTCGAGGATTCCTTGGCAATGGTGGCGAATTCGGCACCTTCGTCAATCTGTGCTTTGACTTCCAATGCCTCGGCCTCGGTCTCGACAAGGATATGCGAGGCATTGAATTCATCGCCGCCATCCCCAGTCGAATAGCGGGCATCGTAGGCGTCGCGGATGGCATCCTCATTCTGGGCTTGTTCCATGATCGACTGGATCACTTCGGAGGCCAGCAGAGACCGGGTTTCGTTTTCGACGGTCAGCCGGACATGCTCGGGCATATCGCCGTGCAATTGCTGTTTGAGGGCGGTCTGCTGGATCAGCTGATCCAGCAGAGCATTGAACAACACGTCATCCGGCAAGCTTTGATATTGCGCCGGCAACTTGGTGCGCGCCACAATCATATGCCCGACCGTGATTTCTTCGCCATTCACTTTTGCGACGACACTGTTGGCATGTTGCTCGGCCACGGCCGGAACCGCGACGCCAACAACAGCGGCGATCACGACGCCCTGCAAAAAAGTGAGACCTTTGCGCATGGAAACCATCCTATCTTGGTGCCGCGACGGGTCGCGGCGTTGACACTTATTTTCCTGCCCCTTACATCGCCATGAGGCCTGTGGCAGGACCGTCTTTCCACCTTTGTTTATGGGTTGAGAACACGGCGGGCAAGCCTGCCGCACACATAGGTCGAGAACTAGACTTTTGGAGCGCACATGCTGGGTATCGGAACACTCGCCAAAAAGGTCTTCGGCACGCCGAACGACCGCAAGGTAAAGGCGACACGGCCGCTGATTGCAAAGATCAATGCGCTGGAGCCTGACTTTGAGGCGCTGAGTGACGATGGGCTGAAGGAAAAGACCGAAGAGCTGCGCAAACGCGCACTCGGCGGCGAGAGCCTCGACGACCTTTTGCCGGAAGCCTTCGCCAACGTGCGCGAAGCGGCCCGGCGATCCCTTGGCCTGCGCGCCTTTGACACCCAGCTGATGGGTGGCGCCTTTTTGCACCAGGGCAATATTTCGGAAATGAAAACCGGCGAGGGCAAAACCCTTGTTGCGACGTTTCCGGCCTACCTGAACGCCCTGACCGGCAAAGGCGTGCATGTTGTCACGGTGAACGAATACCTTGCCAAACGCGACAGCGAATGGATGAGCAAGGTTTTCGATGCGCTGGGCATGACCACCGGCGTGATCTACGCTAACCAGCCTGAAGCGGAGAAAATGGCGGCCTATGGGTGTGACGTCACCTATACGACCAACAACGAGCTTGGCTTCGACTATCTGCGCGACAACATGAAGCCTTCGCTCGATCAGGTTTTCCAAAAGTATCACAACTTTGCCATCGTCGATGAGGTCGACTCGATCCTGATCGACGAGGCACGGACACCCCTGATTATTTCCGGCCCGGCCGAAGACCGTTCCGAGCTGTACGAGACCATCGACAAACTGATTCCAACGCTCAATGATGAGCACTACGAAGTTGACGAAAAAACCCGGGGCGTGACCTTTACCGATGAGGGCAACGAATTCCTCGAACAATCCCTGCTGGCGGCGGGGCTCCTGGATGAGGGTGCCAGCCTTTATGATCCGGAAAGCACCACGGTGGTGCACCACGTCAACCAGGCACTGCGTGCGCATAAACTCTTCCAGCGCGACAAGGATTACATCGTACGCGATGGCAACGTTGTTCTGATCGACGAATTCACCGGTCGCATGATGCCGGGTCGGCGGCTTTCCGAGGGGCTGCACCAGGCGATCGAGGCCAAGGAAGGCACCCAGATCCAGCCGGAAAACACGACTCTGGCGTCGGTGACCTTTCAGAACTACTTCCGCCTTTACGACAAGCTGGCCGGTATGACCGGCACGGCGATGACAGAGGCAGAAGAGTTCAATGAAATCTATGGCCTGGGTGTCGTAGAGGTCCCGACCAACCGTCCCATCGCCCGGGTGGACGAGGACGATCAGGTCTATCGGACCGCCAGCGAAAAATACGCAGCCATGATCGCCGAGACGAAGGTAGCCCACGCAAAGGGACAGCCCGTCCTGTTGGGGACGACCTCGATTGAGAAGTCAGAACTGCTGAGCCACCTGCTGCAGCAGGAGAACATCGAACACAATGTCCTGAACGCGCGTCATCATGAACAGGAAGCCAAGATCGTCGCCGAAGCGGGCCGTTTTGGCGCCGTGACAATCGCCACGAACATGGCTGGCCGGGGCACTGACATTCAGCTTGGCGGCAACGTCGACCTGAAGGTCATGGATGCCCTGGAAGCAAATCCAGACGCTGATCCGGTGGCGTTGCGCAAGGAAGAAGAAGCCAAACACGCAGAAGAAAAGCAAAAGGTTCTCGATGCAGGCGGTCTTTATGTCATGGCATCTGAACGGCACGAAAGCCGGCGTATCGACAACCAGCTGCGCGGTCGTTCTGGGCGTCAGGGGGATCCCGGTCGCACGCGGTTCTACCTGAGCCTTGAAGATGACCTGATGCGGATCTTCGGATCCGAACGCCTGGACAAACTGCTGTCCGGCCTTGGCATGAAAGAAGGCGAGGCGATCATCCACCCTTGGGTGAATAAGTCGCTGGAGCGTGCCCAGGCAAAGGTCGAAGGTCGCAACTTTGATATGCGCAAGAACGTGTTGAAGTTCGATGACGTGATGAACGATCAGCGGAAAGTTGTCTTTGGTCAGCGCCGCGAGATCATGGCGTCAACTGATACCAACGAAATCGTCACCGACATGCGTCACGAAGTGATCGACGATCTTCTGGATGTCTACATGCCGCCAAAAACCTACGCAGATCAGTGGAATACCGCTGGACTGCAAGAGGCGGTGAAGGAAAAGCTCGGGATTGATGCCCCGGTTGCGGATTGGGCGGCCGAAGAGGGCGTCGACGATGATCAAATTCGCGAGCGGCTGATTGCGGCTTCGGACGAGTTGATGGCCGAAAAAGTTGCAGCCTTTGGTGAAGAAGGCATGAGCAACATCGAAAAGCAGGTTCTGTTGCAGGCCATTGATGCCAAATGGCGGGAGCATCTCCTGACGCTTGAACACCTCAGGTCCGTTGTCGGATTCCGCGGTTACGCGCAGCGCGATCCTCTAAACGAGTACAAGAACGAGAGTTTCCAGCTTTTTGAGACCATGCTCGATTCCCTGCGGGAAGCAGTAACACAGCAACTGTCGCGTGTGCGTCCCCTCAGCGAGGAGGAGCAGCGAGAGATGATGATGCAGATGGCGGCGCGTCAGGGGCTGCGGGCCCAGCCGACACCATCGGACTCCGATGCGCCGGTTGAGGCCCCGAAAGAGGGATTCGTCGAAGATGATCCAACCACCTGGGGCAACCCGTCGCGCAACGACAAATGCCCTTGCGGGTCCGGGAAAAAGTTTAAACATTGTCATGGTAAACTGGCGTAGCGCTTCGGTAAGTCATTTGAATCCGGCCTGAATATGCCAAAACCACGGTTGTTTCGGAGCGCTGCCTTAGTCTAGCCGCCTTGTATGGTCATACTTTCTTAACCTTTCAGGGTGAGGAGAGAAGGATGGGTATACGAGTAACGGCCCTTACTGTCGCAGCGACTGTTGTCTGCGCGTTGGCCACTGGTTTGTTTATGCAAAAGCGTGCGGATCTCCGGCACACGGTTGTGGAGGAGACGCGGCAATTTGCTCCGGGAATCCCGGCTGAGCCTGACACGGCTGAGCTGGACCTTCAGGATGTGGCCTTCACATCCCTGACGCCGACCGATGATCCCTCTCTCTCGCCACCTCAGGAGCCGTCACACACGCCACAGCGATGTGTCGGGGACATGCAGCTCAGGTCGATGCCTGCGGCGCTGATGCAGGTGGACATCGACGCGCCCTGTCACGCGGGGGAGCGGTTCACGCTCCACCACGCGGGCCTGATGGTGACGCAGAGGCTTGACGATGCGGGGCGCTACAGGGGCACCCTTCCCGCGCTTGCAGAGCATGCGGTTGCGCTGGCTGATTTTCCGTTTGGCCAGGATTTCGAGGCCAGGACGCAGATCGTCGGACTGGAGAACATCGACCGCGTGATCTTGCAGTGGCAGGGGGCGAATGGGTTTGAACTCCACGCCCTGGAATTTGGCGCGACCTATGGCGAAGCGGGCCATGTGTGGCATGGTGCGATTCCGGGCCTTGGTGCGGGGCAGGTGTTATCGCTCGGTGATCCGGCGCAGGTGGCGCCCTATCTTGCGCAAATCTATTCCCTTCCGATGACTGAAGCCCCCAAATCCAATTCAACCGTCGCAATTTCAGTCGAAGCAGAGGTGACAGCCGAGAATTGTGATCGGACTGTTGTGGCGCAACTGTTTGAACATCGTCGTGGCGAGATACGTGTGCAGGATCTTTCGCTTACCATGCCGGACTGTTCGGCGAGAGGCGACTTTCTTGTGTTGAATAATCTTGTGGAAACGCTGAGACTCACCGGCAACTAAACGGCGATACACCGGGATTTCTCATGCGTTATTTTCGTGCGGCGATTTGCGTCGCACTCTGCCTATTTGGCCTATCCAGACCGACGATTGCACAGGATGTCACCCTTTCATCGCCCGACGGCGCGATCGAAGTGGTTGGGAACTTGCTGGGATTCGATGGAGAATTCTATCGGGTAGACACCCAATTCGGTGAGTTGACCGTTGATGGGTCTGGTGTGCGGTGCGACGGCCCGGGGTGTCCGAGCCTTTCGGATTTTGTGGCCGAGGTGACCCTTTCGGGATCATCGACGATGGCAGAAGTACTTTTGCCTGCCTTGATTGAAGGTTTTGCCCTGCGCAACGGCTATCAGACTGCGCGCACGCAATTTGATGCGCGCCAGTTCGAATATACCTTGTCGCGGGATGGCCGTGCGGCGGCTCGGTTCAACTTCTATGTCAGCAATACAGACGAAGGGTTCGCCGATCTTCTGGCTAATCAGGCCGACGTGGTGATGGCCTTGCGCGAAATCAGAGAGGCAGAGCGGGTGCTCGCCAAAGAGGCGGGAATGGGCGACCTGTCCGGCGCCAATCGCGGCCGTGTCCTGGCATTGGATGCCATCGTTCCCATTGTGGCGCCCTCGAACCCAGTGAAGCGGATCTCTTTGACGCAATTGGCGGAAATCTACGCGGGTCAGATCACCAACTGGATCGAGCTTGGTGGACCGGACGCGCCGATTTCCGTTCATTTACCGGTTGAAGGCGCAGGTCTCGCGCAGGCGGTCGAGGACAAACTTCTTGGCCCTGCGGTGTTGAGCCTCACGGATGGGATCCGCAGACATGACCGAGGCAGCACATTGGTCCGGAGCGTCGTCACCGATCCATTTGCAATTGGTCTGGCCAGCTTTGCGGAGACCGGTACGGCCCGCATGCTGACTCTGTCGGGCCCTTGTGGTTTTACGCTCAGCGCCGGTCGGCGGATGATCAAGACGGAAGATTATCCCCTGACCTCGCCCATGTTCCTTTATTTGCCGGCCCGCCGTCTGCCGCGGGTGGCGCGCGATTTCCTGACATATCTTCGTGGGCCGTCGGCTCAGATCGTGATCCGACGTGCGGGTTTCGTCGATCAGGCGGCGGAACGTATCCCGATGGCGTTGCAGGGGGAACGGTTGACCAACGCGATCAAATCCGCGGGGCCGGACATTCCGCTGGAAGAACTGCAACGCATGGTGACAACCCTCGACGGGTTGCAACGGTTGACCATGTCGTTCCGGTTCGAGGCCGGCTCGTCACGGCCCGATGCGCAATCGAGAAGCAACATCGAATTGTTGGCGCGCGAGGTTGAGGCCGGCGTCTATGACAGCAAACGGTTGGTGTTTGTCGGCTTTTCAGACGGGGAGGGGCCAGCCGCTGGCAACCGAGAGATTGCCCAACAGAGGGCAGAGGCGGTCAGGAAAGCTGTTGAAAAAGCCGCAGAAACGGCCAATCTGGATCGGATTTCGATCGAGACCGAAGCCTTTGGCGAGGCGTTGCCGATCGCATGCGACGATAGCGCCTGGGGGCGGCAGGCCAATCGCCGCGTGGAGGTCTGGGTTCGCTGAAAATCAAGGCCCGGCGCATCCCGGCACCAGGCCTTGATCGGTCAACGTTAGCGCAACCGGGCCTCTGTTTCCTTGTCAAAGAGGAATACATCGGCGTCGTTGAATGACAGGCTCACCGAGGTGCCTTCTTCCAGCATATCCTCGCCCCGTGTCTCCACGATCAGTTTGGAACCGTCGGTGCAGATAAGATGGTCATAGGCCACGGCGCCCAAGCGTTCGCGTAGCTCCAACTGGGCGGTATCCCCTGCTGAGAGGGTTATGGATTGCGGACGCAGACCGACAATCACCTCCGTGCCAATGGGGGGCAAGGTGACGTTGGGTGCAACAACGCGACCACCGAGCGCGGCGATCTCGACACCTTTGTCCGTCACCTGACCCGCAACGAAATTCATCCCAGGCGAACCGATGAACCCCGCGACAAAGCGATTGTCGGGGTCATTGTAAAGGTCCATCGGCTTGCCGACCTGCTCGACCCGCCCGGCCCGCAGCACCACAATCTTGTCTGCGAGCGTCATCGCTTCGACCTGATCATGCGTTACATAGATCATGGTCGCGCCGATTTCCTTGTGCAGACGGGCGATTTCAACCCGCATGTCGACACGCAGCTCGGCATCGAGGTTCGACAACGGCTCGTCAAAAAGGAAGACTTCGGGCCCGCGCACAATGGCGCGTCCAATCGCAACCCGTTGACGTTGCCCGCCGGACAACGCCTTTGGTTTGCGCTTGAGGTAATCGTCCAGTTTCAGGATGTGGGAGGCCTCAGACACCTTTTTGGTGATCTCGGCTTTTGGATGGCCGGTCATTTTAAGGCCGAAACCCATGTTTTCTTCGACCGTCATATGCGGATAAAGTGCGTAGGACTGGAACACCATGGCAACGCCCCGTTCGGCGGCATCGACATTGGTCACATCGCGATTACCAATGTGGATCTGGCCGGATGTGGTTTCTTCCAGCCCGGCCACCATTCGCAGCAAGGTGGATTTTCCGCACCCGGACGGGCCGACGAAGACGCAGAACTCGCCGTCTTCAATCTGAAGATTTACGTCGTGGATGGTCTGGACTTCACCATATTTCTTGATGGTATTTGTCAGCGTGACGCCGGTCATTTTCGTGATCCTTTCTGCGACGCAAGAGCGTTTTGCCCAGAACGTCGGTCCTCCTCAGGTGGGAAACTGCCAGCTTTCGGCGGATTCCGAGATATCGTTTGCGGTTTTCAGTAACAGCGGGCGCAGCGTGTCGAGGCTTTCCAAGGACCGCCGCTGCAGCGACGACGTAATGGAGACTGCTCCCATGACCCGGCCATTGGCGGACAGGATCGGGGCAGCGATACAGATGATCCCGGGCTCGTGCTCTTCTCTGTCGAATGCCACGCCTTCGGCCCGGATGGCCTCCAGTTCGATCCGAAATTCAGCCTCTGTCGAGAGGGTCTGCGGGGTGTGTCGAAGGTATGCCTGCCGGCGGATCGCATCTTCGCGGCCGTCGGCGTCCAGATGGGCGATCATCGCCTTGCCGACTCCGGTGCAATAGCCGGGGCCAATTTTGCCCGCCTGGCTGAACATTTCGATCGGGGTCTGGGCGTTGCGTTTGTCCACATAGAGCACCTGCCCCTGGTCGAGCTGCGCGAGGTGGATTGTTTCGCCAACCGTTTCTGACAGCGCGTCCAAATGCGGCCGTGCCAAGGGGGCGAGCGAACTTTGGCGCCAGGCCGCATGCGCCAGTCGAACGAGGCGGAGGCCCGGCGCATAGGCTTGGCTCTGTTCGTCGAAACGGAGCATCCCCTGATTCGTCAGGGTCTGAAGTAACCGGTACAGAGTCGCCTTAGGGTGGGGCGAGTTTGCCAATAATTCGGCAAAACGGACCGGACGACCAAACTCAGCAACCTGATCCAGAATCTCCAATGCTTTTCCGACAGTTCCATCGGTGCTGCGCTGCGGCAATTGCGGCGTGGTCATGGTTGTCCTCCCTCACGTCAGTTCCCGCTGAGGTGAACAGACTGTTGACATTCATAGACCGGTTCCCCCATGGTTTCAATAGTTGGAAAGATGTTTCATTATTTGGAACCAAGCCAACATCAAAAATAGGGAGGATACCATGAAGTTTCTGAAAGGAACGGCCGCAGGTTTTGCAATGGTCGTTGGACTGGCTGCATCCGCACAGGCTGCTGAGCTGACCGGGACGTTGAAAATTTTCTCGGATATGTCGAACCCGGCACCGCGCGCGGTGATGGAAAAAATGGCGGCGGATTTTGATGCCCTGCACCCGGATCTGACAGTTGAACTGACCGTCATCGACCGCGAAGCCTACAAGACGCAAATCCGCAACTTCCTGACCGCAAACGCGCCGGATGTCGCCAACTGGTATGCCGCCAACCGGATGCGTCCTTACGTTTCTGCCGGCCTGTTCGAGGACGTGTCGGATCTCTGGGGTGAGCCTGCAATCGCCGACAACCTTGCCTCCACCAAGGGCGCGATGACCCTGGATGGCAAACAATGGGGCGTGCCCTATACCTACTACCAGTGGGGCGTCTACTACCGCGAGGACATCTACAAAGATCTCGGTCTGGAAGAACCCAAAGACTGGGAAGCGTTCAAAGCAAACTGCCAGAAGATCCTGGATTCAGGCAAGAAATGCTTCACCATCGGGTCCAAGTTCCTCTGGACGGCCGGCGGGTGGTTTGACTACCTCAATATGCGCACCAACGGCTATGACTTCCACATGGCGCTGACCAATGGCGAAGTCGAGTGGACAGACGACCGCGTCAAGGCGACCTTTGCCAATTGGCGCGAACTGATCGACATGGGCGCATTTATCGACAACCACCAGTCCTACAGCTGGCAGGAAGCGCTGCCATTCATGGTCAACGGCGATGCTGCGGCCTATCTGATGGGGAACTTTGCGGTTGCCCCCCTGCGCGAAGCGGGCTTGGGTGAAGATCAGCTCGATTTCTATCAGTTCCCGGTGATCAACCCGGATGTTGAACTGGCAGAAGATGCGCCAACCGACACATTCCACATCCCGTCGGGCGCGCAGAACAAGGAAGCCGCGCGTGAGTTCCTGCGGTATGTGGTTTCGGCTGACGTGCAGACCGAAATCAACTCCGGCGATGCATTGGGCCAGCTCCCTGTGAACGCGTCTTCATCGGTGGACGATGACGAGATGCTGAACCAGGGTTTTGACATGTTGTCAGCGAACAGCCCAGGCGGGATCGCGCAGTTCTTTGATCGCGACGCGCCGGCTGAAATGGCATCGGTCGCGATGGAAGGGTTCCAGGAATTCATGGTGTTTCCGGACAACCTGGACGACATCCTGAACCGTCTCGAGAAAACACGCCAGCGGATTTACTGAGTGTGATGTGGCCGGGCGGAGGATGTTTCCTTCGCCCGTGTCCTGGCTTGACGCCGTGACCCGAGGGCGCGACCGCCAAGCGAGGGACGAAATTTTCTGCCCGACATGCCAGGTAACACTGGTTCGGGTGCGATGTTCCGGGAGGTACTCCTTTGGCCGATACGATGATGCCGAACTCCGACGGCGCTCCGGGTTGGATTCGCCGCAACCGGCAGGCGCTGGCGCCATTCTTGTTTCTGTTGCCGGGGGTCCTGTTTTTTCTGTTTTATGTGATTTTTCCGATCCTGCAGAGTTTCAACCTGTCTTTCTACCGTTGGGATGGGCTCGGCGAGCCGGTCTATATAGGCGCTGAAAACTACATCGAACTGCTCGATGACCGCGCCTTTGAGGTCTCGATCTGGAACAACCTCAAATGGTTGCTGATGTATCTTCTGGCGATCCCTGCAGGGCTGGCGATAGCGTTGTTCCTCAATCAGAATGTCGTTGGTATTCGACTGTATAAGTCGTTGTTTTTCTTTCCATTCGTGATCAGCCAAGTGGTCGTCGGGCTGGTGTTCAGTTGGTTTTATGACCCGACATTCGGTCTGCTGAACCAAATCCTCGGGTTCTTTGGGCTTGGGACGCTGAATGTCCTGGGCGATCCAAACCTGGTGACTTACGGGATCATCCTTGCAGGTCTTTGGCCGCAGACAGCCTATTGCATGATCCTTTATTTGACCGGATTGAACGCCGTAGACCCGGAGCAGGTCGAAGCGGCCCGTTTGGATGGCGCAAAAGGGTTCAAGATGCTTTGGTACGTGATCATCCCTCAGCTGCGACCGGCAACATTCATCGCATTTGTGGTGACCATCATTGGCGCTTTGCGGTCCTTTGACCTGATTTCCATCATGACCAATGGCGGGCCGTTTGGGTCCTCGCGCGTTCTGTCGTTCTACATGTTTGAAAAAGCCCTGTCTGAATATGGGTTCCGCATGGGCTATGGCGCGGCCATTGCCGTGGTGCTGTTCCTGATCATGCTCCTGTTCATCGCCTACTTCCTGTGGTCGATGTACGAAGAAGAGAAAGGCGGCCGCTGATGTTCCCGCGTCCAATTCAGAAATCCTCGTCCGCCTGGGCCGCCACCTATCAGGCCATGGTGCCGATGGCGCTGGTGCTGTGGTTGCTGCCGTTGATCGCGGTGGCGGTCTTTTCGATCAAGCCGGATGTGGATTTCACCACCGGCAACTATTGGGGCTGGCCATCTTCGTTCAAAGGGTTCGAGAACTACGGCAAGGTCTTCTTCGCATCCGATATGCCGCGCTATCTGCTGAACTCGGTACTGATCACGGTGCCGACGGTGATCGGTGCTGTGGCATTGTCCTGCATGACCGGCTTTGCGCTGGGCGTGTACAAATTTCGCGGTAACCTGTTGTTGTTCTTCATGTTTGTAGCGGGAAACTTCGTGCCGTTTCAGATCTTGATGGTCCCGGTTCGTGATCTGACGCTGGATATGGGGCTCTACAATACCAAGACGGGTCTGGTTTTGTTCCATGTCGCGTTTCAAACCGGATTCTGCACCCTGTTCATGCGGAATTTTATCCGTGCCTTGCCGTTTGAGCTGATCGAGGCCGCGCGGGTTGAAGGGGTGGCAGAGTGGCGGATCTTCTGGTTCGTGGTGCTGCCACTGATGAAGCCCGCGATTGCAGCATTGTCGGTGCTGATCTTTACGTTCATCTGGAACGATTACTTCTGGGCAGTGGTCCTGACCCAGGGCGCAGAGAGCCAGCCAGTCACGGCGGGGATCACCTCGTTCAACGCGCAATACCGTGCCGCCTATCACCTGATGAGCGCGGGCTCGATTGTCGCGGCCCTGCCGCCGGTGGCGATGTTTTTCCTGATGCAGCGACATTTCATTGCAGGTCTGACCCTTGGGGCTGTCAAATGAGCGAAGAGTTGCAACTCTGGCGGATTGATGCGCCGGGGCAAACCCTGGTTCTCGCGTCTGATGGCGGTCTTCCCGGCGCGATCTACTGGGGCCCTGCGTTGCAACCGGAGACGGACCTCGCAGCACTGGCCCGTGCCTGCGAACAAGAGGTGACGGGCGGCATGATCGACCAATTGCCGCCACTGTCCCTATGTCCCGAAACCTCTCGGTCGTTTGAAGGCCAGCCGGGCATGGTGGTCTATCGGGACGGGGCGCAGCTCTACCCTCGGTTTCGATTGGAAGAAGCAAACGGCAATACCTTTACCTGCCGTGATCACGACCAGAGGCTGACCCTGATCTTTGATGTCCAGGTGCTGGGTGAAACGATCGTGGCTGGCACCACGCTGATCAGCGACGACGAGGTTACCCTGCATCATCTGGCCGCCCCCGTGCTTCCGGGGCCGCAAATGGGGCAGGAGATCGTTGACTTCTCTGGCCGCTGGATCGGCGAGTTTCAAATGGAACGTGCCCGGTGGCGGGCTGGCATTCACAAGCGTGAGGCGCGTTCAGGCCGGTCGGGACATGAGCATCCGCCCCTAGCCTATTTCCCCGAAACAGGGGCATCCAATACCCAAGGCACAGTCTTTGCCATGCATTACGGCTGGTCCGGCGGGCATGTGATGCTGGCGGAGGAGATGCCGTCGGGGCGGCGACAAATCCAATGGGGGCACGCGACGGGGACGCGAGCGGCGGGAACCAAGTTCCGCACGGCGCCGCTCTATCTTGCGGTGTCACAACATGGTTTCAACGGTTGCGCCGTGGCGTTCCAGCGATTGCTTCGTGACCATGTGGTGGTTTGGCCAAAGCCGGAAACACCGCGCCCGGTTCATTACAACTGCTGGGAGGCCGTCTATTTCAAGCACGACCTCAGCGTCCTCGGAGAGATTGCCGAGCGTGCGGCCGATCTGGGCGCGGAGCGTTTCGTTCTGGACGATGGCTGGTTCGGCAAGCGGGATGATGACAGTTCCTCGCTGGGCGATTGGGAAATCGACCGGCGCAAATGGCCTGACGGGCTGACCCCGCTGATCGAACATGTTGAGCAGCTTGGTATGGTCTTTGGTCTTTGGGTCGAGCCTGAGATGGTGAACCTCGACAGCGATCTCGCCCGCGCGCACCCCGATTGGATTCTGGGGCCGGTTGACCAGATAGAGGGGCGACAGCAGCGGGTGCTGGACCTGTCGATGGAAGTGGTCCGCGCGTATCTTTTTCAAAAGATCTCAGCGCTTCTGGCGGACTACCGGATCGACTATCTGAAATGGGATCACAACCGATTGCTCCCCATTGCGGATGCCGAACAGACAGAGGGATTTTATGCGTTGCTCCGGGAGCTGCGGCACAAATTTCCCCAAGTTGAGATTGAAAGCTGCGCGTCGGGTGGGGGACGGATTGATGCGGGTGTTCTGAGCCTGACGCAGCGGGTCTGGCTTTCGGATAGCAACGATGCATTGGAACGGCTGCGCATTCAGCATGATGCGGCGTTGCTTCTGCCGATGTCCGTGACGGGCTCTCATGTGGGGCCACGGACCTGCCATACTTCGGGGCGGACGATTGACATGCCAATGCGGGCCTGGGTCGCAGCACAGCGCCACCTTGGCTTTGAGATGGATCCGCGAGAATTGACCGACAAAGAGGCCGATGTGCTGCGCCGGGTAACCACATGGTGGAAAACGAACCGGGATTGGCGGCTGATGGCCGATATCTTGCGTTTGGATGCGGCCGATCCGACGGTGGTTGCAGAACAGCAGCTTGCCCAGGATGGGGCGAAGTTTGTGGTCTTTGCGGGCCGCGCACAGGCCGCTCGGCAGATCATGCCTAGACCATTGCGACTGACCCAATTGGATCCACAGGCGCGCTATCGTATCAATCTCGTCAATCGGGAGGATCTTCACCATCTTTCGCGCGGCTCAACCGCCCTGAAGGACGGTCCGATGGTGCTTGGTGGTGACGTCCTCATGCAGCAGGGATTGACCCTGCCGTGGCAATTTCCGCAAACGATCTGGGTGATCGAGGGAGAAAAACTATGACGAAAGATCGCCGCAGCAAAGGGTGGTACGGAAAGCTGGACAAGGACGGGTTCATTCACCGGTCCTGGATGAAAAACCAGGGGTTTCCCGATCATGCGTTTGACGGACGACCGATTATCGGGATCTGCAACACGTGGTCGGAACTGACACCCTGTAACTCCGGTTTGCGGGACCTGGCCGAAGGCGTCAAGCGTGGCGTCTGGGAGGCGGGCGGGTTCCCGGTGGAGTTTCCGGTGATGTCCCTTGGCGAGACGCAGATGAAGCCGACGGCGATGCTGTTTCGCAACCTTCTGGCGATGGATGTCGAGGAATCCATTCGTGCCTATGGTATTGACGGTGTGGTTCTTCTTGGGGGGTGCGACAAGACAACGCCGGGCCAGCTGATGGGCGCCGCGTCGGTCGATCTGCCCGCCATCGTGGTGTCGTCCGGACCGATGCTGAATGGCAAATATCGCGGGAAGGATATTGGCTCTGGCACCGACGTGTGGAAATTCTCAGAGGCCGTCCGCGCGGGCGAGATGACCCTGAAAGACTTCATGAACGCCGAATCCGGCATGAGCCGGTCCAAAGGGGTCTGCATGACCATGGGCACCGCCTCCACCATGGCCTCGATCGTTGAGGCAATGGGCATGTCGCTGCCAACCAATGCTGCATTGCCTGCGGTTGATGCGCGCCGCATGGCGCTGGCGCATCTGACCGGCAAGCGGATCGTCGAGATGGTAGAAGAGGACCTGAAACCGTCTGACGTGATGACCAAAGACGCCTTTGTGAATGGTATTCTCGCCAATGCTGCGGTGGGCGGGTCAACCAACGCGGTGGTGCATCTCCTGGCGCTTGCGGGCCGTGTCGGAGTCGATCTCGATTTGACGGATTTTGAAATCGGGTCGGAAATCCCACTGTTGGTGAATTGCATGCCTTCCGGCAAATACCTGATGGAAGATTTCTGTTATGCGGGCGGCATGCCTGTCGTGCTGAAGCAGTTGCAGGACAACGGGCATCTGCGCGCCGCAAAGACGGTCCTGGGCGGTGACATCACCGCCTATGCGGATGGCGCAGAGTGTTTCAATGAGGACGTTATCCGCAGCTTCGAAGCACCGGTGAAGCCCGCTGCTGGCCTGCGGGTGCTGCGCGGTAACCTCGCGCCCAACGGGGCGATCGTGAAACCCTCCGCCGCATCGGATCACCTGCTTGAACACGAAGGCGAGGCTTTTGTGTTCGAGAGCATCGAGGACATGAAAGCCAATATCGACCGTGAGGATCTGCCCGTCACCGCAGAGACCATCCTCGTGCTCAAGGGCTGTGGTCCGAAGGGCTATCCGGGGATGCCCGAAGTTGGCAACATGCCGATCCCTCGCAAGCTGGTCACCCAAGGGGTGAAAGACATGATCCGCGTGTCGGATGCACGCATGTCCGGCACCGCATTTGGCACAGTCATCCTGCATGTCTCGCCTGAGGCGCAGGCGGGCGGGCCGCTGGCGCTGGTCAAGACGGGTGATCGCATTCGGGTCTCTGCCTCCGGGGGAGAGCTGGAATTGCTGATCTCGGCCGAGGAAATGGAGGCCCGTCGCGCGGACTGGACCCCTGACGCACCGCATTACACCCGCGGCTATGCAAAATTGTACATCGATCACGTCCTGCAGGCCGACAAGGGTGCGGATTTGGATTTTCTGGTGGGCAAAGACACCCGCCCCGTTACGAGGGAGAGCCATTGAAATGGACCTGAACGCAACATTTCATGACCTTGAGGGGGCTTCTGTTTTCATCACTGGCGGGGGATCCGGTATCGGGGCTGCGCTGACCGAGGGATTCCTGCGGCAGGGGGCCAAGGTGGCCTTTGTCGGGCGCTCGGATGCCAGCCCATTTGTCGAGCGGATGGCGCGCGAGACTGGAAATCGCCCGCTGTTTATTCGATGCGACATTACCGATGTCACCGGGCTAAAGGCGGCGATTGCCGAGGCGGCAGAGGCGCATGGCCCCATTGGTGTGCTGGTCAACAACGCTGCCAACGATCAGCGCCATGCCACGCTGGATGTGGACGAAGAGTTCTGGGATTGGTCGCAGGCGATCAATCTCAAGGCTTACTTTTTTGCCTGCCAGGCCGTGGTTCCGGGAATGCAAAAAATGGGTGGCGGCGCCATCGTCAACTTTACCTCGATTAGCTACATGATGGGCAATAGCGGATACGCTGCCTACACCACAGCCAATTCAGGCATCAATGGTTTGACCCGCAGTCTTGCCCGAGAGTTTGGCCCCGACCGGATTCGCGTCAATGCGCTGGCACCGGGATGGGTGCTAACTGAAAAACAACTCGACAAATGGGCCACGCCGGAGGCGCTCGCCGCGCATCTCGACCGTCAGTGCCTCAAGGATCACCTCGCCCCGCAAGACATCGTCGAATCCACTCTCTTTCTGGCATCCAGAGCGAGCCGAATGATTTCGGGCCAGGCCATGGTGGTCGACGGCGGAGTGGTGGTGTCGGGATGACCCAAGAACCACACAGCACGCCAAGCTGGATCGCCGTTGACTGGGGCACGTCGCATCTTCGCATATGGCCAATGGATGATGATGACCGTCCGTTGTGCAGAATTGACTCTGACAAGGGGATGGGTGTCTTGGCCCCCACGGCCTATGAAGAGACACTTTTGACCTTGTTAGAGCCGTATATTCAGGGGCGCGAACAATTGGAGGTCATCTGCTGTGGGATGGCAGGATCCCGGCAGGGTTGGGTGGAGGCGCCTTATCTGGTGGCCCCATGTGCGCCCCCCTCCGTCGACACAGCGACCCGGGTCGTGACAGCGGACAAGCGGCTCGATGTGCGCATCCTGTCGGGCGTGATGCAGCACGCCCCGGCGGATGTGATGCGGGGCGAAGAGACCCAGATCGCCGGTGTTCTCGCCGCAGAGCCGGAGATGGACGGGGTGATTTGCCTTCCGGGCACGCATACCAAATGGGTTTCGGTGCGCGCCGGACAGATCACCCATTTTGCGACTTTCCTCACCGGAGAGCTTTTTCAACTGGTGAGCAAGCAATCGGTGTTGCGCCATTCTGTTGCGACCGAAGGCTGGGACCAAGGCGCATTTGAGGCGGGCTGCCATGCTGCGATCAAGTCGCCGCATGGGATCGCCAATGCGTTGTTCCGACTGCGCGCAGAGGCTTTGTTGAGCGATCTGGACCCGATTATCGCCCGCTCGCGGGCTTCGGGCTACCTGCTGGGGCTGGAGATCGAGGATATGCGACGAAACTGGCAAGACAAGACCGTGGTGATCGTTGGCGAAAATGAGATTGCCAGAGCATATGCGGTCGCCTTGCAAAGCCAAGGGGCCGAAACGATCGTCGCCGATGCCGAAGAGATCACGCTTGCGGGGCTGCGGACCGCTCGGGCGCCAAAGACATAAGGAACAGAATATGAGCCGAGAGATTATCGCAATTCTCCGCGGGTTGCCCCCCGAGGACGCCATAGCGGTTACGAATGGATTGCTGGAGGCGGGGATTACGCGCATCGAGGTGCCGCTGAACTCTCCGCGTCCGTTTGAGAGCATCGAAAAAATGATCCTGCACGCCTCGGACCAGGCGCTGATCGGGGCGGGGACGGTGCTTGATACCGTCGCTGTGCAACGGCTTAAGGATATTGGCGCTCAGATGGTGGTCTCTCCGGACTGCAATCCGGATGTGATCGCGGCGACCAAGGCGGCCGGCATGTTGTCCTACCCCGGCGTGTTGACCCCGACCGAAGCCTTTTCCGCTCTGCGCGCCGGTGCGGATGGGCTCAAGTTCTTTCCGGCGTTCAAATTGGCTGTCGACGGATTTACCGCGCTCAAGGCCGTGTTGCCTCAGGACACCAAGACCTATGCCGTTGGCGGTGTCGGACCCGGCAATTTCGCGGAATGGAAGGCGGCGGGCATCACCGGGTTCGGGATTGGCACGTCGCTTTATAAACCGGGACAAAGCGCCAAAGAGGTCGCGGCCAATGCACGGGCGCTGGTCAAAGCTTATGACGAGGTCGCATTGTGACTGTGGAAATTTTCAGCTCCGTTCCCTGTAAACTCGGTGAAGGTCCGCTGTGGCATCCTGTGCGCAATCAGCTGTTCTGGTTCGATATTCTCGGCCAAAAAATGATTTCCAAGGAGGGTGACGCAGAACGCACCTGGCAGTTTGACGAATGTCACTCTGCGGCGGGTTGGGTGGATCGGGACACGCTCCTGCTGGCCAGCGAAACCGGGCTTTGGCAGTTTGATCTGCTGACCGAAAAGCGTACTCTTTTGTGCCCGCTGGAAGCGGACAATCCGACAACACGGTCCAACGATGGCAGAGCCGACCCTTGGGGCGGGTTCTGGATCGGTACGATGGGGTTCAATGCGGACCCCAAGGCCGGCGCGATTTATCGGTTCTATCGCGGTGAACTACGTCAACTTGTGCCCGATGTGACCATTTCCAATGCGATCTGTTTCGCGCCGGACCGGAGCTGTGCCTATTATGTCGATACAGAGGTCGGGCGCATCATGCGGCAATCTCTGGCGGCGGAGGATGGCTGGCCCGAGGGCGATCCGACTGTTTTCCTGGACCTGAGTGCAGAGGATTTCGGCGTGGATGGCGCTGTTGTGGATCGTCACGGAAATCTCTGGAATGCTCAGTGGGGGGCAGGGCGCGTGGTCTGTTACGACCCTAATGGTGCCGTATTAGAGACGATTTCCCTGCCGACGCCCCAAACGACATGCCCCGCATTCGGCGGTACGACCCTTTCGACGCTATACATTACGTCGGCCGCTGACGGTATCGACGTAGCGCCCGCCGGATGCACCTTCGTCGTTACCACCGGCGCCTCTGGCCAACCCGAACACCCAGTGATCCTGTGAGATTTTGATGAAACGTACCCTTGGAACCTGCTACTACCCGGAACATTGGTCGACCGACATCTGGGAAAGCGATGCCACGCGCATGGCGGAGGCCGGATTGACCTGGGTGCGGATCGGTGAGTTCTCTTGGTCGCGACTGGAGCCGACTCCGGGGCAGTTGTGCTGGAACTGGCTCGACCAGGCGATCGAGGTTCTGGGCAGCAGGGGCCTGAAGGTTGTTCTGGGAACGCCAACTGCGACCCCGCCGCGCTGGATGGCGGAGCGTCATCCGGATATGTTTGCCGTTAATCAATTTGGTCAAAAACGCGGCTTTGGGTCGCGGCGGCACTATTGCTTCAGCCATGAAGGGTATTTTGCGGAAAGCCAGCGGATCACGCGGCTGATGGCAGAGCGCTACGGGGCCAATCCGCATGTTGCCGCGTGGCAGACAGATAATGAATATGGCTGCCATGATACGGTGATCAGCTATTCAGATGCAGCTGGTCGGGCATTTCAATCGTGGTTGCGCACGGCCTTTGACGACGACATCGAGGCCCTGAATGCCGCTTGGGGCAATGTGTTCTGGTCGATGGAGTATCGGGATTTTACCGAAATCGGTCTGCCCAACCTCACGGTGACAGAACCGAACCCAGCGCATGTTCTTGCGTTCAAAAGGTTCAGTTCGGACCAGGTGATTGCGTTCAATCGGGCCCAGGTCGAGATCATCAAGGAACACTCTGCCGCGCCGATTTCGCATAATTTCATGGGTCGCGTGACGGATTTCGACCATTTCAAGCTCGGTGCGGATTTGGAAATTTCCACCTGGGACAGCTACCCGCTTGGGTTTCTGGAGGATCGGGCGGGCGCGAGCGCGGCGGAGCAACGTGCCTTTTCCCAGCAAGGGGACCCGGATTTTCAGGCCCTGCATCACGATCTGTACCGCGCGGTCGGGCGTGGCCGCTGGTGGGTGATGGAGCAACAGCCCGGGCCTGTGAATTGGGCGCCGTACAATCCGTCGCCGTTGCCGGGAATGGTTCGGCTCTGGACCTGGGAGGCCTTTGCCCACGGGGCCGAGGCCGTGTGTTATTTTCGCTGGCGTCAGGCCCCCTTTGCGCAGGAGCAGATGCATGCGGGCATGGTGCGACCGGATCACAAGGACGCGCCTGCGATCATCGAAGCCCGCCAGGTGGCCGAAGAGCTTCGGGATGCACCGGATTTGCAACCGTCCCAAGCACCTGTCGCGATCCTCTTTGACTATGATGCCGATTGGGCTTGGTCGACCCAACCTCATGGCGCAGGGTTGAGCTATTTTGGTCTGATCCTTGATCACTACAAGGCGCTGCGCCGTCTTGGTGTGACGATTGATATCCTGCCGGCAGAAACGCGGGATTTCTCGGGCTATCGTTTGATCCTTGCACCCGGCCTGATGCATATGCCGCAAGACTTGAAACAGGCCTTGTCAGAGAGTGACGCGGAGATCCTGGTGGGTCCGCGCAGCGGTGCGCGCGATGCGCATTTCAATATCCCGACCTCACCGCTACCGCCGGACCTGCCTGGTCTGGATGTAACCGTCGCGCGGGTCGAAAGCCTGCGGCCCGATCTACCGCGGCCTTTGGCAGGGGGCGGCGCCGTCATGCACTATGTCGAGGAATTGGAAGGTTCTGCGGTGCCGCTGCTGCAAACCGATTCCGGTGCTGCGGTTGCGGTGCGTGATGGGAGTATGACCTATTGCGGGGCGTGGCTCGACCCGGTTGGAATGGATCGGTTGCTAAAAGTCCTTGGCCAAGCGGCGGGTCTGGAGATGCGTGATTTGCCGGTCGGCGTGCGCACCCGCCGCACTGCAACGGAGGAGTTCTGGTTCAACCACAATGCCACGCCTGTCGAGACGGAGGTTGGCCTTTTGCCGGCTGCGGGTGTCTTGCGTCGCCCGCGCTGAGGCCGGTTACAAAAGACCTTCGGACCGAAAGGATAGCTCGTCTGACGCGCCGATAATCAAATGATCGTGCAGCACAATGCCAAGCGCCTCCAGGGCGGCGTCCACTTTTCGGGTCATGGAGATATCCGCTTGCGACGGTGTTGGGTCGCCAGAGGGGTGATTGTGGACCAGGATCAGCGCGCTGGCGTTCAGTTCCAAGGCACGTTTGGCAACTTCTCTCGGGTATACCGGTACGTGATCGACGGTTCCACGCCCCTGTTCCTCATCCGCCACAAGGACATTTTTGCGGTCGAGGTAGAGCACGCGAAACTGCTCTGTTTCCCTATGCGCCATTGCGGTGTGGCAATAGTCCAGAAGGGCATCCCAGCTGGCAATCACCTGACGCTGCATGACGCGGGAGCGGGCCATGCGCTGGGCAGCGGCCTCGAGGATTTTCAGGTCGCAAATCACTGCCGTCGCAACGCCCGACACACGCGCCAGACGTTCAGGTGGCGCGCTGATAACGCGATTTAGATCGCCAAACTGGTTTAGCAGAAGTCGGGCGAGCGGTTTGACATCTTTGCGCGGGATCGAGCGAAACAGGATAAGCTCGAGCAGCTCGTAGTCAGGCATCGCCGCTGCGCCGCCGCTCATGAAACGGTCGCGCAGACGGGCGCGATGGTCCTTGATATAGGAGGGCAGACGCCCTTGCGGGACTGGAGCCGCAGGGGCCTCGTCACTGTCGTCAAACAGCGATCGCATGTGTTCCTCGAAATGACCCGATTTTCCCATGGGTCCATGGTGGCTTCACCTTGGTTAGCGAGTCGTTAACCGGTCGGCTGTGAAGCGTGAAGCTAGAAAAAAGAAAAACGCCCCGTGGGGCGTTTTACAGGGGGAGCCGGGCCAGAAGGCTGGCCCGGCCAATTGGTTCAGCCCTTCATTCCGTCCCAAAAGCTTTTGACGGAGGAAAAGAAGCTGCGGCTTTCTGGGTTGTTGTTCTCTTCCGAGAGATCATCGAATTCGCGCAGGATTTCTTTCTGGCGGGCGGTCAGACTTACCGGGGTTTCGACGGCCAGTTCGATGAACATATCGCCGACACCGCCGCCACGCAGGGCGGGCATGCCTTTGCCGCGCAGCCGCATCTGGCGACCGGACTGGCTGCCTTCGGGAATCTGGACACGACCGCGCCCGCCATCAATGGTCGGAACCTCGATGGCCCCCCCAAGCGCGGCCTTTGCCATCGAAACCGGAACCCTGCAATGCAGGTCATTGCCTTCCCGTTCGAACAACTCGTGGCGCGCGACCTCGATGAAGATATAGAGATCGCCCGGAGGGCCACCACGCAATCCAGCCTCGCCTTCGCCAGCGAGGCGAATCCGGGTGCCGGTTTCGACGCCGGCCGGGATATTGACCGATAGCGAGCGATCCTTTTCCACGCGACCATGACCATGACATGTCTTGCACGGGTTCTTGATCATCTGACCAAGTCCGGAACAGGTCGGGCAGGTGCGTTCAACGGTAAAGAACCCCTGCTGCGCACGCACTTTTCCCATGCCGGAACATGTGGGGCAGGTGGCAGGCTCTGCGCCTCCTTCGGCGCCGGTCCCCTCGCATGAGGAACAGCTGACCGACGTCGGGACATTCACCGTCTTGTGCAGACCGGAGAAGGCTTCTTCGAGAGAGAGACGCAGGTTGTAGCGCAGGTCTGCACCACGCGACGCGCGCTGACGGGCATTGCCGCGACCGCCGCCGCCCATGAAATCTCCGAACAGGTCGTCGAAGACATCAGAGAACGCGGAGGAGAAATCGCCGCCCGGATGTCCTGCTCCGGGGCGACCACCGCCGCCACCGCCGGTGCCGTTTTCGAACGCCGCATGACCATAGCGGTCGTAGGCGGCCTTGCGTTCCGGATCCTTCAGGATGTCGTAGGCCTCATTGGCCTCCTTGAATTGCGCTTCAGCATCCGGATTGTCCGAGTTTCGGTCCGGGTGCAGTTCCTTGGCTTTCGTGCGAAAGCCCTTTTTGATTTCGTCGGCGCTGGCTCCTTTGGAGACTCCAAGCACCTCGTAGTAATCACGTTTTGACATCGGAAAATCCCTTCTGCCTCAACGAAAGAGAGCCGGTCCGGGGTACGGACCGGCCCACCTTTGGCCAAGGTGCACCCTTAGCGCTTGTTGTCGTCCAGATCCTCGAATTCGGCATCAACGATATCATCGTCTGCACCATTCGCGGCGGAGTCGTCAGCGGCTGCGGGTTCTTCCGCGTCGCCTTCTTCGGCCTGGGCTTTGTAGATCGCCTCACCCAGACGCATGGCCACTTCGGTCACGTTCTGAATACCGGATTTGATCTTTTCGGCACTGGCCTTGTCGCTCTCAAGGTCATCCTTCAGCGCAGCAACAGCAAGTTCGATCGCCTCAACCGTGGTCGGATCCACCTTGTCGCCATGCTCCTCGACAGATTTTTCTGTCGAGTGGATAAGGCTCTCGGCCTGGTTGCGGGCTTCGATCAGCTCGCGGCGTTCCTTATCCGCTTCGGCGTTGTCTTCGGCGTCCTTGACCATCTTTTCGATGTCTTCGTCGGACAGACCGCCAGAGGCCTGGATCGTGATCTTCTGCTCTTTGCCGGTGCCTTTGTCCTTGGCGGACACGGACACGATCCCGTTTGCGTCGATGTCGAAGGTGACTTCGATCTGTGGCATGCCGCGTGGGGCCGGCGGGATGTCCTCGAGGTTGAACTGGCCGAGCATCTTGTTGTCGGCCGCCATTTCGCGTTCACCCTGGAAGCAGCGGATTGTCACGGCGCTCTGGTGATCCTCGGCGGTGGAGAAGACCTGCGACTTCTTCGTCGGAATCGTGGTGTTGCGGTCGATCAGGCGGGTGAACACGCCGCCGAGGGTCTCAATGCCCAGGGACAGCGGGGTCACGTCCAGAAGAACCACATCCTTCACGTCGCCTTGCAGAACGCCGGCCTGAATGGCGGCACCCATGGCAACCACTTCGTCCGGGTTCACACCCTTGTGCGGTTCCTTGCCAAAGAACTTTGTCACCTCTTCGATGACTTTCGGCATCCGGGTCATACCACCGACCAGAACGACCTCGTCAATGTCGGACGCGGACAGGCCGGCGTCTTTCAGGGCGGCCGCGCAGGGCTTCATGGAGTTCTTGATCAGGTCGCCGACCAGGTTTTCCAGCTTGGCGCGGGTCAGCTTCATCACCATGTGAAGCGGCTGGCCGGTGCTGGGGTCCATCGAGATGAACGGCTGGTTGATTTCTGTCTGGCTGGAGGAGGACAGTTCGATCTTGGCTTTTTCGGCAGCTTCCTTGAGACGCTGCAGCGCCATCTTGTCTTTTGTCAGATCGACGCCGTGGCTCTTTTTAAACTCATCCGCGAGGTAGTTCACGATCCGCATGTCAAAATCTTCACCGCCGAGGAACGTGTCGCCGTTGGTGGATTTGACTTCGAACAGGCCATCGTCGATTTCGAGGATGGTGACGTCGAATGTACCGCCGCCGAGGTCATAGACCGCGATGGTTTGCGTGTCTGCCTTGTCGAGGCCGTAGGCCAGCGCAGCCGCGGTCGGTTCGTTGATGATCCGCAGCACCTCGAGACCGGCGATCTTGCCCGCGTCCTTGGTGGCCTGACGCTGGGCGTCGTTGAAATAGGCCGGAACGGTGATGACCGCTTGGGTCACATCTTCGCCGAGGTAGCTTTCGGCGGTTTCCTTCATCTTGCCGAGGATGAAGGCGGAAATTTGGGAGGGAGAGTACTTGTCACTCTTGGCTTCCACCCAGGCATCGCCATTGCCGCCGTCAATCACGTTGAACGGCAGGTTTTTCTTGTCCTTGGCGAGGTCACTGTCATCAAACCGGCGACCGATGAGGCGCTTGACACCAAAAATGGTATTGTCCGGGTTGGTCACGGCCTGACGTTTGGCAGGCTGGCCAACAAGGCGCTCTTCATCGGTGAAGGCGACGATGGAGGGGGTGGTGCGTGCACCTTCCGCGTTCTCGATAACGCGGGGTTGCGAGCCGTCCATGATGGCTACGCAGGAGTTGGTTGTACCGAGGTCGATCCCGATCACTTTGCTCATTGTGTTCGATCCCTTTTACTTCACAAGGCGATTACCCGAAGCCAGAACCCGTTTTGGCATTCCGGCCCCGATTCAGCTGCGGTAGGGTATCAACCCGAACCGCTTCTCGGCGTATATAGGGAGCGAAAATGACCCCTGCAACCGCGCGATTGCCCCGCTACAGGCAAATATGGACGCTTTTGCGATAAACGGAGTTAAGATTAGGCTAATGGCACAACTGACAGTGCGTGGATTCGAAATCCACAAGGGATTTCTGTCGCCGAGCAAGCAAAGGGCGTTGATCCAGACCCTGCGTTCGGTGCTCCAGGCGGCCCCGCTTTTTTCGCCGGAGGTGCCCGGGGGCGGTCAAATGTCGGTGCGGATGACCTCGGCCGGCTCGTTCGGTTGGTTTAGCGACAAAAGCGGATACCGCTATGTCGCGTGTCACCCCTCGGGCAAGCCCTGGCCGGCCATCCCGTCCGAGGTGCTGTCGATCTGGACCGCGCTGGTTGGGGGCGACAGGCTGCCGGATTGTTGTCTGTTCAATTACTATGGTGAGGGTGCACGGATGGGCCTGCACCAGGACAAGGACGAGGCGGATTTCTCTTATCCGGTGGTGTCGATTTCACTCGGGGACGATGGTCTGTTGCGGCTTGGTGGCACCACGCGCAAGGAGAAGACCGAATCTCTCTGGTTGAGTTCCGGTGATGTGGTGGTGATGGGCGGCGCGGCGCGACTGGCCTACCACGGGGTCGATCGGATCCGGTTCAAATCTTCGCGGCTTTTGCCAAAGGGCGGTCGGGTCAACCTGACAATGCGGGTCGTGACCTGATTTGTCCGCCTGGGATCTGACCAGTAAAATTGAAGTGCGGCGCCCTGTCTATCGACGCGCGCTCCAGCTGAGGGACACCGCCCGGCGGGTGTAGAATTCGCCCATCAACCCAAGAACAAAAAAGATCAAGGCGAGCCAGGCGGTATATTCCCACCAAGTGACCTTGGGGTTGTAATTGATGAAAATATGGCCCCGCGCCTGATCAATGGTGTGAAACAAGGGGTTCCAGATGAACATTGGCAGCATGTAGCCGGGCAGGGAATTCGCGAGTACCATCTTGCCGGAGAACAACATGTTCGACCGCTGATAGATCGTCGAGATGATGCCGATCGCACCGGGTATCCACGGTTTCAGAACATAGAGCACCAGGCCAATCGCCGCGCCGGACGCCCAGGACAGCAACAGCATGCCAAATGCCGACACCGGGTCCTCGATGTAGATTGGGGTAAAGGCCACATGATAGGCAAAGAGGATGATCAGCATCGATAGAATCTGCACGTAAAGCGCCCCAAGCGCCGCCGAGAGAATCGCAATCGTTGTGTTCATCGGGGCGTGCTGCATCATCGGGCTGGATGCCCCCTCGGCCCCAACTACCGCACCCAGCGTTTTGGTGTGGGTCAGGAACAGAAAGACACCGGACATCATGTAAAGTAGGAAATCACCACGGATGGCCCCGCCGCGCATGCCGAGAACCGAGAACATGAAATAGAAGAACATCACGAACATCACCGCCTGAACGATGTTCATGCCAAGGGCGACAAAGGCATTGTTGTGCTTCGAACGCACGCTTCGCACGATCGAGTGAAAGACAACTTCACCCAGCGTTATGGCGCGCGACAGCGCCGATCTATCGGTGCGGTATTGAAACATGACCTCAATTTCAGCAGTTGGTCGCTTATCATCCCATGGAAATCTTGCTGATCCATTGCTAAGCGATCATAAGAAGCGCAAATCATTGTGGCAACATATAGTCCCTTGGGAGTTTTTTCGTGAATTATGATGAGCTGATCGTCGTCACCCGCCGTCTTGCGCTGGAAGCAGGGCAGAAGATCATGGAGATCTACAACGCCGATGATTTCGACGTGAAGGTCAAATCTGATGACAGCCCGGTCACGGAAGCGGACGAAGCCGCAGATGCGCTGATCTCCGCAGGCCTGCGGAAAGCGTTTCCGGACGTGCTGCTCGTGACCGAAGAACAGTCGGCCTCCCATTCCATCAAGGGCGATACATTTCTCATCGTCGATCCGTTGGACGGAACCAAGGAATTCATCAATCGTCGTGGCGACTTTACCGTCAATATCGCGCTGGTCGAAGCAGGCGTTCCCACCCGTGGTGTTGTTTACGCGCCAGCGCGGGACCGTATGTTTTATACCTTGGCTGACGGGACCTCTGTCGAAGAGGCGGGGCCCTTTGACATTGAAACGCCCGGTGCGACCACTCCGATCCGGGTGGCGGACAGTGACAACAGCGCGCTTCTGGTTGTGGCGTCGAAATCCCACCGGGATCAGGCGACCGACGATTACATCAACAAATACAACGTCAGCGACATGAAGAGCGCCGGCTCGTCGCTGAAATTCTGTCTTGTTGCCACGGGCGAGGCGGATCTTTACCCGCGTGTCGGCCGCACGATGGAATGGGATACCGCTGCCGGTCATGCGGTTCTGAACGGCGCTGGCGGTCAGGTCGTACGGTTCGACGACCACAGCCCGCTGGTCTATGGCAAGGAAGGATTTGCCAACCCGTTCTTCATCGCCTTTGCCCCTGCTGTCGACCTTAAAGAGGCCTGAGTGTCAGTCCTGATTGTCATCCCGGCGCGCTATGCCTCGTCTCGATATCCGGGCAAACCTCTGGTCGAGCTGACAGGGGCCACTGGCGAACGGCGCACCTTGATCGAACGATCCTGGCGTGCGGCAAAGAGTGTCGCGGGCGTCGACCGGGTGGTGGTTGCGACGGACGACGACAGAATCAAAGCGACGGCGGAGGGCTTCGGGGCCGAAGTCGTCATGACCTCGGTCGAATGCGCCAATGGCACTGAACGTTGCGCCGAAGCCCAGGCTGCGCTTGGGGTGGGGTATGAGGTGGTCGTCAACCTGCAAGGCGACGCGCCGCTGACCCCCCATTGGTTTGTCGAGGATCTGATCGCCGGTCTGCGCAATGCTCCGGAAATGGAACTGGCGACACCCGTTCTGCAATGTGACGGCGCGACACTGAACAGCCTGCTGGATGATCGCAAGGCCGGGCGCGTGGGCGGCACCACGGCTGTCTTCGCCACAGATATGAGCGCGCTCTACTTTTCGAAAGAAGTCGTGCCCTTTACCTCCCAGACCTATGCGGCTGAGGCGCCCACCCCGGTGTACCACCATGTGGGGGTCTACGCCTATCGCCCGGACGCCCTGGCGGCCTATCCGGCATGGCCAACGGGACCGTTAGAGACATTGGAAGGTCTGGAACAATTGCGATTCCTTGAAAATGGGCGCAAGATCCTCTGCGTTGAGGTTGAAGCCAGGGGGCGAGAGTTCTGGGAGCTGAACAATCCTCAGGATGTGCCAAAGATTGAGACTATGATGCGGAAAATGAGCGTTGAATAACTGGTTTTCCCTAGATTTTTATAAGATTTTACATGCTATCTTTAGTTTGTGGTGCGGTATGATCGGTAAGGTGGCTCCCAACCGATCCATGGCGCGAGTGTGGTGAGAAACAGAACTGTTGTGGCCGATTGCAAAGTTTCAACGGCCCCGGTTCAATAGGATATTTAGAATTGAGAGTAGAGATGCGCAAAAAAGTTACAAAGGCAATTTTTCCTGTGGCGGGACTGGGTACGCGCTTTCTTCCTGCAACCAAGTCAGTGCCCAAGGAAATCATGACGTTGGTCGACCGGCCATTGGTTCAGTATGCAATTGATGAAGCCCGCGCTGCCGGGATCAAAGAATTTATTTTTGTGACCTCGCGTGGCAAGGGCGCCCTCGAAGATTATTTCGATCACGCCCCGATCCTCGAACAGGAACTGCGCCGGAAGGGCAAGGACGACCTTCTGGAAATCCTGAAGCACACCAATATGGACTCTGGCGCGATTGCCTACATCCGTCAGCACAAGGCGCTGGGTCTCGGGCACGCAGTCTGGTGTGCGCGTCGTCTGATCGCCAATGAACCCTTTGCGGTCATTCTGCCCGACGATGTGATTGCGGCGGAAAAACCCTGCTTGCAGCAGATGGTCGAGGCCTACGAAGAAACCGGTGGCAATATGGTCGCGGCGATGGAAGTCGCGCCCGAGAAAGCTTCTGCCTACGGTGTTCTGGACGTGAAGGAAGACATGGGGTCCGTGGTCTCCGTCAACGGCATGGTTGAAAAACCCAAGAAAGAAGACGCGCCGTCGAACCTTGCGGTTATCGGGCGATATATCTTGTCTCCGTCGGTCCTGCGAAACCTGAACCAGCGCAAGCAGGGCACCGGCGGTGAAATCCAGCTGACCGATGCCATCGCCGAGGACATTGCAAATGACGTCCCGGTCTACGGCTACCGGTTCAAAGGCCAGCGGTTTGACTGTGGCTCCAAGGCGGGCTTCTTGCAGGCAACGGTGCATTTTGCACTGGCCCGCGACGAATTGCGCGATGATCTGATGGATTACATCACTGACGTTGCACAAGTCAGTCGCGCAGCCGAATAAGTCTGGACCTGTCACAAGATCTTCAGCTTGCTCCCTTACGAGGGGGCAGCTTTTTAGTATAGTCGAAACTCATTTTTCCGATCCCAGGGAGACGATCAAAAGTGGCCAACATTCTTGTAACCGGCGGCGCAGGATATATCGGTTCTCATGCCTGTAAGGCATTGAAAAAGGCCGGGCATGTCCCTGTTACCTACGACAATCTGGTGACCGGTTGGCAGGATGCGGTCAAATTCGGCCCCTTTGAACAGGGAGAGCTGACAGATCGCGCCCGTCTGGATGAGGTGTTTGAAAAGTACAAACCCGCCGCTGTCATGCATTTCGCGGCGCTCAGCCAGGTCGGTGAAGCGATGAGCCAGCCGGGCAAGTATTGGGCCAATAACGTCGGCGGCTCCCTCAACCTGATCGAAGCAGCGGTCGCGGCCGGATGCCTTGATTTTGTGTTTTCCTCGACCTGTGCAACCTATGGCGAGCATGACAACGTGGTGCTGGACGAAAACACGCCCCAGGTTCCGCTGAATGCCTATGGCGCTTCCAAGCGTGCGGTTGAGGATATCCTCAAGGATTTCGAAGCTGCATACGGGTTGCGGTCGGTCATCTTCCGCTATTTCAACGTGGCCGGGGCCGATCCCGATGGCGAGGTGGGCGAATTCCATCAGCCGGAAACGCATCTGATCCCTCTGATGATCCAGGCGATCCGTGGCGAGCGGGCTGGGCTGACGGTGTTTGGTACCGACTACGATACCCCTGATGGCACCTGCATTCGCGACTATGTTCATGTTTGCGATTTGGTCGATGCCCATGTGTTGGGTCTGAAGTGGCTCGAAGAGGGCAAGGGCAGCCAAGTGTTCAACCTTGGCACCGGCACCGGATTTTCGGTGATGGAAGTGATCGAACATTCCCGCGCCGTCACCAATCAGGACGTGCCTCATAGCATCGGCGCCCGCCGTGCGGGTGACTGCACAAAACTGGTTTCCGGTTCGACCCGTGCGGGCGAACAATTGGGGTGGGAGCCGAGCCGCTCGACACTGGACCAGATGATTGCCGACGCCTGGCGCTGGCATCAAAGCGGCCACTACGAGAAATAATGTGACAGCACTGCCGCTCCCGGCGATTTCGACAGGCGCAGCGTATCGGTTGCGCCTGAAGCGGCGGCGGTGTCTTTGGCGCGCATTTCGGGCGCGCAGGCGGCTACAGAACATCGTGGACAATACCGCGCAGATGTCGCGCGACTCCCGGCTTGTGGTTGTGGTTCTGCGCAACGAAATCAAAAGATTGCCGTCTTTCCTCGCGCACTACCGTCGGCTGGGGGCCGATCACTTCCTCGTCGTTGACAACAGCAGCGATGATGGCAGTGCTGCGTATTTGCAGGCCGAAGCCTCAAGGGGAGACCTGTCGCTTTGGCAGACATCGGACAGCTACCGCGAAAGCAGGTTCGGACTGGACTGGTCCGGCTGGTTGCTGATGCGATATGGCCATGGTCGCTGGTGCATGACCGTCGATGTGGACGAGTTGTTCGTTTACCCGGGCATGGAACGCCACGACCTGCGCGAGTTGACAGACTGCCTGGATCGCTCAGGGCAGGGCGGGATGGGCGCGCTGATGCTCGACCTGTTTCCCAAAGGCCCATTGAATCAACACCAAGAACAGGCTCAACAGGCACCGACAGACCTCCTCCGCTGGTTTGATGCCAAGCCCTATCGAATGGTCCGGCAGGCGCCGCAGGGCAATCTCTGGCTTCAAGGCGGGCCGCGGGCGCGCGTATTTTTTGCCGAGACGCCAGACCAGGCGCCGACTCTGAACAAAATACCGCTGATCCGCTGGAATCGCCGATTTGCCTATACCAATTCCACCCATGCCGCGCTGCCGCGAGAGTTGAACGCGCTATATGATGGGCCCGGCGGACCGGTGCCCTCGGCTGTCCTGCTGCATACGAAATTTCTGCCCGAGGTGGTGGAAAAATCCCCTAGCGAACGCAAGCGGCGCCAGCATTTCCACAACCCTGATCTTTTTGATGACTACTATCGGGAGTTGGCACAGGGACCTGACCTGTGGCATGCCGAGGCTGTGCATTATGAGAGCCCAGAGCAGCTGGCTGCCCTTGGATTGTGTCGTCCGATGGATTGGTCAGCGTCCCGCGAGGGGACAGCGTAACCAATTCTAAACGCATTGTTTCCAAAACAGGGACGTGACATATTGCGCGCACTTGTGCGGATGCAATGCTGTCCGTGCTGGGGCCAAGGGGCCGGTCCCGAAAGGCAAGGAACTTAATTTGGGGCTTTGGGATTCTTATCGGATGCGGCTCCGGCGAAAACGCCGGATTTTGCGCGCCCTGCGAAAGTCGCGGGAGCTTCGCTGTGTGCAGGACAACACGTCCCGGATCCGTCCCAAGGACATCTTGCTTGTCTCGACGATCCGCAACGAAAAGATCCGCCTCCCGTATTTTTTAAAATATTATCGCGATCTAGGCGTCAGTCACTTTCTCTTTGTCGACAACGACTCCAATGACGGCATGCAGAGCTATCTGGGTGAGATGGACGATGTATCGATTTGGCATACGAAGGGCAGTTACAAGGCGTCGAACTTTGGTGTCGACTGGTGCAATTTCCTGTTGCGTAAATATGCCCACGGGCACTGGTCCCTGATCGTCGATCCAGACGAGCTTTTTGTCTATCCCTTCTGCGACACACGGCCCGTGCGGGCGCTGACGGATTGGCTGGATTCTTCTCAGCTGCGCAGTTTTTCGGCGATGTTGCTGGATGTCTATCCCAAGGGGCGGATTGACGAAATTCCCTACAAGGCCGGCCAGAACCCGTTGGAGATTGCCCATTGGTTCGACAGCGGGAACTATACCGTTTCCCGCAACGCCACCTATGGCAATCTGTGGATACAGGGCGGGCCGCGTGCGCGGGTCTTCTTTGGCGACAAACCACGTCAGGCGCCTGCGCTGAACAAAATACCCCTGGTGAAATGGGATCGCAAATACGCCTATGTCAGCTCGACCCATGCATTGCTGCCGCGCGGTCTCAATCAGGTCTATGAAACGGATGGCGGCGAAAAGGCTAGCGGCATTCTGCTGCATACGAAATTTCTCGATACCTTCAGCGGCAAGGCGCAGGAGGAACTGAAGCGGCGTCAGCATTACGCGGGATCAGTGGAATATGCCGCTTATGCAGAAACGCTCAAGACGCAGCCCGATCTTTGGTGCAAATGGAGCGAGAAATACATCAACTGGCGCCAGCTGGAGATCCTCGGCCTGATGTCAAAAGGCAATTGGGCATGAGCAGCGTCGGCATCGTCATGCTGGTTCATACCGCGCTGGAACGCGCCGAACAGGTCGTGCGTCACTGGACGGCGGCCGGGTGCCCGGTTGTCCTGCATGTGGATCGCAAAGTGGACGATGCGCGGTTTCGCGCCTTCAAGGTCAAATTCACGAAGGATCCGCTGGTGCGGTTTTCCAACCGCCATCGCTGCGAATGGGGTACCTGGGGAATTGTCGCGGCCTCTCAATCCGCGTCCGAGTTGATGCTGGCTCAATTCGCGGATGTCCGGCACGTTTTTCTGGCCTCCGGATCCTGTCTGCCTCTGCGCCCTGTTCAGGAACTGGTTGATTATCTGGCGGCGCGCCCGCGCACCGATTTCATCGAGAGCGCAACCACTGCCGATGTGCCGTGGATTGTTGGGGGCCTCAGCACCGAACGCTTCACCCTGCGGTTTCCGTTTTCATGGAAACGTCAGCGCAGGACCTTTGACGCCTATGTCTCCCTGCAGCGCAAACTCGGTATCCGGCGTCGTATTCCCTATGGCTTGATCCCGCATATGGGCAGCCAATGGTGGTGCCTGACGCGACAAACGCTTTCCGCCATCCTGGAAGATCCCAACCGCAAGGCATATGATGCCTATTTCCGGCGGGTCTGGATCCCGGACGAAAGCTATTACCAAACGCTTGCACGGCTATACTCCAGCAAGATCGAAAGCCGTTCCCTGACCCTGTCGAAGTTTGATTTTCAGGGCAAACCCCATGTTTTCTACGATGATCACCTGCAACTTCTGCGGCGGTCCGATTGTTTTGTGGCGCGTAAGATCTGGCCTCAGGCTGACCGGCTCTACCGGACGTTCCTGACCGATGCGTCAGGCGCGATGAAGCGGACGGAGCCCAATCCGGGCAAAATTGACCGGATTTTCGCCAAGGCTGTCGAGCGCAGGACGCGGGGGCGAAAAGGGTTGTATATGCAAAGCCGCTATCCTGATGTAGGTGCGGAAAACGGGATGACCTCTGGCCCCTATTCGATCCTGCAGGGGTTCTCCGAACTGTTTGAGAATTTTGAACCCTGGTTTGCCCGGGCCACCGGCGCCCGCGTTCATGGCCATCTGTTTGCGCCAGAGCGTGCGGTGTTCTCGGATGATCAGCAGTTGTTCAATGGCTGTCTCAGCGACAATGCCAGGTCGCGGGACTATAATCCTGAACGTTTTTTGTCCAACTTGATCTGGAACACCCGGGGCGAGCGGCAATGTTTTCAGTTCGGACCGCGCGATACGCAGAAGGCCAATTGGTTCATGGCCCGCGACGCCAATGCACAGATCTCGGTCATCTCCGGCGCCTGGGCGATTCCGCTGTTCAAGTCCAACGCGAATTTTACTGAGCTCCGACGCGAAGCGGCGCGCCTGCAGCAGATCGAATCTGATCAGCTGCAGCTCTTGCGGTCAAAATGGGTATCCGCCCGTATTCGGATCTGGAGTATGGCGGAGTTTGTCGAGGCCCCGATGGAAAACCTGCAGACCATCGTCGATGAAATCGGCCCCCTTGCCAACAGCCACCTGAGCGAGGCTCCGAAAATGGTCGACCTTGTTGGTTTTGGCCAATTCCTGCAGAACCTGAAAAACCAGGGCATGCATCCCTATTTGATGGGCGATTTCCCGGTCGACCCTACGCCGGCGCAAACGTCTCAACGCCCCCGCAAACCCTACCTGGTGAAATAGATCTCGATGGCTGACCGTTTTTCCTCCTTTGTGGTCTTTGCTGAAATGCGGACCGGGTCCAATTTTCTCGAAACCAACCTGAACGCGCTCGAAGGGGTCCGTTGTCATGGTGAGGCGTTCAACCCGCATTTCATCGGCTACCCCAACCGGACAGAGGTGCTGGGGATCTCGCAGGAGATGCGCGACAACGATCCCCATCAGCTGCTTGAAGCCGTCCGTGCGGCGCCCGGGGGCCTCGGTGGCTTCCGGTATTTCCACGATCACGACCCTCGTGTTCTGGATGCCATTCTCGATGACGAGACTGTTGCCAAGATCATTCTCACGCGCAATCCGCTCGACAGCTATGTTTCCTGGAAAATCGCCAAGGCGACCGGGCAGTGGAAGCTGACCAATGTCACCCGCCGCAAGGACGCGAGTGCGCCTTTTGACGCGGCAGAGTTCGCGACGCATGTCGACGCCCTGCAGCAGTTTCAGGTGACCTTGTTGAATCGCCTGCAGCGGTCCGGTCAAACCGGGTTCTACCTCGCCTATGAGGATCTGCAGGATGTGGAGGTGATGAACGGTCTGGCAAAATGGCTAGGTGTATCGGCGCGCCTTGATGCGCTGGACGATACGTTGAAACGACAGAACCCCGCGCCGGCGATTTCCAAGGTCAGCAACCCGGACGAGATGGTCGAGGCGCTGGCGGGCGTGGACCGGTTCAACCTGTCGCGCACGCCCAATTTCGAACCACGTCGCGGACCAGTCGTGCCGTCCTATGTGCTCGGAGCTGAAACGCCGCTGATGTTTATGCCGGCACAGACCGGCATCGACAATCTTGTCACGGATTGGTTGGCTCAGCTTGATGGCGTCTCGGCCGAGGCACTGCCCACGCGCATGAACCAGAAACAGCTGCGGCAGTGGCGACGCGCGTCGCCCGGTCATCGCAGCTTTACTGTGGTGCGACATCCTTTGGCACGCGCGCATACGGCGTTTTGCACCAAGATCCTCTGCAAGGGACCGGGGAGCCTGCGTCAGATCCGAAATACGCTCCGTCGTCAGTTCAAGCTGGATATTCCCGAGCAGGAGATTGACGGCACCTACGGCGCCAAGCAGCATTTGATCGCGTTTGCGCAGTTTTTGGAATTTCTCAAGGCCAATCTGGCGGGGCAAACCGCGATCCGGGTCGATGCCAGCTGGGCCAGCCAGACGCAGATCGTGAACGGGTTTGCAGAACTGGCCCTGCCGGATTTGATCTTGCGCGACACAGAACTTCAGGACGACCTGCCACGTTTGGCCCGGAAACTGGGCAAAGAGGTGTCCCCCTCCGTGGCTATGCCGTTGGATGATACGCCGATCAGCCTCAGCCAGATCTATCATCCGGATCTCGAGGAGCTGTGCCGGACCATTTACATGCGCGACTACCTGACCTTCGGTTTTGGAACCTGGGCCTAGACGCGACGCGCGTTACCGACGGCGAGGCCCGGATCCTGGTCTCAGGCGGCCTGAACGGATTGGTTCTCTGTCAGGATTGTATAAAGCGTTGTGGGATCGGGGTTCGCTCGCAATTTCGTGCACAGACTCTGTTCCCGCAGGGTGCGGGACACAAGCGCAAGCGCCTTCAGATGTTCTGCGCCCGCGTCAACCGGGGCGAAAAGAGCAAAGGCAATATCGACCGGCTGGCGATCAACGGCGCCAAAATCCAGCGGCTTCTCCAGCAGCACAAAGATTCCGACCACCTGGTCGATCCCGTTCAGGCGCGCATGGGGCAGGGCAACACCGTGCCCGACACCCGTCGGGCCAAGGCTTTCGCGGTCGAGCAGCGCTTCGACAGTGGTTTGCGCATCCAGCCGATGGGCGAAATTGGCGACTTCGGCGATTTCCTGGAACAGGCGCTTCTTGCTGGAAGCTGCACCAATGACCCGCACGGCCTCTTGTTTGAGGATGTTCGAAATCTGCATTGCTCTGCTCCATTCGGGGTGAAGGGGCCGTGGTATGGCCCCTTCGCAAATCCTTACGGCTCGATCCAGCCGATGTTGCCATCGTCCCGTCGATACACCACGTTCAATCCATCTTTGGTGTCGCTTCGAAACACCAAAACAGGAGATCCCGCCAGTTCCATCTGCATCACAGCTTCACCAACGGACAGAGACGGGATCTTGGTCTCCATCTCAGCGACGATGATAGGCTGCAACGAGTCCGGTTCGACTTCGGAATCTACCTGTTCAGAGGCGAGGATATACGAGCTGGCTCCCATAAGTTCAACCGGCTCACTCCGGTCGCGGTGGTGATCTTTCAACCGTCGCTTGTACCGCCGGAGCTGCTTGTCCATCTTTTCCAGACATCCATCAAAGGACATATAGATTTCAGTGGCATGCGCCTTGGCCTGACAGGTCAGGCCAGTCGATAGGTGAACAATGGTTTCGCAGACATATTCATGCGCGTGGCGGGAGAAGACGACTTGGGCATCGGTCGGCCGACCGGCGTATTTCTCCAAGACCGCGCTCAGCTCTGTCTCTACGTGGGTTTGTAGGGATTCGCCGATGTCGATCTGTTTTCCGCTGACTTTGTAACGCATGTGATCTCCTTAATGTTAAGCCTGGATGCATAGGGAAACACGCAGTTGACCTGCGGTCGCCGTGTTATGAACGCCAGGAAGGATGGGCCGCGTGTGCAACAAGCAGCGCACCGGACCCTGGACACAGGGCCAAATGGGTGACTGCAGCGGGTTGCACATTTGCCATGCGTCAATTCGATGACAATCGCCCGCCGGAGTCAATGCAATTCCATGCGCATTTTTCCGGGTTACCCCCTGGATCAGCGAGGCTTTGCTTAGAAAATTGTCACAAATAGCGTTTAAGAGATGCGAAAATTATCGCCAAGATAGACGCGACGGACATTTTCGTTCTCGACCACTTCTTCCGGCGTGCCGGACATCAGCACCTGCCCATCATGCAGGATATAGGCGCGGTCGACGATTTCGAGCGTTTCGCGCACATTGTGGTCGGTGATCAGCACACCGATGCCACGAGTCTTCAGATCAGCCACCAGGTTGCGGATATCCCCGACCGAAATCGGATCGACACCGGCAAAAGGTTCATCAAGGAGTAGATATTTGGGATCCGCAGCCAGGCAGCGGGCGATTTCCACCCGGCGTCGTTCACCACCAGAGAGCGCCAGCGCCGGAGCGCGCCGTAAATGTTCGATTGAGAAATCGGACAGCAATTCTTCGAGCCGCTCACGGCGCTTGTGTTCCTGCGACAGAGCAATATCGAGCACCGCCGAGATGTTATCCTCGACCGAAAGCCCGCGAAAGATCGACATTTCCTGCGGAAGATAGCCGATCCCCAACCGTGCCCGCCGGTACATCGGCAGATTCGTGACGGGTTGCCCGTCGATGCTGACCGTGCCGGCCTCGGGAAAGACAAGTCCGGCAATCGTGTAAAAGCTGGTTGTCTTGCCGGATCCGTTCGGCCCCATCAGCGCCACCACCTCGCCCCGGTTCAGCTCCATGGAGACGTCGCGGATGACGACTTTTTTCCGATAGCTTTTGCGCATCTTTTCAATGCGCAGGCCAGAACTGCCGGGGGTTACTTTCAGATCGGGGCGGGGCATCAGTTCTTGGAGCCGCCGGAAAGGGTGGTGCGCACGCGTCCGCTGAGCGTTGCATTGCCGGTGGCCAGATTGACCAGCATTCGTTCCGCGCCCAATGTTCGTGTGCCCTGGGTCAGCAACACGTCGCCGCGCATCTCGACGGTGCCGCTGTCGATGGCGTAATCTGCTTCGCCTGCCTCGGCGGCATCCTCGCCACTCACCAGAAGCACATTGCCCCGTGCCTCAAGCCGTTCGATGCCGCTGCTGCCTTCGCCCTTGTTGATCACAAGCACGCTATCGGCGCTCAGCCGCATATCGCCCTGCATGATCAGAACGTTCCCTTCGAACAGGGCGGATCCGTCTTCCTGATTGACGTTCAACCCATCCGCTGTGACCTCGACAGGTTGCGAGGTGTCCGTCTTCAGGACGCCAAAGGAAATGTCGGTTCCCTGCGCGCCGGCGGCCGGGGCGAGAGAGAGGGCAGCAAGGCCGAGACAGAAAACAAAAGCGAGTCGTTGCACAGGTTATCTTTCTTCTTTTGCTGGATCGTACACCAGCTTGACGCCGTCCGTGAACTCAATATGCACGGCACCTTTCATCGAATTTGTGAAGATCCGCATCGCGCCAGCCGTAAAATCGCCATAGGGGCCAGTGGCCGTGATCTGTCCGGGGCTGCGAATTTCCGAGGCGCTGAGCCGCGCCAGAAGCGTTTCTGTTTCGACCCGCGTTCCGTCCGAGGTCAGAACCCGCACGTTGCCAGTCAGCGTTGCGGTGTCGTTGCGGGGGTGAACCGTTCCGGCGTCGGACAGCAGCAGGATGCTTTTCCCCAGAGATGTGCGGATTTCCGCTTCCAGGTCGGTCGCAGAGGCGACGCCTTGTTCCTGATCCGGAACCGCCTTGGCGGCGGCAATTGTGATCTCATGTCCGGATTCGGTTGTGCCGCTAAAGAACGGTGCCGTGATCTGCTGATTCCGAAGCCGGTCTTCGATCTCGAATTGGGCAAAGGGGATTGTCGGATCTGTCTCGACCTGCCTCGCGATCAGAAACAAGGTGGACAGAAGCGCCACAGCCGCCAGCGGCAACACGACCTTGAGGAGGGCAATGATGCGTGAGTAGCGATCCATCTCTTGGCCATCCTGTTGTGTCAGCGGTGCATGAAGAATTCGAAGCGACAGGTGAAACCCTGTCAGGAATGCGCAAAGATATCCGTTTCCGGCCAGCCGGCCAGATCCAATTGCGCGCGCGTTGGCAGGAAATCAAAACAGGATTGCGCCAGCGCCATGCGGTCTTCCCGCTCCAGCCGTTTGTTCAGCGCGTCACGCAGCCGGTGCAGGTACAACACGTCGGATGCCGCATAATCCTGCTGCGCTTGGGTCAGGGTGTGGGCGCCCCAATCACTCATCTGCTGTTGTTTCGACAGATCAAGCCCCAGCAAATCCTGGGTCAGGTTTTTCAGCCCATGCCGATCCGTATAGGTGCGCACCAGACGGCTTGCGATTTTGGTGCAATAGACCGGCGCCGCCAAAGCTCCAAAGGCATGAAACAAGGCAGCGATGTCGAACCGGCCATAGTGAAACAGCTTGAGGACAGCGGGGTCCGTCAACAGACGCGCGAGATTGGGGGCCTTCGTCTGTCCCTTGGCGATTTGCACCA
This sequence comes from Tritonibacter horizontis, assembly GCF_001518015.1. Lineage (GTDB taxonomy): Bacteria > Pseudomonadota > Alphaproteobacteria > Rhodobacterales > Rhodobacteraceae > Epibacterium > Epibacterium horizontis. The sequence goes on from NZ_LPUY01000008.1 coordinate 191,975, forward strand.
GATGCGCCTCGCCGTCCCCGCTGGACAATTGCACGACGCAAAGGCGGTCGCGATGGGGATGCAGCCCCATGGTTTCGCAATCAATCGCCACAGCTGACCCAAGATCCAGACCGTCGGGCAGGTCGTGCTGATAAAGATGGGTGGCCACGTGGCTGTCCTCGGCGCTTGTTGTCAGGAACGGGTGTTCTGGACATAGGAGTTTTGAGGTCTGAACTCAACAGGGCGCCGCGCGGCATCACAGCGCCGTAACCGCAAACAGGGACCGGCGCAAATCTGCATTTGAGGGCTCCATTTCGATCTAAGGCAGATTGACAACGATTGTCACCTCTGTTTTATTTTACCTGCCGAAATAAATCTGTGTGGGGCCAAATGGCCTGCGCAGCTGGCGATTGGGAGGAGATACTATGTATTTGGGTCTTGACGTGGGAACGTCGGGGCTGCGCGCGTTGCTGTCTGATGAGGGCGGCAATGTCATTGGCGTGGCGGATGCATCCTATGGGGTTTCACACCCTCACACCGGGTGGAGCGAGCAGGATCCGCAGGACTGGATCACGGCCTGTGAGACAGCTGTCGCGGCTCTGCGGTCCGCTCACCCCGGCGCATTGGCGCAATTGCGCGGTATCGGGCTTAGTGGTCACATGCACGGGGCAACCTTGCTGGACAGTGACGGCAAGGTTTTGCGGCCCTGCATCCTTTGGAACGACACCCGTTCCGCGGCGGAGGCTGCCGTATTGGATGGAACCGACGGCGTGCGGGACCTGTCTGGCAATATTGTCTTTCCAGGCTTCACCGCGCCCAAGCTGGCCTGGGTCAAGGCGCATGAGCCAGAGATCTTTCAACGTATCGCCAAAGTGCTGTTGCCAAAGGACTATGTCCGCTACTGGCTGACTGGCGAGTTCATCTCCGATATGTCCGACAGCGCCGGCACGTCCTGGCTGGACGTGGGCGCGCGCGACTGGTCTTCGCAGCTTCTTGAGGCGTCAGGCATGCGCCGGGATCAGATGCCGGAGCTGGTCGAAGGCTCCGCTCCCGGCGGCACGCTGCGTGACGCGCTCCGGCAGGACTGGGGCATTCGGGCCGCTGTGGTTGTGGCTGGCGGTGGCGGCGACAATGCCGTGGCGGCCTGCGGCGCAGGTTGTTTTCGCGAGGGTGAAGGGTTCGTCAGCCTCGGGACATCCGGTGTGTTGCTGGCGGCAAAGGGACATTATCGCCCCGATCCGGCTTCGGCCGTGCATACATTTTGTCATGCGGTGCCCCAGACCTGGTACCAGATGGGCGTCATTCTGGCCGCGACCGATTGCCTGAACTGGTTGTCGCGCACGCTGGGGCAGACCCCCGCCACCCTGGCCGAGCGACTGCCGAGCCGGATCGAAAAACCCTCTTCAATCACCTTCCTGCCGTATCTGTCCGGCGAGCGGACACCGCATAATGATGCCAGCATCCGCGCCAGTTTCGTGGGGCTCGACATTGGCGATGGTCCGGCCGAAATGACCCAAGCCGTGATGGAGGGCGTCGCCTTTGCCCTGCGTGACTGTCTGGAGGCGCTTAAAGGGACGCAGACCGATCTGACCCGCTTGCTTGCGGTCGGCGGTGGCACCCAATCGCCCTATTGGGTCGAAACCCTGGCCACCGTGCTCGGCATCCCGCTGGACCTGCCCGACAAGGGCGAATTCGGTGCCGCCCTCGGTGCGGCGCGCCTGGCCATGGCCGCCACAGGTGCGGATTTGGCCAGTGTCATGACCGCACCGCCCACCTCTCACACCATAGATCCACGCCCGGAGCTGGCCGAAGCCTTTGACGCTTCTTATGACCGCTACCGCGCCCTCTACCCGAAGATGAAGGAACTGATGACATGACCACTGGATTTTTTGGCGATATCTCGCAAATTCAATACGAAGGCGAGGACAGCACCAATCCGCTGGCCTTCCGCCACTACAACCCGGACGAGGTTGTTCTGGGCAAGCGGATGGAAGACCATCTGCGCTTTGCAACCTGTTACTGGCACAGCTTTGTCTGGCCAGGCGGCGATCCGTTTGGCGGTCAGACCTTTGACCGGCCCTGGTTCAAGGACTCGATGGAAGCGGCCAAGCTGAAGGCGGACGTGGCGTTTGAAATGTTCACGCTGCTGCAGTCGCCCTATTACTGCTTCCACGATGCCGATGTGCGTCCCGAGGGGGCGGATTTTGCCGAAAACACCCGCAACCTGAACGAGATCGTCGACTACTTCGCGAAGAAACAGGAAGAAACCGGCGTCAAACTGCTCTGGGGCACTGCCAACCTGTTCTCCAACGCGCGGTTCATGTCCGGTGCGGCGACCAACCCTGACCCGGATGTCTTTGCGTTTTCGGCCGCAACCATCAAGACCTGCATGGATGCCACCCATCGCCTGGGCGGCGAAAACTACGTGCTCTGGGGCGGGCGCGAAGGCTACGAAACACTGCTGAACACCGACCTGAAGCAGGAAGACCAGCAATTGGGGCGCATGCTCAACCTGGTGGTCGAATACAAGCACAAGATCGGCTTCAAGGGTGCGATCCTGGTCGAACCCAAGCCGCAGGAACCGACCAAGCACCAGTACGACTATGACACAGCCACTGTCTATGGCTTCCTGAAGCGTCACGGGCTCGAAAACGAGGTGAAGATGAACCTCGAACAGGGTCACGCGATTCTGGCGGGCCATTCGTTCGAGCATGAGATCGCGACAGCGCAGGCGCTGGGCATCTTTGGCTCCATCGACATGAACCGCAACGACTACCAGTCTGGCTGGGATACCGATCAGTTCCCGAACAACACGCCCGAAGTGGCGCTGGCCTACTATCACATCCTCAAACACGGCGGTTTCACCACCGGCGGCACCAACTTTGACGCGAAGCTGCGTCGTCAGTCCATCGACCCCGAAGACCTGTTGATGGCACATGTCGGCGGCATGGATATCTGTGCCCGTGGGCTGAAGGCCGCCGCCGCGATGATCGAGGATGGCACCATGGATAGCTTCGTGACCGAGCGCTACGCAGGCTGGCAGCGTCCAGATGCGCAGGACATGCTGGCCGGCAAGCTGTCGCTCGAAGACATTGTTGCCAAGGTGGAAGGCGACGGGATCAACCCGAAACCACGCTCCGGACGGCAGGAATATCTGGAAAATGTCCTCAACAGGTTCGTCTGAATGAACATGGCGCAGATCGTCAATCACGGCCTGCATGAGGGGCAGATGCTAAAGGAGGTGCGCCTGCACAATGGCGCGCTCTCCCTCAGCCTTCTGAACCTCGGGGCGGTGACCCGCGATCTGCGTCTCCTTCAGGACGGTGCGGACCTGCCGCTTGTATTGGGATTTTCCGACCCGGCTGCCTATTTTGACAATCCCGGATACCTCGGGGTGATCGCGGGCCGGGTGGCCGGTCGGATCAAGAACGCCCAGTTTGCGCTGGGCGAAACGCACTATCGCCTCGACGTAAACGAAGGCAACGATCAACTGCATGGTGGCCCCCGGGGGCTGGCGCGGGTTCTTTGGGATGTGGAGCCGATTTCGGACACCGAGGCCCGGTTCCGCTACGACTCGCCGGCGGGTGAAAACGGTTTTCCTGGTGATGTGGCGTTCTGTGTCACCGTGCGGCTCGATGGGCTGGCGGTAGAATACGACATGACCGCGCGGGTTAGCGCGCCAACACCGATCAGCCTCGCACAACACAACTATTACAATCTGACCGGGGGTCGTTCGCCGATCTGGGACCATCGGCTTCAGGTGGACGCAAGCCGCTATTTGTTGCCGGATGACACCAATGTCCCGAACGGTGAGATCGCAGAGCTGGATGGCACCCGCTATGACATGCGGTTTGGGCGCAGCCTTGGCGCGCTGGACCCGACGCATCTTGGCAGCAATGTAAATCTCGTATTTGATCCGGATCGGGACCGGGGCTTGCCCGTGGCGACGCTGACAGCGCCAACCGGGTTGCAGATGGTCGTGACCAGTGATCAGGTCGGAGCACAGATCTACACGGCGACCTCGCTCGACCCGCACCAGGGCGGTTTGCCCGGGCAGGCTCTGGGGCCGGCGATGGGGCTTTGTTTTGAACCGCAGGGGTTTCCAAATGCGGTCAACCAACGGGATTTTCCGAGCGTGATCGCAACGCCGGAAAGCCCATATGTGCAGAAACTCAGACTGGATTTCGGGTGGATCTGATGCGTCTATTTGCTCTTCTTTCGCTGCTGTGCGCGCCCGTCGCCCAGGCGGCAGACAAACCGGACCTCGGGCCACGGCCGGTTTTTCCGGACCCGGATATGGCAGCGGTCGAACTGGGGCAGCTGCTGTTTTACGATCCCATTCTGTCCGGCAACCGCAATATTGCCTGCTCCACCTGCCATCACCCGAAATTCGGGACGGGAGACGCGGTTTCGCTCGGACTTGGCGAAGGGGGCGTGGGGCTTGGGACCGAACGCAAGCCCGATCCAGAGAACCTCCCCGAACAACGCATTCCGCGCAACGCGCCCGGCCTGTGGAACCTCGGAGCACCTGAATTCACAGTGATGTTCCATGATGGGCGTCTTGAGGATCACCCGGATCATCCCGGTGGAATTCGCACGCCTCTGGGCGAAGATATGGTTGCAGGTTTCGACGACGCCCTGTCGGCTCAGGCCATGTTCCCGGTCTTGTCCGCTGACGAGATGGCCGGGCATTATTCGGAAAACGAAGTGGCAGAAGCAGTCCGTCTCGGGCAGCTTTCCACTCCCGGCGGTGCCTGGGACCGGATTTCAGCGCGTGTCGCCGACATCCCGGAGTACCGCAGCCGATTTGACGCGGTGCTCGGTCGCGGCGCGCCAATCACATTTGCCGATATCGCCAATGTAATGGCGGATTTCATTCGCTTTGAATGGCGCGCCGACAACAGCCCCTTTGATGCCTATATGCTGGGTCAGGGCGTCTTGTCCGACGCGGCCCTGCGCGGAATGGATCTATTCTATGGCGCTGCGCGCTGTAGCGAATGCCACAGCGGCTGGCTGCAATCCGATCATGGGTTTCACGCCTTGGGGGTGCCGCAGTTCGGCCCCGGCAAGGCGGCAAGGTTCGAAGCGCACAATCGGGACGAAGGCCGGATTCGGGTGACTGGCGCGGCCGAGGATGCCTTTGCCTTTCGCACGCCCTCGTTGCGAAACGTCACTCTGACCGCTCCCTATGGGCACACGGGGGCCTTTCAGACCTTGGACGCGATTGTCCGTCACCATGTCGATCCGGTGGCGAGCCTCACCACCTATCCCCAGTCCGAGGCGATTTTGCCCGAACTGGAGGGCAAGGAGGATTGGCGTGTTCATAATAATGAGTCCGAAAGAACTGTTCTCGCCGCCGCAGTGGCCTTGCCGTCAATTCAGCTGACGGATGCCGAGATTTCCGATATTGTGTCGTTCTTGTCCAGTTTAACGGATGATGTCGCCGCTGCGGGTCGGCTCGGCGTTCCAGACGCCGTGCCCAGCGGTTTGCCCGTCGACCGCTAGGGCCTAGGGCGTCAGCGTCAGCCGCTGGTTGACCGGGATTGGCTGCCATGCTCCGACCGACCCGTCGGGCCACAGGACCCGGACCTTGACGTCGGTTGCATGGCCGAGACCGAAATGCAGATCTCCAATGTCGCCGCCGGCATGACCGCCGCCGACTGTGACCTCGCGGGTGAGGATATGCCCGTCTGCCTCGACTTCGACAAAGGCGCCGATGCCCCGTGTGTTTGGCCCCGGCGCATCGAGCCGCAGGAGCAGCCAGTTGCCCTCCGTCGTGGCCGCGTTCTGCCAGACTTCCATCGGTGCGCGCCGGTTCACCACGGCGATGTCCAGGAACCCATCCCGGTTGAGGTCCACCAGCGCCCCCCCACGGCCCCGGTGCAGACTGGCCACGCCGGCTTCTGTTCCGATCTCGACAAAGCGCCCGTCGGCCTGTTGCAGCATCAGGTTGTTGGGATCCTTGAGCGCCGCGTCCGGCATCTGTTCGACATTGCCCTTGGTCACAAAAATATCGTCGCGCCCGTCGTTGTTCACATCGCCGAAGGCCGCATGCCAGCCTGTCGACGGGCGACCATCGCCACCGGTATAGGGGCGATGCGCCGTGGTGCCATAGCCATAGGTAACATCGGTCCAGACCGGGCCGCCTGCGCTTGGGTCCTGCACCTGAAATTTCTGATCGCCCATCGAGGTCAGATAGACGTCCTGAAATCCGTCTCCGGTGATGTCGCGCGATGCAATTCCCATGCCCCAGAGCGCGTAGGGCCGCCAGCCGTCTTCCTGCGTATATAGCCTGGGCGACGGTTCCATCGCCCACATTTGTTCCTGACCGCCCTTAACGTAGTAATGCCGGTCATTCGACAGCCGCAGGTCGGCCTGCCCATTGCGGTTCCAGTCACTGAAAAGCACCGAAAGTGCGCAAAAGCCGGGCGACAGCGCCTGTGCGTCGGGGTAGCTGCCATCGGCGGGACGGTAAAGCAGAGTATCGTCACACGTGCCGAACGGCCCATCCGGATCGCTGCGATCCACGTAGGTGCCAAAGGCGAGCGTCGGAAGCGTGTTCCCTTTCTCCCAGGTGGCGGAGAACCCCGTGGTCCATTGCTCGGCGCTGGTAAACCCGAGGTCGGCAAACGGGGTGAATTGGCAATTTCCCAAGCCCTGCATCAGGGCATCGGGCCCGGCGCGCAGTATGGCAAGATCGAGAATGCCGTCGCCGTTGATGTCCAGAGGGTAGGCGCCGGTTACACCGGTCAGGGCGAGCGGGTCCGGCGTTTGCCTGGCAAAGGACAAGTCACCCGATGGCTCCGGGGTTGCGTTCACAAACAACGCGGCGGGGTTTGCGCCACCGGCCGCAAACAGGTCCGGCATCTGGTCGCCATTGCAGTCAAAGACCGCAAGCCCGCCGCCCACGTAGTGTTCCCAACCGCCGTCATAAACATGCTCTGCAATCTGGACCGGGGCAAAGGTCGGAAGGTTTTGTTCTGCGTGGACGCTCCCGGCCAGTGATATCAGCAAAAGCGAAAAGGGGTCAGGCCGCAGCATTTGCGAATTCCTTCACAGTTTGAGAGGTGACTTCTTCGATTCCATAGGCGGCGGCCCCATTGGCCCACATCAGGTCGCCCCAGTCGTGGATGATGACTTCGGGAAGGGGGGCATCAACATGGACGACCCATTGCTGCATTTCTTCGATGACCTTGTCGGAATAGAGGTGATCGAAGGTCATCCGCGCGCCGGCCAGGATGATCTTTGACGGATCAAAGATATTGACCACATTCGCAAGCCCCATGGCAAACATCCGGCGTGCGCGGTCCAGTACGGATCTGGCCATGGCATCGCCGTTTTCGGCGGCTTTGAAGAGGGACAGCAAACTGGTGTGTCGTTCGTTGCCGCTGGAAATATTGGCTTCCCGCAGCAGGGCATAGTCCCCGACATAGGCTTCGAGGCAGCCCCGTTGGCCACATTGGCACAGAGCGCCTTCCAGATGAACCTTGGTATGACCGAATTCCGCGCCGCAGCCCCGTTTGCCCCGGTAGATCTTGCCATCAATCACAATGCCCATGCCGACACCATGTTCGATGGTGATGACGATGAAATTATCGCAGGTCCGTCCTTCGCCAAACAGATGTTCGGCCTTGGCGACCAGATTTGCATCATTGTCGAGGAAGACTGGGCAGGGGAGCACTTCGGCCAGGGCCTGGCCAAGGTCGACGTTGCGCTCCTCCAGCGACGAGGACCAATAGACGAACTTGCGTTCGGCATCGACCATCCCAGCGAGGCCCAGCCCAACACCCGAGAGGTCTTCGATCACAAACCCGCCCTTCTGACAGGTGAATTCCAGCGCCCGCCGGATCTGGGCGCAAAGCTCGGGCAGCGGCATCCTGCCCTTGATGAGCGGCATTTCGTGGCTCGCCAATTCCTTGCCGACGAAATCGGTGATCACGGTCGAGATCGTGTGATGCGCCACCTTGAGGCCGGCAATGCGATGTGCTGCGCCGCGAATTTTCAGGGCAACACGCGGCCGTCCCCGCCGTATCTCTGAGGTGGTATCCGGTGCAACTTCCTCGATCAGTCCGGCGCTGAGCAATTCGGCCGTGATGGCGGTCACTGTGGCGGGGCTGACGCCGGTCGCCTTGGCGATATCGATTCGCGCGATGTGTCCTGCGGTGCGAATCACATCGAGAATCTGCTGACGCCCGTTTTCCCGCTGATCGCCAGTCGACGACAGCTTTCCTGATCGTGCCAAGTTGGTCCTCCTCCTATATGGGACGCCACCCAAGTATCATGATTTACCATCATGAATCCCCCCAAACGCGCCTCCATTTGGAAAGGATACATGATTTAATTTGAAACTCAAAAAAAACATTGCTACACAGGATCTACTTTACGGGGCCACGCAAGAAACGGACCCGTACGTCAAGGGAGGAAAATATGAAATTTCTGAACGGACTTTCCGTTATCGCACTTAGTGCATTCGCTGCATCCTCGGCTTTTGCTGCGGATCTGACAATCGGCGTCAGCTGGTCCAACTTCCAGGAAGAACGCTGGAAGACCGACGAAGCAGCCATCGTTGGTGCGCTCGACGAAGCCGGCGCGGCGTATCTGTCTGCCGATGCGCAGTCGTCGTCCGCTAAACAGCTCGCCGATATCGAGAGCCTGATCGCACAGGGTGTGGATGCGCTGATCATCCTCGCGCAAGACGCACAGGCCATTGGTCCCGCCGTGCAGGCCGCAGCGGACGAGGGTATCCCGGTTGTCGCGTATGACCGCCTGATCGAAGACGAACGCGCCTTCTACCTGACCTTCGACAACGTCGAAGTGGGTCGGATGCAGGCCCGTGCCGTGTTCGAGGCGATGCCCAAGGGCAACTACGTCATGATCAAGGGCTCTCCGACGGATCCGAACGCAGACTTCCTGCGCGGTGGCCAGCAGGAAATCATCAACGCAGCTGTTGAAAGCGGCGACATCACCATCGTCGGCGAAGCCTACACCGATGGCTGGTTGCCCGCCAACGCGCAGCGCAACATGGAACAGATCCTGACCGCGAACGACAATAAGGTCGACGCTGTTGTGGCGTCCAACGACGGCACCGCAGGCGGTGTTGTTGCGGCTCTGACCGCACAGGGCATGGAAGGTATTCCAGTCTCCGGTCAGGATGGCGATCACGCTGCTCTGAACCGCGTTGCCAAGGGCACCCAAACCGTCTCCGTCTGGAAAGACGCGCGTGACCTCGGTGCCGAAGCAGGCTCCATCGCCGTTGCGCTCGCCGGTGGCACCGCCATGGCGGACGTTGATGGCGCAACCTCCTGGACCTCTCCGGCAGGCACCACCATGACGGCAAAGTTCCTGGCCCCGGTTCCGGTGACCAAGGACAACCTTTCGGCCGTTGTTGACGCCGGCTGGATCACGCAGGAAGCCCTCTGCCAGGGTGTGTCCGGCGGCCCGGCACCTTGCAACTGATCACCTAAAGTTACCTCGTTCTGTGTCCCGGGTCTGTCCCGGGGCGCAGGCACCCCCCCCTCGCTACTCAAATCGCTGAATACTGGAGCCGGACATGACCGACACCACGTCTCAGCCAATCACTCCCCAAAACAAGCGCAATGTCTTCCAGCAACTGGAGCTGGATGTACGGCTATTGGGTATGATTGGCGCCTTTATCATCCTCTGTATCGGGTTCAACCTGGTGACAGATGGGCGTTTCCTGACGCCGCGCAACATCTTCAACCTGACAATCCAGACGGTTTCGGTTGCGATCATGGCCTCCGGCATGGTGTTCGTGATTGTCACCCGGCATATCGACCTCAGCGTCGGCGCCCTGCTGGCGACCTGTTCCGCCGTAATGGCGATGACACAGACCGAATTGCTGCCCCATGTGCTTGGTCTTGGGCTGAACCATCCGATCACCTGGATTGTCGCCGTGATCGTCGGGCTGGCGACCGGAACCCTGATTGGCGCCTTTCACGGCTGGATGATCGGCTATCTGACGATCCCGGCGTTTATCGTGACGCTGGGCGGGTTTCTCGTCTGGCGCAACGTCGCCTGGTACATGACCGATGGCCAGACCATCGGCCCGCTCGATTCCACCTTCATGATCTTTGGGGGCACCAATGGCACCCTTGGCACCACCTTCAGCTGGATCCTGGGGCTGATCGCCACCGCACTGGCGCTGATGGTGCTGTGGAATTCCCGTCGCGCCAAGCTGGCGCATGATTTCCCGGTCAAACCTGTCTGGGCCGAGATCGTCATGGGGCTGGTGGTATCGGGGGCGATCCTTGGCTTTGTTGCCGTCCTCAACGCCTATGATATTCCGTCGCGCCGCCTGGAACGTATGTTCGAAGCCAAGGGCCAGGTGATGCCCGAAGGGCTGACCATGGGCTACGGGCTGCCGATTTCGGTGCTGATCCTGATCGCCGTGGCGATTGTGATGACTGTGATTGCCCGCCGCACCCGCCTTGGGCGCTATATCTTTGCCACCGGCGGCAACCCCGACGCGGCAGAGCTGTCCGGGATCAACACGCGTATGCTGACCGTAAAGGTCTTCAGCATCATGGGCTTTCTCTGCGCCTTGTCGGCGGTTGTGGCCTCGGCCCGGTTGGCCAACCACTCCAACGACATCGGCACATTGGACGAACTGCGGGTCATTGCGGCAGCCGTCATCGGCGGCACCGCGCTGTCGGGTGGCTTTGGCACCATCTACGGCGCCATCCTCGGCGCGCTGATCATGCAAAGCCTTCAGTCCGGCATGGCCATGGTCGGTGTAGACGCGCCGTTCCAGAACATCGTTGTCGGCGCCGTGCTGGTTGCAGCCGTCTTTATCGACATCGTCTATCGCAAACGTGTGGGGGCCAAGTGATGACCACTCCCAAGGAACTCCGCGCCCAGGGCGCAACGCCGATGGTCGAGATGAAAGACATCTCTGTTTCCTTCGGTGGGATCAAGGCGGTTGATCAGGTTAGCGTTGACCTGCATCCGGGCGAAGTTGTTGGCCTGCTTGGCCACAACGGTGCCGGAAAATCGACCCTGATCAAGGTGCTTTCGGGTGCCTATCAGATGGACAGCGGTGAAATCCGCATCAACGGCGACAAGGTGGAAATCACCAATCCCCGCGATGCCCGCAGCCATAACATCGAGACGATCTACCAGACGCTGGCGCTGGCGGACAACCTCGATGCGGCATCGAACCTTTTTCTGGGGCGCGAGATCGTCACCGGGACGGGGCTTGTGAACGATGCCGCGATGGAATCCGAATGCCGCAAGATCATGGGCCGCCTCAACCCGAACTTTCGCAAGTTCAACGAGCCGGTTTCAGCCCTGTCGGGCGGTCAACGACAGTCGGTCGCGATTGCCCGTGCGGTCTATTTCAACGCCCGCATCCTGATCATGGATGAACCCACGGCTGCCCTTGGCCCGCATGAAACCCAGATGGTTGCGGAGCTGATCCAGCAGCTGAAGGCACAAGGCATCGGGATTTTCCTGATCGACCACGATGTGCATGCCGTGATGCAGCTGTGTGACCGCGCGTCGGTTATGAAAAACGGCCAATTGGTCGGCACCGTGAACATTGAGGATGTGACGGATGACGATCTGTTGTCGATGATCATCCTGGGCAAAAAGCCGGGTGAAGAAGCCGCCTGAGCCGGTCCTTTACGAGCGGAACGAATAAAAGGGGTGCGTTGGCACCCCTTTTTGTTTGGGTTGCGTGCTGTTCGGGATAGCCCTGCTATTTGGCGTAGTCCGAACCCTCGTCGTCCAGAATGGCCTTGAGCGCTGCCAGATGGGCGGGAGAGGCATCCGGGTAGTCTTCAAGTTCCTGCGCGGTTTTTTCCGCCACCTCCGGGCTTAGAACCCGCAGCTTCTGGCCGGTCTGCAGCGCGCGGATATAGGTTTCTGCCGCCCGTTCGAAGTAATAGAGCCGATTGAATGTTTCTGCGACAGTCGCGCCGATGACCAGCACGCCGTGGTTGCCCATGATCATCACCTTGACCTTCGGGTCCGTCAGCATCGACGCGCAGCGCGCGCCCTCATCCTCAAAGGCAAGCCCGCCGTAACCGTCATCAATGACGGTCCGGTTGAAGAAGGTGGCGCAGTTCTGATCTATCGGCGGCAGGGTGCTGTCTTCGAGGCAGGCCAGCACGGTGGCATGGATCGAATGCACGTGCATGATGCAGCGCGCGTGTGGGCAAAGCCGGTGCAGGGAACCATGCAGCCCCCAGGCAGTAGGGTCCGGCGCATCGGGGCGATCCATTGTGGAGGGGTCGTTGGCATCGACCTCTAGCAGATCTGAGGCCTTGATCCGGCTGAAATGGCTTTGATTCGGATTGATCAGAAAGCGGCTGCCGTCCTCATTCACCGCCAGCGAGTAGTGATTGGCGACCGCCTCATGCATGTTCAGCCGTGCCGTCCAGCGAAAAGCCGCAGCCATATCCACGCGATCCGGCCAATGATCGAGGTTTGCCTGCATGTTATCCATCCCTGTGTTGAAACCTGAGGGACAGTCTAGCGAGCTGTTCGGCAATGTGTAGGGGGTGGTGCCCAGAAGAGGACTCGAACCTCCACGTCCTTTCGGACACTAGCACCTGAAGCTAGCGCGTCTACCATTCCGCCATCTGGGCACAGATGAGGTGTGAGGCGTTCTAGGCAGGTTCAGCCTCGGCTGCAAGTGGAAAATTGACTGAGGCCGCAAAAGACTGCGCCTTGCGGGACGGGATAAGCCGCAGAATTCGCGATGGTTTTCCCCGAGCGAAACTCAGGGTCATGAATTTGCGATTGGGGGTTTTGATTGGGAAAGAGTGGTGCCCAGAAGAGGACTCGAACCTCCACGTCCTTGCGGACACTAGCACCTGAAGCTAGCGCGTCTACCATTCCGCCATCTGGGCACAGATGTCGTGAGGGCGGCGTATAATCCGAGTCGCAGAACGCGTCAAACGGATATTTCGGTTTTTCCGGAGAATCCTGTGGCGTCCGGGCCGTTTCCGCAGGGATGAGGCCTGCGCGTGGCGTTTTGCGCCTTGTTTGAAAGGGCTTGGGGCGGTAGATCGGGACAACAGCTAGCGCGAGAGGAGCCAAGTCATGTCCAAACTGGTCACCATCTATGGCGGGTCCGGGTTTGTCGGTCGTTATATTACGCGCCGCATGGCCAAGGCGGGCTGGCGCGTTCGCGTTGCGGTGCGTCGCCCGAACGAGGCGATGCATGTGAAGCCCTATGGCGTTCCGGGCCAGGTCGAACCTGTGTTCTGTAATATCCGGGACGACGCCTCGGTCGCGGCAGTGATGGCGGGTGCGGACGCGGTTGTGAACTGTGTCGGCGTGCTGAACGAGGTGGGCAAGAATACTTTCACGGCGGTTCAGTCCGAAGGTGCGGGCCGTATCGCACGGATCGCCGCCGAGGGCGGCGTCGCGACCCTGGTCCATCTTTCTGCAATTGGCGCTGATGCCGACGGTGAAAGCGACTATGCGCGCACCAAGGCAGAAGGCGAAGCTGCGGTTCTTGCGGCCTTCCCGAGTGCGATGATCCTGCGCCCATCGGTGATTTTCGGTACTGAGGATCAGTTCTTCAACCGGTTCGCGGCGATGACGCGCCTTGGTCCGGTTCTGCCCATCGCTGCAGGTGGCACGAAATTCCAGCCCATCTATGTTGACGATGTGGCCCAGGCCGCTGTTGCCGGCGTTCTTGGTCAATCGGAGCCCGGCGTCTATGAATTGGGTGGCCCGGAGGTCAAGACGTTCTCTGCCCTGATGCAGGATATGCTCAAGGTCATCAATCGCCGCCGTTTGGTGCTGCCGCTGCCGAATTTTGCCGCAGGTCTGATGGCATTCAGCTTTGATCTTGCGCAATCCGCCTCGTTCGGGCTGTTCACCAATTCACTGCTGACCCGCGATCAGCTGAAAAGCCTGCAGTCCGACAATGTTGTGGCGGACACTGCCAAGGGGATTTCTGACCTCGGGATCGAGCCCGTGTCCATGGGGTCGGTGCTGCCGGACTACCTGTGGAAATTCCGCCCGAGTGGTCAATATGACGAGCTGACCAAATCCGCTCGTCACCTGCGGGGCGATGCCTGACCCGGCATCCACTGCCATACTGTAATGCTGTGACCGGCGCGGGGAGCCTAGCCCTGCGCCGGTCCTGTTTCAGCTATAGGCAATTGCCAGCAGGACAATGCCCAACAGGACCCGGTAAATCACATAGGGCGTAAAGCTGACCGACCGCAGAAGGCGCATCATGATGGTGAGTGCAGCAAGGGCCGACAGCATGGCCAGCAGGGCCGCGATCCCCATGTCCCGCATGAGGGCGGTATTGGCATCCAGCGCCACCTCGGTCCCAAGCAGGAGACCGGAGGCCATGATGGTCGGGATCGACATCAGCATGGCGACCCGGGCGCCATCTTCGCGGCTGTAGCCGAGCTGGCGCGCCCCGGTGATGGTGATGCCGGACCGCGATGTGCCGGGGATCAGCGCAATCATCTGCCACAGCCCCATGATGAACGCATCGCGCAATCCCCAGTCCTTCATCGTCTTGTGGGTCTTGCCCCATTGGTCCGCAGCATAAAGGACAATCCCGAAACCGAGCATGGTCCAGCCGATCACGGCCATCGAGCGCAGCGCGTCGCTTAGACCAGTAAAATGCAGGAAGGCCCCAAAAATGACCGTCGGAATGGTGGCCACGATCAACCCCATGGCAAGCCGCGCGCCCGGGGTGTCGAGCCGGCCGGTCAAGGCTCTGGGCAGCCCGGCCAGCCCCTGACGGACATCGCTCCAGAAATACAGGACAACGGCGGCCAGCGTCCCCACATGCACGGCGACATCAATGGCCTGACCCTGGTCCGTCATACCGGTGAGCTGAGGCAGGAGAATCAGATGACCTGAGGAAGAAACAGGCAAGAATTCGGTTATGCCCTGAATCAGGGCAACAAGTATTAATTGAAACACGGGCATGGATCAGTCGTCCGAAGGTGCTGGAGTAAAAGGGAATTTGCTATAACTCTATGTATAGGCCTGTTGATTTTAATAGGAAGTCTCAATTTAGGTCCGAATCGGATCTAAAAATTCTGTACAATAGCTCCAAAAGAGGTATTCAAAGCGGAGAGGCCTGAAAATAGGTCAGCATTGCTGACGTTTATCGAATTTGAAGGTTCTGAACGATCGCCGCCAGCCAGAAGGAGAGTTCCGCCGTGGCCAAGCAACCGATGCTGAAATTCGTGAACATTAGTCGCGATATGCCCGAGAAGCGAACTGCTGAAACACGCAGGGAAGATTTCGACGAGATCTATGCGGAATTCGCGGCGGCGAAGGCAGAAGAGCAGTCCAGCCGGTGCAGCCAGTGCGGCGTGCCTTATTGTCAGACCCATTGTCCGTTGCACAACAACATCCCCGATTGGTTGCATCTGACGGCAACGGGCCGCCTGGAAGAGGCCTATGCCACCAGCCAGGCCACCAATACCTTTCCCGAGATTTGTGGTCGCATCTGCCCGCAGGACCGCCTGTGCGAAGGCAATTGCGTGATCGAGCAATCCGGCCATGGCACCGTCACGATCGGCGCTGTCGAAAAATACATCACCGACACCGCCTGGGAAAAAGGCTGGGTGAAACCAAATGCGCCGCGAGTCGAGCGCCCGGAATCTGTCGGTGTCATCGGCGCAGGCCCAGGCGGGCTGGCGGCGGCGGACATGCTGCGCAAGGCGGGTGTTCAGGTGACGGTCTATGATCGCTATGATCGCGCGGGCGGGTTGATGACCTACGGCATCCCCGGCTTCAAACTGGAAAAAGACGTGGTGATGCGTCGCAACAAGCTGTTGGAAGACGGCGGTGTCACCTTTGTAATGAACTGCAATATCGGCGTGGATATGTCCTTTGACGATATTCGCGAAAAACATGATGCGGTGATCATTGCCACCGGCGTTTACAAATCCCGTGACCTGACCATGCCCGGCTCCGGGGCGACAGGGATCGTCAAGGCGATTGATTTCCTGACCGCCTCCAACCGGGTTGCCAATTTTGGCGATAGCGTGCCGGAGTATGAGGACGGAACCTACAACGCCGCGAGCAAGAACGTCGTCGTCATCGGCGGCGGTGACACCGCCATGGATTGCGTGCGGACCTCCATCCGCCAGGGCGCGAACTCGGTCAAATGTCTCTATCGTCGCGATCGGGCGAATATGCCGGGTTCGCAGCGCGAAGTGCAAAACGCCGAAGAAGAAGGCGTGGTGTTCGAATGGCTCTCGGCGCCCAAAGGCTTCACCGACACAGACGGCAAGGTCGCGGGCGTTATGGTGCAGAAAATGCGTCTGGGTCAGCCGGATGCCTCTGGGCGTCAGGCCCCGGAAGTGATCGAGGGCGCGGATTACGTTGAAGACGCAGATCTGGTCATCAAGGCGCTTGGCTTTGAACCCGAGGACCTGCCGACCCTTTGGGGCCAATCGAACCTGCCAGTCACGCGCTGGGGGACGATCAAGGCAGAATTCCGCACCGGGGCAACCAATCTGGACGGTGTCTATGCGGTCGGCGATATCGTGCGCGGTGCCAGCCTTGTGGTCTGGGCGATCAAGGACGGGCGCGATTGTGCCGAGGCGATCCTTGACCGGTTCAACATCACCCAGGCTGTCGCGGCCGAGTAATTCACGGAATTTTCCGAGCGGTCGGGCGCCCCTGAAACAAGGCGCGGCGCCACCGCCAGGCAGAGGAGAAGACAATGACCAAATACGATGAGAGCTGGGTCCGCGCCGAAGAGGCAAAGCGCAAATGGATGGCTGAAAACGGGCTGTACTCCGAACAGGAAGAGCATTCTTCCTGCGGTGTTGGCCTCGTGGTGTCCGTCGATGGCTCCAAAAGCCGTCAGGTTGTGGATGCCGGCATCGCCGCCCTGCGCGCGATCTGGCACCGGGGGGCTGTCGATGCGGATGGCAAGACCGGCGATGGCGCGGGTATCCACGTGCAAATTCCGGTGCCCTTCTTCCACGATCAGGTGAAGCGTACCGGTCACGAGCCGCGCAAGGACGAGCTGATGGCCGTTGGGCAGGTCTTTCTGCCGCGTACGGATTTCGGTGCACAGGAAACCTGCCGGACCATCGTCGAGGCCGAAGTGCTGCGCATGGGCTACTATATCTACGGCTGGCGCCATGTGCCGGTGGATGTGACCTGCCTGGGTGAAAAAGCCAACGCCACCCGCCCGGAGATCGAGCAGATCCTGATCTCCAACTCCAAAGGGGTCGACGAGGAAACGTTTGAGCGCGAGCTTTATGTCATCCGTCGCCGTATCGAAAAGGCCGCGGCCGCGGCGCAGGTTGGCGCGCTTTATATCGCATCGCTGTCCTGCCGGTCGATCATCTACAAAGGCATGATGCTGGCCGAGCAGGTTGCCGTGTTCTACCCCGACCTGATGGATGCGCGGTTCGAGAGCGCCTTTGCGATCTATCACCAGCGCTATTCCACCAACACGTTCCCGCAGTGGTGGCTGGCACAGCCGTTCCGCATGCTTGCGCATAACGGCGAAATCAACACGTTGAAGGGCAACCTCAACTGGATGAAAAGCCATGAGATCCGCATGGCAAGCGCAACTTTTGGCGACCATGCCGAAGACATCAAACCGATCGTGGCGAACGGGTCGTCTGACTCTGCCGCGCTTGATTCCGTGTTCGAGGTTCTGGTGCGGGCCGGCCGGTCTGCGCCGATGGCGAAGACCATGCTGGTGCCCGAGTCCTGGTCGAAACAGGCCGAAGAGCTGCCTCAGGCCTGGCGCGACATGTATTCCTATTGCAACGCCGTGATGGAACCCTGGGATGGTCCCGCAGCCCTTGCGATGACCGATGGCCGCTGGGTCTGTGCTGGTCTTGACCGCAACGGCCTGCGTCCGATGCGTTATGTGGTGACAGGCGACGGGCTGGTGATTGCCGGCTCCGAAGCGGGCATGGTGCCCATCGACGAGGCCACCGTGGTCGAAAAGGGCGCGTTGGGCCCGGGCCAGATGCTCGCCGTGGACATGCAAAAAGGCCAGCTGTACCACGACGTTGAAATCAAGGACAAACTTTCCCGCGCCTTGCCCTTTGGCGATTGGGTCGAAAAGGTCAACGACCTGGACGAGGTGCTGGGGGGCGTGTCCGAAGCACCGCTGTTCTCGGGCGAAGAGTTGCGCCGCCGCCAGATCGCTGCCGGCTATACCATCGAAGAACTGGAACAGATCCTGTCGCCGATGGCCGAAGACGGCAAGGAGAGCCTTGCATCGATGGGGGACGATACCCCCTCTGCCGTACTGTCGAAACAGTACCGCCCGCTCAGCCATTTCTTCCGCCAGAACTTCTCGCAGGTGACCAACCCGCCCATCGATTCCTTGCGCGAATTCAGGGTGATGAGCCTGAAGACCCGGTTCGGCAACCTCAAGAACGTGCTGGACGAGGACAGCTCCCAGACCGAAATCGTGGTGCTGGAAAGCCCCTTTGTCGGCAACGCGCAGTGGGACAATCTGGTTGAAAACCTCGGTGCCAAACTGGCAGAAATCGACTGTACCTTCGCTCCCGGCGAGAAGTCGCTGCATACCGCCTTGGCCCGCATCCGGTCAGAGGTCGAAGAGGCCGTTCGCTCCGGGGCCGGGCATATTGTTCTGACCGATCAGTTCTCTGGCGTGGGCAAGGTCGCGATGCCGATGATCCTTGCGACATCCGCCGTGCACTCTCACCTGATCCGTCAGGGCCTGCGCACCTTCTGCTCGCTCAACGTGCGGTCGGCAGAATGCATTGATCCGCATTACTTTGCGGTTCTGATCGGCTGTGGCGCGACCGTTGTGAACGCCTATCTGGCCGAGGATTCTCTGGCAGACCGGATTGAACGCGGCCTGTTGGACGGCACGCTGAGCGAAAACGTCGCCCGCTACCGTGAGGCCATCGACCAGGGCCTGCTGAAGATCATGGCGAAGATGGGGATCTCGGTTATTTCCTCTTATCGCGGTGGTCTGAACTTTGAGGCCGTCGGGCTTTCGCGTGCCATGGTCGCGGAATATTTCCCCGGCATGACCTCGCGCATTTCCGGCATCGGCGTCTCGGGTATTCAGGTCAAGGCAGAAGAAATCCACGCCAAGGGCTGGAACATGCCGGAAGGCATCCTGCCTATCGGTGGTTTCTACAAGGCGCGGAAATCCGGCGAGACCCACGCGTGGGAAGCGACCTCGATGCACATGATGCAGATGGCCTGCAACCGTGCCTCTTTTGAGCTGTGGAAACAGTATTCGGCCAAGATGCAGTCGAACCCGCCGATCCATCTGAGGGACCTTCTGGACATCAAACCATTGGGCAAGGCGATCCCGATTGAAGAGGTCGAAAGCATCACCTCGATCCGCAAACGCTTTGTCACGCCGGGCATGTCGCTGGGCGCGCTCAGCCCCGAAGCGCACAAGACGCTGAACGTTGCGATGAACCGCATCGGTGCCAAGTCCGACTCGGGCGAGGGTGGCGAAGATCCGGCGCATTTCGTACCCGAAGCCAACGGGGACAACCCGTCGGCCAAGATCAAGCAGGTCGCCTCGGGTCGCTTTGGTGTCACCGCCGAGTATCTGAACCAGTGTGAAGAGCTGGAAATCAAGGTCGCACAGGGCGCCAAACCCGGTGAGGGCGGCCAGCTGCCGGGCATGAAGGTTACCGACCTGATCGCCCGTCTGCGTCACTCGACCAAGGGCGTGACGCTGATTTCACCGCCGCCGCACCACGATATCTACTCGATCGAGGATCTGGCGCAGCTGATCTATGACCTGAAGCAGATCAACCCGCGCTGCAAGGTGACGGTGAAACTGGTGTCCTCCTCGGGCGTTGGCACGATTGCAGCCGGCGTGGCCAAGGCCAAGGCCGATGTGATCCTGATCTCGGGTCACAACGGCGGCACCGGCGCATCGCCTGCCACCTCGATCAAATATGCCGGCCTGCCGTGGGAGATGGGCCTGACCGAAGCGCATCAGGTTCTGGCGATGAACAATCTGCGCGGGCGTGTGACCCTGCGGACAGACGGCGGCCTGCGGACCGGTCGTGACATCGTCATGGCGGCGATGATGGGGGCCGAGGAATACGGCATCGGCACCGCCGCACTGATCGCGATGGGCTGCATCATGGTACGTCAGTGTCAGTCCAACACCTGCCCTGTCGGTGTCTGCACCCAGGATGAGGCTCTGCGGGGCAAGTTCACCGGCAACGCCGATAAAGTGGTGAACCTGATCACCTTCTACGCGCAGGAAGTGCGCGAAATCCTCGCTTCTATCGGGGCCCGTAGCCTGGATGAGGTGATCGGTCGTGCGGATCTTCTGGCGCAGGTTTCGCGCGGGTCCGCGCATCTCGACGATCTTGACCTCAACCCGCTGCTGATCACCGTCGATGGCTCTGCCAGCATCGTCTACAACCGTGAGAAGCCGCGCAACGAGGTGCCCGATACGCTGGATGCGGAAATCGTGTGCGACGCCGCGCGGTTCCTCAAGGACGGCGAGAAGATGCAGCTGTCCTACGCAGTACAGAACACCCATCGTACCGTGGGCACCCGCACATCGAGCCATATCGTGCAGAACTTTGGCATGCGCAACAAACTGCAACCCGACCATCTGACGGTAAAGCTGCAAGGCTCTGCCGGTCAGTCGCTGGGTGCCTTTGCCGCGCCGGGTCTGAAACTGGAGGTTTCCGGCGACGCCAACGACTATGTCGGTAAGGGTCTGTCGGGCGGCATCATTGTGGTGCGTCCGCCGCAGGTCAGCCCGCTGCAGGCCTCGGAGAACACCATCGTCGGCAACACTGTCCTATATGGCGCCACCGATGGGTACCTCTTTGCGGCCGGTCGCGCCGGGGAACGCTTTGCCGTGCGGAACTCGGGGGCCAAGGTGGTGATCGAGGGCTGCGGTACCAATGGTTGCGAATACATGACCGGCGGCGTTGCGGTGATCCTCGGGACCATCGGCGCAAACTTTGGCGCCGGGATGACCGGTGGCATGGCCTATCTCTATGATCCATCGGGGACGGCACAGGACCTGATGAACATGGAAAGCATCGTCACCTGCCCGGTCACCGTTGACCATTGGGAAGCCGAACTGAAGACGCTGATCGAGCAGCACCAGCAGGAAACAGGCAGCCGCAAAGCCGCCGAAATCCTGCAGCACTGGGACAGCGAGAAGTCGAACTTCCTGCAGATCTGCCCCAAGGAAATGCTGAACAAGCTGGCGCATCCGATCGCAGTCGAACAATCGGCAGTCCCTGCCGAGTAACTGACACCATCCCCGAGAATAAGAGTTCTTCTTATTCCTGAACCTAAGCCCCGCTGTGCCCCAGGCCAGCGGGGTCTTTTTGTTGTCAGGGGCGCATGTAGCAGCAAGATGCCGACGGCGTGCTTTTCGCTGTTGGAGCCACTCCGGTCTCCGTTCTATAGAGGGGCATGGCAAAGGCAGCGCGCAAGAAAACGTCCCGGTCCTCCAAATCGAACGCCGCGCGGTTCAGCCTGCGCGCGACCATCCTGCGTTTACGGCGATGGGTGCTGCGCACCCTCCTGGGCGGCATCGTGTTCCTGTTGCTGCTGATCGCATTGTTCTCCGTTGTGAACCCGCCCGTCACCCATACGATCTGGACCGAATACCGTCGCCTTGGCAGCGTCGAACGAAGCTGGGTCCCGATCGAGGAAATCGCACCCGTTTTGGCACGCTCCGTCGTCGCGGCCGAGGACGCGCGGTTTTGCGAACATTGGGGGTTCGATGTCGATGCCATCCGATCCGCGTTGGAGGCTGGCGCAAATCGCGGGGCCTCGACCATCACCCAACAGGTGGTCAAGAATGTCTTCTTGTGGCAGGGCCGCAGTTGGCTGCGCAAGGCGTTGGAGACTTTCATCACGCCAGTGGTCGAAGCAACCTGGAGCAAGCGGCGCATCGTCGAGGTCTATCTGAATGTTGCCGAGATGGGCGAAGGGATTTTTGGGGCCAATGCGGCGGCAGATCATTATTTCGGCAAAACGCCCGACGCGCTGACCGCGCAACAGGCGGCCTTGATCGCGGCACTTCTGCCCAATCCGAAAAAACGCTCGGCCGCGCAGCCCGGCGATTTCATGCGCAAAAGGGCTCGCCAGATTGCCGATGGGGCCGCCACGATAGAACGTGATGGGCGTGCGGCGTGTTTCCAGCATTGAAGTTTTCGCCGTAGCAAGGCATTGCTGGAGAATACGCCCCTCAAATTCGGAGAGCTCAGGACAGCCATGGCTCGTCTCTACCACGTCCCCCTATCCCCTTTCTGTCGCAAGGTGCGCCTGTCCCTTGCGGAAAAGAAGATCGAGGTGGAGCTTGTCGAAGAACGGTATTGGGAGAAGGACGCAGATTTTCTGCGCCGGAATCCTGCGGCCAAGGTTCCGGTGTTGCGGCTCGATGGGATCTTGATGGCCGAAAGCGCCGCCATCTGTGAGTACATTGAAGAAACCCGCCCGGACCCGTCGCTGATGCCCAAGAAAGCCACCGAACGGCTGGAAGTGCGCCGTTTGGTGAGCTGGTTCGACGACAAGTTTCACCACGAGGTCACCTCAAAGCTTTTGTACGAGCGCGTGAACAAGAAAATGACCGGCGAGGGCTATCCCGACAGCACGAATGTGAAATCGGGCGCCAAAGCGATCAAGTACCACATTGATTACATGTCGTGGTTGCTGGACCATCGCCGCTGGCTGGCGGGCGACAACATGACCTTGGCCGATTTTGCGGCCGCGGCGCATCTCTCCTCACTCGACTACATCTCTGATGTGGACTGGAACCGGTCTGCCGTGGTCAAGGATTGGTACGCCAAGATCAAATCGCGCCCCGCCTTTCGCTCCATTCTGGCCGATCAGGTGCCGGGCTATCGGCCACCCTCGCACTATGCGGATCTCGATTTCTGATCCCCAATTGGGTGCGATGGCGGATTCCGAAGGGGGTTTTCCAGATGACGGACACTCCGGATCTCAAACAGCGGCTGGTCGCCGAGGCGCGCGCCGAAGGGTTTGTCTCTGCACGGATCTGTCGTCCCTGGGACGTGCCGGAGGTGCCGGCGCGGCTGGACGCGTTTCTCGACGCCGGCTTTCATGGCCAGATGTCCTGGATGGCCGAACGGGTGAATTGGCGCGCGGACCCTGCAGCCCTGTGGCCGGAGGCAAAATCGGTGATTATGCTGGCTGAGAGCTACACTCCGGACGAAAATCCGATGGATGTGGTCGGCCTGCCGGACCGGGCGGCAATCTCGGTCTACGCGCGAGGCAAGGACTATCACGATCTGGTCAAGAAACGGCTGAAGCGGCTGGCCCGCTGGCTGATCGCCGAGGCGGGCGACGCGACCCAGGTGAAGGTGTTCGTGGACACCGCGCCGGTGCCGGAAAAGGCCCTGGGTCAAGCCGCTGGCCTGGGCTGGCAGGGGAAACACACCAACCTCCTGAGTCGAGACTGGGGGAATTGGGCCTTCTTAGGGTCTATTTTCACCACGTTGGAGCTGGCTGTTGATCCAGCAGAGCCTGACCATTGCGGGTCTTGTCGGGCGTGTCTCTCGGCCTGCCCGACCGATGCCTTTCCCGCGCCGTACCAGCTCGATGCGCGACGCTGCATTTCCTATCTGACCATCGAACACAAGGGCCCGATAGAAGAGGACCTGCGGGCAAAGCTCGGGAACCGGATCTATGGCTGTGATGATTGTCTGGCCGCGTGCCCATGGAATAAATTCGCCGTAGCGGCGTCGGACGTCCGCTATGCCGCGCGCGAGGGGACTGTCGCGCCGCCGCTTGCCGAGCTGGCGCGATTGGACGATGCGACGTTTCGCGCTCGCTACGCCGGGTCACCGATCAAACGCATTGGACGGGACCGGTTTGTGCGCAACGTGCTTTATGCCATCGGCAATTCGGGCGAGGCTCGGCTGCGGTCCGTGGCCCAGGAGCTGTGCGCGGATCCAGACCCCACGGTCGCGGATGCGGCACAATGGGCGGTCATGCGCCTGTCATGACGCAAACAGAGTGGACGTGACGCCGCTGGACGCTAAACCGGACCCAGCAAGACGGAAATGAGGTCGCAATGTCGCTGTTGCTTGGGGTCGATACCGGAGGCACCTACACGGATGCCGTTCTGATCCGAGACGAAAACGAGGTGGTGGCCTCTGCAAAATCGCTTACAACCCGGCAGGATCTGGCTGTCGGGATTGGTGGTGCGGTCCAGGCGGTTCTGTCTGAGGCTGGCGTGCGACCTGCCGAGGTCTCGATGGCGGCGCTGTCGACGACGCTTGCGACGAACGCGCTGGTAGAGGGTCAGGGCGGTCGCGTGGCCTTGATCTATATTGGCTTTGCCGAGCAAGATCTGGATCGGCATGGGCTGAGTGACGCTTTGAAAGGCGATCCTGCCCTGATCCTCAGCGGCGGCCACACCCATGCCGGCAGCGAAGCGGCACCGCTTGATGCAGAGACGCTGTTGGCCTTTTTAGAGACTGAAAAAGCCAATGTCAGTGGCTTTGCCGTTGCGGGGCTGTTTGCGACTCGTAACCCGGCTCACGAGATTGAGGTGGCGCGGCTCATACAGGATCGTACCGGGATTCCTGTCACCTGTTCCCATCAGCTGAGCGCAAAGCTCAATGGGCCGAAGCGGGCGCTGACGGCGGTGCTGAACGCGCGGCTTGTCGGCATGATCGACCGGTTAATCGGGCGCGCGGCAGAGACGCTGACCTCGATTGGGATCGAGGCACCGATGATGGTGGTACGGGGCGACGGCGCGTTGATGTCTGCCGCTCAGGCCCGTCTGCGCCCGATCGAAACGATCCTCAGCGGTCCCGCCGCCTCTATTGTTGGGGCACGTTGGCTGACCGGCGCCGATACCGCATTGGTGAGCGACATAGGCGGGACCACGACAGACATTGCATTGATCGAAGGGGGGCTGCCTAAAATCGACCCGGAGGGCGCGCAGGTCGGTGGATTTCGGACGATGGTCGAAGCAGTGGCGATGCGGACGTCTGGCCTGGGCGGGGACAGTCAGGTGCATCTCAACAGCGATGGGCTGTCCGGTGGCGTAACGCTTGGACCCCGCCGGGTTTTGCCGATTGCGCTGATCGCGGCCGACGCGCCAGACGTGGTGCATGCCGCCCTTGATGCGCAGATGCGGGCGACGGTTGTTGGCGAATATGATGGCCGTTTTGTGCGTGACGTCGGCAACCAGCCCACCATGGGCCTCGCTGAACGGGATGCCGAGATCCTGGCTCGTATCGGTGTTGGCGTGCATCCGATGGGGGCGATACTGCGCAGCCGAAGAGAGCAGGGCGCGCTGAACCGCCTGGTGGAGCGCGGGCTGGTTCAGGTCGCAAGTGTCACGCCCACTGATGCGAGCCATGTGCTGAACAAAGCCGCCGACTGGGACCGGGATGCCGCCGAAAAAGCGCTGGAGATCTTTGCACGCCGCCGCGTGGGCAGCGGCGACCGCCTTGCCCAAGATGCCAAGACGGCTGCGCGGATGATTGTGGATCAGCTGACCGAACAGACCGCTTTGGCGTTGTTAGAGACTGTTTTTTCCGAAGAACAAGAGTTGATCCCCGGCGATCCCAAATTGCTCGCTCGGCATATCCTGCTGCATCGCGGGCTGGCGCAACATCGGGGTGTCATCGCGCTGGATGCGCGGCTTAATCTGGATGTGATTGGTCTCGGCGCGTCGGCCTCGTCCTACTATCCTGCGGTGGGCAAACGATTGGGCTGCAACATGGTCCTGCCCAAACATGCGGACGTTGCCAATGCCATTGGCGCGGTGGTCGGGCGGATCACCCAGCGGCGTAGTGGCACCGTGACAGCCCCGTCCGAGGGGCGGTTCCGGGTGCATTTTGACCAGGGCCCACAAGATTTTAGCGAAAGCGCCGTTGCTTTGAACGCCATGGAAGAGGCACTCCGGCAGCAGGTCGTTGCCGCCGTGACCGCCGCAGGTGCCGGAGAGATCCACGTCCATGTTAGCCGGGACATTCGCACCGCTCAGGTCGAATCGCGCGAGGTTTTTGTCGAAGCGGTCCTGACAGTAGAGGCTAGCGCCCGCCCGCGCGTGGCACAGGATTGAGAAACGCCTCTCACGATAAAGAACGGCCCTCGCCCGTGCAGGGGAGGGCTGAAAAGACCAATATCAGGCTCTAAACAGGGCTATTCTGCTGCTTCCGTTCGTTTGGGCAGCACCCAGTCCGGCCGGATGAAATGGCAGGTATACCCGTTTGGAAGCCGTTGCAGATAATCCTGATGTTCCGGCTCCGCCTCCCAGAACGCACCGACGGGTTCCAGTTCTGTCACGACCTGTCCAGGCCATAGGCCGGACGCGTTGACATCCGCGATGGTATCTTCGGCCACCGCCTTTTGGTCGGCATCGACATAGTAAATCGCAGAGCGGTAGCTGGCACCGAGATCATTGCCTTGCCGGTTTTCCGTCGTGGGATCGTGAATTTGAAAGAAGAATTCCAGCATCTCGCGATAGGAGGTCTGTTCGGGATCATAGATGATCTCGATCCCTTCGGCATGGGTGCCATGGTCGCGGTAGGTCGCATTGGGAACATCACCGCCCGTATAGCCGACCCGCGTGGCAATCACGCCCTTGCGTGCGCGGATCAGTTCTTGCATGCCCCAGAAGCACCCTCCAGCGAGTACAGCGCGTTCGGTCTTGCTCATCTGTGATCCTCCACTTGGTTGATGTAGTCGCCATAGCCTTCGTCTGCCATGTCGTCGAGATGGATAAAACGAAGCGAGGCGGAGTTGATACAATACCGCAGGCCACCGCGGTCGGCGGGACCGTCCGGGAACACATGTCCGAGGTGGCTGTCGCCATGGGTGGAGCGGACTTCCGTCCGGATCATGCCAAGGCTGCGATCTTCGATTTCCTGCACATGGGCGGGTTTGATCGGCTTGGTGAAGCTTGGCCAACCGCAACCGGATTCGTATTTGTCGGCCGAGGCAAACAGCGGCTCGCCCGAGACGATATCAACATAGAGACCGGGCTCCTTGTTGTTGAGCAATTTGCCCGTGCCCGGCCGCTCGGTGCCAGACTGTTGCGTGACGTAGAACGCTTCTTCCGACAATGCAGCGATTGCGTCGGGATCTTTGAAAAATGTCGTCATGGGGCCCTCCCACCGTGTCTTGTGCACCATTAGATGGGGTCGCAGATTGCGCTTTCAAACCCGGAACCACAAGTAGAAGATTGCGGTCACCAAGGTATGACAGCCCGTGATCCCTGCGCAGGGGTCATCCCGGTGCGGATTGCGGCGCCACCCCGCGCGAACGTGGGGGTTGGCGGGACAGTTGCACCGCCAGAATGCCAAGGGTGACAACCCCGACGCCGATCAGGTCGAGCCAGCCCAGGCTTTCGCCCAGCAACAGGGCCGCAATCGCAACACCAAACACCGGGTTGAGAAAGTGAAACGTTGCTGCACGGACGGCCCCGATCCGGTTCAGCAGCATCACCCAGATCAGCGTCGCCGCAAGGCCAGGGACAAAAGTGGTATAGGCAAAGGCGAACAACAGCGGCCAGGAGGGGGTGATCTGAATGGTTCCAAAGACGAGCGCCGCCGGGATCAGCACAGCGGAGCCGATCAGCATCTGCAGCCCCACAACCATCATGAAGTTTCCGCCAGATGTGGCACCGCGCAGGGCCAATGTGGCAGCAGTCAGGGCGAGCACACCGACGCCGCAGAGGGTGATGCCGAGCAGATCGACGCCAGCGCTTATCCGGGTGCCCATAATAAGCATCACGCCAAGCACTCCGGCCACCAGCCCCAGGGCGCCAAGCGGGCGGATCGTCTCGCGAAAGAAGGCCAGGGAGGCCAACGCCACCAGCAGCGGCATGGTCGAGGCGATGATCGCAGCCAGCGACGCCTCGATCCATTGCATGGCCACAAAGTTCAGCCCGAGGTAGAGCGCGTTCTGGCAAACCCCGAAGAGGATCGTTGCTTTCCATTGCGGGCGCGTCAGCCGCCATGATTGCCCCATCGCACGGGCAATCATCACACCGATCATCCCCGAGATGAGGAACCGCAGCGCCAGAGAAAACAGCGGCGACGCGTCGGCGACAATGATCCGGGCGGATGTAAACGCAGAGGACCACATCAGGGCAAAGGCCAGCCCCATCGCGACGGATTTCAGGTCCATTCTTCGCCCCTTTTCTGGTGCCGGAGGTCTCCGGGTCTGGATCTTGGCGGCACGCTAGCCAGTTCTTCTGGCGGTGAACAGAGCCTGCAGGGGGATTGGTACAATACAAAAGGGCTGCCCGATTGGGCAGCCCCGAAGCTTTGTAGACAGATCCGTGAGACAGATCAGGCGTCGCCGTTTACGCTGTCTTTCAGCGCCTTGGCGATGGTCATTTTCACGACCTTGTCCGCTTCTTTCATGAACTTTTCACCGGTGGCCGGATTGCGCACTTCGCGCTCAGGACGCTCGCGGCAGTAGATCTTGCCGACACCCGGAAGGGTCACGGCACCGCCGCCAGACACTTCGCGCGTGATCAAGTTGCAGACGGCATCCAGCGCGGCGCCAGCGGTCTTCTTGTCGCTGTCCATTTCCTCAGCCAGTGCTGCCACAAGCTGAGTTTTGGTCATCGGTTTGGACATTACTTTGCTCTCCTTGAAACTGCCCGACGTGGTGGGGCCTCATCGCGTAACATTAGCGTTATGTTGTGGGACAACACAACGCGTAGCGACCAAGATCAAGCGCCAATCAAGCGATTTTCGGTGGAAAACAGCATATTTTCGCCCCTACAGGAAGGCGGTTTCGTCAAAAGAGCGCAGTTTCCGGCTGTGCAGCCGTTCCAATGGCATCGTCCGCAGCTGCTCCATGGCCTTGACCCCGATGAAAAGATGCCGGGAAACCTGGGTGCGGTAGAAGTCGGAAGCCATGCCCGGCAGCTTCAACTCGCCATGCAGTGGCTTGTCAGAGATGCACAGGAGGGTGCCGTAGGGAACCCGAAACCGATAGCCATTGGCAGCAATCGTGGCGCTTTCCATATCAAGCGCGATGGCGCGCGATTGGCTCAGCCGCTGCACCGGCCCGGACTGGTCGCGCAGCTCCCAGTTGCGGTTGTCGTGGCTGGCCACAGTGCCGGTTCGCATGATCCGCTTGAGGTCATAGCCGGAAAGGCCGGTTTCCTGCGCCACCGCCTCTTCCAGGGCGACCTGGATTTCCGCCAGCGCCGGGATCGGCACCCAGACTGGCAGGTCGTCATCCAGCACGTGATCCTCACGCAGATAGGCATGGGCCAGAACGAAGTCGCCCAGAGCCTGGCTATTGCGCAGTCCGGCGCAGTGTCCCACCATCAGCCAGGCATGCGGCCGCAGCACCGCGATATGATCCGTTGCCGTCTTTGCATTGGACGGGCCAACGCCGATGTTGACCAGGGTGATCCCATTCCCGTCCTTGCGCTTCAGATGGTAGGTCGGCATCTGCGGCATCTTGGGCGAGGTCGGCAATTCGCCATCGGCCTCGGTGATCTCGATATTGCCGGTGGACACGAAACTGGAATAGCCGCTGTCGGGGTCAGCCAGTTGCGCGCGGGCATAGGCCTCGAATTCGGTGACATAGAACTGGTAGTTGGTGAACAGCACGTGGTTCTGGAAATGATCCGGATCGGTGGCCGTGTAATGGGCCAGCCGCGCCAGCGAGTAGTCCACCCGCTGCGCCGTGAAGAGCGACAGCGCACCGACACCGTTCACAGGCACAAAGGTGCCGTTGACGATGTCGTCGTTTGTGGTGGCCAGATCCGGCACATCAAAGACATCCCGCAGCGGGAAACGCGCCGCGCCTTCCTGCGGGACGGTCAGACCGGGGCGCGAGGCGACCGCGAAATGCACCGGCATCGGCGTGTTGGACACGCCAACCGTGACCGGCTGGTCGTGGTTCTTGATCAACAGGCCAATCTGTTGTTCGAGGTAATGCGCAAACAGCTCCGGCCGCGTCACCGTGGTCGCATAGGTGCCGGGGTCTGCCACATGGCCAAAGCTGAGGCGGCTGTCCACCTGCGCATAGGTCGTCGTCGTGAAACGGACCTCGGGGTAGAAGGCGCGCATGCGGCAACCCGGCGCGGCGCCCGCGCTCATCGCGGCGATGAACTGGTCGCAAAGAAAGTTGGTGGCCGTATCATACAGCGCGATCAACCGCGCAACCGCGGCTTTTGGATCGGTAAAGCTTTCGCTTGCGGGGACGTCGGGGGAAGTTATGTCATTCATTAAAAGGCTCGATTACTGGAATTTTCTTAAAGGTGCGCACGTCCACCAGCCCAAGGTCACTGATCCGGAGTTCCGGTATCACCACCAGCGCCAGCAGCGAGTGCTGCATATAGGCGTTGTTCAAGGTGCAGCCGCACGCCTGCATCGCCTCGACCAGTTTCTGCGCCTTGGCGGCGACTTCGCTTGCGGGCCGGTCAGACATCAGGCCGGCAATCGGCAGCTCCACCAGCGCCAGCTCCTTGCCGTCGCGGAACAGGGTGATGCCGCCACCGACCTCCGCCAGCCGGTTGGCCGCCAGCGCCATCTGGGCGCGGTCAGTGCCGACGACGATCATATGGTGGCTGTCATGGGCCACGGTGGAGGCCATCGCCATATCGCCCGCATAGCCAAAGCCGGAGACAAAGGCGTTGGTGACACCGCCCGTCGCCTGATGCCGTTCGACCAGTGCAATCTGGCAGATGTCGTCGCGCCCTTCAACCAAACCGTCCACCACCGGAAGCTCCGCTTTGAGCGCTTTGGTCGGGGCCTGGTTTTCAACCACGCCAATCACATTCGCGGTGACAGAATTTGCCCCGTCCGGTGCGGCGAGTTCGAAATCGCCAGCCGCCAGTTCATGGCCGAGATGCACCGTCCCTCTGGCGCTCTCGGGCCAGTCCAGATGTGGACATTCCACCTTGATAGAGCCTGATTCCGCGACGATCTGGCCGCGAGCAATCACCACTTCGATCGGCAGCGAGCGGAGGTCAGAGGTCAGGATGACATCGGCCCGTCGTCCCGGGGTGAGGGAGCCGATCTCGCGTTCCAGGCCGAAATGCGTTGCCGTGTTGATTGTGGCCATCTGCAGCGCAATCAGCGGGTCGCACCCGCATTCGATGGCGTGGCGCACAACCCGGTTCATATGGCCATCATTGACCAGAGTGCCGGAGTGGCAATCATCGGTGCAGAGGATGAAATTGCGCGGGTCCAACCCTTTTTCAGTGATCGCGGTGATCTGCGCCTCGACATCGTACCAGGCCGATCCCAGGCGCACCATCGCCCGCATGCCCTGCCGCATGCGCGCAATCGCGTCCGCTTCGCAGGTGCCTTCGTGATCATCTGCCGGACCGCCGGCAACATAGGCGGCAAAATCCGGCCCCAGATCGGGAGAGGCGTAATGCCCGCCGACCGTCTTGCCCGCGCGCTGGGTCGCGGCGATCTCTGCCAGCATCTTGGGGTCGCCCATGGCAACACCGGGAAAGTTCATCATTTCACCCAGGCCGATGATCCCGGGCCAGTGCATCGCCTCTGCCACATCTTCGGCCGTGATCTCATAGCCGGTGGTTTCCAGTCCGGGCGCCGAGGGCGCACAGGAGGGCATCTGCGTGTAGATATTGACGGGCTGCAGCAGCGCCTCGTCATGCATCAGCCGCACGCCCTCAAGACCGAGCACATTGGCGATCTCATGTGGGTCGGTGAACATCGAGGTGGTGCCGTGGGGAATCACTGCGCGGGCGAATTCCGCTGGTGTCAGCATGCCGCTTTCGATGTGCATATGCGCATCACAAAGCCCCGGCATCATGTACCGTCCCTCGGCCTCGACCACTTGGGTATCCGGACCGATCATTGCCGAAGCATCGGGGCCCACATAAGCGATCCGCCCTGACTTGATCGCAATATCGTGCTGGTCCAGCACTTCACGCGTGTGGACATTCACCCAGGATCCATTGCGGATCACCATGTCGGCGGGCGCGCGTCCGGCGGCGGTTTCGATCAGTTGGGGGGCGACGTCGGGCCAGCTTGGAAAGGTCTTGTGTGTCATGGCCTACTGTTAATGATTGCGTACGAGGGTGCAAGTCCCCTAATCCGCGATCATAACAGTGACATGACCCAGCACAAATACCGGACCCTTGGACAACGCGGTCCCCAAGCGTTCGCATCGCCTCTCTCGGGCACAGAGACTGGGGGATGTCCGGGATGCGGGTTGGCAGGTCATTGAGAGCATCGTGCCCTTATTAGAGCCTGTTTTGTCTTTTTACTGCTGATTTTGTCAGATCCAAACGCCGCTGCCGCAAGCGATCCGGATAGGACAACTGCGCAGAGATCAGCGCTGTGACCCCCGCAGGGCGCGCGGGGTGGTGGCAAATTCCGACTTGAAGGCCCGGGTCAGCGCGCTTGGGTTGTCGTATCCGGTCCGCATCGCGACCTCTGAGACACTGATATCAGACTCTAATAAAAGCTTTCGCGCCTGAATTAGTCGCAAACGGCGGTAGACGGTCGCTGGGGTTGCTCCTAGATCCGCCTTCATGCGGGTTTCTAAATCTTTGCGCGGGCGGCCGATACGCCCTGCGATTTCCGGGATGGTGAGGGGTGTTTCAAGGTTGGCCTGCATCACGCCGATCGCCCGTGCAACAACGCGATGTCGTGCCAGCATCGCTTCTGGTGCGGCACCGGCGCTTTCGGCACTCATGAACAGTGTTGCGACCTCCAGCCGGAGGGCCTGGCCATGGGTGTCGCCGATCAGCTCCAGCATCAGATCAAATGCCGCAAGCGCGCCCGTACAGGTGATCCGGTCATCATCCCGCACATAGCGCGCCCGCAGCACCTCCACCTCGGGAAAGCGTTCTTCCAGCCGCGCGATTTCGTCCCAATGGATCGTCGCCTGTCGCTGATCGAGCAGCCCGGCCGAGGCCATCAGCCAGGGGCCGGTATCAAATCCCGCAAGACCGCCATAGCGCGTCGTCGCCGCCCGCAAGGCCCGGTGGGTCTCTACGGTGTCGTGGCGTAAAAAGTGATAGCTGGGCATGATCGCCAACAGGTCCCCGCCGCAGTCGGCAAGCCTTGCATGGGCGGTGACCTCCATACCGGAGGAAGAGACGACCGTACCGCCATCCAGCGACACAAAACGCCAGCGATAAAGCGCCTGCCCGGCCAGCGTATTGGCCGCGCGCATCGGCTCTACCGTGTTGGCGAGGCAATGGGCGGAAAAATCGTCGAACAACAGGACATCGACCTGCTGCACCGCCGCGACATGATTTGTCCATCTCTGCATGAATTTGTCCGTTTCTGCATGTTCGCCACTCTAGGGTGCGGTTACCCTGAGCCGCAAGCGAACACATCAACAGGAGACGCCCGTGCATTTCGGCATGACAGAAGAACAGGCGATGATCGTCGAAACCACCCGCGCCTTTGTCGAGAATGAAATCTACCCGCACGAGCTGGAGATCGAGCGCAGTGGCCATCTGGACATGGATCTGGTGCGCGAGATTCAGGCCAAGGCGATCGAGGCCGGACTGTATGCGGCCAATATGCCGGAGGAGGTCGGCGGTGCCGGTCTCGATACGCTTTCCTGGCTGCTCTATGAAAAGGAGTTGGGGCGCGCCAACTACGCGTTGCACTGGACCGGCGTTGCGCGCCCGTCGAACATCCTGTTGGCCGGCACCGATGAACAGAAAGAGAAGTATCTCTTTCCCTGCATCCGGGGTGAAAAATGGGACTGTCTGGCGATGACCGAACCGGGGGCCGGCTCTGATCTGCGCGGGATGACGGCCTCGGCGCGCAAGGACGGCGACGACTGGGTCCTCAACGGCACCAAGCATTTCATCTCGCACGCCGATGTGGCGGATTTCGCCATTGTCTTCATGGCGACCGGTGAGGAAGAAACCCCGCGCGGCAAGAAGAAAAAGATTACCGCCTTTTTTGTCGACAAGGGCACGCCGGGCTTCACGGTCCGCGACGGGTATCGCAACGTGTCCCATCGGGGCTACACAAATGCCGTGCTGGAGTTCGACGACTGCCGCCTGCCGTCCGCCGCAATTCTGGGCGAGGTCGACAAAGGGTTCGAGGTGGCCAATACGTGGCTCGGTGCGACCCGTCTGCAAGTGGCCGCAACCTGTCTGGGCCGGGCCGAACGCGCGCTGCAACACGCTGTGGAATACGCCGCAGAGCGCAAGCAATTCGGCCAGCAGATCGGCAAGTTTCAGGGTGTGTCCTTCAAGCTGGCGGATATGGCGATGGAATTGAAAGCCGCGAACCTTCTGACCTGGGAGGCAGGTTGGAAATTCGACGAAGGCACGGTCACCGAAAGCGATATGTCGATGGCAAAGCTGAAGGCGACCGAAATGCTCGCCATGGTCGCGGACGAGGCGATCCAGATTCACGGCGGTATGGGCCTGATGGACGAACTGCCGCTCGAACGGATCTGGCGCGATGCTCGCGTGGAGCGTATCTGGGAGGGAACCAGTGAAATCCAACGGCACATCATCAGCCGCGAGATGCTGCGACAGCTAGGAGGCTAACCCATGTCCACCCCGACCGATCCCATCCAAAAACCCAATGTGACCATCACCTATTGCATTGGCTGCAACTGGCTGCTGCGGGCGGCCTGGATGAGCCAGGAACTGTTGTCCACCTTTCAGGAGCAGCTGGGGGGCGTCACCCTGGTTCCCGGTGAAATTGGCGGTAGTTTTGAGATCACGCTGGATGGCGAAGTGATCTGGGAGCGCAAGCGGGATGGTGGATTTCCAGACGTCAAGGAACTGAAAACCCGGGTGCGAGATCGGATCAACCCGGATCAGAGCCTTGGGCATCTGGATGGCGAAACTTTGAGAAAATAGGGTCTTATGCTGTCTCTAAATAGGCTTTTCAGGCCAAAATCCATTGCCGTCATCGGTGGCGGCGCCTGGTGCGCTGCGGTGATCGAACAATGTCGCAAGATGGGATTCGAAGGCGAGATCTGGCCCGTGCACCCCAAGGCGGAGGAGGTCGCAGGCCTGCCTGCCTTTCGGGATGTTGTCGCCTTGCCATCGGCGCCGGACGCCAGTTTCATTGGCGTGAACCGCTTTGCCACGGTCGAGATCGTCGCGGCGCTGGCGGTGCGGGGCGCCGGGGGGGCGGTCTGTTTCGCCTCCGGTTTCCTCGAAGCCGAGGCAGAGGACGCCGAGGGGGCGGCGCTGCAGGACAAGCTCATTGCGGCCGCGGGCGAAATGCCGGTTCTGGGCCCGAATTGCTACGGCTTCATCAACTACCTTGATGGTGCGCTCCTGTGGCCGGATCAGCATGGCGGCAAACGGGCCGACCGCGGCGTTGCCATTGTCACCCAAAGCTCCAACATCGCGGTCAACCTGACCATGCAGATGCGTGCCTTGCCGGTGGCCTATGTCGTCACCTGTGGCAATCAGGCCCAGACCGGCCTGGCCGCCATAGGCGAGGCGCTGCTGGAAGACGACCGCGTGACCGCGCTGGGGCTGCATATCGAAGGCTTTGGCGATCTGCGCGCGTTTGAAGCATTGGCGCTAAAGGCCCGTGCGCTCGGCAAGCCGATTGTCGCGCTCAAGGTCGGGCGTTCAGCGCAGGCGCGTGCGGCGACTGTATCCCACACGGCGTCGCTTGCTGGCGGTGACGCTGGCGCCGGCGCGCTGTTGGCCCGGCTCGGCATTGCGCGTCTTCATGACCTTCCGTCGTTTCTTGAAACGTTGAAGTTGTTGCATGTGGCGGGACGGTTGCCATCGACCCGCATTGCGACCATCAGCTGTTCAGGGGGCGAGGCAAGCCTGTCGGCCGATACAGCACAGGGCCGGTGCGTCAGCTTTCCGCCCTTGAATGACCGGCAACGGACCGACCTGCGGGCGGCGCTGGGGCCGATGGTGGCGCTGGCGAACCCGCTCGACTACCACACCTATATCTGGCGCGACACGGAGGCGATGACCCGGGCGTTTTCCGCCATGGTCGACCCGCAACTTGCGCTGACAATTCTGGTGGTGGATTTTCCGCGCCCGGATCGCTGCGACGCCTCGGACTGGGACTGCACGATCCAGTCTGCCATCGCAGTGCGGCAACGCACAGGCCAGAACATCGCCATGCTCGCGACCTTGCCGGAGCTGCTGCCAGAGGCGGTCGCCGAACAGTTGCTCGCCGCCGGAGTGGTGCCGATGCTGGGCCTTCCAGAGGCGATAAACGCCATCGAAGCGGCGGGCCTGCCCTTGCCCGAGCTGGTTCATCCGCTGCTGTTGCCGACCAGGACCGCCCCGGATCCGGATCTGGTGCCGGAAGGGGAGGCCAAAGCCTGGCTGGCGCGTTTTGGCCTGCGTGTGCCCCGGGCCAAGCCTGCACGGACGGTTGTCGCGGCGCGCGCCGTTGCGGCGGATATCGGCTATCCGGTGGTGCTCAAGGGGGAAGGCATCGCCCACAAGACGGAGGCCGGCGCGGTAAAGCTGAACCTTCGCTCCGGCCAGGAAGTCAGCGACGCCGCTGTTGCCATGCCGACAGACCGTTTCCTGATAGAGGAAATGATCGACGGCGCCGTGGCGGAGGTGTTGATCGGAGTGGTCAAGGATCCCGCCCATGGGTTTGTCATGACGCTGGCCGCCGGCGGGACCCTGACCGAGATCCTGCAGGACAGTGCCTCTGTCCTCTTGCCCGCAACGGATGCGATGCTGAATGCGGCGTTGGACGGGCTCAAAATCGCGCCCCTTCTGGCCGGCTATCGTGGTGCGTCCGCGGCCGACCGCTCCGCAATCCTGCGCGCGATCCGCGCGGTCGAGGCCTATGTGATCGCAGAGGCGGACGGCCTGGAGGAGATCGAAATCAACCCATTGCTCTGCACCCCGACGGATGCGGTGGCTGCGGACGCGCTGATGCGCAGAAAGGACCTGTTGCGATGACTGATGAAAACCCGGTGAAGACCCGTCGTGAGGGCGGCGTGTTCGAAGTAACGCTGGACCGCCCCAAGGCCAACGCGATCGACCTGAAAACCTCGGTCCTGATGGGCGAGGCGTTCCAGGCCTTTCGCGACGATGATACCTTGCGGGTCGCAATTGTCACCGGCGGCGGCGAGAAGTTCTTTTGCCCCGGTTGGGATCTCAAGGCGGCGGCCGATGGCGACGCCGTGGACGGGAACTATGGCGTTGGAGGGTTTGGCGGTCTGCAGGAGCTGCGTGACCTCAACAAACCGGTGATCGCGGCGGTAAACGGCATCGCCTGCGGCGGCGGGCTGGAACTGGCGCTGTCGGCGGATATGATCCTGTCGGCGGATCATGCGCGCTTTGCGTTGCCGGAGATCCGCTCCGGCACCGTGGCGGATGCCGCGTCGATCAAGCTGCCGAAACGCATCCCCTACCATATCGCGATGGAATTGTTGCTGACCGGACGATGGTTCGACGCCGAGGAAGCGCATCGCTGGGGGCTGGTGAATGAAATCGTGGCCGGCGATCAGCTGATGGACCGCGCCTGGGAGCTTGCACGGCTGTTGGCCTCTGGCCCGCCGCTGGTCTACGCCGCCATCAAGGAAATCGTGCGCGACGCCGAGGATTCAAAGTTCCAGGACGCCATGAACCGGGTGACCGGGCGGCATTTGCGCACGGTCGATGTGCTGTATGGCTCCGAGGACAACCTTGAGGGGGCCAAGGCATTTGCCGAAAAACGCGACCCGGTCTGGAAGGGACGCTGACGGCCCGTCGGGAGACCTGAGTGCGCCGCGTCGGGGGGGAGGCTCCCGCCCGGTTTCACCGCCCTGGCGGACGATCAAACCCGTTGGGCCTGGCGCCGCGCTGGCGCGCGGCGTCCGGACGACCGAGGCCGGCGCCGGGGTGACGTCTGATGTGGCAGATCATCGCGAGGGCGGGGAAAATGGGCCGGTTTTCGGCGCCGGATGTGCTGAGCATCTTGCAACCGGCCCGGACGCGCCGCATGGTCCGCATATGACCAGATCCAGCCACAAGACCCTCCTTTGTATCGGTTTCGGCTATACGGCGCGGGCGTTGGCCGCAGCGCTGGCCGGACCAGACTGGCGCATTATCGGCACCACACGGGACCGTGCGGAGGCCGCGCCGATGGCGGGTGTCACGCTGTGCACCTGGCCGGGCGACCCGGTTCCGCTCTCGGGGGTGACCCACGTCCTGTTGTCAATCGCGCCGACCGAAGAGGGCGACCCGGTGCTGGCCTCGATGGCCGAAGATATCGCCGCTTTGCCCGGTCTGGAGTGGGTTGGCTACCTGTCGACCACAGCGGTTTATGGCGACCATAACGGCGCCTGGGTGGATGAGACAACGCCGCTGACTCCGGCCAGCAGACGCGGCGACCTGCGGGTCGAGGCCGAAGCGGGATGGCAGGCCATTGCTGACCTGCCGCTGCATATCTTTCGCCTGGCCGGCATCTACGGCCCCGGCCGTGGCCCGTTTGCCAAGCTGATGTCGGGCAGGGCGCGGCGCATAGTCAAACCGGGGCAGGTGTTTTCGCGCATCCATGTGGACGATATCGCGCAGGTGCTTGTGGCCTCCATCGCGCGACCCGATCCGGGCGCGATCTACAATGTCTGTGACGATGAACCCGCGCCGCCGCAGGATGTGCTGGGCTTCGCGGCAGAGCTTCTGGGCCTGCCGATGCCGGCCGAGGTCCCCTTTGACGAGGCGGGGATGAGCCCGATGGCGCGCAGTTTCTACGGGGAAAACAAACGGGTGCGCAATGACCGCATCAAGGATGAACTCGGCGTGCGCTTGCTGTTCCCCGATTACCGCAGTGGGCTGCGGGCGGTACTGGAGGTCGAGGACATGGACCGCTTTGTCCCGCCCGCGGATCCGCCGGGGGTGTAAGTGCGGACTGGCGCGCCAGCATCGTGGCCGGGGAGACAGGGTCGCCGGAGTGACAGGCGGCCGGGGCAGGGGCAACGGGTTGCGTCGGTCTAGGCCCGTTTCTCGCCGATCTGGGCGACGCCCAGCACATCCAGCACCTTGGCCTCGATATGCTCTGCATTCATTGCCGCACTGGCATACATATCCGCTGGGCTGGACTGGTCGATGAAAGTATCCGGCAGCACCATGGAGCGGAATTTCAGACCGGTATCGAAGACGCCCTCTTCGGCCAGCAGCTGCGCCACATGGGAGCCGAAACCACCGACAGCGCCTTCCTCGATGGTGATCAGAGCCTCGTGATCGTCCGCCAGCCCGAGGATCATCTCGCGGTCCAGCGGCTTGGCGAAACGCGCGTCCGCAATCGTCGGCGTGATGCCTCTGGCAGAGAGTGCCTCGGCGGCCTTTTTAACCTCGCCCAGGCGGGTGCCAAAGGACAGGATCGCGACACGGGCGCCGGTCTGGATCATGCGGCCCTTGCCAATCTCCAGCACCTGGGCCTGGTCGGGCATCTCGACACCCTCGCCCTCGCCACGCGGGTAGCGAAAGGCGATGGGGCCATCGGTATGGGCGGCCGCAGTGGCGACCATATGTTTCAGCTCTGCCTCGTCGGCGGCGGCCATCACCACCATGCCAGGCAGGTTGGTCATAAAACCGATATCGAAGGATCCCGCGTGGGTGGCGCCATCCGCGCCGACAAGGCCGGCACGATCAATGGCGAACCGCACCGGCAGGCGCTGGATCGCCACATCATGCACCACCTGATCGTACCCCCGTTGCAAGAAGGTGGAATACATGGCGCAAAAGGGCTTCATCCCGCCAGCGGCCAGGGCGGCGGCAAAGGTCACCCCATGCTGTTCCGCGATGCCCACGTCAAAGGTGCGTGACGGATAGCGTTCGGCCATCAGTTTCAGCCCGGTGCCATCCGGCATTGCGGCGGTTACGGCGCAGATCTTGGAGTCCTGCGCGGCCAGCGCCACCAGGGTTTCGCCAAAGACAGAGGTATAGGATGGTGCATTGGAGGGCGATTTCTTCTGCTCCCCGGTGACCATATCAAATTTTGCCGTTGCATGGCCCTTGTCGCGTGCCACCTCGGCCGGGCGGTAGCCCTTGCCCTTTTTGGTGACCGCGTGGATCAGGATCGGGCCGGTGGCGCGGGCTTTGACCGTGCGCAGCACCGGCAACAACTGGTTCATGTCATGCCCGTCAATCGGCCCGATATAGGAAAACCCGAGGGATTCAAAAAGGGTGCCGCCCATCGCCATGCCCTTGAGCATATCCTTGGCGCGTTTCGCGCCCTCGCGGAACGGTTCCGGCAAAAAGGACACCGCCCCCTTGGCCGCGGCCTTCAGGTCGTGAAACGGCGCTTCTGTATACAGACGGCTGAGGTAGGACGACAGCGCCCCCACCGGCGGCGCGATCGACATCTCGTTGTCGTTCAGGATCACGATCAGACGCTTGCCGAGGGCACCGGCATTGTTCATGGCCTCAAACGCCATGCCGGCACTCATCGCGCCATCGCCGATCACCGCAATCGCGTCGCCCAGGCCTTCTTCGACGACGCCGCCCAGATCGCGTGCAACGGAAAAGCCAAGCGC
The DNA here is from genome assembly GCF_001518015.1 of Tritonibacter horizontis. Lineage (GTDB taxonomy): Bacteria > Pseudomonadota > Alphaproteobacteria > Rhodobacterales > Rhodobacteraceae > Epibacterium > Epibacterium horizontis. Next base: position 232,307 of record NZ_LPUY01000008.1, read on the forward strand.
GGCGGAGATCGAGGTGGAGCTATGCGCCGCGCCGAACGGATCAAACGGGCTCTCGCTGCGTTTGGTAAAGCCGCTGAGACCGTTTTTCATACGCAGGGTGCGGATACGGTCGCGGCGCCCGGTCAGGATCTTATGCGGATAGGACTGGTGCGACACGTCCCAGATCAGCTTGTCCTTGGGGGTGTCAAAAACCGCATGCAGCGCCACGGTCAGCTCGACCACGCCAAGCCCGGCGCCGAGGTGGCCGCCGGTGGTGGACACGGCCGAAATGGTTTCCTGACGCAGCTCATGCGCCACCTGGGTCAATTGTCCGTCGGTCAGCCGTTTCAGATCCGCAGGGGATGCGATCTGGTCAAGGAGCGGGGTCTGTGGCCGGTCGGTCATATTGTTCCTGGCTCCTTTGGCGCGGGTCAGTTGTCGCGCGAAATAACGAAGCGGGCGGTATCCTTCAAGGTCTCACCCGCGTTACCATAGGGTGACAGGGCCGCGCAGGCGAGGTCTGTCAGTTCCCGTGCGCGGGCTTTCGCGCCCGCAAGGCCCAGCAGGGAGACAAACGTGGCCTTGCCGGCCTCGGCATCCTTGCGCACGGCCTTGCCCACGGTCGCGGCGTCGCCCTCAATGTCCAAGATGTCGTCGGCAATCTGAAACGCCAGCCCCAATGCCTGCGCATAGTGTCGCAGGGCCGTGCTGTCAGCCCCGGCCAGCCGCGCCCCGGCGCAGGCAGACCATTCGATCAGGCAGCCGGTCTTGCGCGCCTGAAGCGTCGTGATCTCGTCCAGCGTCAACGGGGTTTGCGTGCTTTCCGCGGCTATGTCCAGCATTTGGCCCGACACCATGCCATTGTGACCCGCCGCCTCCGCCAGGCTGCGGATCAGCAAAAGCGCATGCGGGCCGACCGTTTCCTGTGCCAGCAGTTCAAACGCGAGGGTGTGCAGGCTGTCACCGGCCAAAACGGCGGTGGCCTCGTCCCATTTGCGATGCAGGGTCGGCTGGCCCCGGCGCAGATCATCGTCGTCCATGCAGGGCAGATCGTCATGCACCAACGAATAGGCATGGATGCATTCGATCGCCAAAGCGGCCTCCAGCGCGGCCTCAGGTGACACATGGTGCAGCCGGGCGCTTTCCAGCACCAGAAATCCGCGCAGCATCTTGCCGCCGCGCAGCGCATAGGCCATCGCCTGATGCAGCCGGTCAGACGGCGACAGGCGCTGGTCAATCTGAGACGAAATTCTTGCCTGCGCCTCTTTCAGCGCGGCGGCAAACCCTGCTGACACGACGCTTAGCCCGCGTCGAGCGGCTGGGTGCCGTTGGGCTGGCCGCCGGCATCCAACGTGATCGCCGCGACTTTTTCCTCGGCGCGCTTCAGTTCGTCCTCGCAGCGTTTCTTCAGGTCCGCGCCGCGCTCGTACAGGGCGATGGATTTGTCCAGCGCCACGTCACCGCGTTCCAGCTGGTCCACAACGCGTTCCAGTTCCTGCATCGCCTGTTCAAAGCTCATATCGGTGACGGGTGTCTCGGTAGTCATGTCGCGGCCTTTATCAATTCTTCCACATGCGCCTTCGCGGCTTCGGCAAGCGCGTTCAGATCATATCCGCCTTCCAAAGTCGAGACGATACGACCCTGACACAGGTCCTGCGCAAGGGCGCAGAGTTGCGCCGTGAGCCAGCGGAAGTCCTCTGTTTCCCATTGCAGCTGCGCCAAAGGGTCATCCTTGTGGGCGTCAAATCCGGCCGACAGGATGATCAGCTCCGGCTTGAAGGCGCGGAGCCGGGGAAATGCCTGTTCGCTATAGACGTCGCGCATTGCCGCGCCGGTGCTCTCCGGGGCCAGCGGCAGGTTCATCACGTTGCCATGGGCGCCGTCTTCCTCCGGATCGCCGGTGCCGGGCCAGAGCGGCATCTGTTGCGAGGTGATGACCAGCGCGCGCTTTTCATCCCACAGCAAATCCTGGGTGCCGTTGCCATGGTGCACATCGAAATCCACCACCGCGACCAGCTTCAGCCCGTGGTGATCCAACGCATGTTTCGCCGCCAGTGCTGCGTTGCCGAACAGGCAGAACCCCATGGATGTCTCGGTCTCGGCGTGATGCCCGGGCGGGCGCGTGGCGCAAAAGGCATTGCCCACGTCGCCGTTCAGCACCATGTCCACGGCCCGCACCGCCGCACCGGCGCCGCGAAAGGCCGCGTCGAGTGATCCGGGCGACATCCATGTATCCGAGTCCAGCTGCTTGATCCCCTCGCCGGGAAGGGCGCGGCGCAGATCGTCCAGATAGCGTGCCGGATGAATGCGCAGAAGATCGTCTTCGGCAGCCATTGGCGCGGTGACCCGTTGCAGGTCGAGCCCCTCCAGCGCATGCAGCACATGTTCCAGTCTGGCCACCTGCTCCGGGTGACCCGGCGGGGTCTTGTGAGACAGGCAATCTGCGTGGGTCAGGAGCGCGGTGGTCATGGAATTTCCCTTTTGAACGGTCGGGAAACGATCTCTGTTTGCCCGCCGCAATGCAAGGGGGCCACCGTTAGATCAGCGTTAGACCGCACGGGCCGCAGCGGGTGGGGCAGGAGGGACGATGACCGCGATGATCGCGCTTAATCCGGGGCCAGCATATAGCCCGCGCCGCGCACCGTTTGCAGGTATTGCGGCTGCTTGGGGTTCGACTCGATCTTGCGGCGCAAGCGGGTAATCTGGACGTCGACGGCCCGTTCCTGTGCCTGGCCCCGGTCGCGACCCAGATCTTCGACCAGTTTGGCGCGGCTCACGGCCTCGCCGGGCTGGGCTGAAAAGATCTTCATCAATTGGACCTCGGTCGACGTGAGCCGCACCAGAGTGTCCCCCTGCCACATCTCCCCCCGTTCGATATCGTAGCGGATCGCGCCCAGTTGCAGAAACTTGGGGGTCACCTCTTCGGGGCGGTTTTCCGGCATGCGGCGCAGGATCGCGTTGATCCGCAACAACAGCTCCTTGGGTTCAAACGGTTTCGGCAGATAATCGTCGGCGCCGGCCTCCAGCCCCTTGATCCGGTCCCCCGTTTCGCCGCGGGCGGTCAGCAACAGGATCGGCGTCGTCCGGGTTTCGCGCAGCGCAGCGGTCAGGGACAGGCCGTCCTCGCCCGGCATCATGACATCCAGCACGATGAGGTCGAAATCGAGCCCCGACAGAACCCGGCGGGCATGGGCCGCATCGCGGGCCGCGGTCACCAGGAACCCGGCCCGCACCAGGAATTTCTTCAGCAGGTCACGGATCCGCTCATCGTCATCGACAATCAGCAGATGCGCGTCGCCAGTGGTCATTGCGACGCCTCGCGCAGGTCGGCATAGGCACGGCGCATATCGGCATCCATCATGGCTTCGAGTACTTTCTTGAACCCCTGCACCGCCTCGGGCCCGGCCTGTTTATAGGCCGCCCGCATGCGAATGCGCTGGGCGTCGGACAGGCGTTGTTCCAGCTCGCGCCCCCGGTCCGTGAGGTAGAGATTGCGCTCTCGCTTGTCGAGGGTCCCGACCCGGCTGTCCACCAGCCCATCCTCGACCAGCGCCCGCAGGACCCGGTTCAGGGACTGTTTGGTAACGCCGAGTATACTGAGAAGATTGTTGACCGTGGTGCCGGGGGCGCGATTGATAAAGTGCATCGCGCGATGATGGGCCCGGCCATAGGCCAGCTCGGCCAGAATGCGATCAGGATCGGCGGTAAACCCCTGGTAGGCGAAGAACATCGCCTCGATCCCCTGGCGCAGCTGTTCATCGGTCAGGAACAGCAGACTTTCGCCACCAAACCCCGATCCGGACCGCCCGTCAGACATGTCGCCTCTCCTTTGTTTTGCCGGGCAGTTTATGTCAGCATTGTTGACATTCCAAGACCCGAGATGTATCGAGTCGCGGGTTTGGCGCAATTATGTGACTGAAGTTGCAGGGTATTGCGCAATTACCGAAAATGATACGGCGCTGAAGAGGAACGCAGAATGGCTGGATACGAAGACCGTGACGGTCTGATCTGGATGGATGGGGAACTGGTGAACTGGCGCGATGCCAAGGTCCACATTCTGACACATGCGATGCATTATGCCTCTTCCGTCTTTGAGGGCGAACGGGCCTACAACGGCAAGATCTTCAAAAGCCGCGCCCATTCCGAACGGCTGATCGCCTCGGCCAAGGCCCTGGATATGCCGATGCCCTATTCGGTGGACGACATCGAAAAGGCCAAATCGGATACGCTCAAGGCCTCGGGCCTGACCGATGCCTATGTGCGTGCGGTGGTCTGGCGCGGCTCGGGTGAAGATATGGGTGTGGCCTCGGCCAAGAACCCGGTGCGGATGGCTGTCGCCGTCTGGGGCTGGGGCGCCTATTATGGCGATGCCAAGATGCAGGGCGCTAAGCTCGATATTGCAGAGTTCAAACGCCCCTCGCCGGAAACCATCCCCGTCCATGCCAAGGCGGCGGGTCTTTACATGATCTGCACCATCTCCAAGCACAAGGCCGAGGCCAAGGGCTGTTCGGATGCGCTGTTCATGGACTATCGCGGATATGTGGCCGAGGCGACCGGCGCCAATATCTTCTTCGTCAAGGATGGCGAAGTTCACACGCCACTGCCGGATTGCTTCCTCAACGGGATCACCCGCCAGACCGTGATCCAGATGCTGCGGGACAAGGGGATCACCGTCCACGAACGCCACATCATGCCGGAAGAAATGGACGGGTTCGAGCAATGTTGGCTGACCGGCACCGCCGCAGAAGTGACCCCGGTGGGCGAGATCGGCCCCTACACATTCGAAGTCGGCCAGATGACCCGCGAGATCGCTGAAGAGTACGAGGCATTGGTCCGCAGCTGATCCATCATCGCTGTTAAACGGCAAAAGCGCGCGGCATCCGCCCCGCGCTTTTTCTGTATTCGCACCTGCGGTGCCGTTCTGGCGCCTGTTGCGCCGTCAGCGGTTTTCACCTCCCGGGGCGTGCGCGCCGCAGGCGCACACCTGGGTCGGTCTACGTCAGGCGATTTCGGTTGTGACATCCACGTTGCCGCGCACCGCGTTGGAGTAGGGGCAGATCTTGTGGCCGGCTTCGGTCAGGCGCTCGGCGGCGGCCTTGTCGACGCCCGGCAGGGAAACCTTCAGGTTGACGGTCAGTCCAAACCCACCTTCGTCGCGCGGGCCGATGCCCACGGCAGCTTCGACCGAGACGTCATCCGGCACTTTGGGCAGGCTGTCGTCCTGCGTCGTCGCGAATTTCATCGCGCCGATGTAGCAGGCGGAATACCCCGCAGCGAAGAGCTGCTCGGGATTGTAGCCTTTGCCAGATCCGCCCATTTCGGTTGGCGGCGCCAGATCGAGAACAAGATCGGTGCCGGCCACCTCGGCCTGGCCGTCCCGGCCACCGGTTGCGGATCCATGAGCGGTATAAACGGGGGAAACAGACATCGGGAACTCCTCTGTGATTTGAAATCGTAGGCGATTATATCGTGTGCGATTAATGTGGGGCCCGATCCCGCAATGTCAACCGCTTGCGATTAAATCGTGTCAGACCTAATCTCATCCGATGGACCGTAGCCTGACCACCGATGACCTGCTCTGTTTCTCCGTTTACGCGGTGAACCATGCGATCTCCCGCCTCTATCGCCCGCTTCTGGCGCCGCTTGGGCTGACCTACCCGCAGTATCTAGTGCTTGTTGCGCTTTGGGACAGGGACCAGCGGCGGGTGAACGATCTCGGCGCGGAATTGCAACTGGACAGCAACACGCTGACGCCGTTGCTGAAACGGATGGAGGCTGCGGGGCTGGTGACCCGTCAGCGCAACCCCGAGGATGAGCGCAGCCTCATTGTCACGCTGACCGCGAAAGGCCGGGATCTGCAATCCCACGCTGGCGCGCTGACCACCTGTGTGCAGGACGCAATGGGCGAGGATCTTGACGAACTGGCGGCACTGCGTGATCGGCTTCACGCGCTGCGCGACCGGTTGGAGCAGCAGTGACCCCTAGCCGCCTTTTGGATCGGTCAGCGGTTTTGCCTTGCCTCGTTCCAGCCCGAGCCGACTTTCGCGCCAGACCACGATGCCATTGGCCGCGATGACCAGTGCAGCGCCGGCCAGCATCACCAGCGATGGCCATTCTGCAAACCAGACGTAGCCGATCACCAGTGCAAACAGCATCGAGACATAGTCATAGGGTGCCAGCAATGACGCCGGGGCGAAGCGATAGGACGAGGTCACAAGGATCTGGGCCAGCGCGCCGATGAAACCGGTGCTGATCAGCAGCAGCAACATCGGTGCATCGGGAACCACCCAGCCAAAGGGCAAGGTCAGCAATGACAGCAACGACGCTGTGACCGAAAAATAGAACACGATGGCGGAGGTTTCCTCGCTCTGGACCATCTTTCGGATATGGATCTGAACGAACCCCCGTAGGGCCGCAGACCCAAGCACCAGAAGCGCCCCGATCAGCGCGGTATCCTGCAGGGTCTCGGCCCCTCCAAGGCGCGGCGACAGCATGATCAGGACGCCAACCAGACCGATGGCGACGGCACTGATGCGGATGATGCGAATGCGTTCACCCAGCAGGAGCGCGGCGAGGATCAGGGTGAAAATCGGCGTGACATAGCCCAGCGCGGTCACCTCGGGCAACGGCAGCATCGACAAAGCGGCAAAGTTCAGCCCCATGGCAGAGGTGCCCACCAACCCGCGCCAGAAATGCAGCATCGGGCTCTTGGTTCTGAGCCCCTTGGACAGATCGCCCCGGACCGCGAGCCAGACAAAAATCACCGGCAAAACAAAGAAGGACCGGAAAAACACCGCTTGTCCCGTCGGCACCGTCTGGGTGATTTCCTTGATCAGCCCGGACATGATGGTGAACAGGCCGATGGCGATCACCTTGAGACTGATTGCCAGCAATGGTCGATGCGATGTTAAGCTTTTTGCCATGCGCGGACCCTGCGCCGATCCTTGCAGATTGGCAAGCGGCCGGCGCAGGATTGGTACATTAATATAGCGCCCGATGCTGGCGGGAACGGGCTTCCCGCAGGCCTCAGCCCGCTGGAGTCCGCGCCCGGCCAGATGCCGTGTCCTGTTGCCATTCCCGCAGGGCCTGACGCAGGATCTGCATCGCGGAATTGAGGAACAATCCGGCCATGATCCCGGCCACCAGCAGGTCCGGCCAGCCGGTGGCCGTGCCCCAGACCCCCAAGGCGGCGATCATCACCGCGACGTTGCCGATGGCGTCATTGCGAGAACAGAGCCAGACCGAGCGCACGTTGGCATCGCCATCCTTGTAGGAAACGAGCAACAGGACCGACACCAGGTTCGCGGCCAGGGCCAGTGCCCCGATCCCGCCCATGATCTGGGCCTCGGGCACGCCGATGACAAACACCTGCCAGACCGTGGAGCCAAAGACCCAGAGCCCCATCAGCAACAGGCTGACCCCCTTGCCAAGCGCGGCCAGCGACCGGGTTCGCACAGATGCGCCGATCACCGCGAGCGAAATCCCATAGGTCAGCGCATCACCGAGAAAATCAAGCGCATCAGCCTTGAGCGCCTGACTGCCCGCGGCCGCGCCGGCGGACATTTCCACCAGAAACATCGCCGCGTTGATGGCGATCACCGCCCAGAGACGGCGTTTGTAATCCTTTGAAACACCCTCAAACTGGGCGTCCTGTCCGCAACATCCGGCCATTGATCCCGCTCCTTTTGCCTTGAGATCTCTTTGATTCGAGAGCAACCTAATGCCTCTAGCCACTAGAGCTTCAAGAGGGGCGACCCATGTTTTCCATCGGCGCATTGTCAAAATCCACTGGGGTGAAGGTGCCCACCATCCGGTACTATGAACAGATCGGCCTGATTGCCCCCGCGACCCGCAATGCAGGCAACCAGCGGCGCTATGATCAGGCGGGGCTGGAGCGGCTCGGTTTTATCAAGCACGCGCGCGATCTTGGCTTTGGTCTGGAAGAGATCAGGGAGCTGATGGCGCTGAATGGCGAGCTGGGGCAGGATTGCCGCGCAGCGGATGAACTCGCGCGGGCGCAGCTTGAAAAAGTGCGCGCCCGCATTGCCCGGTTGCGCAGGCTGGAAACGGAGCTGGAGCGGATCACCCATCTGTGCGTCGACGGCGCGGGCGGTACCTGTCAGGTGCTCACCGCGTTGGGCGATCACAGTCAGTGTCTGGGTCAGCACGACTGACCCGGTTGCGCGCTCAGGTCAGAAGCCAGAGCAGCCCGTTGAGGGTGAAATACGCCAGAATGGTTGCCGACAGCGAGGCCAGGCTCGCCGCGCCCTCATGTCCCTTGGCCTGGGCAAAGATGGTATAGGTGGCAAACATCGGCATGGCAGCCGACAGGATCAGCGCGGTCCGAATGTCGGGCGAAATATCGAGCAGCCCGGTCACCGCAAAGCCCGCCGCGACCAAGGCGACGATGGCCGGATGGATCACCAGTTTGCCCAGGGTCGCCAGTGCAGCGAGGCTCTTGTTGCCACGCAAGGGTAGTCCTGCCAGTGAGCCGCCGATGACCACCAGAGAGACCGCGCCAGCCGAGGCGGCGACCATATCCGTGAATCGAAACACCGGGGCGGGTATCGGAAGATGCAGCACAGCAATGGCGAGACCGGTCATCAATGCCATCATGGTTGGCATTTTGAGAACGTTCCACAGAATGCGGCGTAACCTGTATCCCAATGGTTGGGCCGAATCGGCGGAGGCAGCTTCCATCAACATCAGGCAAATCGGGATCAGGATCAGAGTTTCCACTACCAGATTGAGCGTCAGAACAACGCCCGCAATCTCGGGAAAGGCCAGCAACATCACCGGATAACCGACAAAGCCGTTGTTGGGGCAGGTCGACCCCATAATACCGACAGCGCGCCGCATGGGGTCAAACCCGCGCAGGGAAAATAATACGAAACACACCGCGATGTTGAGCAGCCCGCCAATCAGGTAGGGCAGCACATAGGCGGCCTGGAAGACCTCCACAGGATCCCGCTGCGCCAGGGTGGTAAAGATCAGACCCGGCAATGCGACGTTGAAGACAAACGCGCCGAGGCTCTTGATGTCCTGTTGGCGAAAAACACCCTTCCAGACCAGGAAATAGCCCAGCCCAAGCGCCGCATAGATCGGAAAGGTAATCCCAAGGATCGCAAACATGAGGTGGCGCTACCCGATAAGGCCTTGATTTTCCCCGATCTGGCCGCGGTGCAGCAGCAGATGATCGAGGAGGACACAGGCCATCATCGCCTCTGCCACGGGCACGGCGCGAATGCCCACGCAGGGGTCATGGCGGCCCTTGGTGATGACCTCGGCCGCCGTCCCGTCCTTGCGGATCGACTGGCGCGGCGTCAGGATCGAGGAGGTCGGCTTGACCGCAAAGCGCACCACCACATCCTGCCCGGTGGAAATTCCGCCCAGGATACCGCCGGCATGGTTGGATGCGTAAACGGGCTGGCCATCGTTGCCCATGAAAATCTCGTCGGCATTTTCCGACCCCTTCAGCAGGGCCGCATTCATGCCTTCACCGATCTCCACCGCCTTGACCGCATTGATCGACATCATCGCGGCGGCAAGATCGGTGTCGAGCTTGCCATAGACCGGGGCGCCAATGCCGGCGGGTACGCCGCGCGCGACCACCTCGACCACGGCGCCGACGGAATCGTGGTCCTTGCGCAGGGCCTGCAGGTAGTCTTCCCAGTCCTGAACGGCATCGGCGTCCGGGATCCAGAAATCGTTCTGGTCGATCGCCGCCCAGTCAAACCGGGCGCGGTCGATTTCCATTTCGCCCATCCGGGTCATGTAGCCTTTGATTTCCAGCCCCGGCACCAGGGATTTGATCGCTTCGCGCGCGACACCGCCTGCGGCCACCCTTGCCGCCGTTTCCCGCGCCGAGGAGCGTCCGCCGCCGCGATAGTCGCGGTTGCCGTATTTCTGGTAATAGGTGATATCCGCATGGCCCGGGCGGAAGGTCTGCGCGATGTCGCCATAGTCCTTGGACCGCTGATCGGTGTTTTCGATCATCAGCTGAATGGGCGTGCCGGTGGATTTGCCCTCGAACACACCGGAGAGGATCTTGACCGCGTCCGGCTCCTTGCGCTGGGTGGTGTTCTTGTTCTGACCGGGGCGACGCTTGTCCAGCCAGTGCTGCAGCATCTCCGGCTCCAGGGGCACATTCGGTGGACAGCCGTCCACGGTGGCGCCCAGCGCGGGTCCGTGGCTTTCGCCCCAGGTGGTGACACGGAAGAGGTGGCCGAAAGAGTTCATGGACATGCGCGCGGGTCTCCTTTGCGAGACCCTTTACCCGCAAAGGGCGCGCGGGAAAAGAGATCGCCGCATTAACCGGTAAGAAAGGACAGAAGGACTCCCCTTTTGTTTCGCGCGCGAAACAATGGGTCAGAGTTGCTGACCTATGCCGGTCATTGCCGCCGATCCGTCCCATTGGACAGCAGAGCCGCATTCCCCGCCTTGCATTGTCATCCCGGCAGCCCTAGGGTCCGAGCCACCTCGGGGTGCGTAGTCAACTGCGCTGAGATGCCATCTGGCGAACCCGCTGAACCTGAACCGGATCATACCGGCGGAGGGAAGGTTTCGGATCCAAAGGCGGCCTATGCCTCGATCGTCTCCTTGCCTGCCGCCGCATTGGAGGACGACATGAAATCCCTCTCACTTGCGAGCAGCCTTCTGGGCGCTGTCGTGGCCACGGCGGCTGTGGCAGAGACCCCGGAATTGGTGGTTTATACCTATGACAGCTTTGTCTCCGAATGGGGCCCCGGCCCGGCGGTCGAAGAGGCCTTTGAGGCCACCTGTGGCTGCGATCTGAAATTCGTAGGCGCCGGCGATGGCGCGGCCCTGCTGGCCCGGATCAAACTGGAAGGCGCGCGTTCGGATGCGGATGTGGTGCTGGGTCTGGACACCAACCTGACCGCCGCTGCCAAGGAAACCGGCCTGTTCGCGCCGATCTCTGTCACCGCCGACTACGCGCTGCCGATGACCTGGCAGGACGAAAAGTTCGCGCCCTATGATTGGGGGTATTTCGCCTTTGTGCACAACGCCGATGCGGCGGCGCCTGCGAATTTTAAGGCGCTGGGCGACAGTGACGCCAAAATCGTGATTCAGGATCCGCGCTCCTCGACCCCCGGTCTTGGGCTGCTGATGTGGGTCAAGGCGGCTTACGGCGACGAGGCCCCGGAAATCTGGGAGGGTCTCAGCGACAATATCGTCACGGTCACCAAAGGCTGGTCAGAGGCCTATGGTCTGTTCCTGGAGGGCGAAGCCGACATGGTGCTGTCCTACACCACCTCGCCGGCCTATCACCTGATTGCCGAAGAGGATGACACCAAGGCCGCAGCCGTATTCGACGAAGGCCACTACATGCAGGTCGAGGTCGCCGGCAAGCTGGCCGCCAGCGATCAGTCGGAGCTGGCGGACCAGTTCCTGCAGTTCATGGTCTCGGATGCATTCCAGTCGATCATTCCCACCACCAACTGGATGTATCCGGCGGTGGTCCCGTCTGATGGGCTGCCGCAGGGGTTTGAAACGCTGGTAGCGCCGCAAAAAGCGTTGCTCTTGCCCGAGGATGAGGCCGCGGCGGTGCGGGATGAAGCATTGGACGAATGGCTCGCAGCGCTCAGCCAGTAATCCTGCGGCCGGTTGCAAGCTGGCCCGGAACCTGCGCCGCCCTTGGGGTGGCGCTTCTGGTTCTGGGCACGCTAGTCGCCGTGGCGCTGCGGGCGGAAGAGGGCAGGGGACTTGGCGCGGCAGAATGGTCCGCCTTGCGGTTCACCTTGCTGCAGGCCAGCCTGTCGGCCCTGTTCAGCGTCGCCCTGGCGGTGCCGGTGGCGCGTGCCCTGGCGCGGCGGCGGTTTTTTGGTCGGCGGGCCCTGATTACCTTGCTGGGCGCCCCCTTCATCCTGCCGGTGATTGTTGCCATCCTTGGCCTGCTGGCAGTGTTTGGCCGGTCGGGCTGGGTCAGCGACGGGCTGGCGCTGTTCGGGCTGGCGCCGATTCAGATCTATGGGTTGCACGGGGTGGTGATCGCGCATGTGTTCTTTAACCTGCCATTGGCCACCCGGTTGATCCTGCAAGGCTGGCAGGAAATCCCGGCAGAGCGGTTCCGTCTGGCCGCGCAGCTGAACGCAGGCCCCCGCGCCATGTGGCAGTTGCTGGAGGTGCCGATGCTGCGGCAGGTCCTGCCGGGCGCGGCGGCCGTGGTGTTTGCGATCTGCCTGTCGAGTTTTGCCGTCGCCCTGACCCTCGGGGGCGGACCAAAGGCCACCACGCTGGAGTTGGCGATCTATCAGGCCTTCCACTTTGATTTCGACCTTGGCCGGGCCGCGATGCTGTCGGGGGTGCAACTTGTCCTGACCGTGGCGGCGGCGCTTCTGGCCTTGCGGGTGCCGGTGGGCGACGGGTTTGGCGCCGGTCTCGACCGGGCGGTGGCGCGTTGGGACGGGGTTGGGCGATGGGCGCGGACGATCGACGGTTTCTGGATCGGGCTGGCAACCCTGTTTCTGATGCTGCCGCTGCTGGCGGTCGTGGCGGCCGGCGCGCCGGGTCTGCTGGATCTGCCGACCTCGGTCTGGCGGGCAACCTGGGTGTCGGTGCAGGTGGCGGCGTTGAGCACGCTGTTGTTGCTGTGGGTTGCCTTGCCGATGTCGGTCAGTATCGGTCTGGGGCATCATAAAACCGGCGAAGTTGCGGGCATTCTCGGTCTGGCCGCCTCACCGCTGGTGATCGGCACGGGGCTGTTTGTGCTGGTCTATCCTGTCGCGGATCCGTTTGTGTTTGCTGTGCCGGTGACAGCGCTGGTCAATATGGTGATGGCATTGCCCTTTGCGCTGCGCATCCTGGTGCCACGGGTGCGCCAGGTCCTGCAGCAGAACAGCCGGCTTGCGCTGGCGCTGAACATGTCTGCGCCAACCTTTTGGCGCCGCGTTCTGCTGCCCCGGTGCCGGGCGCAGATCGGCTTTGCGGCGGGGCTGACGGCGGCGCTGTCGCTGGGGGACCTGGGGGTCATCGCGCTTTTTGCCGATCCCGAAGTGGCCACGCTGCCGCTGCAGGTCTACCGTCTGATGGGGGCCTACCGGATGGAGGCCGCACAGGGGGCGGCGCTGGTGTTGTTTGTCTTGTCCATGGGGGCGTTCTGGCTCCTGGATCGCGGAGGGCGGTGGCATGCTGAAGCTTGAGGCGCTGGATCTCAGAAAGGGCACATTTCGCCTGCAGGCGGATCTGGAAATCCAGCCCGGTGCCCAGGTCGCGGTAATCGGCCCGTCGGGGGCGGGAAAATCCACCTTGCTGGAGGCGCTGGCCGGTTTTGTGCCGCCCGCCGCCGGGCGGATCAGCTGGCAGGGGCAGGATGTCACAGGCCAGCCGCCCGGAGAGCGCCCTGTGGCGATGCTGTTTCAGGATGGCAATCTGTTTCCGCATCTGACGGTGGCGCAGAACGTCGGCCTCGGGATTGATCCCAATCGCCGCCTCAGCCCACAGGAAGAGGCGCGCGTGACGGCGGCCCTTGCGCGGGTGGGGCTGGCTGGCATGGAGGGGCGCAAACCCGCTGCCCTGTCCGGCGGGCAACACAGCCGGGCAGCCCTGGCGCGGGTTCTGGTGCAGAACCGCGCGCTCCTGTTGCTTGACGAACCCTTTGCCGCCCTGGGGCCGGCGCTGAAATCCGAGATGCTGGATCTCGTCTCCGAGATTGCGCAAGAGACGGGGGCAACCCTGCTGATGGTCAGCCACGACCCACAGGACGCGCGCCGTATTTCGCGCGAGGTGGTGCTGGTTGCTGACGGGCGGGCGCATCCTCCGGCCGCCACGGCGTCGATTCTGGACAGCCCGCCGCCCGCGCTCCGGGCCTATCTGGGGGCCACGCCGGACCGATAGATCCGCTTGTCGAAGTTTTTTGCGATAGCCCATTCCCAAAGCGGCGATCCCCCCGCTAAGCTCGCGCCAATCAGGGAGTTCCCGCATCATGAAACTGTTTTATTCCCCCGCCTCTCCCTTTGTCCGCAAAGTGGTTCTGGTCCTGCACGAGACCGGTCAGACCGAGGATGTGGAGTTGCTGCAGGTCAGCACAACCGTAACCGAACAGGATGCGGCACTGGCGGCCAGCAACCCCTTGGCCAAGATCCCGGCATTGCTGCGCGACAGCGGTCCGACATTATATGACAGCCGGGTGATCTGCGAATTCCTCGACCACCGGGCGGGGGGCGCGCTTTATAAAGGCGGCTGGGACATGAAGGTTCTGGAGGCCACAGCGGATGGGATCATGGATGCCGGCGTGTCCATGGCCTATGAAAAACGCCTGCGTCCGGTGGAAAAACAATGGGATGACTGGCTGGAAGGCCAGCGTCGCAAGATCCTCGGCGCGGTATCCGCCGTCGAAGCCCGGTGGATGCCGTCGCTGACCGGACCGGTCAACATTGGCCAGTTGGCGATGGCAGCGGCGCTTGGGTATATTGATTTTCGTCACCCGGATGCAGGGTGGCGTGCGGGCAATCCGCAGCTGACAGATTGGTTTGCGGCCTACGAATCGCGCCCGGCCATGCAGGCGACACGCCCGGATATCCTTTGACGCGGGGCTTCACCTGCTCTTAAACCGGAAGTGGCAAATAGGACCTGCAACAGGCTCGACACAGGCGCAGCAATGCAACGGTTCCGTGAAAGATACGCCTTTCGGGACGACATGCGCTGCTTTGACCGCTAGACGAACCCGGTTTGCATCGCTAGACACGCGGCTGAGTCACCGCGATCACGATGCGGTGTAAGCGCATGTTTGCCCTAAACGGGCGCTGGAATTGGAGAAAACCTCGTGTCCCACGCAGAAGACCACGAAGGAACCCGGAGAGATTTCCTCTACTACGCCACAGCTGGCGCAGGGGCAGTCACCGCGGGCGCCGCCGTTTGGCCCCTGGTCAACCAGATGAACCCTTCGGCCGATGTTCAGGCCCTGTCCTCCATCGTAGTGGATATCTCAGGCGTGGACGTTGGCACGCAAATTTCCGTCATGTTCCTCGGTAAGCCGGTGTTCATCCGCCGCCGCACCCAGGAAGAGATCGACCAGGCGCGGGCTGTCGAGATGCAGGATCTGATCGATTCGTCCTCGGAAAACCCGAACAAGCCGGGCACCGATGCGGCGGATCAAAACCGTACCCTCGACGAAAACGGCGAATGGCTGGTGATGATGGGTGTCTGTACCCACCTCGGCTGTGTGCCGCTTGGCGATGGCGCGGGCGAGTTCAACGGCTGGTTCTGCCCCTGTCACGGGTCCCACTACGACACCGCAGGCCGGATCCGCAAAGGTCCGGCGCCCGAGAACCTGCATATCCCGGTGGCCGAGTTCACCGACGAAACCACCATCAAGCTGGGATAAGGAGACGCGCGAATGGCTGGTATTCCGCACGACCATTACGAGCCGAAGACGGGCGCAGAAAAGTGGCTGAACAGCCGCCTGCCCATCGTCGGTCTGATCTACGACACCATCATGATCCCCACACCGAAGAACCTGAACTGGTGGTGGATCTGGGGCATCGTCCTGGCGTTCTGTCTGGCGCTGCAAATCGTCACCGGCATCGTGCTGGTGATGCATTACACGCCGCATGTTGATCTGGCCTTTGCCTCCGTTGAGCATATCATGCGCAACGTGAACGGCGGGTTCATGATCCGCTATCTGCACGCGAACGGCGCCTCGCTGTTCTTTGTTGCCGTCTATATCCACATCTTCCGCGGCCTGTTCTACGGCTCTTACAAGGCCCCGCGCGAGATCACCTGGATTGTCGGCATGCTGATCTATCTGATGATGATGGGCACCGCCTTCATGGGCTACGTTCTGCCCTGGGGTCAGATGTCCTTCTGGGGTGCGACCGTGATCACCGGCCTGTTCGGTGCGATCCCGCTGATCGGGGAGCCGATCCAGACCTGGCTGCTGGGCGGACCCGCGGTGGACAATGCGACGCTGAACCGTTTCTTCTCGCTGCACTATCTGCTGCCCTTCGTCATCGCGGCGCTGGTGATCGTGCATATCTGGGCCTTCCACACCACCGGCAACAACAACCCGACGGGTGTTGAGGTGCGTCGTGGCTCCAAGGAAGAAGCCAAGAAAGACACGCTGCCCTTCTGGCCGTATTTCGTGATCAAGGATTTCCTGGGTCTCGCCGTGGTGCTGCTGATCTTCTGGGCCATTGTCGGCTTCATGCCGAACTACCTTGGTCACCCGGACAACTACATCGAAGCCAACCCGCTGCAGACCCCTGCGCATATCGTCCCCGAATGGTACTTCCTGCCGTTCTACGCGATCCTGCGGGCGTTCACCTCCGAAGTCTGGATCGTGCAGTTCGCGTCCTTCGTGACCGGCGGCATCGTCGATGCGAAATTCTTCGGTGTTCTGGCGATGTTCGGTGCGATTGCGGTGATGGCGCTGGCGCCCTGGCTGGACACCTCTCGGGTGCGGTCGGGCAAGTATCGCCCGCAGTTCAAGTGGTGGTTCCTGCTGCTGGTCATCGACTTCTTCGCCCTGATGTGGCTGGGGGCCATGCCTGCAGAAGAACCCTATGCGTCCTTCTCGCTGATCGCCTCCGCCTACTGGTTTGGCTACTTCCTGGTGATCCTGCCGCTGCTTGGCGTGATCGAGAAACCGGATGCCATCCCCGCCACCATCGAAGAAGATTTCGACGCCCACTATGGCAAGAAATCCGAAGCTACTCCTGCTGAGTAAGAAGAAGGACAGCTACCCATGTTCAAGAACCTTGTAACCGGTGCTGCCTTTGCCCTGGCGCTCATCCCGGCCGTATCCTTTGCGGCTGGGGGCGAGGGCCACGTGGAGGATTTTGCCTTCTCGTTCGAAGGCCCCTTTGGCACCTACGACCAAAACCAGCTGCAGCGCGGTTTGCAGATCTTTACCGAGGTTTGCTCTGCCTGCCACGGGTTGAAGCAGGTTCCGCTGCGCACCCTCTCTGACGAGGGTGGCCCCGGCCTGCCCGAAGATCAGGTGCGTGCCTATGCGGCTGATAACTTCGAAGTATTTGACGCCGCGCTGGATGATTTCCGCCCGGCAACTCCGGTTGACCACTTTCCGGAAAACAACGGCGTTGGCGCGCCGGATCTGAGCCTGATGGCGAAGTCGCGCGCCGGGTTTCACGGGCCCTACGGCCTGGGTCTGAACCAGCTGTTCAAGGGCATGGGCGGTGCGGAATATATCGCGTCGCTGCTGTCCGGCTACACGGGTGAGACCAAAGAAGAAGCCGGCACCACCTTTTATGGCAACACCGCCTTCCCCGGTGGCTGGATCTCCATGGCACCGCCGCTCGCGGATGAGCAGGTGGAGTTCATTGACGGTCACGCCAACGATCTGCATCACCTGTCCGAGGATGTCTCGGCGTTCCTGATGTGGACAGCAGAGCCCAAGATGATGGCGCGCAAGCAAGCCGGTTTTGTCGGCGTGCTGTTCCTTGCCGTCCTTTCCGTGCTGCTCTACCTGACCAACAAGCGTATCTGGGCACCGCACAAGGGCAAAAAGACCGCCTGAACCCGGTGATCGACTGCTGAATCGCTGAGAATTGAAAGACCCCCGTGCCATAAGGTGCGGGGGTCTTTGTTTGTCGTGTCTCGGCCCTGCCGGGGTTTGGCGGGGCCTCGCGGGCCTGCAGTGGCGGCAGGGATCAGCCGGCGTCAAAGAAGGCTGAGACCGGGCGCGGTGGTTTCAGCGCCTCCAGCACGCGGGTCGCATTTGCTGTGACCGATGCCGCACCATCCACCGTGATGTCGTATGACAGCCCCCGGTGCACCTGCGCGAAGTCATGGGCAGCGCTGCCCTGTGGGCGGTCACCGCGTGCCGTTTCGCGCCGCTGCAGCTCCGCAAGGCCGGTCTGCACCCCGACAAAGAGGAGGTCCTGCCCGGCGAGCAGTGTTTGCAGCTCTGTCCGCCAGCCTGCGGTATCGAGGATATGTTCGAGGATCAGGTCATTGCCCGCCTCCGCGAACCCGGCCACGGCGCGATGAAACCCGGAAAAGAAGGCCGGTCGCGCCGCTTGCCAATTGGGATAGGCGGCACGATCCCAGGCCCCGCTGTCGCGCAGATGGTCGATAGAGAGGTGCAGAAAGGGCCGGTCCGCCTGTTTGCGCAACTCCCGCGCCAGTGTCGATTTGCCGCTGCTCGAGGCGCCGTGGAGGAAGAGGATGAGCGCCATCGCTTCCGTCCGGTCCCCGGGGTCAGGCGACCAGCTGAGTCGCGGTTCTGCCGGTGATCTGTGTGGCGATCAGGGCGCCCTCGGTCTGTGGCACGGCAAAGCTGACTTCGGTGAATTGTTCGGTGCGCCCCATATGCGGGTTTTCCATCAAAACGGAATGTTGGCGTCCCACTTGCGCCGCAAGATGGCGATCCACCTGGGCATCGCCGGCCGCGCGCAATTGCGCCGCGCGTTCCTTGATCACCGATCCGTTCACCTGCGACGGAATCTTGGCCGCCGGGGTGCCCTCACGTTTGGAGTAGGGAAAGACATGCAGCCACGTCAGGTCGCATTCGGTGACCAGTTTCAGCGAGTTTGCAAAATGGGCGTCGGTCTCGGTCGGGAAGCCGGCAATGATGTCGGCCCCAAAAGTCATGTCGGGCCGCAAACGTCGCGCGTCCTCGACAAAGCGGATGGCATCATCGCGCAGGTGGCGCCGCTTCATCCGCTTCAGAATCATGTCGTCGCCATGTTGCAGCGACAGATGCAGATGCGGCATCAGGCGAGATTCGGTTGCGATGGCTTGCATCAGGTTCTCGTCCACCTCGATCGAATCGATGGACGAAATACGCAGCCGTCGCAGGTCTGGCACCAGTTTCAGGATCCGCATCACCAGATCACCGAGTTTCGGCGTGGCGGGCAGGTCTGCCCCCCAGCTGGTCAGGTCGACACCGGTCAACACCACCTCGTTAAAGCCCTTGTCGACCAGACGTTTGATCTGGTCCACGACGACACCGGCGGGCACGGAACGGGAATTGCCGCGCCCGTAGGGAATGATGCAGAAGGTGCAGCGATGGTCGCAGCCGTTTTGCACCTGCACATAGGCGCGGCTGCGGGTGCCGAACCCGTCGATCAGATGACTCGCGGTCTCGGTCACCGACATGATGTCATCGACCAGCACCTTTTCGGTGGCGCCGATGAAATCCGGACCGCGCGCCATGCGTTGCCAGGTCTCGGGCTGCATCTTCTCGGTGTTGCCGATAACCTGTGTGACCTCTTCCATCGCGGCAAAGGTTTCCGGTTCGGTCTGGGCGGCACAGCCGGTGACGATGATCGGCGCATCCGGGTTGTCGCGGCGCAGCTTGCGGATTTCCTGACGCGCCTTGCGCACCGCCTCGGCGGTCACCGCGCAGGTGTTCACGACCACGGCGTTTTGCAGCCCGGCCTGGCGGCTGAGTTCCTTCATCGCTTCGGTCTCATAGGCATTGAGACGACAGCCGAGGGTGGTGAACTTGGGGGCGTTGGTCATTGACCGAGGCTTTCGAGGAATTGACGGGTAAAGCTGCCAGAGGCCACATGCATGGTCTCGCCGGTCATCCAGACGCCATCCTCGCGCCAATCTATCCAGAGGGTGCCACCATCCAGGTCAATGCGGACCTTGCGCCCTGTCAGGCCCTTGCGGGCGGCCGCGACAGCGGTGGCGCAGGACGATGAGCCAGAGGCCAGGGTGATGCCCACACCGCGTTCCCAGACGCGCATGCGCAGGTGATCCGGCCCGACGAGATGGGCGATCTGCACATTGGTGCGCTGGGGATAGAGTGGATGATGCTCGTAGCGGGGGCCGAACTCTTCCAGTGGAATAACGTCGGCATCCTCGACAAAGAAAGTGCAGTGCGGATTGCCCATTCCGGTTGCCGTCGGTCCACCCTCGATCGGCAGTTCGAGCGTATCCATTTCCTCTGCCAGCGGAATTTCGTTCCAATCGAGCTGCGGCGGGCCCATGTTGACAGCTGTCAACCCATGGCCGGCCTCCTGCGCGCGCAGATCGCCGCGATCCGTGGTCAGATGCAGCGCGGTCTTGCCGGTTTCGTCGATCAGATGCCGGGCAATGCAGCGCGTGGCGTTGCCACAGGCGGCGGAGGTGGACCCATCGGCGTTGTAAAAGGTCAGATGTGCGTCCGCGTCGCTATCGGGCCGCGCGTTTGAGATGATAGCCAGCTGATCAAAGCCCAGCCCGAACCGGCGATGAGCGATTCCCCTGGCCATGGCTGTGGTGATCTCAAGTTGGGCAGCACGGGAATCAACGACAACAAAGTCGTTTCCAAGCCCATGCATTTTCATGAACGGCAACATCTGAGGGTCTCTTTGGGAGG
Organism: Tritonibacter horizontis; assembly: GCF_001518015.1. Lineage (GTDB taxonomy): Bacteria > Pseudomonadota > Alphaproteobacteria > Rhodobacterales > Rhodobacteraceae > Epibacterium > Epibacterium horizontis. Next base: position 252,573 of record NZ_LPUY01000008.1, read on the forward strand.
TCATGGGCCGCATATAGACCTGCGGCGATAATGAATCCAGAGATTGCTGCGAAAACTTTGAAAAATGGGGTTGACCCCCTTTGGCCTTGGCCGTAGAAGCCCCCCCTATCGGAACGGTACGGTCGCCAAGATCGCATGGTTCTGGCCCGAAATAAGCGCTTGATCTTCTAAGATTAATCCGCTCTAAGGGCGATCCGCGAAGACCGGTTTAAGTCTTCACCAGAGAGTGGGCCGTTAGCTCAGTTGGTAGAGCAACTGACTTTTAATCAGTGGGTCGCAGGTTCGAATCCTGCACGGCTCACCACTCAAATCAATGACTTAAACAGCTTTCGGGCTTGTTGGGTGTTTCGGTATTGGATCGTTTGTATTCCGAATGGTCCGGTTATCCGCGCCCTTGCCAAAGCTTCACCCCGGTGTTGACTGAGTCGGAGCGCGGCCACGAGTATCTCCTTGTGGTGTTGATTTCCTGGTGCTGGGCCGCATCGCGCAGCAGGTAAGGATCCGTGCAAAGATCCTTTGCTTCCGTCACGGCACCCGCCCTGATGCCCATCATCCACAGATCCGTCGGCAGACCAGCCCGCGCTCGGTGCCGTGCCTGAGCGGCGACACTCTGGATAAAACGGACATCGACATATTTCCGTCGATGTCCGCTCTGGCTGACTTACACTTTGCAAATAGAGTTTCCGCCATCCGCGATCATGGCGCTGCCAGTCACAAAAGATGCGCTGTCAGAGAGCAAGAACAGTGCCGCCTGTGCGATTTCTGACGGCTCTGCCATCCGCTTGAGCGCGTGGAAACCGCGTACGACCTCGTGAAAACCAGCGTCTTCGCCTGCCATTGGCGTCATGGTGCCCCCTGGAAGGAGGGCGTTTACACGGATATTTTCCGTGCCGTGCTCTGCCGCCAGCACTTGTGTCAGGCCGACAAGGCCGGACTTTGACGCGGCATAGGCTGCCATGCCGGGCAACCCTATTGTGTGTCCCACAAATGAGGACGTGAAAACGATAGACCCGCCACCATTTTCGCGCAGTGCAGGTATCTGGTATTTTGCCGCGTAAAAACTGCTGCTCAAGTTTACGGCCATAACATCATGCCAGTTGCTGGTTTTCATGTCAGGGACGGGCGCCATATCTCCCATCATTCCGGCATTGTTGAATGCGCCGTCGAGGCCGCCGAAATTCTGCTGAGCACAACGCACCAGGGCCGCCGCATAGGTCTCATCACTCACGTCACCGGGAAGGCAAACAGCGTTGCCGTTGCTTTGTGTGATCTGCCCAACCAACTGATCCAGTTCAGCTTTCCTGCGGGCTCCGAGCACGACATTGGCCCCTTTTGAGGCGAGCAGAAGTGCAGTTGCTGCCCCAATCCCGCTGCTCGCTCCGGTTACGATGATGGTTTTGTCTTTGAGTTCCATTTTTTTGCCTTTCGATGATTGGACATTGATCGACTAGGGCATTGCTCGGCGGTCCAGCGACCCGTTTCTTGCGCTAGCGGGACGCGACCAGGGCAATGCGCAAGAAACGGGTCCGCACCTGGGGCGTGCTGTCACACTCCTGTGACGAACTTCCATTAGCCAGCGGTGGAAACGTTTTCACATGGATGAATCGCGTGAGCACGAGGCAGAAGATCACGATCAAGGACGTCGCACGCGAGGCCGGTTGCGGCATCGCGACGGCCAGCAGGGTGCTCAACCGTTCCGGCCCGGCCAGCGCCGAGGTGCGCGAACGGGTGGAGAAGGCGGCGGGCGAACTGGGGTTTTCCTTCAGCGCCATCGGGCGAGCCCTGCAGAGCAGCAGGAGCATGACGATAGGATGCCTTGTACCCTCGCTCGCCAACCCCGTCTTTGCCGAGGCGGTTCAGGGCGTGCAGGAGGCGCTGACGGGTAGCGGATATCAGCTTCTGATCGCAAGCTCGAACTATGACGAAAATGCCGACAACGACGCCATTGCAACCCTGCTGGCGAAAGAGGTGGACGGCCTGATCGTCACCATGGCTGCGCCGGACAGCAGCGTCATGCTGAAGCGTGCGCGCCAGCGCGGGACGCCGGTATCGCTCATGTTCCATGACCCGATTGATGGGCTGCCCACCGCCCATGTGGACAATTTCGAAGCCGCCCGTGAGGTCGCACGCCGATTTGCCGACCTGGGCCACAGGCGCACGGCTTTTCTGGCGCTGCGCTTTGCCACCTCGGATCGGTCGCGAAACCGCTATGCCGGTTTCCATGCCGAATGCCGGGCTCGCGGCCTGCCGGATCCTGCGCTGATCGAGTTGAGCGAGGCAGAGGCCAACACGCCTGAGCTTTTGTCCAGCATCCTCGCCACGCTCGACGGGTTGAGCGCAGTCTTCGCCTCGAACGATTTTCTCGCGATTGCGGTACAGAAAGCCGCGCAGCTGATGGGCAAGCGCGTTCCCCGTGATCTTTCGGTGGTCGGGTTCGATGGCATTGAAATCGGACGCCTGCTCGAGGTGCCGCTGACGACAATCGAAACCGCGCCGGATGCCATGGGGCGTCAGGCCGCGCGAACCTTGCTGGACCTGATGCAAGGGGGGGCGTGCATCCAGCAGCCGCCCTTGCCCTTTAATTTTCGCGCGGGGGGCACACTTGCTCCTCCTCGCGTGGAAAGCCGCGACGACGACCAGGGTGCCACCTGGCCGCCGTCCGTTCACTCGCTCAAGACCGATCTCAAACAAGGATGAACCAATGAAACATACCGTTCTTTCGGCGTTCTTCGCAACCGCGATCGCCGGTCCCGCTCTGGCCGAGGATGCCATCTGCTACAACTGCCCGCCGCAATGGGCGGATTGGGCCTCGATGCTCGAAGCTATCGACGAGACGCTCGACATCCAGATGCCGCACGACAACAAGAACTCGGGTCAGACCCTCAGCCAGCTTCTGGCAGAACGCGCGTCGCCAGTGGCCGACGTGGCCTATTACGGTGTGACCACCGGCATCAAAGCAGGCACCGAAGGCGTCGTCCAACCCTATAAACCCGAAGGTTTCGACGACATCCCCGAAGGCCTGAAGGACCCTGAGGGCAAGTGGTTCGCCATCCATTACGGCACCCTGGGCCTGTTCGTGAACGTCGATGCGCTGGCCGGGGCACCGGTGCCGCAATGCTGGGCAGACCTGGCCAAGCCGGAGTACCGCGGCATGGTGGGATATCTCGATCCGTCCTCTGCCTTCGTGGGCTATGCGGGCGCCGTGGCGGTGAACCTGGCCAACGGCGGGGATTTGGGCAATTTCGATCCGGCCATCGAATATTTCAACACCCTGGGCGAGAACGATCCGATCGTGCCGAAACAGACGTCTTATGCGCGCGTCGTCTCTGGCGAGATCCCGATCCTGTTCGACTACGACTTCAACGCCTATCGTGGCAAATACGAGGAAGACGGCAATTTTGAATTCGTGCTGCCCTGCGAAGGCTCGGTGCGTGTGCCCTATGTCATGAGCCTCGTGGCCGGCGCACCGAACGAGGCGGCTGGCAAGCGCGTGCTGGACTTCATCCTGTCGGACGAGGGTCAAGCGATCTGGACCAACGCCTACCTGCAACCGGCCCGCCCGGTCGATCTGCCGGCAGAGGTGGCCGAGAAGTTCCTGCCTGCTTCCGACTACGAGCGGGCCGTGGCGGTCGACTACGCCGAGATGGAGCGCGCACAGGCTGCATTCGGTGAGCGCTACCTCAACGACGTCAAGTAACCGGCATCGGTGAGCCGGGCAGGGAGATCTCCCTGCCCGGTTTCTTGCGCATCGGACCCAAGATGACACAGCGACACTTCATATTCCTCTGCCTGTTGCCACTGGCGATCTTCACTCTGGCGTTTCTGGCGATCCCGCTCGGGCGGCTGATCCTTGCATCGCGCGAAAGCGAGGCAGGCTGGGGGATCTACCTTCAGATCCTGCAAACGCCGCGCTACCTGTCCACGCTGGTGCAGACGGTTGCGGTCTCGCTCGCCGTCACCGTCGCTGCGCTGGCGATTTCGACCACCGCCGGGCTGTTTCTGGTGCGCAATCGTTTCGCCGGGCGCAACGCGCTGTTGTCGATCCTGACCCTGCCGCTGGCCTTTCCCGGCGTTGTGGTGGGCTTCATGATCATCCTGCTCGGTGGCCGACAGGGTCTGGTGAACCAGCTGTTGCCCGGGCATTGGGTCTTTGCCTATTCGATCTTCGGGCTGTTCCTGGGGTATCTCTATTTCTCGATACCGCGGGTGCTGCTGACGGTCATGGCCGCCGCGGAAAAGATCGACCCCGCGCTTGAGGAAGCCGCGCGCACGCTCGGCGCCTCGCCGTGGCGGATCGTGACGGATGTGCTGCTGCCCGCGCTTGCGCCGGCGCTGATCGCGGCCGGTGCCATTGCTTTTGCCACTGCCATGGGGGCCTTTGGGACGGCCTTTACCCTGGCGACCGACATCGACGTGTTGCCGATGGTCATCTACACGGAATTCACCCTGTCGGCGAATATCGCCATGGCCTCGGCGCTGTCGGTGGTGCTGGGGGTGGTGACCTGGGCGATGCTGCTGATTGCGCGCAGCTTCTCGGGCAGCGCCGTGGCGGCAGGGGGCTGAACCGATGAGACATCTCTCCCGCCATATTCCGCTGCTTGTCACGCTGCTCGCCTGCGCCTTCCTGCTGATCCCGATCATCCAGTCGATTCTGGCCGGTCTGACCGTCAACTACTTCCGCGGTCTGTCCTCGGGCCTGACCCTGAAATGGATCGGTCAGGTCTGGGAGCTCTATGCTGACAGCATCTTCCTTTCGATCAAACTGGCACTGGCCTGCCTGGCCGGAACGCTGATCATCGGGGTGCCCGCAGCCTATGTGCTGGCGCGTAATCCGGGCCGGGCCACGCGCATGCTGGAAGAGTTCATCTCGTTGCCGCTGGCCATTCCCGGCCTCGCGTTGGCTCTGGCGCTGTTGCAACTCTTCGGCTCGTTTCATGGGTTCCGCACCAGCTGGACGTTTATCCTGGTTGGCCACATCCTCTATACGCTGCCCTTCATGGTCCGCTCTGTCGTGTCGGTGCTGGCCGCCATCGACCTGAAGACACTGGAAGAGGGGGCCGCCTCGCTGGGCGCGGGGCCAGCGCGACGTTTCATCGACGTGGTGGTGCCGAATGCCATGCCTGGCATCCTGGCCGGTGCACTGACCGTGGTCACGCTGTCCATCGGCGAGTTTAACCTGACCTGGATGCTACACACCCCCCACCTCAAGACACTGCCCGTTGGCCTCGCCGACAGCTATGCCTCCATGCGGCTCGAAGTGGCCTCGGCCTATACGCTGGTCTTCTTCGTGATGATCGTGCCGCTTTTGATGGCGATGCAATGGGCCAGCGCCCGCGCGCAAAGGATCATGAAATGACTCTGACACTCCGCAATATCGCCAAGACCTTTCCCGGCGGCACCACGGCACTGCGGCCCACCGACCTGGAAATCGCCAAGGGTGAGATCCTGTCTCTGCTCGGCCCCTCCGGTTGCGGGAAGTCCACCCTGCTGCGCATCATCGCCGGGCTCGAGACGCCGGACCCCGGTGCGTCCATCATCTTTGACGGCGAGGACGTCACCCAGCAGTCTGTCGAGCGCCGCAAAATCGGCATGGTGTTCCAGTCTTACGCGCTGTTTCCCAACATGTCGGTGCGCGGCAATATCGGCTATGGGCTAAAAATGCAGAAGCTGCCAAAGGCAGAGATCGCTGCGCGGGTGGCCGAGGTCATCGACCTCTGTCGCCTTGGGCACTACGCGGACCGCGCCATCACCGCGCTTTCGGGCGGCCAGAGGCAGCGTGTCGCGCTGGCCCGAGCGATGGCGCCGCGACCCCGCGTCCTGCTGCTGGACGAGCCGCTCTCGGCCCTAGACGCCGCGCTGCGGGGACAGCTGCGCGACGAGTTGGCCCTGCTTTTGCGACAGTTCGGGATCACCGCCATTTTTGTCACCCACGATCAGGACGAGGCCATGGCCATCGCGGATCGTGTGGCCGTGATGAGCCAGGGCGCGGTGGCGCAGATTGGCACGCCCGAAGCGCTCTATCGCAACCCTGCCACCAGCTTCGTGGCCCGCTTTGTCGGCGACGCCATGCCGCTGGAGGGGCAGGTCGAAGGTGCGCATCTTCAGCTTTTGGGCGGCATCCTGCGTCTGCCGAAGGTGGCGGGCGGCCAACAGGTGCTGGTCCGTGCCGAGGATGTGCGCATCGATCCGCAGGGACCTCTCACAGCCCGGGTCGAGACCGTGACCTTCCTTGGCACACATTATCGCATTTCGCTTGCAGGGGTGATGACGGGGCCGCTTTTCGCCCTGCATTCCGGTCTCAGCGCCCCACGGCCGGGGGATGAGGTCCGTCTCTCTATACCGCCCGAGGCGCTTTTGGTCCTGCCGAGGGAGGTGGCCGCCTGATGCCCGGTTTCATCCAGATCACTGACGCGCACATCGTGTCCCCCGGCGCGCTGGCCTACAGCCGATCCGATACCGCTGAAGCCCTGCGCCGCGCGGTCGAGACAATCAATGCCAAGCTGCCGCATTGGGGCGGGATCGATTGCGCGATCGTCACCGGTGACCTGACCGATCATGGCACGCCCGAAGAATACGCGCATTTCCTGTCGATCATGGACGAGCTGGCCCTGCCGTGGCTTGCCATTCCCGGCAACCATGATCAGCGTGACCCGATGCGCAAGGCCCTGGCAGGTGCGTCCTGGTTGCCCGATGCGGGCCCGCTGCACTGGGTCCGGGATTTCGGCCCCTTCTCGGTGATCGGGCTCGATACGCTTCTGGAAGGTGCTCATCACGGGATGCTTTGCGACGCAGGTATGGCGTTTCTCGACACCACGCTTTCGGCCATTGGCGATCAACCCGCCATCGTGGCCACCCACCACCCTTACATTCACACAGGCATTCCAGCGATGGATGCCGACAATCTGCGCAACGGTGCCGGGGTCATCGCGCGGCTTGAGGCGCATCCCGGACCGGTTCGCATGGTCTCTGGTCATGTTCACCGGGCGGTCGCGGGGCAGCTCGGGCGGGTGACCTGCCAGATCTCCCCGGCGACCTGCCATGCGGTTCTGACCGATCATCGGGCCGGGCTGGATCCCCACCTCGTGTTAGAGCCTGGCGCCGTCACGCTCCATCGATGGGTTGAGCAGCCCGGAGCGGGACTGGTTTCGGATGTTATCCCCACCGGCATATTCCCGGGGCCATGGCCATTTGAAGATTGACGTCGTCGTCGCAAGGAAAGGCAGTCGTCACCGTCGAATGACACGGGACTAATCGCGCTGGGCCGGGTCCAGCATCGCCAGCAGATCAAGAAGCTGTTCGTAGTTCTCGTCGCCAAGGCGCGCCCTGAAGCTGCCCGCGATTTGCGCTGCTTCATCGGCGTATTCGTCGATGAGGGTCTGGCCCGCTTCGGCAATTTCAATGATTTGCCTGCGGCGGTCCGTACTGTCGCGGGTCTGGGTGATCAGGTTTCGCTTGGCCATTGCAGAGACAATGCGTGTCAGGCTTGGGAACAACAGGCTGGCGCGGTCGGCCAGGGTCGACGAGTCGAGCGGCCCGAATTCCGCCAGGACCCGCAGGACGCGCCATTGCTGCTCGGTCAGGCCGGTTGCGCTCAGCATGTCGCGAATAGGGGCCATCACACCTTCGCGGGCCCGGATCAATGCAATCGGCAACGAGCGGGATGTTGAGGGTAGCTCATTTTTCATAGCGTCTCGGACCTTGCCAAATCTCGCCTCCCTATGCCCAAATGCACTTGACTTTTCCACATGGATTTATTTAACTTAGCAATCATTGATATGTTAAGGACAACATGCCCCACTTTCAGCTCGAATACTCCAGCAATCTTGAGGGCGCCGTCAATATCGGTGCACTTTGTGAAGCGATCCGGGCCGAAGCCGCGCAGATCGAAACCTTTCCGACGGCCGGCATCCGGGTTCGGGCGATCCGGGTGGATCATGTTGCAATGGCGGATGGCGATCCGAAACATGGGTTCATTGACCTGTCGATCCGGCTGCGGGCTGGGCGGCCACTGGATGTCAAAAAGGATGCGGTGAACCGGATTTTCGCCGTGCTCAAGCTGTTCATGGCGCCGGTGATGGCAACGCGGTCCATCGCGCTCTCGGCGGAGATGCGCGATATTGATGCGGATCTGTCCCCGAAATTCGGCACTGTAAGAGATCACCTGGAGGGCCCGGTATGACGGTATTGAAAGAGAACCTGGAAAAACTGGAAGGCTATCTGGCGCGGTTTCGCGCGACGGGCATCCAGAACCGGATTGCGGGCCGCGACGTGCCCGGAACGCAGGGCGTGTTCCAGTCCGCATCGCCGGTGGACAAAAGCGTGATCTGCGACGTTGCCCGGGGCGTGGCGGCAGACATTGACGCGGCCGCGATGGCGGCCCATGACGCCTTTGCAGCATGGCGGGACATGCCCGCGCTGGAGCGCAAAAAGATCCTGATCCGGATCGCCGAAGGGATCGAGGCGCGGGCTGAGGAAATCGCGCTTTGCGAGTGTTGGGACACCGGTCAGGCCTATCGGTTTATGTCCAAAGCGGCCCTGCGCGGGGCGGAAAACTTTCGCTATTTTGCCGACCAGGTGGTGCAAGCGCGCGATGGCCAGCACCTGAAGTCACCAACTTTGATGAATATCACCACCCGCGTTCCGATTGGCCCGGTTGGTGTCATTACCCCGTGGAACACGCCGTTCATGCTGTCCACCTGGAAAATTGCCCCGGCGCTGGCTGCGGGATGCACGGTTGTGCACAAACCGGCGGAGGCCTCGCCGCTGACCGCGCGTCTGCTGGTTGAGATCGCAGAGGAGGCAGGCCTGCCGCCCGGCGTGCTGAATACCGTCAACGGGTTTGGCGAGGAGGCGGGCAAGGCGCTCTGTGAACATCCCAGGATCAGGGCGATCGCCTTTGTCGGGGAATCCCGCACCGGCAGCCTGATTACCAAACAGGGCGCGGACACATTAAAACGCAACCATCTGGAGCTGGGCGGCAAGAACCCGGTGATCGTCTTTGACGATGCCGATCTGGACCGGGCGCTCGATGCGGCGATCTTCATGATCTATTCGATCAACGGGGAGCGTTGCACCTCGTCGTCGCGGCTGTTGATTCAGGACACCGTGCGCGCCGAATTCGAAGCCAGGTTGATAGAGCGGGTCAACAACATCAAGGTCGGCCATCCGCTGGATCCCGCGACCGAGATCGGCCCGCTGGTCACCAAAGAGCATTTTGACAAGGTCACCGGCTATTTCGACATCGCCAAGGAAGAGGGCGCGACGATTGCGGCTGGGGGTGTCACGGTCGGCGATGAGGGCTATTTTGTCCGGCCCACGCTGTTCACCGAGGCCCGCAACCATATGCGGATCGCGCAGGAGGAAATCTTTGGTCCGGTGTTGACCTCGATCCCGTTCGCGACCGAAGACGAAGCGCTGCAGATTGCCAACGACATTCCCTACGGGCTGACCGGCTACGTCTGGACAAACGATCTGACCCGTGCGCTGCGGTTCACTGACCGGCTGGAGGCAGGGATGATCTGGGTCAACTCAGAGAACGTTCGCCACCTGCCGACCCCCTTTGGCGGCGTCAAGGCCAGCGGCATCGGCCGGGATGGCGGCGATTGGTCGTTCGAGTTCTACATGGAACAAAAACACATCGGTTTTGCCACCGGCCAGCACAAAATCCCCAGGCTTGGCGCAAGCTGAATGGGACACGGCGGACCGCACCCGGCCTGAACGGTGCCGGGTGCACCTCTGCCATACGACCTGAACCTTTGGATCTGAGGAGGCTCCAATGCCCGTTCCCGCCCCAAATCTGTACCCCGATTTCAATACGATCCGCCTGAGCCATGTTTGTCTGAACGTGCAGGATCTTGCCGCGTCGCGGACCTTTTACACCGAGATCCTGGGACTTCAGGTCACGGATGAGAGTGACAGCCATGTCTATCTGCGCGCGATGGAAGAGCGGGGCCATCACTGCATGATCTTGCAGCAATCGGACCAGCCGGGCACGGTGGAGGTCCTGGGCTTCAAGACGTTTGACGAGGAGGACCTTGAGAAGGCAGAGGCCTATTTCAAGGCCAAGGGCCGACCGACCGAATGGGTCGACCGCGCCTATCAGGGCCGGACGTTGCTGACCTCGGACAACATGGGAATTCCGCTGGAGTTTTATCACAAGATGGACCGGCTGGCACCGATCCACCAGAAATACGCGCTTTATCGTGGGGTGAAACCGCTGCGGATCGACCATTTCAACTGCTTCAGCAACGATGTTGATGCCTCGGTGGCCTTTTATTCCGACTTTGGGTTCCGGGTGACGGAATACACGGAAGATGAGGACAGCAAAAAGCTCTGGGCGGCCTGGATGCATCGCAAGGGGGGCGTGCATGACATGGCCTTTACCAATGGCACCGGCCCCCGCATGCATCACGTTGCCTTCTGGGTGCCGACGCCGCTGAACATCATCGACCTTCTGGATCTGATGGCGACGACCGGCTATGTCGGCAATATCGAGCGTGGACCGGGCCGGCACGGGATTTCCAATGCGTTCTTTCTGTATGTGCTGGACCCGGATGGTCACCGGATAGAGATCTACTGTTCGGACTATCAGACGGTTGATCCCGATCTGGAGCCGATCAAGTGGGACCTGAAGGACCCGCAGCGCCAGACGCTCTGGGGAGCGGCGGCGCCAGAGAGCTGGTTCAAACACGGCAGCGCCTTTGCCGGGGTCGCGACACAGGACGCGACCATCAAAGCCAGCCCCATCATCGCCCCATGAGTGTGCCCAGGAGTGACCGAATGAAATTCGCAACCTACAGCTCTGAGGGGGCCACCTATTACGGCGCCGTCACCGATGCGGGCCTGATTGCCCTGAACGACAGGTTCCCCGAATGGTCAACGCTGTTTGATGCGGTGCAGGCGGATGGGTTGGGCAAGCTGGCCGAGGCTGCAGAGGGAAGGCCCGTGACCCACAGCGATGTCACCTACGAGATGGTTCTGCCCAACGCGCGGCGGATCCTGTGCGTCGGGGTGAATTTCCCCGACCGCAATGCGGAATACAAGGACGGCAGCGCCCAGCCCAAATACATGTCGCTGTTTCCCCGGTTTGCCAGCGGGTTCACCGGGCATGACCGCCCGCTGATCCGGCCACCGGAGAACCAAACGCTCGATTACGAAGGCGAGGTGGCCATTGTCATCGGCAAGGGGGGACGCCGGATCAAACAGAGCGACGCCTATGACCATATTGCGGCGTTGACGCTGTGCAATGAAGGCACCATTCGCGACTGGGTCCGCCATGCCAAGTTCAACGTCACCCAAGGCAAGAACTGGGACAAGTCGGGCGCCATGGGGCCGTGGCTGGTGCCCTTTACCGAGGCGGCGCAGCTCGATGAGGCGCGCATTGTGACTCGTGTGAATGGCGCGGTCCGCCAGGACGATGTGCTGTCCCGGATGATGCATCCGATCCGGCGCGAGATCGAATATATCTCCACCTTCATGACGCTGGAGCCGGGCGACATCATTGTCACCGGCACACCGACGGGATCCGGGGCGCGGCTCGATCCGCCGCAATATCTCAAACCGGGCGATGTGGTCGAGGTCGAAGTGGATGGGATCGGCATCCTGCGCAACACGGTGGAGGACGAAGCGGTATGAGCCCCGAAGACCACGCGCGCGCTGCTGCGGACCTGTTGCAGGCGGAAAAGACCGGCCTGCAGATCGGTTTGCTGACGTTGCGCCATCCGGGCATGACCATGGATGACGCCTATGCCATCCAGACCGCCATCTTTCGTGCCAAGCAGGCCGAGGGACGCCGTGTCATCGGCTGGAAAATCGGGCTGACATCAAAGGCGATGCAATATGCGTTGAACATCGACATTCCTGACAGCGGCATCCTGTTTGACGACATGGCGTTCGAAGACGGCGCGCGGGTGCCTGCGGGGCGGTTCATTCAGCCCCGGATCGAAGCGGAAATCGCTTTTGTGATGAAATCCGCAATTGGTGGCGCCGATGTCAGCCGTGCGGATGTCCTGGCGGCGACGGACTATGTCTGTCCTGCGCTTGAAATCCTGGATACCCGGATCGTCCGCGCGGACGAAAAGACTGGCCAGACGCGCAAGATCTTTGACACGATCAGCGACAATGCCGCCAATGCGGGGATCGTTCTGGGCCAGCAGAAACATGCGGTGGATGCCTTTGATCTGCGCTGGGTTGGTGCCATAACCTGTCGCAACGACGCGGTCGAGGAAACCGGCCTTGGCGCCGGGGTTCTGAATGATCCGGTCGAAAGCGTGGTCTGGCTGGCCCGGCGCATGGCGCAGTACGGTCAGAGCATTGAACCCGGTCAGATCATTCTGTCGGGCAGTTTTATCCGCCCGGTGGAATGTCCTTCGGGCACGCGCATTCATGCAGACTTTGCCGAGTTCGGCGCGGTCTCCGTCTCTTTTGACTAGGTAGGTAGAAGATATGCCAGCTCCGAAAAACCCGTTCAAACAGGCCCTTTCCGATGGGGCGCTTCAGGTCGGCTGCTGGTTGGGCCTTGCCGATCCATATATCGCCGAAATCAGCGCGGGCGCCGGGTTTGACTGGGTTGTCGTCGATGCCGAACACGCGCCGAACGATTTGCGCTCCATCGTGGCGCAGCTGCAGGTGATCGCGGCCCGTTCGGCGCATGCAGTGGTGCGTCCCCCGATTGGCGAAGCCTGGATCCTCAAGCAGTTGCTGGATGCGGGCGCGCAGACCCTGCTGGTTCCGATGGTCGAAAGCGGGGCGCAGGCCCGGGCGCTGGTGGCGGCGGTGACCTATCCACCGCATGGCATTCGCGGGGTTGGCGCGGCGCTGGCGCGGGCGTCGGATTTCTCCGGCATTGGGGACTATCTGACCACCGCGCGGGACCAGATCTGTCTGTTGGCGCAGGTGGAAAACAAGCTGGGCATGGATGCGCTGGATGATATTCTGGCGGTCGAGGGGATCGACGGCGTTTTCATCGGGCCCTCTGATCTGGCAGCCGACATGGGGTTCATCGGTCAGACCAACGCACCGGAGGTGCAGGCGGCGGTGCTGGACGCGATCAAACGGATTGTCGCCAGCGGCAAGGCGGCGGGTATTCTCACGCTTGATGTGGCGTTGCAGCGCAAATGTCGCGATCTCGGCGCGACCTTTATCGCGACCGACATTGATGTGACCGTGTTTGCGCGCAATATGCGGGCCAGTGCGCGGCAAGCGCTGGCCTTGTTGCCTGACCAGAACGCCAAGGGCTCTGCCGAGACGGCCCATGCGGGCAAATACCTGCAACAGCTGTGCAAACACTGGGCCCACAAGGCCAAAGCAGAGTTCACCCCGGACTCGGGGTCCGTGGTGTTTGAAAGCGGCGAACGTGTGGATATGATCGCAGACCCTGACAAGCTGCTGATTTCAGCAAGCACGGGTCCGCGTGGCGATCTGGAGCGATGGAAAGCGGTGGTCGTACGTCACCTGGAGCGTTTCGCGTTTCGCGAAGAGCTCTGCATTCGCTGGGACAGCTAAGCGGCCGAAACCGGGCGGGCGGGCAGCAGATGCGTATTCTGCTGACGAAGCTGGTCTGCAGCCTGGCGCACGACGTCTGCAATTTCCAGGAGCCGTGGCGCCAGCGGACTGGTCTTGCGCCAGATCATCCCGATTGTGCGGCTCGGCTCGTCGCCCTGGAACCGCGCCAGCGATACAGGTGCCGACCGTGTCTCGACCGGGACCGCCATTTCGGGAATCAGCGTCACTCCGATGCCCGCACCCACCATCTGCACCAGGGTCGACAGCGAACTGCCATCCAGCCCGTCGCGCGGCAGCGGTGAGCGAAAGTTGCAAAACGATACGGCCTGATCGCGAAAGCAATGGCCTTCTTCGAGCAGCAGCAGTTTCATTTCGCGCATGCCTTCGGGAGAGGGCACCGGGGCGCTGGCATCGGTTGCGCTGCGGACCAGGACAAATTTTTCCTCGAACAGCGCGGTTTCGACCAGGCCGGGTTCAGACACCGGCAGCGCGACAATCGCCGTATCGAGCCGCCCTTCGAGCAGCTCCGCGATCAATTTCTGCGTCAAGGTTTCGCGAATGTGGACATCCAGGCCACTATGAACGGCGTTTAGCTGATGGATCAGCGTCGGCAACAGATAGGGCGCCACTGTCGGGATGACACCGATCCGCAAGCGGCCCACCATGCGATCCTTTGCCAGCCGGGCCAGATCGCCCAGCTCGTCGACCGCGCGCAGGATGTCGCGCACCCGCTCGGCAAATTCCTGTCCGAACCCTGTCAGCCGTACCTGGCGCGCGCTGCGTTCAAAAAGCACCACCCCGAGCGTTTCCTCCAGCTCCTTGATCTGAACAGACAAGGCAGGCTGGGAAATCGAGCAGTCATCCGCGGCGCGCCCGAAGTGGCCATGCCGGGTCAGAGCTTCGAAGTAACGAAGCTGTTTGAAGGTGATGTTCATCATAGGAAAAACCTATCGGAACTATCATAAAACGCAACTTAGAATAATTCTGAATTGTTGGTAAGAAGTCCCCGAGGGTCGATTCCACGGCGGCAGATTCGTGCTACCAAGCAGGCGTTCTCGTCGGTAGACCCACACTGAAACTCAGTCCCCACCACGGACCTATTCTGGAGGAAGACATGGACGGACAAAACAGCGGCGCCACAGGCTGCCCCTTTTCCGGAGCCAACACAAATCACGGTCGTCGCTCAAATCGCGACTGGTGGCCGAACCAGCTGAATCTGGCGATTCTGCATCAACATCAGGCGCGCCAGAACCCGCTGGGCGAAGACTTCGACTATGCTGAAGCCTTCAAGGCGCTCGACCTGGACGCGGTGAAAAACGATCTTTTTGCCCTGATGACCGATAGTCAGGACTGGTGGCCGGCGGACTATGGCCACTATGGCGGCTTGATGATCCGCATGGCCTGGCACTCTGCCGGGACCTACCGGACGGCCGATGGTCGCGGTGGTGCCAGCACCGGCACGCAGCGGTTCGCGCCGCTGAACTCCTGGCCGGACAATGGCAATCTGGACAAGGCACGGATGTTGCTTTGGCCGATCAAGAAGAAATACGGCAATGCCCTGTCCTGGGCTGACCTGATGATCCTGGCAGGCAACTGCGCCATCGAATCCATGGGGCTGAAGCCGTTCGGTTTTGCCGGGGGTCGGGCCGATGTCTGGGAACCCGAGGAAGATATCTACTGGGGCGCCGAAGACGAATGGCTCGCCACCTCCGACCACGAGCTGGCGCGCTATTCCGGCGACCGCGAACTGGAAGATCCGCTGGCGGCCGTTCAGATGGGTCTGATCTACGTGAACCCGGAAGGCCCTGATGGCAACCCGGATCCGATTGCCTCCGGGCGGGATATCCGCGAGACCTTCGCCCGTATGGCGATGAACGACGAGGAAACCGTTGCGCTGACGGCAGGGGGTCACACCTTTGGCAAGGCCCACGGCAATGGTCCGGTCGAGGCCATCGGCCCCGAACCAGAAGGGGCCCCGATCGAGGCAATGGGCCAGGGGTGGTTGTCGTCGCATAAATCCGGCAAGGGCGTCGACACCATCACCTCAGGCATCGAGGGCGCTTGGACACCGAACCCGATCCAATGGGATATGGGGTATTTCGATGTGCTGTTCGGCTATGACTGGGAGCTGACCAAATCTCCGGCGGGCGCCTGGATCTGGCATGCCAAGGACCTGAAGGACGAGGACCACGCCCCAGAGGTTGACGGATCCGGCAAGAAGGTCCCGATCATGATGACCACCGCCGATATGGCGATGCGCATGGATCCGATCTATGGCCCGATTTCCAAACGGTTCCACGAGAACCCGGAAGAGTTTGCCGACGCCTTCAAGCGCGCCTGGTTCAAGCTGACCCACCGGGATATGGGCCCCAAGGCGCGTTACCTTGGCAAGGACGTTCCCGCCGAGGATCTGATCTGGCAGGATCCGGTTCCCGCCGTGGATCACACGTTGATCGACGATGCGGATATCGCAAAGCTCAAAGCCGATATTCTGGCCTCTGGCCTGTCGATTCAGGAGCTGGTCTATGTCGCCTGGGCGTCTGCCTCCAGTTTCCGCGGGTCGGACAAACGCGGTGGTGCCAATGGCGCACGCATCCGTCTGGAGCCGATGAAGTCCTGGGAGGCTAACGAACCCGCGAAACTGGCCAAGGTGCTGCAGGTTCTGGAAGGTATCCAGTCTGCGTTCAACGGCACGGCGAGCGGCGACAAACAGGTCTCGATTGCCGATCTGATCGTGCTGGCTGGCACGGCAGCCGTTGAAAAGGCGGCCAAGGACGCCGGCTTTGACGTTGCGGTTCCCTTCACGCCGGGTCGCACAGACGCAAGCCAGGAGCAGACCGACATCGAAAGCTTTGATGTCATGGAACCCAAGGTCGACGGCTTCCGCAACTATGCGCAATCGCGGTTTACGGTCTCCACCGAGGAGCTTCTGGTCGACAAGGCGCAACTGCTGACCCTGTCGGCACCGGAAATGACCGTTCTGGTTGGTGGCCTGCGGGCGCTGGGCGCAACCTATGGCGAGAGTGACCACGGGGTTTTGACCGACCGTAAGGGTCAGTTGACGAACGACTTCTTCGTCAATGTGGTCGATCTGGGCACCGAATGGACGGCGACCGACGGCGTTGGCGAGGTGTTTGAAGGTCGTGATCGCGCAACCGGTGCGGCGAAATGGACCGGCACCCGTGCCGACCTGATCTTTGGCTCCAACTCGCAGTTGCGGGCGTTGTCCGAGGTTTATGCCCAGGACGACAATGCGGGCAAATTCGTCAAAGACTTTGTCGCCGCCTGGGTCAAGGTGATGGAACTGGATCGTTTCGATCTGAACTGATCCGCGATATCGGATCATGACGAGAGGGCGCCGTGTGTCACGGCGCCCTTTTTCAGTTCGCGGCGCGCACGGCCTTGAACAGGGCCGCACTGCCCAACCCACCTGCCGCGGCAATTGCAGCGAGGGCCGGACCGTCGTCGGGTTGCAAGCCATGGAAGAGCTTGACGGCAAGTATTGCGCCGGATGCGCCAACAGGATGGCCCTGTGCCAATGCGCCACCCGCCGGGTTTACGCTGTCGGGGCGCAGCTGCGCGCCCTTGATGCAAGCGAGGGCCTGAACCGCGAAAGCTTCCATGATCTCAGATCGGTGGAGCGCATACGGGTCGATCCCTTCGCGCGCCAGTACCTCCTTGATCGCGACGAGTGGCGCCAGGCCTGGCTGCAGTGGATCGCTGCCGCGTGTCGCCCCCTGCAGCAGGCGCAGCCCGGCCCGGTTCAGGTTTCGTGCTCGCCTGTCGCTGACAATGACAACACAGGCGGCGGCATCGGCGGCCACGGCCATATTCGCAGCGGTAATGCTGCCGGTGACGACCGGCGCGCGGGCGCAAATGCGCGGCGTGAGGTCGCGCAGAAAGGCATCGTCGGTGACACCTCCGACCGGAACAATTTCCGCCTGTCGGTCCGCGCCATGCCGACGCGCCTTGGCATGGCTTTGCTGTGCCCACTGGTCCTGTTCCGCGCGTCCGATTGCCAAACGATGTCCCAGTTGATCCGCCGCTTCGGCCATATCGGGGTCTTTGGAGGCCCAGGGTGTGAAGCGGGCCTGATCATAGGGTTCTGGCGTGCGTCCGTCCGCAAATGTGCGCGCCCGTAGCGGGCGACGGGAATAGCTTTCCACGCCGCCGGCAACAACGACATCATGCACACCTGCCGCCACCAATGCGTGGCCGAGCAGGATCGCATCCAACCCGCCCGCGCATTGCCGGTCGATGCTGAGCCCGGCAACCCGGTCGGGCAGTCCGGCTGCGAGCGCCGCAAGGCGGGCGGGGTTGCCGCCACCGCCAAGGGCGTTTGACAGGATCAGCTCGTCAACGTCCGAAGGGGCCAGATCTACATCCGCGAGACAGGCCTTCAGGACGGGAGTGACCAGATCATGTGGCTCTAAATGGGCAAATTGTCCGCCTTTTGGCATCACCGCGCTGCGCCGCGCTGCCACGATAAGGGGCATCAGCCTTCCTCCCAAAACTGCCTCAGCGCCTGCAGATCCGGTTTGCCGGCTGGCAGCATCGGGATTTTGTCGATCCTGTGGATGTGCTTTGGCACCGCATGACCGCCAATCTGGTCTCGGCAGCGCTGGCGCAGGGTGGCCGCGTCGGCCGTGCCTTCGATGACAGCGACAACCCGGTGCCCGCGCATGGGGTCCGGCAGCCCCAGGGCGACCGCGCCAACCACGCCCGGTGTCGCAAGCAGCACGGCTTCGATCTCTTCCGGAAAGACGTTCTTGTCCGCTACGGTCACCATCCGGTTGCGCCGCCCTCTGGAGAACAGGTTTCCCTTGGCATCAAGGCGCCCCATCTCGCCGATGCTGAGCCAGCCGCGATCCCAGCGGGTTTCGGCGCTGCTGCCTTGCGCGTACCCCTCGAACAAATAGGGGCTTTGCACCCAGATTTCTCCCACGCCCTGCGCATCGGGATCGGCAATGCGGATCTCGACGCCGGGATAGGACTGCCCGACAGAGTGCGCGGCGACATCATGCCCGGCAAGGGTGATGTAGCTGGTTTCAGAGGCTCCAAAGATTTCATAGAGCTGCGCATTGGGGCACAGGCTGCCAAGGGCGGATCGCAGGTCTTCGTTCAGCTTGCCACCGGAGGAAAAGATCAGCCTGAGCGATGGCAAGCGGGTTGCGCCCGCCGCCCGCACCAGCAGGCGCAGCTGCGCGGGCGTCGCATAGAGGACTGAGGCGGCAAACTCTGCCAGCCCCTGCTGTTGCGCCCGCGGCCCGGCGCCGCCGAGCATCGCCAGATCTGCCCCGAAATGGCAGGCTGCGACCGCGGCAAACAGCGTCAACGAATGCGACAGCGTACCAAGACTGGCGAAGGTATCGGCACCCGACAGGCCAAACAGCTGTTGGTCGATCTCGAAACTCTTGGTCCAGCTTTCCGGTGCCCGGCGGATCGTCTTGGCAAACCCGGTGGAGCCTGAGCTTTGACAATAGAGTTTTTGCTGCGGCTCGGCCTTGGCGGAAATGGGGTTCTCTCCGGGCCGGGCCAGGATAGATTTTCCTGTCCGCAACGCCTCGGTCAGCTCTGCCAGCCCGGCGACGTCGGGCGTTCGGATACAGGTCTGCGCGGACATGCGGAATGTGGTCAAAGACATGGGGCGGCTCTTGCGAATGGATCAGCGCAGAACCTAGCGCGGCAAAGGGGCGGCGAACAGACCTCAGGTGAACTTGCGAAACAAGCGCGTGCGGTCAAAGGCCTTTTCCAGCTCGTCCGTGCGCGCCTTTACCGTTTCCCAGTGGTCTTCCTGGATCTTGGCAATCATGCTCTCCACCAGCAGCAACAGGGCGACACCAGAGTCCCAGGCGGAAGGCACCGCGATCCGGGCCGCAAAGGTGTATTTGGCGAGTTTCTGAATCGGCGAGCGCCATTGGTCGGTGAACAAGACCACATCGACGCCGCGTTCATGCGCCATTTCAGCGAGCAGAAGCGTGGCATTTTCATAGCGCCGGACGTCAAAAAGGATCAAGGTATCGCCCGGCAGCAGATCCAGAACAGAATGCGCCCAGGAGGCGCGGGGCGGGATCATAAAAACGTCCCGCCGGATCATCTGCAGGTGGAGGTAGAAGGTTTGCGCCAGCGTGCCGCTCAGCCGCCCGCCGGCGATATGTACCCGGCGATCCGTGTCCGCCAGAAGATCACACAGCGCGTCGAATTCCGCCAAAGTCACGTTTTCCAGTGTCGCCCGGATATTGTCGTAGACCCCCACAGCATAGCGATTGAGCATATGCGACTCGGGCAGGGCCGGCGCATGCTCTGCCCGCTTCTCAACCGGATTGGAGATGATCTCGCGCAGTTCCTCGCGGAGGGCATGCTGAAACTCCGGATAGCCGGAGAACCCCAGCTTCTGGACCATGCGAGCGACCGTCGGGGTGGACACCTCAGCAAGATCGGCCAGTTCGGTGATGCTGCCCAGGCCGGGAATCGGATAGTTTTCAAGTATCGCGGCGGACAGTTGACGTTCTGCGCGGGTGAGGTCTAATTCGCGGGATTTCAGCTTCTCGGCAATCGTCGGCATGGGCCGCCCCTCCTGAACAGATTTTTCGCATATTATTACAGGTCAACTTTTGATGAAAGGATTTTTACAGAAAGTATATTGACAGAAGCAAGCAGGCTGAAGAGCATGCTACAGTATGAGCACTGACAAATTTGCCCTTCCGTTTGGACCATCCTTTGCCAAGACCCCGTCCGTGGTTTCGGCCGAGGTGCTTGTGGTGTGTGAGCACGCAGCGAATTGGATTCCGCCGGAGCTGACGGGTCTTGGCCTGGATGAGGCCGCGCGGACCAGTCATATCGCTTGGGATCCGGGCGCGCTTGCCGTGTCGCGTCAGCTGGCTTCGGCGCTGGGGGCTCCGATGGTCGAGGGATGTATCTCGCGGTTGGTCTATGACCTGAACCGCCCGCCGGAGTCGCCGACGGCGGTGCCGGTCACATCAGAGATCTTCGACATTCCAGGCAATCGCGACCTTTGCGACGCGGCGCGGGCGCAGCGCGTGGAGGCGGTATACGAACCGTTCCGCGCCGCCCTGGCAGCGGAAATCGCCGCGCGACAGGGCGCGTTGCGTCTGTTGGTTACGGTGCATAGCTTTACGCCAGTGTTCAAAGGCGCCCAACGCGCGGTAGAGCTGGGCCTGCTGCATGGGCGCGATGACCGTTTCGCCAAGGCGATGCTGGCGCAAAAGCCGGCAGGGACCACATGGGACGTGCGCCTGAACGAACCCTATAGTGCCAGCGATGGGGTTGCGCATACGCTTGACCTGCATGGCTGCGACAATGGGTTGCTCAATGTCATGCTGGAAATCCGCAATGATCTGATTGCCACGCCGCAGCAGCAAGCGGCCTGGGCGGCAGAGCTTGCCCCCTGGATCAAGACCACCCTAGAGGAGGTATTTGCATGATCAACGCCATGCTGGGCTACGTGCGGGTTGTCGATGCGGTAAATTACCGGATCGGCCGGGTCATGATGTGGGGATTGTTCGGAATAATGGCGGTCCTGCTCTGGTCTTCCTTCACAAAGACCTTTCTGCTTCCGTCCCCCTGGACCCTGGAAACGGCACAATTCGCCATGGTCACCTACTACATTCTCGGCGGCCCCTACTCGATCCAGCTTGGGTCCAATGTGCGAATGGATTTGTTCTATCACAACTGGACCAACCAGCGAAAAGCCTGGTTTGATGCCTTCACCGTGCTGTTCCTGATTATCTATCTGGCGATCCTGCTCTATGGCGGGATTGGGTCGACCGCCTATTCACTGGGATATTGGGGGACCAATCCAATCGGCTTCTTCGGCGGGTTGGTGAGCGGAACCGAGGAGATCGGTTTTGTCGAGCGGTCCTCCACCGCGTGGCGTCCCTATATCTGGCCGGTGAAATCCATCATGGTGCTCGGGTTCTTTCTGATGCTGCTGCAGGCCTTCTCCGAACTTTTCAAAGACATTGCCCGCATCAAAGGGCACGACATCCCAAGTGAGCGTGACGCATGAGCCAGGAATATATCGCCATCTTCATGTTCGCCTCGATGATGCTGATGCTCTTCACCGGGCAGCGGGTCTTTGGTGCCATTGGTGCCGTGGGCGCGATTGCGGCCATGTTGCTGTGGGGCGTGGGCGGGTATGACATCCCCTTTGCCGCCGCGATGAAACTGATGAAATGGTATCCGCTGCTGACGCTGCCCATGTTTATCTTCATGGGCTACGTGCTGAGCGAAAGCCGGCTGGCGGATGATCTCTACAAGATGTTTCACGTCTGGATGGGCCCGATCAATGGCGGACTGGCCATTGGCACCATCGGCTTGATGGTGCTGGTCTCGGCCATGAACGGTCTGTCTGTGGCGGGCATGGCCATCGGGGCGACAATTGCGCTGCCGGAACTGCTGCGCCGCGGCTATGACAAGACAATGGTGACGGGGGTCATTCAGGCGGGCTCTTCCCTGGGCATTCTGGTGCCGCCCTCGGTGGTGCTGGTGCTCTATGCGATGATCGCGCGGCAACCGGTTGGCCAGCTTTGGCTGGCGGGCGTTCTGCCGGGGCTGATGATGGCGGCCCTGTTCATTGTCTACATCTGGCTGCGCTGCAAATTCCAACCCCATCTTGGCCCCGCCATGAAGGACACGCAGGACGTGCCGCGGGCGGAGAAGCTGCGCCTGCTCTGGGCCGGGGCGCTGCCCTTGTTGATCTTCGCCACCATGATGGTGCCCTTTGTGAACGGCTGGACCTCCCTGGTGGAAAGCTCTGCTATCGGGGCGCTGACCGCGCTTGCGGCCTCGCTGGCGAAACGCCGGATGACCTGGAAAACGCTGGAAGTCTGTACACGGCAAACGCTGGCGATTTCCTGCATGTTCATGTGGATCATCCTCGCGGCGCTTGGGTTTGGTGCGGTGTTTGACGGGCTGGGTGCGGTCAAGGCCATTGATACGTTGTTCACCGACCAGCTGGGGCTGGACCCTTGGGTGATCCTGATCCTGATGCAGCTGTCCTTTATCGTGATGGGGACGTTCCTCGACGATACGGCCATGCTGGTGATCGTGGCGCCGCTTTATGTGCCGCTGGTTGGTGCATTGGGGTTTGATCTGGTCTGGTATGGGGTGCTCTATACGATCACCACCCAGATCGCCTATATGACACCGCCCTTTGGCTATAACCTGTTCCTGATGCGCGCCATGGCCCCACCAGAAGTATCCCTGATGGACATCTACCGCTCCATCGTGCCCTTCGTCGCCATTATGGTGGGAGCGCTTGCCATCATCATGATCTTTCCGCAGATCGCCCTTTGGCTGCCGGAATATGTTTACAACAAATAAGACCGAGAACTCCGACAACGGAGCGTTTAATCCAACATTTAGGAGACTAACATGACCACCAGACGTTCATTCCTGCGCACGGCAGCTGTCGGGGGCGCCGCATCGCTCGCCGCACCTGCAATTGTCAAAGCCGACACCGCCATCAAGTGGCGTTTTCAGACCTATGCCGGCGCCGCCCTGGGCGAGCATGTGACCAAACCGGCGATTGACTACATCAACAACGCCGCCAATGGCGAGCTGGAAATCGAATTGTTCTACGCCGACCAGCTGGTCCCCACGGGCGAGCTGTTCCGGGCAATGCAGCGCGGCACCATTGACGGTGTGCATTCTGACGATGACTCCATGGCGTCGCCGACACCCTTGCAGCAATTTGGTGGGTATTTCCCACTCGCGACCAAGCATTCGCTCGATGTGCCGGTGCTGTTTGACCAATACGGTCTGGCGGACATCTGGCGCGAGGAATACGCTAAGGTTGGTGTGCAGTGGCTGTCTGCCGCCGGTCAGGATCCCTGTAACTTCAACACCAAGAAAGAGGTCACATCGCTGGCCGATCTCGAAGGTCTGAAGCTCTATACCTTCCCGACAGCGGGTCGCTTCCTGTCCAAATTCGGCGTTGTGCCGGTCACCATCCCCTACGAGGATGCAGAGGTCGCGGTGCAGACCGGCGAGCTGGACGGCATGGCCTGGTCCGGCATCACCGAAGACTATACCGTCGGTTGGGCAGATGTGACCGACTACTTCCTGACCAACAACATCTCCGGTGCCTGGATCGGCTCCTTCTTCGTGAACCAGGGTGTCTGGGCGGATCTGCCCGATCACCTGAAAGCCATCGTGATGGCGGGGATCGAAGCAGGCCACACCTATCGCAACCAGTGGTATTGGGGCGGCGAAGCACGTCTGCGCGCCACCGGCGACAAGCTCAAGCTGCGGTCGATCCCGCAGGAAGAGTGGGTGCAGGTCGAAGAGGCCGCCAAGGAGTTCTGGACCGAGATCGCGGGCGAGAGCGAAATCAACGCCAAGATCGTCCAGATCTTCCGTGACTATAACGATGTGATCGGTCAGGCTGGCCCGCCCTATACCTTTGGCTAAGCCTTGCTTGTTCGAGCAAACTTAAAACGCGAGGGCCCCTGACCGGGCCCTCGTCTCACAGTTTCCACCTTTGCCGGAAGATCTCCATGCCCGTATCCATGACCTTTGACGACCTGAAAACTGCAATCGGCAACGGCACGATTGATACCGTTCTGACCTGTATCGTCGATATGCAGGGACGGCTTATGGGCAAGCGGTTCCACGCGGAGGCCTTTCTCGACATCGCGGATGGCGAGACCCATTGCTGCAACTATCTGCTGGCCACCGACCTGGCGATGGCGACACCGGACGGCTATGCCTCGACCAGCTGGGAAAGCGGGTATGGCGACTACATCATGAAGCCGGACCTTTCGACGTTGCGGCCCGTTCCTTGGCTGGAAGGGACCGCCATGGTGCTGTGTGACGTGATTGACCACCACAGCCACGCGCCGGTTGCGCATTCCCCGCGCGAGATGCTGAAAGCGCAGATCGCGCGCTGCGCGGCGCTGGGCCTGACGCCGGTGATGGCAACCGAACTGGAGTTTTTCCTGTTCGAAGGTACCCATGACGAGATCGCGCGCAATGGGTTCAAGCTGCAGCCGGTCTCTAACTACAATGAGGATTACAGCATCTTCCAGACCTCCAAGGAGGAACCGGTGATGCGCCCGATCCGCAACCACCTGCGTGCCATGGGCATCCCGATCGAAGGGTCCAAGGGCGAGGCGGAAGCGGGCCAGGAAGAACTGAACGTCAAATATGACGAGGCGCTGGCGACGGCCGATCATCACACGCTGGCCAAGCACGGGATCAAGGAGATCGCGCATCAGCAGGGCTATGCGGCGAGCTTTTTGCCAAAATGGCACAAGGACCGCGTCGGCTCTGCCGCGCATGTGCATCAGTCGCTGTGGCAGGACGGCAAGAACGCCTTTTTCGACGAGGGCGCGCCGCTTGGAAAGTCCAGGCTGATGGATCACTACATGGCGGGTCTGCTGAAATATGCCGGTGACTACACCTATTTCATGGCGCCCTACATCAACAGCTACAAACGCTTTGCCAAGGGGACCTTTGCACCGACGCAGGTGGTCTGGTCGGTCGACAACCGCACGGCTGCTTTCCGCCTGTGTGGCGAGGGAACCAAGGGCGTGCGGGTTGAATGTCGGGTGCCGGGGGCGGATATGAACCCCTATCTGGCGCAAGCTGCGATGCTGGCTGCCGGCCTCAAAGGCATCGAGGAAAAACTGGAGCTGTCGGCGCCTTACAAAGGCGATGCCTATGCGGGCGAGGCGCGCGAACATATTCCGGGCACGCTGCAGGAGGCCCGCGCGGCGCTTTTGGGGTCTGACATGCTGCGAGAGGCCTTTGGCGAGACGGTCATCACCCACTACGCCCGTGCGGCCGAGTGGGAAATCGAAGAATTCAACC
This sequence comes from Tritonibacter horizontis, assembly GCF_001518015.1. Taxonomy (GTDB): domain Bacteria; phylum Pseudomonadota; class Alphaproteobacteria; order Rhodobacterales; family Rhodobacteraceae; genus Epibacterium; species Epibacterium horizontis. The sequence goes on from NZ_LPUY01000008.1 coordinate 277,911, forward strand.
GCGTGGTGACCGATTACGAGATCGCGCGCGGAATTGAAAAAGCCTGATTGCTGCAGGGGTTTGCGAGGGCCAGCCCTCGCGCTCCCGAGGTATTTGGGAAAAGATGAAGGAAATCGGGGCCGCGAAACGCGCCCTCGGAGGAGTGGGCCTATGGGCAAGACATTGAAGTGTATTTCGCCGATCGACGGATCGGTTTTTGCAACGCGCGAGACATTGGGCCAAGAGGCCGCGCAGGCCGAAGTTGCGGCTGCGCGCGCGGCCCAGAAGGCCTGGGCGGCGCGCCCGTTGCAGGAGCGTGTCGATCTGGTGATGGCGGGTGTCGCCGCTGTGGGCGCGATGAACGATGAAATCGTGCCGGAACTGGCCCATATGATGGGGCGGCCAGTCCGGTTCGGCGGTGAATTTGGTGGCTTTAACGAGCGGGCCAGTCATATGGCTGCGATTGCCGCCGAGGCGCTGGCCGATATCGAGGTCGGAGAAGATGCGACCTTTAAACGCTACATCAAGCGCATTCCGCATGGGGTGGTTTTTGTCATCGCCCCGTGGAATTACCCCTATATGACCGCAATCAATACGGTTGCGCCGGCGCTGATTGCCGGGAATGCCGTGGTGCTGAAACATGCCACCCAGACGCTGCTGGTTGGTGAGCGCATGGCCGCGGCCTTCCACAGTGCGGGCGTGCCTGAGGATGTTTTCAAGAACGTCTTCCTCGATCATGAAACCACATCGTCGCTGATTGCCGGAAGGACCTTTGATTTTGTGAACTTCACCGGATCCGTTGGCGGGGGGCAGGCGATGGAGCGGGCCGCTGCGGGCACGTTTACCGGTGTTGGCACCGAGCTGGGCGGTAAGGATCCGGGCTATGTCATGGACGACGCCGATGTCGATGCGGCCGTTGATACGCTGATTGATGGCGCGATGTTCAATTCCGGCCAATGTTGCTGCGGGATCGAACGGATCTATGTCCATGAAAGCCTTTACGACCGTTTCGTTGAAAAGGCGGTGGCCGTGGTCAACGGGTACAGGCTTGGCAATCCGCTGGACGAAGAGACCACGATTGGCCCGATGGCCAATGTGCGGTTTGCCCAGGAGGTGCGTGACCAGATCGCCGAAGCGGTAGAGCAGGGCGCCGTGGCCCACATTGATACCATGTCGGCAGATGATGGCGGCGCCTATCTGACGCCGCAGATCCTGACCAATGTCAGCCATGAGATGCGGGTGATGCGCGACGAGAGCTTTGGCCCGGTCGTCGGCATCATGAAGGTTGCTTCGGACGAGGAAGCGATTGCGCTGATGAACGACAGCGAGTTTGGCCTGACGGCGTCGATCTGGACCAAGGATCTGGAGCGCGCGGAGGCGGTGGGCGACCAGATCGAGACCGGGACCGTGTTCATGAACCGGGCCGACTATCTGGATCCTGGACTGTGCTGGACCGGCTGCAAGAACACTGGTCGCGGTGGCGGCTTGTCGGTGATCGGCTATCAGAACCTGACCCGTCCAAAATCCTATCACCTGAAAAAGGTGACGGGCTGACACGCGTCTCCGGACCCCTACAGGTTCGGTCTCTCCCCCTATTTCTGGCCTGCGGGCCACTGACGAAAGGCAATATCCATGTCTCTCACCGGCAATTGGTCGTATCCGACCGCAATCAAGTTCGGCGCTGGCCGGATCAAGGAACTCGCGGCAGCCTGTGCTCAGGCGGGCATCAAGAAACCGCTTCTTGTGACCGACAAAGGGCTGGCCAGCCTGCCTGTCACACAGTCGACGCTCGATATTCTCGAGGCGGCCGGGCTGGGGCGTGGGATTTTTTCCGAGGTCGACCCGAACCCAAACGAGCAGAACCTGGAGGCCGGCGTTGCGGCATACAAGGCGGGTGGGCATGACGGCGTCATCGCTTTTGGTGGCGGTTCGGGTCTGGACCTTGGCAAAATGGTCGCCTTTATGGCGGGTCAGACCCGTCCGGTCTGGGATTTCGAAGACATTGGCGACTGGTGGACGCGGGCTGATGCCGATGCAATTGCGCCGATCATTGCGGTGCCGACGACAGCGGGCACCGGTTCTGAGGTCGGGCGCGCTTCGGTCATCACCGACAGCGTGACCCATCAGAAGAAAATCATCTTCCACCCCAAAGTGCTGCCGACCGTGGTGATCTGCGATCCGGAGCTGACCGTGGGCATGCCAAAGTTCATCACCGCCGGGACCGGCCTGGATGCCTTTGCGCATTGTGTCGAGGCGTTTTCGTCGCCGCATTACCACCCGATGTCGCAGGGCATGGCGCTGGAGGGCATGCGGCTGGTCAAGGACTATTTGCCCCGGGCCTATGCGGATGGCACCGATATCGAGGCACGGGCGCAAATGATGTCAGCCGCGGCCATGGGGGCGACGGCCTTTCAGAAAGGGCTTGGCGCGATCCACGCCATGAGCCACCCGATCGGGGCCCATTTCAACACGCACCACGGCACCACCAATGCGGTCTGTATGCCTGCGGTGTTGGCGTTCAATGCCCCGGCAATCGCGGATCGTTTCAATTCGGCGGCCGCTTACCTCGGGATCGAGGGTGGGTTTGACGGGTTCAAATCCTTTGTCCAGACGTTCAACGACAGCTTTGGCATTCCACGGTCCTTGTCCGATCTCGGGGTGACAGAGGCGTCGATCCCGGACCTGGTCAAGGGCGCGATCATCGACCCGAGCTGCGGCGGTAACCCGATTGCGCTGACCGAAGAGAACCTGACAGAGCTGTTCAACGCCGCTTTGTGAGCATTGATCTGGCTTTGGTGCTTTGTTCAAAGACCCTTGTGGGAGGCCGCGCAAATGATGCGCGGCCTTTTTTCGTCCACCTAGGTTGGAATGCGGGCCACACTGTCGCGACAGATCAGTTCGACCTCGATGATCTCTGAAACGCCGGTCAATGTGCCGGCTTCGATCATGTCCAGCAGCAGACGAGCGGCCTGTTCGCCGATTTGCGTGCGCCGCTGACGGATCGTTGTCAGGGCAGGGGACAGATGACCGACTACCTCGATGTTGTCAAAACCGACGAGAGAGACATCCTCCGGCACCCGGATGCCCTGATGCTGTACCGCCCCCATGAAACCAATCGCCATCTCATCAGAGGCACAGAACAAGGCCGTGGGCCTGTCTTTCAGCTGTAGCCATTTCTGGGCAGCCGCCGCACCGGAGTCCATGCTGAAATCGCCGTCAAAGATCCAGTCGTCACGCTGTTCGTGTTGGTGCAGCGACAGGGTTTCAACGTAGCCGCTCAACCGGGTTTGCGACAGAACATTGCCCTTTGGGCCGGTAATGTGGCCGATGTGCCTGTGCCCCATTTCAAGCAGGTGAGTCACCGCCAGCGAGGCCCCACGGGCATTTTCGGTCCGCACCGACGGCAGGTCGTCATCCATCCACTCGCAGGCGAGAATCACCGGTGGGCGGCCTGGTGTCGTCAGCGGCTCGACCGGCAGGGTGCCGTCGAACAGGATCAGCCCGTCCGCCATGCCGGACTGCAGGTAGCCTGACAAACGATCATCGAGATTTGGCCCAGCCTGCGTGTCAGCAACCAAAAGCCCATAGCCGACCGGGTGCAGAACAGAGTTTATCCCGGCCAGAATCTGCGAGAAAAACGGGTTGGCGAGATTGGGAACAAGGGCAATGACGCTCCCGGTTCGTTGCCGCCTGAGGTTCGAGGCAGTGGCGTTGATCCGATAGCCGGTCCGCTCTACGGCAGCCAGTACAGCCTCCCGAGTCGCTTCGGCGACCACCGAAGGCTTTGACAAGGTCCTGCTGACGGTTGCCGTTGAAACGCCAGCTTCTGCGGCAACATCCTGAATCGTGGCGATTTTCTTGTCCATGGACCTTCCTTTGACGGCGCCCAGAATGCCTCATCGAAAAACTATTGTAAACGATTACGGTTTTTGCAAAGGTGCTCCTGTAAACGATTACAGCCAACCTACAACCAGGGAGCGCGCTCGACAAGAGCGTGGGGAGGAGAATGGCGGCAAATAAACGACAGACCCCGGCCATGGCCGGGTCTATACCTGTGGCGTCGGGTCGGGAGCCGCCGACGGTTCTTGAGGCCGTTGAAATTTCACGTCGGTTCGGGCCGGTCCAGGTGCTGCATGGCGTGCCTTTTTCCCTGCGTGCGGGTGAAGTGCACGCGCTGATCGGGGAAAACGGCGCCGGAAAATCCACATTGATGAAGATTCTTGCGGGCTTTTTGTCGCCCTCTGGCGGTCGATTGGAACTGGAATCCGAACCTGTCGAATTCAACGGCCATCAAAGCGCCGAAGATGCAGGAATTCTGATGATCCATCAGGAATTCAACCTCGCCATGCAATTGTCCGCGGCCGAGAATATCTTTCTCGGGCGGGAACGTCGGCGCGGCATTTTCCTGGATCATCGCGCCATGCTGGAGGAAGCGCGCAGCCTGCTTGCCCGTCTGAACTGCCACGTCGATCCACGTACGCGCATTCAGGACATGTCGGTCCCGAACAGGCAAATGGTGGAAATCGCGCGGGCATTGGGGCGGCGCGCCAAGGTTCTCATCATGGATGAACCGACGGCGGTGCTGACCAACCGGGAAACAGAAATCCTGCTGGAGCAGATTGACCGCCTGCGGTCAGAAGGAACAGCCGTTCTCTTCACCTCGCACAAGCTTGACGAGGTGCAGCATATCGCGGACCGGGTGACGGTCCTGCGCGATGGACACCATATCCTGACCCGCGCCGCAGAGGGTTTTGGTGAAAATGCCATGGCAGAGGCGATGGTCGGGCGGGAGTTGAGCGATCTCTTTCCGCAGAAGCCAACCCCCCAACCGGATGTGGTGTTGGAGGCACGGGATGTCAGCGTGCCGGGGCTGGTGGAAGGGGCCAGTTTTCGCCTGAAGCGCGGCGAGGTTCTCGGATTTTCCGGCCTGGTCGGGGCGGGGCGGACCGAATTGATGGAAGCCATCGCCGGCTTGCGTGCCGCGACAGGCACGCTCGAGGTCAATGGCAAATCGGTGCCGTTCGGTTCTGTTCAGGCGGCGCGCAAGGCGGGCTTGGCCTATCTGACCGAAGACAGGAAGGAAAAGGGGCTTCTGCTGGGGAAGGGGCTCAGGGAAAATCTGACCTTGCTGGCCTTGGAGCGGTTTGGTCGCCTGAAAATAGATCGTGTCGCCGAGGAGCGCGCGTTGGATCAGGCGATCGAGGAGTTTGATATCCGCGCCAAGGACCGGACCGTCGCGGTCGGCAGCCTCTCCGGGGGCAATCAGCAGAAATTGCTGTTGGCCAAGACGATGCTGGCAGACCCGCAGATTGTCATCATCGACGAACCGACCCGCGGCATTGATATCGGCACCAAGCAACAAATCTACGATTTCATCGCCGAGCTGGCGCGCAGTGGCAAGAGCGTCATCGTCATCTCGTCCGAACTGCCGGAGGTTATCGGACTGGCGGACAGGATTGTCGTGATGGGACGTGGACATATAGCCGGCGAACTGACCGGTTCTCAAATTAGTGAAGACGCAATTCTGAGATTGGCGATGGGCGTCGCAGAAGATCAAAAGGAAACCGCATGACTGAGACGACAGCCACCCCGAACCCGGTGCGTGAGCGCAAAGTGAACCTGCATGTCCTTGGCCCGGTCCTGGCTTTGGTCGCCTTGATTCTGCTGGGCGCGTTCCTGAACAGCAACTTTCTGAGCTATGGAAACGTGACAAACGTTCTGGCCCGCTCCGCCTTTATCGGGATCATTGCGGTGGGCATGACCTTTGTCATCACCGCTGGCGGCATCGATCTTTCGGTCGGGTCAATGGCCGCCTTTGTCGCCGGTGTGATGATCCTGGCGATGAATGCGTTGATACCGGTGCTTGGGATCGGCGTTCCGCTGGTGCTTGCTGGAATGGCGGTGGCCCTGGTGACAGGGTTGGCGGCCGGCCTGTTAAACGGGTTTTTGATATCGAAGGTCGGGATCGAAGCCTTTATTGTGACGCTGGGGTCGATGGGGATCTATCGCAGCCTGACCACATGGCTGGCCGATGGTGGCACCCTGTCGCTGGATTACGCGGCCCGCAGTTTCTACCGGCCCGTCTATTATGATGGCCTTCTTGGCATCAGCTGGCCCATCCTGGTCTTTGCACTGGTTGCCATTCTCGGAGAACTGACAATGCGCCATACGCCGTTCGGGCGGTATTGCGCCGCGCTTGGCGCGAACGAACAGGTGGCGCGGTATTCCGCGGTCAAGGTCGACCGGATTCGCATGGGCACCTATGTGCTCCTGGGGATGCTGGTCGGGCTGGCAACCATCATGTATGTGCCGCGCCTGGGATCGGCTTCGGGGTCTACCGGGGTCCTGTGGGAGCTTGAGGCGATTGCAGCCGTGATTATCGGCGGCACCGTGCTCAAAGGGGGATCGGGCCGCGTCTGGGGCACCGTGACCGGTGTCCTGATCCTCAGCTTGATAGACAATATTCTGAATCTCGCCTCGATCGTCAGCCCGTATCTGAACGGTGCGATCCAAGGTGTGATCGTGATCCTCGCTGTTGTTCTGCAGCGGGGACGCAAGTCGGCCGATTAAACGGCTATTTTTGGGAGGAAAATGACATGATACGCAGGAATTTCCTGAAGAGTGCGGCGCTGGTTGCAGGGCTCGCAAGTGCGGGCGCAGTTGCCGCGCAAGATGAGAGCTACACCATCGGCGTCGCGATCCCTTCAGCGACCCACGGATTCATGGGGGGTCTGAACTTTCATGCGCGGGAAGCGATTGAGCGTCTGGAAGCGACCTATCCGCAGCTGGAATTTGTCCTCGCGACATCCGGCGATGCGGGCAAGATGGTCAACGACGTAGAAGACATGGTTGCCACCCGCAATATCGACGCATTGGTTGTGCTGCCGTTCGAAAGCGAGCCCCTGACAGCGCCGGTTCAGGCGGTCAAGGAGCAGGGCATTTGGGTCACCGTCGTTGACCGGGGCTTGTCTGTTCCGGGGATCGAGGATCTTTATGTTGCCGGCGACAACCCGGGTTTTGGTCGTGAAGCCGGCGAATATTTCGTCGAGCAACTTGGCGAGGGCGACGACATTGTTGTTCTGCGCGGAATTCCGACCACGCTCGACAATGAGCGTGTCGAGGCGTTTGAAAAAGCAATCGAAGGCAGCGGCATCAACGTGCTGGACATGCAGCACGGAAACTGGAACCGGGATGATGCCTTCAACGTGATGCAAGACTTCTTGTCCAAGTACGACAAGATCGACGCGGTTTGGGCGTCGGATGACGATATGGCCATCGGTGTCCTCGAAGCGATTGCCCAGGCTGGTCGCGACAAGGAAATGTGGGTCGTTGGCGGTGCCGGCATGAAGGAAATCATCAAACGCATCATGGATGGTGATCCTCAGCTGCCGATCAATGTGACCTATCCGCCCGCGCAGATTGCCACGGCGATCGAACTGACGGCCCTGGCCATGGTTTCTGATACCCCTGTGACCGGCCGGTTCATCATCGGCAGCCAGCGCGTTACGCCGGAAAATGCCAAGGATTTCTATTTCCCGGAAAGCCCGTTCTAAAGCATCCTGCCAGAAAAAATCGAGCGTGGTCCGCACCTGTTGCGGGCCACGTTTTGTTTTGTCTGCCCCGTGCTGAAGCGGGATCTTGGCCGAGGCCTGGCGGACACGTCCTGTGGTTGAGTATCAATCAGCGAGGTGCGCCAGCCCAAAGCGATGAAATTTCAAGCATTCGCAGATATTGGTAGTACCTCCTGGTTGAGCAGCTGCGTTTCGGCCCTGTCGGAATTGCGGCAGGAACCCGCAAAATCGGCGCATTTTCGCCCGCTGTGGCAAGTTTTCGCCGCAGTCTCGCCACAATCTGCACCGCTAAAATTTTAGCTACAGCGTCATTCTCCTTAGTTTCAGACATTTAGAATGTAGTTGCAATTTTCCGCTTATAGTCCGGCGCGGCGGGAGATTTCGTTTTGCTGCCACGATAACTACGAGATTGCGCGGTAGAACCGCAAATGCGACCTCAGCCGAGCAAGGAGAACCTGAACATGGCGGTGACTACGCCCAATCCGATCTACTCCAATGGAACCCAGCGTACTCTGACCGGTGCACAGGACGACCTACTTAATATTCAACATTCTGATATTTATGCCCTGAGATCGGCAACAATCTCGCTCAGTTTTTCCATGGACCGTTTGCCGGGGGATGTTGCCCTGGTGTCCAAGGACGCAAACGGAGAGACCGATGGTGATTTTACGCTGTGGGTCAAGGATGGCGCGCTTGTCGTGACCCAGTCGGGGGGCGGCGAAACGGAATACCTTCGGGTGCCTGAGGTGCTGTTGTCGCCGCAGCAATCTTATCACGTATCACTGTCATTCGGGGACGACGGGCTGATGATCTGGCTTGATGGTCGGTTGGTTGGCGCAGACCCGGAATTCAAACAGGGTATCGAACTCAACACCAATGACATCGTTGTTGGCGGCACGCGGTCCTGGCGGTCGGACCAGGATGACGATGCGCATTCCCTGTTCCAGGGGACGATTGGCGATGTCATGATTTTTGATCGCCAGCTCGACAGTGCGGAACAACTGGCAGTCGCGACAGACTCCTCTGCCGGCATGATGATGTCGGCACAGATGGCTGCAGCCATGGCGTCCCTTGCACCGGTTTTTGGCCAATTGCACGGCGCCAGCGATACGTTTCTCGACATCCTCGCGGATTACGGCGTGAACCATCATGGCCATGTCGCGGGCGGTCTGAACATGGAAATGGGCACCGGGGGCGACAACCGGCTTCGGGGCTCCGGTGAGGCCGATGGCCTCAATGGCGGTGGCGGCGACGACAAGGTTCTGGGCCGGGGCGGTTCAGATGTCCTGCAAGGCGGCTATGGCAATGATGTCGTCGTCGGTGGCGGCGGCCGCGATGTGCTGGACGGCGGCCATGGCGAGGACACGTTGCGGGGCGGCGGCGGCGACGATTTGCTCATCAGCCGCGCAGATGGGCGCGAAGGGGCGATCTATTACGACCCGGATCGCGATGAAGGCGACCCGCTGAACGAGTTGACAGATGGCAAGCTTTACCCGGATCAACCTATTCCTGCGGACGACCTTCTGATCGGCGGCAAGGGCGCGGACATCTTTTATTTCCAGACCCTGATCAATGCCAAGGAACGCTTTATTGAAAAGCACACCCGCGCGGATGGCACGATCAACTGGCACGGGGTCGCCGGGGAAAATGACAATCTGCACGACCACTGGGTCGATGTTCTGGGTCACGATGTGGTCAAAGACTACAGCCGGGCAGAAGGCGACCGCCTGGTGATTGAAGGGCACACGACGCAGATCGCCTCGATCACCTATGGCGACGCCGATGGCAACGGTGTGATGGACCACTCGGTCATCGAACTCTACTCCGATCAGGGCAACAACGGCGGCGCCCATAACGACGACCGGCTTGGCACAATCACCGTATATGGCGATCTGGTGCGGATGTCGGATATCGAACATACGGCCGGCCCGGCCTATGGCATCGTGCGTACAATCGACGATCTGGACGAGGCGCTTGCGCCGCTTGACTATGGAGCCGAGGCGGGAACGATTTCCGCGCCTGGATCACGCCGTCTGAACTCTGACGGTTTCAGCTATCAAGGGGCGAGTGATCGCGTTTTTGGGTTGACCGGGCTCCAGCAGTTTTCTGCCGAGGACCGCGCGGCCTATGTGTTTGACCACACCGACAACTTGGCGTTGTCCGCAGGCACCATCGCATTCCGGTTCACCGTCGATAGCCTGTCCGGATACCAGGGGCTGATTTCCAAAGACGCTTCTGACAATGGCGACGGGGGCCACCTGTCTGTTGACCTCGACATGACCGGCAAGCTTGTTGTGCGGTTCCAGGACGCGACCGACAGCTACTACCTTGTGACGCGCAATGCCGTTTCGGTCGGCGAGGACTATGACTTCAGCCTCAGCTTTGGCGAAAATGGGGTCGAAGTGTACCTGAACGGCGCCCGGGTCGCCTACGATACGGAAATCGCCTTTGATCTGACACAGAACACCGAAGCCCTCATCGTTGGTGCTGCGGGCAAAAACAATATGCCGGGTGAGGTGGACAACATCCACAGCTATTTTGATGGCACGATCAGTGATCTGCAGATCTTTGATGAGGCGTTGACGGCGCAGGATCTGTTTGGCGACGATCCGCGACAGGACTACGCCTACTTTAACCGGAATATCGATGCCTTCAACTTCACCCGCGGCGATGGCGGCAGCGTTGTTGTGAAAAAAGGCGGGAACGGGACAGAGTTGTGGGCCGAGACCGCATTTGCGTCTTTTGACAACCTCACGGTCCGGGTTGCCGATATCCAGCTGGGCTCGCGCAGCGACGATACGCTCAACGGGGGCGACGGGGCGGATGTCTTGGTCGGCAAAGGTGGCATGGATCGGCTGCAGGGCATGGGCAACGATGACCTGCTCAAAGGGGGGACAGGCGATGACTCCCTTTATGGCGGCGCTGGTCAGGACACCCTTCTGGGCGAAGACGATGATGACAGGTTGTTCGGCTCCGATGGGCGCGACGTTCTGTATGGTGGCGACGGTTATGACACCTTGATCGGTGGCGATGGCAACGACCGGTTGTACGGCGGCATCGGCGATGACGACATCTTTGGCGGCGGCGGAGATGACGGCGGCAGCGCGCCACGGGATCGGGCATATTTTGACGGTGATCTTGCCGATTTCAGCTTCCAGACAATGATCTATTTTGACCAGTACCGAGACGAGGATGTCACCCGTTTGATCGTTACGGATGCGGCAGACGGTGGTGCGGATGGCGTCTATGAAGGTCGCGACCGGTTGGTCGATATAGATTTGCTGGTTTTTGCGGACCAGACCGTAGCGTTCGACGATCTGATCTGAGCGAAACGCGCAGGTCCCGGCGGGGTGTCTCGCCGGGATGCAGCACGCCCCCCCCCGCAGAGCCGGGGCAACACACTGAACTGACGGAGGGCGCGTCGGTCACCCGTGCGGTTGCGCACGCGGCCCTCGTTGCCAGATCGGGAGCACGGGTTATTCGCCCCTTGGAAACCTGGCGTTTTCTTCGACGACGTTGAGGTCCATGTGATTTCGCATGTAGCGTTCGGAGGCCTTTTGCAGGGGTTGGTAGTCCCAGGGGAAATATCCCCCCTGGCGCAGCGCCTCGTAGACGACCCACCTCCGGGCCTGGCTGGCGCGGACATCGGCGTCAAACCGGTCCAGATCCCAACGCGCTGCGGCGATCTCCTTCAGGGCCGCTTCTGCCTCGGCATGGTTGGCAGAGCCTGCGAGGTTGGTCAGCTCATGTGGGTCGGCCTCCAGGTCAAAGAGCTGATCCGGGTCCAATGCGCACAAGTTCAGTTTGTAGCGTCCCTGCCGGAGCGACACCATCGGCGCATAAGAGGCTTCGGCGGCGTATTCCATCGCAACCGGCGTTGTCCGCACGCCACCCTGTCCAAGCGGTACGACACTCTCTCCTGCGGTCCAGGGCATCACCTCGTCCATGCTGACGCCCGCCAGATCGCAGAGCGTCGGACAGACATCCAGGTTGGACACCGGGTCGCTCACCAGACCGGGCGTCATCGAGGGCGCGGCGATCATCATCGGCACGCGGGACGACCCCTCGTAAAAGCTCATCTTGAACCACAACCCCCGCTCGCCCAGCATATCGCCATGGTCAGCGACAAAGAGCACGATGGTGTCTTTCTCCTGACGGGTCGCGCGCAGGGCCTCCATCACGTCGCCGATCTTGTCGTCCAGATAGGAGATGTTGGAGAAATAGGCCCGCCGAGACCGCCGGATATCGTCGTCGGAAATATCAAAGTTGCGCCAGTCGTTGGCATCAAAGATCCGCTTGGAATGGGCGTCCTGATTGTCATAGCCCAGATCGCCGACGTCAGGCATCAGGTGCTCGCAATCTTCATAGAGATCCCAGTACTTCTTGCGGGTCACATAGGGATCATGCGGGTGGGTGAAGCTGACAGTCAGGCACCAGGGGCGGGCATCCTTGCCGCGCGCCAGATCGTAGATCTTCTGGGTCGCGTGAAAGGCGACCTCGTCGTCGAACTCCATCTGGTTGGAGATTTCGGCAATACCAGAACCGGTAACCGAGCCCATGTTGTGATACCACCAGTCGATCCGCTCGCCCGGCTTGCGATAATCCGGCGTCCAGCCAAAGTCTGGCGGGTAGATATCTGTGGTCAGTCGTTCCTCGAACCCATGCAGCTGGTCCGGCCCGACGAAGTGCATTTTGCCCGACAGACAGGTGTAATAGCCCGCCCGCCGCAGGTGGTGCGCATAGGTGGGAATGGAGGACGCGAATTCAGCAGCGTTGTCGTAAACGCCGGTGGCAGAGGGCAGCTGACCGGACATGAAACTGGCCCGCCCCGGCGCGCAGAGCGGGCTGGCGGTGTAGCAATTCCTGAACCGCGTCGAGCGCTCCGCCAGCGCCTTGATATTGGGCGCATGCAGCCACTCCGCAGGGCCGTCCGGGAACAAGGTTCCGTTCAACTGGTCAACCATGATGATCAATATGTTCGGCGTTGGCATGCGAGACCTTCCAGATTTTTCGGTCGTTCCGAGACGTCAGGGAAACGAGGTATTTGGTTCGCCGGGCGTCTCGCGCTGGAAATTGTCAGCTATCGGCGTCGAGAGGCAAGCTGAACGTGGTCGTTGAAACGTACATCTAGTGTTTATTGATTGATCAGTCAATAATAATTCAACACCGCGCCCACCGTTCCAGCGCAAGCCTTCAGGTCAATTTCCTGACGTCTAAGCGGTCATAAAAAATACGAAAGTGCAGACTGCGAAAAGGAAAGAAATCAATAAAATAGCTGAACTTTCGCAGTCAGGATCAAGCTATGATTGACAGACCCTCCCGGCTTGTTAAGCTTTGTTAACCTTAGCTTGGCGGGGGGAGGAGATCATGCGGCGCTTCTGGAAGCGGAGATCACGAGAAATTGCCGATTTCTCACTTCGATCTTTCGCTGTCAGTTTGCCGGTTGGTCTCTCGGCTCAGGCTGGACACGCGCAATTTTCAAACAGGCTGGACACGCAGACGGAGCAGTTCGATGACGCTGTGCCGCATCCGCCTTCCTTTGCCTCTCAGTCTTCGTTTGACGAGGCGTTTCTGTCGCCGCTGCCTGCTGCTGTGAACCTTCTGTATGTCTTTTGTGCGGGAGTGTTTCTGTTCTTTCTGATCGCCGAGGTTTTAAAGCGCATCCGCCGCGTCCGGATGAAACCCGCTGCCATATCCGAAGGGGCTGGCCTGTCGCCGGAGGATCTCAAAAGCGTTGCGCTTCTGGATGCCGAGGCGCGGGTGATCGACGCCAATCCACGGTTCCAGAAGGATGTTGATCTGAACCTGTCGCAAATCCTTGGGCGACCCATTTGGGCGTTGCACAAAATGGGGTTTGGAAAGGCGTTCTGGGAAGGGGTCCTGGTCGAGGCGAAATCCTCTGGATCCTGGTCGGGAGAGACCCGCACGCTTGACCCCAGTGGCGCGGCAGAAGCGCATGTGATCCTGGTCACCGCGCGCAAAGACGCAGACCAGACTGCGACTTACGAATTTCATTCTCAACGCCAGAAAAAGCCGGAAGCCGGGGCCGAGTTTAACCGCAAGCCGAGCCTGCATGCCAGCAGTCAGGCCGTGTTGCCAAATCGGCAGGCGATGAACGCCGAAATCGACAGTGCCATCGCGCGCGCGCAATCCACCAATAGATCTCTGGCGCTTATGGTCATTGATCTGGACCGGTTTCGGGACATAAACGCGATTTTTGGCGATGAGGTCGGCGATCAGGTGCTCGCGCGTCTGGCCCGCAGCCTGCGTTCGATCGCCCGGCCGAACCTCAAGGTCGGGCGCATCGGTGATGATGAATTCATCCTGCTGGTCGAACATGTGTCCGATCCCAGCCTGCTCAGCCAATTGGCCGAGGAGGTCGCCACCGCGCTGAGCGAGGATGTGGCTGTCGATGGATTGGCCTGTCGGCTGAGCGCCAGTATTGGAATTGCTCAGTTTCCCAAGGATGGCATTTGCCGTCGCAGTCTGATGCAGGCCGCCGAGGCGTCGCTTTGTCATGCCAAGACAGCGGGTCGTGGGCAGGTTTCCTTTTATGCGGAGGCAATGGAGCAGCGCAGCGAGAAAAGCGCGCAGTTGGTCAATGACCTGCAACGCGGGATCGCGGCGGGTGAGCTGACCATGTACTACCAGCCGCAGGTTGACCTGCGCACCGGCCAATGTGTCGGTGCCGAAGCCCTGCTGCGTTGGCAGCACCCGACCAAGGGGCTGTTGCTGCCGGGGGGATTTGTGCCGCTGGCGATGGACGTCGGGCTTGCCGCCGCAATTGATCAATTCGTGATGAAAGAGGTCTGCGCCCAGATCGGCCGTTGGACAGACCGGGGCTACACCCCGATGAAGATTTCGGTGAACATGTCGGCGATCTCGCTGCTGAGCCCGGACTTTGCGACCGATCTGAAAACGGCAACGGCGCGTCACGGTGTCGATCCGCACAGCCTCGAAATCGAAATTTTGGAAAGCACAATTTTCCCGAGGATGAACGCGTCGTTTGAGCTGATCCGCGAATTGCATGAGATCGGCATCAGTCTGGCAATCGACGACTTTGGCACCGGATATTCTTCTTTGTCATTGTTGAAGGATCTGCCGATTGGTCGGCTTAAACTGGACCGCCGGTTCATCACGAACCTGCCCCACAATGTCAAAGATGACCGCATCGTTGCCGCGGTTGTCGCGATGGGCCGCAGCCTTGGCATTGATGTCATTGCCGAAGGTGTCGAGACCCGGACCCAGGAAAGCCGATTGATCGCCTTGGGCTGTACCGAAGCGCAGGGGTTTCTCTACAGCCGACCGATTTCGGCCGATGATCTGTCGATCCATTGGATGAAAGGCTCCGTTCCAAACGCCTGTGTCGGGGCCACGACCTGACCCGTGCCGGATCAATGACTTCCACGATTGCGCGCGTCACAAAATTGCATCCTGTCTTCCGTTGATAGTTACAAAAGCGTCTAATAGCCCTGAGCACGGGAGCCTTGCCAAACCTGCGTTTGTCCGGATGGGGTCTGCCCCAAAATCGGGCAAGACATTCCAGTGACATAGGATATGGTTGGCGCGGAGGAGCTGCAAAGGTTCCCGGTCAAAGGGAGGAAATGCATGACCAGTCGCAGAACAATTCTTGGTGCCGCAGCGGCGCTGGCGGTGTCAACCATGGGCGTGCTGCCCGTCGCGGCGCAGGAGGTGACACTGAAGATGCACCAGTTCCTGCCCGCCCAGGCGAATGTGCCCAAGCTGATCCTTGATGTCTGGGCTGACAAGGTCGAAGACGCATCGGGTGATCGCATTCAGATCGACCGTTACCCGTCGATGCAATTGGGGGGCAAGCCGCCAGAACTCATCGATCAGGTTCAGGACGGGGTTGCGGATATCGTCTGGACCGTTGTCGGCTACACACCCGGACGGTTTCCTTCGACCGAAGTTTTCGAACTTCCCTTCCTGATGACCAACGCCCGGGCGCATAGCCATGCCTACTGGGACATGATGGAAGCGCATTGGCTGGATACGGAATTCAAGGATTTCAAAATCCTGGCAGGCTGGGTGCATGGTCCGGGCATGTTCCATACCTCGGACCCGGTGGAGACGCCCGAGGATCTTGAGGGGATGAAAATTCGCGGCGGCTCCCGGTCGGTCAACGCGCTGCTGACAGAGCTGGGGGCCACGCCCGTCGGCATGCCGGTTCCAGCCATCCCGGAGGCGATGTCCAAGGGTGTGATCGACGGCACCACCATTCCATGGGAGGTCACCACCTCGCTCAAGGTGCCAGAACTCGTCGAGAACCACACCGAATTCGAGGGGCGCGCCCTTTACACGCTCACGTTTGTGCTGGCGATGAACAAGGACAAGTATGACAGCCTGCCTGACGATCTCAAGCAGGTGATCGACGACAATTCCGGTTTGGAGATGTCTGTCTTTGCCGGTGGCACGATGGCGGATGCGGACCTGCCCGCGCGTGAAAATGCGCTGGATCTGGGCAACAATGTAATCAGCCTCAGCGAAGAGCAAACAGCCGTTTGGCGCGAACGCGCGCAGCCAATCTATGACCAGTGGCTGGCCGATATGACTGAACGCGGCATCGATGGGCAGGCGCTTCTGGACGAAGCCAACATGCTGATCGAAAAATACACACCGCAGTATCAGAACTGATCGACACCTCCATTGACGGGGCCCGCCTTGCCTGAGCAGCGCGGGCCCCGTCGCATGCAAGGATACTGAGATTACAAAGGTGGGCAAAGGCATGCACAACTACATGACCGCGCTGGCACGGACCCTGGCGATGATCGGATGCGCCGTGCTGACGCTGCTGATACTTCTGACCTGTGTCTCTATCGCCGGGCGACTGCTGAACGGCGTTTTCCACAGCGACTGGATGGAAGCGACCATGCCGCAGCTCGCCGATTGGCTTGCGGCCCGTATCGGCCCTGTGAACGGTGACTTCGAGCTGGTCGAAGCAGGGGTCGCCTTTGCCATCTTTTCGTTCATTCCGCTGTGCCAGATCACCGCGGGGCATGCGTCGGTCGATGTCTTTGTCACCAACCTGTCTCCCCGTGTGAACCGGCTGTTGAGGATGGGCACCGAGATCGTTTTTGCGCTGGTGCTATTGCTGATTGCATGGCGGTTGGCGGCTGGCACGTTGAGCAAGTTTCAAAACGGAGAGACCTCTTTCCTTCTCGAATTTCCCGTGTGGTGGGCCTATGCCGCCAGCCTGGTGGCCGCTGTGGTTGCAGCGATTGTCGGGGTCTATATGGCATGGGTCCGCAGTTATGAGGCGTTCACAGGCGAAATACGGATCTGGGACGGTGTCGAGGAGACCAAGTCATGAGCGCGCTTGAAATCGGCATCTGGTCGTTCCCGGTTCTTATGGCACTGATCTTTATCCGCGTGCCGATCGGGCTGGCCATGTTCCTGGTCGGCCTCGGCGGGCTGGTGATGGTCACCGGCGATACTGTCGTCGCCTTTGGGCGCCTGAAACACGAAACCTATTCCACGTTTTCATCCTACTCGCTGTCGATCATCCCCATGTTCTTTTTGATGGGGCAGTTCGCGACGCTGGGCGGCATGTCTTCTGCCCTGTTCAAGGCCGCGGAAGGTTTCATCGGCCATCGCAAGGGCGGTGTGGCCATGGCCGCCATTGGCGCCTGTGCCGGCTTTGGCGCGATCTGCGGTTCCTCTCTTGCGACGGCTGCCACCATGGGGCGCGTGGCGCTGCCAGAGTTGAAAAACTACGGCTATGCCAGCGGATTTTCCACGGCGACCCTTGCCGCCGGCGGGACGCTCGGCATCCTGATCCCGCCATCCGTGGTGCTGGTGATCTACGCCATCCTGACTGAACAGAACATCGCCAAGCTTTTCCTCGCGGCCTTCATTCCGGGCATTCTGGCGGCCATCGGCTATGTGATCGCCATCTCCGTCTACGTCCGCCTCTTTCCCGAAAGCGCGGGCACGCGATCTGCGATCCCCTGGCGCCAGCGGTTCGCGCTGTTGATCGCGGTCTGGCCGGTGCTGCTGGTGTTCGGACTTGTCGTTGGCGGCATCTATGCGGGCTGGTTCACCCCAACCGAAGGTGCGGCCGTCGGCGCACTCGGAACCGGATTGATCGCCTTCCTGAACGGTGGCCTGACGCGCAGGTCCATGACGGAAAGCTTCATGATCACGGCCCGATCAACTGCCATGATCTTCTTTATCGTTCTGGGGGCAGGCTTTTACAACGGCTTCCTCGCGCTGACCCAGGTCCCGCAGGAACTTGCAAATTTCGTCGTGGGGCAGGGCCTCAGCCCCTGGGTGGTGCTGGCGCTGATCCTGGTGTTTTACTTGCTGCTTGGCTGTCTGATGGACAGCCTGTCGATGATCCTCCTGACAATCCCGATCTTTTATCCGGTGATTTCAGCGATGGACTTCGGGTTGGTGTCGCTGCCCGCGATGCAGGCCGACGCGGCGATGGAGGTGCTCCGTCTGGGCGTGCCAGAGGGGATGGGGGCCGAGATGCTGGCGTCCATTCAGGACGCGATCGCAACCGGCAGTGAACTCACCCGCGACCAGATGAAAGAGCTCGGTATCCGTGTCACCCGTGGCATCGCCAACCGGCTGGAAACGGAATACGTCGCGATCTGGTTCGGTATTCTCACGTTGATCGTCGTCGAGGTCGGGCTGATTACGCCCCCTGTCGGTATGAACCTCTTTGTCATCAATGCGATGGATCCAAAGTCACGAATGGTCGACACCTACAAAGCGGTGATGTTCTTTGTCGCCTCGGACCTGTTGCGGGTTATCCTGCTGGTGCTGTTCCCCGTGATCACGCTGTTGCCGCTGATGTGGCTCTACTGACGCCATCGCGCAAAAAGAAAACGCGCAGAACCAGCGGTCTGCGCGTTTCACATCCTGCGGACCAACGCCCCGCCTAGCGGCGTTTCAGCGTATCGCCGTAGCTGATCGTTGGGGTCAACGTGACGTGTTTCTCAAACGGCGCGGGAGAATCTTCGAGCTGGGCTGCAATGATCTGCGCCGCCTTCATGCCAATTTCGCGTCTGCAGGCATCCATCGTGGCCAATTGGCGGGGCAGGCCCGCCAGCAGCTCTACTCCGTTAAAGCCCGCAAGCCCGATCTGACCTGGCACGTCGATCCCCTGATCGAGCAAATGGAGCAACCCTCCCGCGCCGATCATGTCATTGGAATAGTACAGAAAATCCAACTCTGGCGACCGTTCCAGCATGGCTTGCGTCATCTCGCGCCCCTTGGCCAGAGCCGACCCGCCCGAGTAGAATTCGCGATCCTCGATCTCGACTCCCTCTTTCGCCAATGCCTCGGTAAAGCCTTCGAAGCGTTTGCGCGCCCGGTGGTCCAGCGGCATCTTGGTCCCCATGAACCCGATGTGACTGTAGCCCGCCTTCAGGATCGCGCGGGCCATCTCGCGCCCGGCCCGGCGATGTGAAATGCCGACCATCGCATCGACCGGTTTGCCGTCGGTGTCCATGATCTCGACCACGGGGATACCGGATGCTGCCAGCATGGCCCTGGCGGGTTCGGTATGTTCAAGCCCCGCAATGATGACGCCGGACGGGCGCCAGGAGAGCATTTCATAGAGGACTTTTTCCTCTTTTTCCGGCTGGTAGTCCGTGACGCCGACAACAGGCTGCAGAACGGTATCTTCGAGAACCCGATTGATACCGGTCAGAACCTCGGGAAAGACCATATTCGACAGCGACGGAATAATGACCGCCACAAGGTTGACCCGCTTGGAGGCCAATGCCCCGGCGATCTTGTTTGGCACATAGCCAAGCTCCTTGGCCGCGCCCAGGACCTTTTGTCGTGTTTTTTCAGACACATCACCCCGGTTTCGCAGAACGCGGCTGACGGTCATCTCAGACACGCCCGTCGCATCGGAGACGTCGCGCAGCGTTAGCGGGCGCTTGTTGTCGTTGGTCACGTGCTTGGCCTCTTTGCTTTGTTGCTATGAAGTTAGCCAGTCCTGCTATGCGACACAATGGGTCTCGCAGATCGCGGGTCGTGCTTGTGGTATCGGGGACGATTTGCTATCGGGTTTCGCGATGGTCCCGTGGCTCAACTGGATAGAGCAGCCCCCTCCTAAGGGGCAGGTTGCAGGTTCGAATCCTGCCGGGGTCACCATTAAATCAAAGAGATACGTCACGTCTGATGGTCACAAGTGATCTGGCTCGGTTGGGGTCAGGCGCTGCGGTCAAGTTCTTGTCGGGAGGTTTGCGCATTGGGCCAGGTCAGGGTAAAGCGGCAGCCGCGTCCTTCGGAGTAGACCGAGATGGCGCCGCCGACCACGTCGACATACTTCTGGACGATGGCAAGCCCCATGCCGCTGCCTTCGACCTTGTCCCGGGGTTGCAGCGTCGTGAACATCTCGAAAATTCTGTCATGGTATCGGCTTGGTATGCCGGGGCCATCGTCGGTGACGGTGAAAACATGCGCGTCTTCGGTTTCGCTCACACTCAGAAACACAGAGCCCGAGGTTCCGTCGTGATGCTTGATCGCGTTTCCAACCAGGCCGAGCAGGATCTGCAACAGCGGTGTTTTCTCGACAAGGATCTCATCAAACGTGCTGTCGGCAAAAATGCGAAAGCCGTCTTTTTGGGGCACTAGATCCTGCACCAGCCGGATGAGGTCCGGGCCGGCAATCAATGCGGAGCTGGAAGGGTTGCGTCCGATACGGGAATGCAGCAGCAGATCTTCCAGCAATTGCTCCATCCGGCGGGTTCGGCGCAGGATGATGTCCATCGTATCGCGGGTATCCTGGGTGAAATGCTCTGTCAGGTCTTCCTCAAGCCATTGCACCGCGTTCTGGATCGTTCGGAGCGGTGAGCGCAGGTCGTGGGATGCCACATAGGCAAAGGTATCGAGTTCCGCATTGGAGCGTTCCAGTTCGATCTTGGAGGCCTGCAACTTGTCCACCAGGTTGAAGACCTGTTGTTCCGCCCGTTTACGCTCTGAAATGTCGCGCACGATGATGAAATGCGAATAGGGGCCACCGGCGTGGAGCGGGTTGAGCGAGGCTTCGGCCTGGAAAGCAGTGCCATCGTGACGCAAGCCGTCGATGGTGGGGGCCTCGGCCCATTGGGTCGGGTCCAGCCCAGCGATGTCGGGGAGCACATCCGCCAGCGTCTGGCTGCTGAAACTTTCGAGGTCATGCTGAAACATGGTCTGTGCGGCGGCGTTGGCGTTGCCGACAAACCCCGCATGATCGATGATCAGAATGCCCTCTGACGTGTTCTCGAAAATATTCGCCAGGGCGTCTTGCAGGCGATCCTCTGTCGATTTCAGCGATTGCATCTGGGCGTTGAAGATGCCGAAAAAGTACCTGAACGCAACGAGATAGGCCAGCGCTCGGAGCCCATGCCACAGCCACCAGGTTGCGCCCCAAAGGGTCGAGATCTCAAACAGGATGCTGGCGACACCAAAGAGAAAGGCATAGGTGGAAAAGACAGCCCTGGCCGCATCGCCACTGTCCGTTGGTGTCAGCAGGAAATAGGCGCTGGCGGACAGAAACCCGATCCCGCCGACCACACTCAACACCGCCGGGAGGGCCGCGAAGAAACCCTCTGACAGGTTGGCGGGGAGGGGTGTTGCGGGCTCTGGCATGATCAGCCCGATGACGGCGGCACAGACGGCACTGCCAAGCACAAGGGCGGTCGCCTGGCGGTCTGGGGTATAGCGCTCCGGCAGCCAGACAGCGGCAAACATCAGCCCGCCAAACAGGCTTGCCAGGTTTTGTGTCCAGACAAAGGGCTGACCGACATGCAGAAGCGAATGGATGCCATCCAAAACCCCCATGCCAGCCAATCCGGCGGCGATCCAGACATAGGGCCGCTGTAGCTCCCCATAGCGCAGCAGGATCAGGATGAATGCGGCAATGGCAAAGGCCGAGACGGTGCCAAGAGCCTCCAGCGCGGCATGGGTCGGATAGTTCATCCAGCGCCAGTCTGGCCAGGTCATATCCAGGGAAAGGCTGGCCATGACTGGCAGTGCGCCACACAGAACGATGGTCTTGATCACTTCTGGACGCATGAAAACTCGATACTCGGCTTGGTTAGTGACTGGCGGAACGCAGTCGAAACTATGCCGACAACCGCAACAAATTCGTTAATCTGTTACCCGATCCAGAGGCAGGGCAGGGGGCGAAAATGTTGCAAATTGGAACGAAACGGCCAGGGCTTGGCAGCGGTTCCCGGCCTGCACATGTCCTGCCCGGCCAATACATCGGGGGCGGCCGCCGCAGTTCGCAAGCCGGATCAGGCCGGTCAGACGCCACCAGATGATGCCAGCTGCCAGCGTGGCAATGACGGCGGTCTAGATGTCGGCCGCGATCGCGAAACTCTCCACCGGGGTGCTGACATTGTGCAATTTCACATGCCCCAGCGGGGTCACGTTTGCCGTTTCGGTCAAGATATCACGGGATACAACAATGCGATGGCCCGAGACTTTGCCATAATCGCCCAGCCGCGCGGCGATATTCGCGGCCTGGCCGATAACGGTGAAATCCAGACGCTCCTGCGAGCCGATATTGCCATAAAGCACCGACCCGGAAGCAATGCCGATGGCGCAATCCAAATGGGGCAGGGACGGGCAGGGTTCGATTTCCGCCAAGGCGGCGACAATCGCCCGTGCCGCCGCAAGCGCCTGGGCGCGGGCTTCTGCGGGGTCCTGCCCCGCCGGAAAGACCGCAAGAACCGCGTCGCCGATAAACTTCAGGACTTCGCCGCCATGGGCGTGCACCACATCCGATGTCGTCTCGAAGAACCGATTTAGCAGGCCGATATATTTTTCCCGGCTCAGCTTTTCTTCCAGCAGGGTCGATCCACGCAAATCGCAGAACATGATGGCGGCGTCGATCTCGTCGCCATCGCCGCGCCGGATGTTGCCGCCCAGAACCCGGGCGCCGGAGCGTTTGCCGACATAGGTTTCCAGAACTGCCTGCGCGTTTTCGCGTTGCATGAACACCTCATAGAAACGGGCGATCACAGCGGAGCATTCGAAAATCAGCCCCAGATCGGCGGTGCTGAAACCTTCGGGCTGATCCGAGGCGGCGGTCAGCACATTGATCCGCCCGTCCGAGAACGGAAGCGGCATCGCGACGTAATCGGTCGCGCCCTTGTCGCGCAGGTCTTTCAGGATCGGAAAGTCTTCCGAGGGAACATTCCCCGTCAACCGATAGCGCAATCCTCCCAACCCTCTGGACACATGCCGCAGGGGCGAGTTCTTGAACTCTGGCTTTTCATGGATTTCGTAGGACGGTGAAAACGTTTTGACCCCGGGTTCGCCACGTTCCCACAGATAGTGATGGCCGGCGATGCGGGGATGCAGGGCCCAGGCCAGGATGGTCAGGCGGCTGATCGGCAGTCCCTGTTCGCGGAGCTTGTCCACAAGCGCCAGGGTGAAGTCTTCGGGGGTCGGAAGAAAGGCGGCTTCGCGCAGGAGCCAATCGACCAAGGGGCCGGAAATATTGCCATAATCCGGCGGTTGCAGCCGGTTGTGACCCAATTCAAGCCGGTCAAGCATGTCCGGCACAAATCCGATATGCCCTTGGATCTGATGCGCCTCGGGCAGGGTGTCGTCATAGCTCCAGACGGCATTTGAAAGCTCTGTCTTGCATGGCAAAATCAGATCGCGGAAATGGGCGGTGCCCTTGAACGGGCAAAACGTCGTCTTGCCGCAGGTCTGGTCCAGGCCAACCAGCAGATCGTCCTTGGGGAAGTAAACCACCGGATCAAGCCGGGTTTCATACATCACTTTGGCCCGGTTGCTCTGCGCGAGCAACGTGTCACCGTGATAGGCAGCAACGGGACCGTCCAGTTGCTCCACGAGTATACCATAGCCGCTGCGCGGCTTGACCTGAATGTTCATGAGGGTGTGCTCAAGCTATAAGAATGGACCTAAGATGGGGCCAGGGAGGACAAATTTCTACCCCTTCCGTGCTCACTTCTGTGGGACGGCACCCGGTCGTCGCGCGCAACGGCCAATATTGGGATGACGCCGCGCACCGCGTTGGGGCAGAAAGGCTGCGGCCAGCGCGGTTGCTGGCCAGGCTGCGCCCGCCCTGAACGCGACCTCAGACCATCCGGATGACGTCTTTGTTGATCGCCAGAACATAGCCCTTTCGGGCAATGTTCTTGACCAGCAATTCGCTGATCATCTGGTTGCCCAGCGTGTCGCGCAGGCGTTTGATTCGTGTCGCGCCGGCGGCCTCTTCGCAATCGGTGCTGTTGCGACCGGTCACCACCGCTTCGATCTCGGCCCCTGAAAGCACATCGTCATCCAGCCGCGCCTCCGCCAGAACAGCCAGGGTTTCCATCGCCGCCTGGGTCAGTTTGAACCCCATGTTGTTGAGGTAGACGGTGTTTTCCTCGCGGCTGATCAGCAGCTCCGTGACCTGAATGCCGGCCCGTTCAATCTGCGCCATGCGCCGGTTCAGCATCACCAGCATCGCCAGCACGACCAGCGCCGCAATCATCATGGCAGTTGCAAAAACCAGCAGAACAAAGATCACCATCCGGTAGCTCGCCAATGTGTCGGCAAAGGCCGTGCCGGATTGGGCCAGTATCTCCAGCAGTCGGATTTCGGCCGGACCGGTCAGGTCCGTTTCGACAAAAAGCCGTTCCACCCGGGCGTTGAACGCATTGGCGTCAGGCAAGGTCAGCAACAGAACCGTCCCGGCAATACCAAGCAGAAGCACAATGGCGGCGATCCCGAATGCCACCACACGGGCACCGGCGTTGCGCACTTCAGAAACGGAGAAA
The DNA here is from genome assembly GCF_001518015.1 of Tritonibacter horizontis. Taxonomy (GTDB): domain Bacteria; phylum Pseudomonadota; class Alphaproteobacteria; order Rhodobacterales; family Rhodobacteraceae; genus Epibacterium; species Epibacterium horizontis. Next base: position 302,227 of record NZ_LPUY01000008.1, read on the forward strand.
GTAGGATCCGGCATCCGATTTCCTTTTGTCGAGGCCATCGGGGCCAAAGATTGACTGGACGCTCAACAGTGTCCAGCCTGCGTCGTTCAAACGTCTGGCGATCTCTTTCCCGGCGGCGGGTTTCGAGCAGTCGCCTGCCAGCTGCATTACGCCGTAATGGAGCTTCAGCGGTTTGTCCTGCTTGGCTTTGTAATCGGCATAGCAGTCCGCAGCGACGGCAGATTGCGCAACCGTTGCAAGGAGCAGAACAAGGGAGAGGGTGCGTGTCATGTGTCTCATGCCGGAACCATGGAAGGATCGGCGCGGGTATTCAATATCAACACCGGTATGTCGCGGTGATATCCGATAACACGCCGCCGATATTGCCTGTCTGAAGCCGGGGAAACCAGGCTGGGTACATCCGGTTGCCCGCAGCCGGTTTTGTATCCATCAGACAGGAAGAATTGAGATGACCCACCGGACAGCACGCCCCAGTAATTTCCATCGCAAGTTCATTGCTCTCATCCTGGCGACATCGGTCGCGGTCGCCGGGGTTTCGGCGGCTCCGGCGCGGGCAGACAGCCAGGATGTCGGCAAGATTATCGCGGGCCTTGCTGTGCTCGGCCTGATCGGCGCCGCGATCCATGACCACAACAAGGATCGCCATCGCCCGCCGCATGTGACGCCGAAACCGCAGCCGAAACCAAAGCCCAAGCCGCTGCCGCCAAGCGTGCGCCGATATGATTTGCCTGCCCAATGTCTTCGGACCGTGCGGGCCTGGGGGCAGGATCGCTCCGTGCTTGGCGCGCGCTGCCTGCGCCACACGTATCGTCATGCTTCGGATCTGCCCGACGCCTGCTTTGTGCAACTGGACAACCGCCACCAGCAGGTGCGGGGATACAATCCGGTCTGTCTGCAACGCCGGGGCTACCGCCTGGTGCGCGGCTGAGAGCACCAAGGCGACATGCGACATGCGAGGCTGGACGCGGGATGGTTTGCCCGCGTCCGGACGTTCTGTCCCTCTTGCCTTGGCGGTGCAGATCCGCTTTGTGGAGGGCATGAACGATCCTGATCTTTTGCTGGAAGACGCGGCGCGGGCGCGGGGCTATCTGCGGATTGCCGGCGTCGATGAAGTTGGCCGCGGCCCCCTGGCCGGGCCAGTCACCGCCGCCGCTGTTATCCTGGACCCCGACAACCTCCCGGTCGGTCTGAACGATTCCAAGAAGTTGAGCGCAAAGCGTCGCGCCCTGGCCGAGGCGGAGATCCAGACGCGGGCGGTCTGGGCCGTCGCCCACGCCAGCGTTGAAGAGATTGATCAGCTCAATATCCTGCGGGCGTCGCATCTGGCGATGCAAAGGGCGGTTGAGGCGCTGGATCCGCCCCCGGATTTCCTCCTGGTGGATGGCAATCTGATCCCTCGTGATCTGGCGATCCCCGCCGAGGCCGTCATCAAGGGGGACGGCAAATCCTTGTCGATTGCCGCGGCCTCGATCCTTGCAAAAGAATGCCGCGATCGGATCATGGTGGATTTAGCGCAACAGTTTCCCGGATATGGCTGGGAGAAAAACGCAGGCTACCCCTCGAAACAACATCGTGAAGCTTTAGTGAAACTGGGGGTCACCCCTCACCATAGACGGTCGTTTAAACCGGTGCACAATATCTTGTATCAAGAGTGAACCGCAGATCACTGATTCAAAAAACAAATTGACCTCGAATCCGGGATGACTCATCCTGTGGACAACCAGAATGAGTGCATAAGCGCCGTGGTTATCGAGGCAGAGCAAATGAACAAAACCATCACGACGGGCGCCGCAACGGCGCTCCCGTTAAACACGATTCTAGATGGCGACTGTATCGAGGTTATGGCGGGTTTGCCCTCCAACTCGATCGATATGATCTTCGCGGATCCGCCCTATAACCTCCAACTCAAAGGACAGCTGCACCGTCCTGACAACTCCAAGGTCGATGCGGTCGACGATGACTGGGACCAGTTTTCCAGTTTCGGTGTCTACGATCACTTCACCAAAGCCTGGCTGAAAGAAGCCCGGCGCATCCTGAAGCCAAACGGCGCGCTGTGGGTGATCGGTTCTTATCACAACATCTTCCGGGTCGGCACGGCGCTGCAGGACGAAGGGTTCTGGATCCTCAACGACGTGGTCTGGCGCAAATCGAACCCGATGCCCAACTTCCGTGGCAAGCGGTTCACCAACGCCCATGAGACGATGATCTGGGCGTCGAAATCAGAAGGCGCCAAATACACCTTCAACTACGAGGCGCTGAAGGCCTTGAACGAAGGGATCCAGATGCGGTCCGATTGGGTCATGCCAATCTGCACCGGCCATGAACGCCTGAAGAATGCCAACGGCGAAAAAGCCCATCCGACCCAGAAACCAGAGGCGCTGTTGCACCGCATTCTGGTCGGATCGACCAACCCCGGTGATGTGGTGCTGGACCCTTTCTTCGGGACCGGCACAACGGGCGCGGTGGCAAAGATGCTGGGGCGCGAATACATCGGTATCGAGCGCGAAGAGGCCTATCGCAAGGTCGCGCACGAGCGGATCCGGTCGGTGCGCAAATTTGACCGCGACGCGCTGCAGGTGTCGGCCTCCAAACGGGCAGAGCCGCGTGTCCCCTTCGGGCAATTGGTCGAGCGCGGCATGCTGCGCCCCGGCGATGAGCTTTATTCGATGAACCAGCGGCACAAGGCCAAGGTCCGGGCGGATGGCACTTTGATTGGCGACAATATCAAGGGTTCGATCCATCAGGTCGGTGCCCATCTGGAAAATGCGCCGTCTTGCAATGGCTGGACCTATTGGTGCTTCAAACGGGAAGGCAAGACCGTCCCGATTGATGTTCTCCGTCAACAGATCAGGGCCGAGCTTCAGGCCTGAAACCTGAGGTCTCGTCCAATCGAACGCCGACGGCACGCCGCTGGATGACACGGCGCGTCGCACCTTGCCCCGCCCTTCCGGCGGGGTTTTTTGGGTTAAATCAGGGATCGCGCGTGCAACTTGCGGGGCAGCTGCCTATTTTACGTTCGCAAGGCAGAGTTGATCGAGACACAAAGGAGAAGGCAGGATGGCCGAGGCCACCATAACCGGACCGGTGGCACCAGCCCGTCGTCCCGAAGATCCGATCCTGCAGGATGCGGCTTTGGACAGGAAATACATCCGCGAGGCGCTGGAGGAGCACAAGCGCCACGGGGTGGAAATGGCGGTTCTGGCGCGCTGGATCATCATGCCGATCGTCGCGGTCTTTCTGGTGATTTCCTATCCGCATTACTCACAGCTCTACTATGTTGGGTTGCTGGCGGTGCTCTGCGTCAATGGTTTCTTTATTCGCCGTTTCGCGCGCGTCGGACGATCCAGCGCCGAAGTCGGGTTGATCATGCTTGACCTGACGCTGATGACAATCGGCATGGTCGCGCCCAACCCCTTGGACATGAAGGACATTTCGGTGCCGATGAACTATCGGTACGACAATTTCATGTATTTCTACCTCATCCTTGCCACCGGGACGCTCGCCTATAGCTGGCGCACCGTGTTGGGGATTGGCATCTGGGCCAGCGTGATCTGGCTGGGCGGGGCGGTTCTGGTCTGGCTGTTCATGACCCCGAACGAAGAGCTGGGCCAGCTGATGCAGAGCACCCTGGCGGACTGGCCGCATGTGATGGAGATGTTTGATCCCAATGATGTCGGCTTCCGGTTCCGCATTCAGGAGGCGATGATCTTTTTGATGGTCGCGGCGATTCTGGCGCAATCCACGCGGCGGTTCTACGTGATGCTGGAACGCAACGCGGAGCTGGCGCGCGAGCAGGCCAACCTGTCCAGGTATTTCTCGCCGAATGTGGTTGATCAGCTGTGCCAGAACGATGAACCGCTGAAACAGGTGCGGATGGAAAACATCGCGGTCCTGTTCATCGACATCGTCGGCTTTACCAAACTTGCGGCAGATCAGGATCCGGTCAAGGTGATCGAACTCTTGCGCGGCTTTCACGGCCGCATGGAACAGGAAGTGTTTCGCCATGGCGGCACCCTGGACAAATATCTCGGCGATGGTCTCATGGCGACATTTGGCACGCCCCTGCCGGGAGAGAAGGACGCCTCTCGGGCCCTGGCCTGCGCGCGGGCCATGTGCCGGGAACTGGAACAGTGGAACAGTGACCGCGTCGCCCGCGGCGAGCCGGAGATCAAGGCCGGCATCGGCATCCATTTTGGCGAGACGGTCCAGGGGGATATCGGGGCCAACCGTCTGGAATATGCGGTGATCGGAACGGCGGTTAACGTCGCCTCGCGGCTGGAGGCGATGACCCGCCGGCTGAATGCCCGGATCGCCATGAGCGACGCGCTTTGCACGCAGGTTCAGTCCGAAGGTGAGGCGGATGTGTTGCTGGAGGGTTTTACCTTTCACCCGGACCAGGAAATTCGCGGCCTCTCTGACGTGATGTCGGTCTGGTCGCTGCAGCGCCCGTCCTGATCCCCCCGGAACCGGCCTGCCTTGGCCGCGTCAGCGGGGCATCGGGTTGTGCGCCTTGTTATAGGGCGCCCAGTCGGTGATTTCGGGATAATAGCGTTGCCGCCAGCGTCGCACACGCGGGTTCATCACCCGACGCCAGAGCGGCGGTATCATCGCCGCCACAGTCATGACCGGATAGCCAAACGGCAATTGCGGGGCCTCCGCATCACTATAGTTCTGCAGCAGCGGAAACCGCCGATCCGGCTTGTAGTGATGATCGGAGTGCCGTTGCAAATTGATCAGAAGCCAGTTGGATGCCTTTTGCGCCGCGTTCCACGAATGGTGGGGCTTGATATGCTCGTATCTGCCCTCGCCCAGGTGTTTGCGGGTCAGCCCGTAGTGTTCGATGTAGTTGACCAGCTCCAATTGCCAGATCGCCACCCCCGCCTGCACGAGAAACAGCGCCACCCCGGTCCAGCCGCCCAGCAAAAGTGCCAGCGCCAGCATTCCGGCCTGCAGGGCCCAGTACCGCAGGAACGGGTTGCGCCGGTGGTACCAGGGCAATCCCTTGCGGCGCAACAGGGCGGCTTCGGCCCGAAAGGCTGAGGTCAGGCATTGCCATAAAACGCGGGGATAATAGCGGTGGAATCCTTCGTTATAGCGGGCGCTGACTGGGTCGCGCGGGGTGCCGACATAGCGATGGTGAACCAGCAGATGTTCAGAGCGGAAATGCGAATACAAAACGGAGGCCAGCAGGATATCTGCCATCCAGCGCTCCAGCCGGTTGCTCTGATGCATCAGCTCGTGGCTATAGTTGATGCCGATCGTGCCGGTGATCACGCCCATGCCAAAAAACACCCCGAATTTTTCCAGACTGTCGAGATGCGCACTCTGGCTGACATAGGCGATCAGGCCGAACAGGGTCAGCAATTGCAGGGGCACCCAAAAGGTTGTCAGGCGGATGTACCAGGTCAGATCGGACTCGGCGGTCTGCGGATCGGCGTTGTCCAGTTCCAGCCCAAGCACCCCGTCAAGCGCCGCAAACAGGTACCAGGTCGCCAGCGGGGGCAACAGGATACACCACCCGCCGTACACCCCGGCGATCCAGACCAATGGCAACAGCGCAAGGGACATCCAGAACGGCATGGCATGACGCCAGCCACGCAAATGTTCTGCAGAAATGAACTGAGCCATGGGGGGGGAACTCCGCAAGGTCAAAGGCTTTGAGCCGGAGCCTAGACCGGTTCAGCGGCCAACCCAAGAGGGCAGTTCAGCACAGGGTGTCCCGCACCAGATCATAGGCCTTTCTCATGACCGTCGGCAGGTCGGAGGGGCGAAAATCGTGCCGCCGCAGCAGTTCCTGGTTTGCCTCTGTGACAAACCCGGCGGGCAATGTGGCGGTGCGGATTTGCAGGATCAGGTGGAAATGGGTGAAGGTGTGCCGGACTTCGGCAGGCGCGGGCGTCCAGTCGGCATCAAAGGGTGCCGCCTCGCTGGGGGCCGCCTCCCAGTCCGTGCCGGGCCAACCCAGCATCCCGCCCAAAAGCCCCTTGTCGGGGCGACGTTCAAGCAGCCAGTCACCGCACTCTGACCGGGCGATATAGACAATCCCATGCCGCGTGGGTTTGGGTTTCTTTGGGGTCTTCCGGGGCAGGTCGGCTGCGGTCCCTTCGGTGCGGGCGCGGCAGGGCGCGCGCCAGGGGCATATCCCGCAGGCCGGCGACTTCGGCGTGCAGATCGTCGCGCCCAGGTCCATCACGGCCTGGGCGTAATCGCCGGGGCGATGCTGCGGCGTCAGCGCGGCGGCATGGGCCTTGAGGATCGGTTTCACCCCCGGCAGCGGCGCGTGTTCATCATGCAGGCGGGCCATGACCCGCTCCACATTGCCATCCAGCACCGTTTCCGGGCGGTCAAAGGCAATCGCCGCCACCGCAGCGGCCGTATAAGGGCCAATACCGGGCAGGCCGATCAGCTCTTCGTAGCTGTCCGGAAACCTGCCGTCCCGCTCCGTGCTGATGACCCTTGCGCATTTCAGCAGGTTGCGGGCACGGGCGTAATAGCCAAGCCCGGCCCATTCCCCCATGACATCCGCGTCCTGTGCCGCCGCCAGATCGGTGACGGTCGGCCAGCGCCGGGTGAACCGCTCAAAGTAGTCTTTGACAGCGGCCACCGTGGTCTGCTGCAACATGACTTCGCTCAGCCATATGCGATAGGGATCGGGGATCACGCCCTGCGCCCGGTCGGCGGGGGCGACACGCCAGGGCATCGCCCGCGCGTGCACATCGTACCAGTCCAGCAAGTCGCGGCTCAGCGCATCGGCGGAGTGAGCGAGGTCACGCATTCTTTATCCTTTGGTCACGGGTTTGGCTGGTCTCTCGACGCCGGCCCTTTACAATAGGGCGAACAGTCACGCAAAACCACAGTCATGGCATTCAGACGACCCACCACACGCGGTTTCAAACGCACAGGCTCCTTGCTGAACGACCAGATTCGCAAGGCCGGCGAAAGCCGTGGCTTTGCCGTGTCCCGGCTGCTGACCCATTGGGAAGAGATCGTCGGCCCGGAACTGGCCGCCATGGCCCGCCCGGTCAAGGTCGGCTATGGGCGCGGCGGCATGGGGGCGACGCTTACGGTTCTGACCACCGGGGCCTATGCGCCGATGCTCGAAATGCAAAAAACCGCCCTGCGCGACAAGGTCAATGCGGTCTATGGGTATAACGCGATTTCAAAGCTGCATATCACCCAGACAGCCCCGATAGGGTTTTCCGAAGGCCAGGTTGATTTTCGCTATGCGCCGAAAGTGCGCCCGCCCGTTGAGCCCGCGCCAGAAGACATCGCCGAAGCACAGAAACGAACCACAGGCGTTGAGAACGAAGAGCTGCGCGCGGCCCTGGAACGGCTTGGGCGCAATGTACTGACACGACAAAAAACAACTCGAAAGGGGTAGAAATGACCCGTCTCATGACCGGTATCTGCGCGGCAGTTGCCATTTCCGCTGGTGCCTATGCCATCAACACTTACATGACCCGCACCGGTGAAACCAGTCTGCTGGATCTGGACCTCGTCGGCATGGCCGAAGCGCAGGAAGCCGTCGATGCGGCCGACATCGACACCTCTACGATCGTCGAAATGGCGCAAGGGGCCGAGGATGCACCGGTCACGCTGATCGAGTATGCCTCCTACACCTGTCCGCATTGCGCCAGCTTCCACGCGGATTCCTACAAGAAACTCAAGGCGGACTTTATCGAGACCGGGAAGGTCAAATTCGTCTACCGCGAGGTTTACTTCGACCGCTTCGGTCTCTGGGCGTCGATGGTGGCGCGCTGCGGTGGCCAGGAGAAATTCTTTGGCATCACCGATATGATCTTTGAAAAACAGTCCGAATGGACCCGTGCCGGTGGGCCGGGTGAAATCGTTGACGAGCTGAAAAAGATCGGTCGCCTGGCCGGACTGGAGAACGAACAGCTGGATGTCTGTATGCAAGACGCCACCAAGGCGCAGACGCTGGTGACCTGGTATCAGGAAAATGCCACCGCAGATGACATCAGCTCGACCCCGTCGTTCCTGTTGAACGGCACCAAGATGTCCAACCAGCCCTACCCCGAAATCAAGGCCCTGATCGAGGCCGAGCTCGACGGTTAAGCGCGCACCGCGCAGTTTCTGGGAATTGCTTTGCGCCGGCTCCTCTCACCGAGGAGGCGGCGCAATTGTCTTCAACCGGTCCAGCAGGGCCTCGGCCTCGGGGATCTGCAAGCGCACCGGCAGGGTGATGACCTTGTGACGGAAGGCGGCGGGCAGGCGCACGGCATCCTTCTCCGTTGTGACCAGCTGCGCCCGCAGGCGCTGGGCGTCCTGTTCCAACCGGGTCAAAAGCGCAGCCGACAACGACTGATGATCGTCCAGCGCCTCGGTCCGACACAGATCCGCGCCAAGTGACCGCAGTGTGGCAAAAAATTTCTCCGGGTAGCCGATGCCGGCAAAGGCCAGCACTTTGGTCCCGGCCCAGGGCATGCCGGTGGGCAAGGGGGCCACGTATCCGGTCACATGCGGCACGGCTATCGCCCCCTGCCATTGTGTGGCGAAACCGGTTTGCGCGGTCTCGTCGCCGAGGCTCAGCACCAGATCGGCGCGTTTCAGCCCGGTATCGACCGGTTCGCGCAAGGGGCCGGCGGGCAGGCAGCGCCCGTTGCCAAACCCGCGTGCGGCATCCACCACCACGATCGAGAAATCCTTGACCACCGACGGGTTCTGAAATCCGTCATCCAACAGGATGACACTGGCGCCGGCCTGCGCGGCGGCCGCGGCACCCGCAGCGCGATCCTTTGCCACCCAAACTTCGCCAAAGGCTGCCATCAGCAAGGGTTCGTCGCCGACATCAGATGCCTTATGGCGTCCGGGATCGACCTGCACCGGGCCGTCGAGGGCACCGCCATAGCCGCGTGACACCACATGCGGCGTGTGACCCAGCTGCGCCAGATGTTCCAGCAGCCAGATCACGGTGGGCGTCTTGCCGGTGCCACCTGCATTCAGGTTGCCGACGCAAACCACCGGAACAGCAACACGCAGCGGTGTGCCACGGCGCAGCCGGGCAGCGGTGGCGCGGGCAAAGAGCCAGCCCAGCGGTGCCAGAAGGGCTCTGCGAACATCGAACCGGTCCGGCGGTATGTTCCAGAACTCAGGCGGACGCATGGCGGGCTTCGTTCTGGTCCAGAATATCCTGCACCTTTTCCAGCAACGCATCTGTCATCGCGGCTCCTTCCGTCACCACCTGCCAGCCGGCAAAGGCCATTTCCGCCGCCTGATCCGGCGAGGACAGCCGGAGAACCGACTCGGCGAGGTCTTCCTCGCCGTAGATCCGGACAGCGGCATCGCTTGCGGCGAGGCGATCATAGGCCCTCGCATGGGACACCACACCGGGGCCATGGATGATCGCCGATCCCAGCGCCGCAGCATCCAGCGGGCTACTGCCCTGCGCGCCCCGGATCAGACTGTTGCCAAGGAACACAACCGGGCACAGCCGATACCACAAACCCAGATCCTCGGTCAGACCGATCACCACCTGGGTGTGATCGTCCGGGTCTTCGCCGGTGTCCCAGTCGGCAAAGGACAGCCCGGTGTTCCGCAAGGCCCGCCGGGCGGCATCAAGGTCTTCGAACGTATCAACCGTCAGCACCAGAACAAGCCGGTGCAGCAGCCGGAGCGCCGCACGATGGGCGTTCAGGATGGGCTGCAATTCGGTCAGCGACAGACGCGCCGCCAGCCACAGGGGCCGGCTGCCAAAGTGCGCCTGCAGTCGCGTCAATTCTTCGTCGTTGCAGTTTGGCGGGCTGGTGGATTGGTAGAGGCGCCCAAGCGTGCGAATGCGGGCCGGGGCAACGCCCGCGCGCTGCAGCCGGTCCGCGACCTCCGGGTTTGGAACCAGAATTTCGGAAAATCCGTTCAGCAACCGGTGGCGCTGATCCGGCAGCCAGCGCGAGGCCCGGCCCGGCAGTTCCTCGACATCGATGTCGATCAACAGGGCAGGCACGTCCCGGTCCCGCAATTGGCGCATCAACAGGCGGCGCATCCGCCCCCCGGCCCAGACACAGAGATCCGGCTGCCAGTGATCGAGAAAGGCACGCACGTCATTGGGCTGTTCGATCGTCAGCACGCCAAGCGGAATATCGCAGCCTTCGGGCAATTGCGTCGGGCGCATTTCCTCTTCCCAGGTCAGCATCAGCGACAGGTCGGGCCGCATCGTCTTCAGCCGGTTGCCCACGTCGCACAGACCCATCAACCGTTCCTGGGTGGTTGCATGGGCCCAGACCACTTCGCCCTTTGGCCGGAGCGGTGGCGTCAGGCTGACGCCCAGGTCGTCGGTCTGCCTCGGCATCAGCTGTCGCCTTCCGCCGTGTGATAGACCAGACGCGACAAAAGCTGCCGGTGAAGGGCCCGCCCGCCGGCCACAACCCCGTTCTGAAGCGCGTCCGGTCGGTTGAACCGCAGCGCCGCGCCGCTGCGATCCGAGACACATCCCCCGGCCTCTTGCAGCAGCAGGGCACCGGCGGCAATATCCCACTCCCAGGTGGGGCGCAGCGTCAGCATGGCGTCATAGGTGCCATCCGCCACCCGCGCCATCCGGTAGGCAAGCGATGGGCGATGGCTGCGGCGAAAGGCCGGCGGCTGGCCATCGGTCCAATGCTGCGGCTCCAGGGTGGGCGTTGCGCTCAACACGTGCGAGGCCTCCGCATCGCTGGTGGCGCTGACCGCGACCGGCGTGCCATTGCAGGCGGCGCCCTGACCGGCGGCGGCCTCAAACATCAGGCCCCGCTGCGGCAGGTAGACAACGGCCGTCACCGGTTCGCCGTCTTTGACAATCGCCAGCGAATGCGCCCAGGTTCGCGACCCATCCGCAAAACTGCGGGTGCCGTCGATCGGGTCGATGACAAAGACACGGCGGCAGGACAAACGGCTTGGCTCATTCTCGCTCTCTTCGGAGAGCCAGCCATAGTCGGGGCGCGCGGCTTTCAGATGATCCTCCAGATACCGGTTCACCGCCAGGTCGGCTTCGGTGACCGGGCCCGCCCCATCGGGCTTGTCCCACTTACGGGCCTCCGTGCCGACATACTGCAGCGCAATTTCACCTGCAGAGCGCGCAGCCGAGACAAGCAGAGACAGATCATTCTCCGGCAAGTGTCATCCCTTCGACGAGCAAGGACGGGACGATGCGGGACAGATACGTCCGGGCATCATTGGCCGGCACCAGGGTTTTCAGCATGTCCAGCAGGTTGCCGGCGATGGTGACCTCGTTGACGGGATAGGCGATCTCGCCATTCTCCACCCAGAAACCGGAGGCCCCGCGCGAATAGTCGCCGGTGTTGGGGTTGATGGTGGAACCGATCATCGAGGTGACCAGCAGTCCGGTACCCATGTCGCGCAACAGGTCAGATTTGCTCTGGCTGCCCTGCGTCATCGAGATATTCCAGTTCGACGGGGACGGCACCGACCCAATGCCACGGGTTGCATTGCCGGTGCTGGTCAGGCCCAGCTTGCGGGCCGAGGCAAGGTCCAGCGTCCAGCCGGTCAGAACGCCGTTGTCGACAATCGCGCGGCGCTGCGTCGCCAGACCTTCGCCATCAAACGGACGAGAGCCGGTCTGGCGCGGGCGGAACGGATCTTCGATCAGCGAAAGCGCGGCCGGCAGGACGGCTGTGCCGAGGCGGTCCTTCAGCCAGCTCGACCCGCGGGCGACGGCGGATCCGTTGCTGGCGCTCAGCAAATGTCCAATCAGGGAGGATGAGATCCGTTCGTCAAACACCACAGGATAGGCGCCGGTCTTGGGGCGGCGGGCGCCGTGGCGCTCGACGGCGCGCAGGCCGGCGGTGCGGCCGATGTCCTCTGCGGGGCGCAGATCGGTCTGAAAGATGCGAGAATCGCCGTCATAGTCGCGCTCCATCCCGGTGCCGGTGCCGGCGATCCCGACACAGGACACCGACCGGCTGGTCCGTGTGTAGCCACCGGAAAACCCATTGCTTGCCGCAAGGTGGATCTGGTGACGGCCATAGCCGGCGGCGGCGGATTGCACCTGGGTGATGCCGTCAATCGCCGCACAGGCGGCCTCGGCCGTCAGCGCGTCCTTTTGCAGCGCATCCGGGGCGGGTTCGGGACCGGGGTCGGCCATCTCCAGCGCCGCAAGGTCCCAGTCCCGGATCAGCTGATCGGGATCTGCCAGACCGGCAAAGGGGTCTTCCGGCGCTTCCCGTGCCATTTCGACCGCCCGTTCCACCATGGCCGTCAGGGTTTCGGGGCGGGTGTCGGACGATGAAACCTGCGCCTGACGTTTGCCGACAAAGACCCGGACCCCGATGTCCACGCCTTCGGATCTCTCCGCGTGCTCCAACGCGCCATCGCGCACTTCGATTGAAAGAGAGCTGCCCTCGGCAGCCATCGCATCGGCCGCATCAGCGCCCGCTTTGCGCGCTGCATCCAAAAGAGCGTGACAGAGGGTTTCCGGAGTGTGGGTCATGAGCACCTTCGCCTGTGAGCAGGAATGAACAAGAGCTAGACAGAGCCTCCGCGTACCGCAAGGCCCGTGCGCCATAAAAAAGGCCGCCCCGGACGGAGCGGCCCTTGCGAGACCGGCGAAACCAGCAGGGTAATCCTACTTCAGCCGCTGACCGTTTGCGAGCACCTTGCCGTCCTCGGTGACTTCGATCCTGGAGGTCAACGTGTCCTCGCCGGCACCAGGCACAGAGAACATGCCCATCATCATCCGCGGCCCCATCGCGTCCTCGTTGGACAGAAGACCCATGTCGACCAGCTTGTCCAGCAATGTGTTGGCTCCGACCAGCTTGAGGTTGGCTTCACCAGAGGGGGCCGGCAGGCCGTCAAAGGTTTCAAGATCGCTGTTGTCGAAGGTAAAGGCCCCGGTGCCCGTCAGTTCCGCCCCAGCCACCGACAGCAGCAGTTCGTTCACATCAAGCGAGGTCACCTCGCCGGGTGCCAGCTCGCCCTTTTCGACCGCGGCCATTTGTGCGTCATCCACAAGATCGACGAACAGTTTTGCGGCCCCGCTCAGGTCGAGGACCAAGGTCGCCGGATCATGGGGCAGTTCGCCGGTCGGATCGATCAGGGACCAAAGCATTTCCGGCACTGCGAAATCGCGCAAGGCCACGCCCAGGGCAAAATCCTGATCTTCGTCGGATTTCGTCAGTGGCATCGCGAAATTCATACCGAACTGCTTCATCGACAGCGAAATCGGCAACGGAATTTGCGATCCAGCCGCGCTCAGCGTCATATCGTTGTGGTCCACGTCGTAGCTCAGACCATCTGAACCAAAGGCGACATTGCTCTCGCCGCCCTGAAACTGGGCCTGCATCAGAAAACTGTCGCCGTCGTCTGTCCCCTGCACATTCATATTGCCGTCGGCGTATGTGAATTTGCCGATATACGTGGCCCCGGCCCTGAGCAATGCGGCGATGTCAGTCGGGTCCGCGACTTCCGGCCACGACATGCCGCCGAAAAAGTCGAGCCCCGACATGGTGCCGCTGACATTCGCGCTGTCGTCCGAGAGCGGGTCCATGAACTGAAACTGATAGTTGAGCGCGGCCGCGGTCAACGTTTGGTCGTAGGCACGCGCATCGGTGTTCGACATCACCGTTTCCGAGGCGACATCGGACAGGTCCATGGTCAGGCTAAAGTCGTCTTCGGGCACCTTGTCGCCGTCAATGATCAATTCCGCAAAGGCCAGGGACGCAACCTCGGATTGATAGGTATAGGTCATGCGGGAGGGATCGCCGCGCACGATCATCGGCTTGCCGTCGTGGGCATAGATCAACCGGCCGCTGAATTCGTCGTCCTCAACCGCCGTCGTGAATGTGATCGGAACCTCGGCCGGGAACAGGACGTTGACCGTGCCATCCCCGTTTTCGACAAACTCAAGCGACCCCATGCTGACCGTGGCTTTGCTCATTTCGGTTTCATGCGACAATTGGATGTCAGACAGTTTCAGCGACACGGCAGAGGGCGTTTCCGTGGCCGACACATCGTAGCCGGACGACGCGAAGTAATCCTTCCAGTCGGACCAGACATCCTGGGCGCTCAGATCCGCCTGCGCCGCCTGCGCGACAAGAAACAGCGGGACAATCAGGCCCGAACAGCGAAGTGGTGAAAAAGACATGGACGAACCTTTCCTAACGAAGACTGGGGCGAACCTCTGCGTTCGCGTGCGTGCGGTCAAGGAGCCATTCTCTGGACCCGTCCCCCCTTTGCAGTCTAACACGGTTAAAGACGATGGATGGGAGACGGTTTATGAACGTGGCAGATAAAACAGTTGTTATTTCGGGCGCCAGCCGGGGCATCGGGGCAGACACAGCAAGGGTTTTTGCAGCGGCTGGGGCAAATGTGGCGCTTCTGGCCCGCAGTGCCGAGGCCCTGAAGGATCTGGCCGCCGAGATCGGCGAAAAAGCGCTGGTTCTGGCCTGCGATGTGTCGGACTACGCGGCGGTAGAGGCGGCATTTGACGCCGCGCGCAAACGGTTCGGCTCCCTCGATGTGCTGATTTGCAATGCCGGTTTGATCGACCCGATCGCGCGGCTGCAGGATGCATCGCCCGCCGCATGGCGGCAGCTGATTGACGTCAATATCACCGGTGTCTTCAACATGATGCACGCGGGGCTTCCGCATCTCAAGGCGGCCGGGGGTGGCAGCGTTCTCACCATCGGCTCCGGCGCCTCGCAACGTCCCTTGGAGGGCTGGAGCGCCTATTGCACCTCAAAGGCGGGGGCGGCCATGCTGACCGAGGCCCTGCACCTTGAAGAAGGCGACAATGGCATTCGGGTGATGGGGCTGTCACCGGGCACCGTTGCCACCCAGATGCAGCGCGACATCAAGGCCAGCGGCCTGAACCCTGTCAGCAAACTCGCCTGGGAAGATCACATTCCGGCGGATTGGCCGGCCCGCACCTTGCTGTGGATGTGCAGCGCGGATGCGGACGCCTTTGTCGGCACCGAGATTTCGTTGCGCGACGAGACCATTCGCAAACGCGTCGGCCTGATATGATCGAATGTCGCCAGACGGAGCGCGGTCTCTGGATCCTGCGGCTCAACCGGCCGGAGAAGGCAAACGCCCTCACGCCGGACATGCTGGAGGCGCTGATCGACACGGTTGAACGCGCGGCAGAGGCCCGCGCGCTGATCTTGACCGGTGCGGGCAAGGTGTTCAGCGGTGGCGCGGATCTGGCGGCCGCGAAGGCCGGATTGGCGACCTCTCCCCTGTGGGAGACGCTATCGGCCCGGCTCGCCGCCTTGCCCGCGCTCAAGATCGCGGCCCTGAACGGCACCGTGGCTGGGGGCGCCAATGGCATGGTGCTGGCCTGCGACCTCCGCATCGCGGTTCCAACCGCCAGGGTGTTCTATCCGGTGATGCAGTTGGGCTATATGCCTCAGCCCTCCGATGTGCGGCGGATGCGGGCGCTGGTCGGTCCGTCCCGCACAAAACTGGTGCTGGCCGCCGCGCAAAAGCTCAGCGCGA
Source organism: Tritonibacter horizontis (assembly GCF_001518015.1). GTDB lineage: Bacteria > Pseudomonadota > Alphaproteobacteria > Rhodobacterales > Rhodobacteraceae > Epibacterium > Epibacterium horizontis. Next base: position 317,671 of record NZ_LPUY01000008.1, read on the forward strand.
CGGAGGCCTATGACTTTGGTCTGATCGACAGGATCGTGGCGCCGGAGGATCTGATGACCGTCGCGGAAGAGCTGGCAGAGGCCGCCCTCAATGCGCCACCGGATTTGGCGCGGGCGATCCTGCGGAGCTGCGCGGAGGGCAGCGATTTGGAATGAAACCGGCCCCGCCTTGCCGGATTCCGTAATGATGGCATTGTGTCCGGTATGGTGGAATCGTGATCCGTGATAGTGGCGGAGCCTCCAGTATGGTGGAAATTTGGGGGTGTCAGGTCAGAGGGTGCCGGTCGAAGGACGATTCTTTCAGATCACCGAAATGGCTTGTCGAGGTCTGAGGCCTCACCCTTGCGAGAAAGCAAAGACGCATGAACGAAGCAGACGCAGTGGTGATCGGTGGCGGCCCGGCGGGGCTGATGGCCGCAGGTGAACTTGCCCAGGCCGGCCACCGGGTGATGCTGGTGGAGGCCAAGACCTCTCCGGCCCGGAAGTTCCTGATGGCGGGCAAGTCCGGTCTCAACCTCACCAAAGACGAGCCCATCGAGGTTCTGTTATCCCATTACGGCGGGGCACAGCGCTGGTTGGAACCGATGATCCGCGCCTTTGACGCGGAGGCGGTGCAGGACTGGGCGCGGGCGCTGGGGCAGACCCTGTTTACCGGCTCTACCGGACGGGTTTTCCCAACGGTCATGAAGGGATCGCCCCTGTTGCGCGCCTGGCTGGCCGAGCTGGACAGGCAGGGCGTGGTGCGCCACGTCGGCTGGCGCTGGACGGGGTGGGAGGCGGATGCCTTGCGGTTCCAGACGCCAGCGGGGGTGCAGCTGGTCAAGCCCCGCGCCTGTGTGCTTGCCCTTGGGGGCGCCAGCTGGGCGCGGTTGGGGTCGGATGGCGCATGGGCTGTGATCCTGGCCGAACAGGGCGTGCGGCTGACGCCGTTCGCGCCCGCAAACGCCGCTCTTGCGCTGGACTGGAGTCCGCATATGACACCGCATTTTGGCGCGGCGGTGAAATCGGTTGCGTGGCACGCGGGTCCGCTGCAGGCGCGGGGGGAGGCGATTTTATCCGCCCGTGGCCTCGAAGGAGGCGGGCTCTATCCCCTGACGCCGGCCTTGCGAGAGGGGCTCCCGCTGTATCTCGATCTGGTGCCGGACCGCAGTGCTGCCGACATAGCCGATCGTCTGGCGCGGCCGCGCGGCAAGACCACATGGGCCAACCACTTGCGCCGGGTGCTGAAGCTGGGCCCGGTGAAAACGGCGCTGCTGCAGGAGTTTGGCCGCCCGCTGCCGCAGGATCCGGAAACATTGGCCCAGCTTATCAAGAGGCTGCCCGTTGCCCACGCGGGCCTGCGACCGCTGGACGAGGCGATCTCGACCGCGGGTGGCGTGGCGCAGGAGGCGCTGGACGACGGGCTCATGCTCCGCTCGCGCCCCGGCACCTTTTGCGCGGGCGAGATGCTGGACTGGGAAGCGCCGACCGGCGGATACCTTCTGACCGCGTGTTTTGCGACCGGGCGCTGGGCCGGTCAGGCCGCCGCGCGCTACTTGGACAAGGCCGCGACGCGCTGAAACGCCGCGCGGCTGCGCATCCGCTTGCCATAGGCCAGCAGGGCCGGGCTTTCGATTTCGAACTTGGCCCCGAAGGCCCAGTTCAGGCAATGCGTCAGCAGGATATCGGCGATGCTAAAGCGGTCGCCGGCAAGGTATTCCCCGGTCAGGCGGCTCTCGACGCGGGAGATCGAGCGGGCGAATTCCCATTTGAGCGAGGGTTTGATCGCAGGGACGCGCCATTCTTCGGGCAGGGCAAAGCTGTGCCGCGCCGCCACCCAGAGCAGCGCGTCCAGCTCATCGTTGACCAGATTGATGACGGAGTCCTGTTGCGCGCGCGCGATTGTCCCTGCGGGTGCTGTCAGGCTGCCGTGTTTGTCAGCGAGATAGGTCATGATGGCGAGGGAATCGGTGATGACCGCCTCCCCTTCGATCAGGATTGGCACCTTGCCGGCGGCGTCGTAGCTGCGCGCCTCATCGCTTTGTGGCTTGGCGGGCTGATGGCTGTAGTCCAGCCCCAGCTCCTCCAGTGTCCAGAGCACGCGAAACGTGCGGGTCAGGGGTGCGCCGATTACCTTGTACATCACTTGTCCTCCCTAGAGCTGCGGCAGAGTTGCGACAACGGAGCGCCAGGTCAAGCGCCCGCGTGCAGGTTTGACCAAGCTCCGCAGCGGCGGTTTCAGCGAGAATTTGCCCGCATCGCGAGGCGGATCAAGGCCCGCTCCGTCAGGGCCAGTGCGGGCGCGCTTTGTCCGGCGGACCGCAGTTGCAGATCGGTGTCGGTCAGAATCGTCAGAGCCAGCTGCAATTTTTGCGCGCCCCAGCCTTGTGCCTGTCGCAACATGCGATCCCGGCGCTTGCCATATAGCGGCGGGCGCAGGGCGCCGATGCCCTGGGCGGGGCCGCCGGGATGTGCTGCAATGGCATAGAGCGTGCGAAAATGCCGTGTGGCCCCGATACAAAGCGCAACGCTATTGGTGCCCTGCGCCTGCAGCCGGCGCAGGACCGGCCCGATTTCGGCGCTGCGTCCTTCGGCCACCACGTTCAACAGATCGTCCACCGCCGCCTCGGTCGATTGCGGTGCGACGGCGCTGATGTCGTCCAGTGTCAGCGGTCCGGCATCGCCATGTTTATAGAGGCTGAGCTTTTCAATCATGCGGGAAAAATCGCCGGGTCCGATTTCATTCGCAATCTCGGTCAGAACGGACATGCTGTCGTTGGGCGGCGTGCTCAGCCCGGCGACGCCCAGAATGCGCTCAATCTCGGCCCGCGACGGCGGATCATCATAGATCCCGGTGGCATAGGCCTGGGAATGGGTTTCAAAGGCTTTGCGCAGTTTCGAGGTGGCTTTGAGTTGTCCGGCGGTGACAACGATCTGCGCATCCCCGGCTTGCCATTCCCCAAGGGCGGTGACGATCGCCGGGGTGGCACTGTCGTTGGCATCCTCGACCAGAACCGCGCGGATGCCGGGGAAAAACCCCACTGCCTTGACCGCATCCAGCAGCTGCGCCGGATCCTTGCGAAGGTCCGCAGCCGGCATCCGCGTCAGGCGCATTTCCTCTTCGGCGGCAGGCCCCAGCAGGGCGGCCAGCATCTGTTGCCGTTTCAGCGCGACACGCATCGCATCGCCGCCATAGATCAGCAGCCCGGTTTTTTTGGGGTCTGGACGGGCAAAATAGCCCTCTGCCTCACGCGGGCTGAGCTTCATTGCGCCGCTGCTCCGCCCAGCTGAGGGGACGCATAAAGGCGGGTGACGATCTGGTCGGCAAGCATGACCATCAGTCGCTGGTGGGCGTCTTTCTCGCTGGCGAGTGTCTGGACCGTGGTGCCGCTGGCGGAATAGCCGGAAAAGTTGCTGATCTCGCCACTGGCGGCGACCTGCCCGTCGGACAGGCGCGTCAGGCTGTAGCCGACCTCACCGGTCAGAGAATACCGCGTGATGTTGCCGTCGGCGGTGATCGCTTGGCCCATTTCCCGGGTCGTCAGGGTCAGATCCAGGCGAAAGTCAGGCGCCTGCGCCCGTCCGAGCCGTGTTTCCAGCTGCCGCACAAGGTAATAGGCGTCCACATCGGTGGAGGGGCCAATAGATTCGGGCGCCTGGACCAGCACCCGCTCGCGCAGGGCAGAGGCGGCGCCGCCGGGGCCATAGACCGGCTGAAATCCGCAGGCCGCCAGGCCAACGCTGAAGGTCAGCGTCAGCCAGATGGTCAGAAACCCGCGTCGGTTAAGCAACGACATTGACGATCCGTCCGGGGACAACGATCACTTTTTTGGGCGTGGCCCCATCAAGCACCCGTTGCACAGCTTCGTGTGCCAGCGCCAGTTTTTCAACCTCTGCCTTGTCGAGATCGCTGGCGACGGTGATTTCGGCCCGCCGCTTGCCATTGATCTGGATCGGCATGGTCACGGTGTTCTCGACCAGCATGGCCTCGTCCGCTTGTGGCCAGGGCGCGTTGGCAACCAGCCCGTCGCCGCCCAGCATATCCCACATCGCCTCGGCCAGGTGGGGAGTCATTGGCGACATCAGCTGCGCCAGAACCTTGGCGGCGGTCTGTTTGGCCTCGGCCCCGGCCTTGGATTTCGCCAGCGTGTTGGTGAACCCGTAGAGTTTCGCAATCGAGGCATTGAAGCCGAAGCTTTCGACGCCCAGCGTCACGTCGCGGATCGCCTTGTGCATTTCACGCAGAAGATCCTCGTCGCCCTCACCGGGGCCGGTTGCGGCTGCGGCATCGGTGGCCAGACGGTAGACCCGCGACAGATGCTTGTAGGCGGCTTCTGCGCCAGAGGCGGTCCATTCCACATCCCGTTCGGGCGGCGAATCAGAGAGCACAAACCAGCGCGCGGTATCCGCACCAAAGGCAGAAATGATGTGCAGCGGGTCGACCACGTTGTTCTTCGACTTCGACATCTTGGCCGAGGGGATGGTTTTCACCTCTGCGCCACCCTCCTTGAGGAAGGCCTTGCCGTCGCGCAGCTCCACCTCTTCGGGGTAGTGGTAGACCGGACGACCATTTGCGCCCTCGGTCTGGTAAATCGCGTGGGTCACCATGCCTTGGGTAAACAGCGCGTCAAAGGGTTCCTTTGCGCTCTCGGGCAGGTGGCCGCAGATGTGCATCGCGCGGGCAAAGAAGCGGGAGTAGAGCAGGTGCAGAATCGCATGCTCGACCCCACCGATATACTGGTCGACGTTCATCCAGTACTCAGCCGCGTCCCGATCCGTCGGCGTTTCGGCGCGCGGAGCGGTGAAACGGGCGAAATACCAGGACGAATCCACAAAGGTGTCCATCGTGTCGGTTTCGCGCTGGGCGGGTTTGCCACAAGCAGGGCAGGCACAGTTGCGCCAGCTTGGATGACGGTCGAGCGGATTGCCCGGCACCGAGAAATCAATCGCCGCGCCGTCTTCGTCATAGGGCAGGGCGATGGGCAGGTTTTCTTTCTTCTCCGGCACCACGCCGCAATCGGGACAGTGGACCACAGGGATAGGGCAGCCCCAATAGCGCTGACGGGACAGACCCCAGTCGCGCAGGCGGAATTTGGTGACGCCCTGACCCCAGCCTTCGGCTTCGGCCTTGTCGACGGCGGTGTTGACGCCGTCCTCGCCGGTTTGCTCCTCCGCACCTGCAAAGCCGCGTACATAGCGGACTTTCTCGGCTTTCGTCGGCACATAGGCCTCTGTCAGCGCGCCTGCGCCCTCGACGGGTTCCAGCACCGGAATGATCGGCAGGTCGTATTTGGTGGCGAATTCAAAGTCGCGCTGATCATGCGCCGGGCAGGCGAAAATCGCGCCGGTGCCGTAATCCATCAGGATGAAGTTGGCGATCCAGACTGGCAGTTCCCAATTGGGGTCCAGCGGGTGTTTGACGCGGATACCGGTGTCATAGCCCTGCTTTTCAGCAGTTTCGATGGCCTCTTCGGTGGTGCCGCCCTTGCGGCATTCGGCGACAAAGGCCGCGACCTCGGGCGATTCGGCCTCAAGCTCTTTGGCAATCGGGTGATCGGGGGAAATCCCGACAAAACTCGCGCCCATCAGCGTGTCAGGGCGAGTCGTATAGACCTCGATCGCCGCGCCGCCGTCGGTGCGTTCAAAGCCGAACTGCAACCCGCGCGACTTGCCGATCCAGTTTTCCTGCATCAGGCGCACCTTGGCGGGCCAATTGTCGAGCGTATCAAGCGCGGTCAGCAGCTCGTCGGAATAGTCGGAAATCTTGAAGAACCATTGCGTCAGCTCGCGCCGTTCGACCAGGGCGCCAGACCGCCAGCCGCGGCCGTTTTCGACCTGTTCGTTGGCCAGCACCGTCATGTCGACGGGATCCCAGTTCACCACGGCGTTCTTGCGGTAGACCAGACCTTTTTCAAGAAAATCAAGGAACAGAGCCTGCTGCTGGCCATAGTATTCCGGGTCACATGTGGCGAACATACGCGACCAATCGAGCGACAGCCCCAGGGGTTTCATCTGCTCGACCATGGTGTCGATGTTGGAATAGGTCCAATCCTTGGGGTGCCCGCCCGAGGCCATGGCGGCGTTTTCCGCAGGCATCCCGAAGGCGTCAAACCCCATCGGGTGCAGCACGTTGTGGCCGGTGGAGGCCTTGTAGCGCGCGATCACGTCCCCCATCGTGTAATTGCGCACATGGCCCATGTGCAGCTTGCCAGAGGGATAGGGGAACATCTCCAGCACATAGTATTTGGGCTTGTTCCGGTCGGTCTTTGCTTGGAAAATCCCGGCCTCTTCCCAGGCCTTTTGCCATTTAGCTTCGATTTCCGAGGCTTCGTAACGAGACATCTTAGCGGTCCTTTGCATGAAAACGCCGGGTGGTGACCCGGCGTTTCTGATACGTGTAATTCGTTCTCTATTCCAGTGCGGGTCGACTTAGATCTTCTTGTCAGCGATGCGCAGCTGGCGCGCGCGGGACAGAATCGCATCTTCCACCGCACGTGCGGTCTGGTCACTGACTGCGCCGCCCCGGCTTTGCAGTGCTACGTTGAGCGAACGCGCTTCAAGCGCGGGATCCTTGATGTGAACGGTGGCCCGATAGGACCGGCCACCCCCCGGAGGCGTGCCATAGCCGGTGAGAATCAGACCTGTGAACGGGTCCACCGACTGGATCGGCAGGAAATCCAGAACTTCCAGGCTGGCGGCCCAGAGATAGCGGTTCACCTGAACGCGCTGTTCGTTCTTTTTCGGACCAAAGGCCTCCCAGATGGTGGTGCGCTCTTCCCGTGCGTCGCGGCCCTCGCCGGCCAGCACGATGGTGTCGCGGTCATTGACCTCTGTGCTTGTATCAAGGGAACGCATCGCGCCGCAGGCGGCCACGCATGACAGAGAAGAAATAAGGACTAAGGTCGTGATACCACGCATATTGGCCGGGCCCGCTCCTGAATTTGCTGTTGTATTACTCCTAGACAAGGCGACTTGCGCCAACAAGCCTATTCTTGTCGGCGGCAGGGCTGTGCCGCCTGGGCACGGAATGGCTCGGAAGGGACTGTGGCACGGTTGCATCAATTTGTTGACGAAAGGTTTTCGACTTTCAGCACACGCTTGCGCCACGACCCCAAAACAAGCGAGAGGATGTGCGTACTTGAGGAGCGACGAGGCTTGTAGCCAACTGCTTCTTTCGAAATTCAAACCCGAGGGAAAACCATGAAAAAGATTCTCTTCGCTTCGACCGCACTGATCGCTTCTGCTGGTGTTGCTGCGGCTGAGCTGACCATCGGCGGTTCCGCACGTCTTGGTCTCGCATACGACGAGTCGCAAACCGACAACGAGACCCGTGTTGAGCAGCGTATGCGCGTCAACATCACCGGTATCGCAGAAACCGACGCCGGCGTTAAACTCGAAGTTCGTTTCCGTCTGGAAGCAAACGAAGACTCCCACGCCAACGACATCTCCGGTCGTGGCCCGGGCGCAGCTGGTTTCGCAGCTTCCTTCGGCGGCCTGCGTGTTGACGTTGGTAACGTCTCCAACGTTCTCGACTCCGGTGACCAGGTTGACTACTTCGGCTACGGCGTAGGCTTCACAGCCTTCCTCGAGCACAACAACGCATTCAACGGCCCGGCAACTGGCTTCGGTGCTGGCGACGCAGACGCGACCACCATCAAAGCGCGTTACACCGTTGGTGATTTCTCCGCATCGCTGTCCTACAAAGAGACACGCGCTCAGGCGGCTGTTGTGACCACCGACTCCAACGGCGACACCACCACCACCACCGCAGCTGTTGCAGCTGACGATGAGATGCAACTGGGTCTCGGTTACACCTTCGGCAGCGGCATGTCCGTTGGCGCGGTTTACTCCGACACTGACTCCTCCGGCGACTACTGGGTAATCAACCTGGCCGGTTCCGCAGGCGCGTTCGGTTACTCTGTCATCGTTGGTGACGGCGACAACCAGACCGACACCTCCATCGGTGCGTCCCTGAACTACGAAGTGTCCTCCGCGACCTCCATCCGCGCGGTTGTGTCCGACGGTGGCAACAACGCTGACACTTCCTACGGTCTGGGCTTCCGCCACGGCCTCGGCGGCGGCGTGACCCTCGCCGGTGGTGTTGGTTCGCTCAACGACGTGACCAAAGCAGACCTCGGTGTGACCTTCTCCTTCTAATTGGAGATTGGAACCACACGGTTCTTGGGGCGGGCTCTTTCGAGCTCGCCCTTTTCTTTTGGGCATAAACGGTGTTTCTTCCGGCCAAACGTTGCTATGAGGCCGACATGTCCCTGACCGAGATCACTTCCCGAATTTCTGCCGCCGAATCTGCCGCGGATCGTGCGCCCGGCTCTGTCAAACTGATTGCCGTGTCCAAGGTTCAGCCCAACGACCGCGTCGAGGCGATCCTGGACCAGGGCCAGCGTGTGTTCGGGGAAAACCGTGTGCAGGAAGCGGCCGGCAAATGGCCGGATTTCCGCAGCCGTTTTGACGGGATTGAGCTGCATCTGATCGGCCCCTTGCAGACCAACAAGGCGCGCCAGGCGATGGAGCTGGCGGAGGCCATCCATTCCGTTGATCGCCCGAAATTGGCAACCACACTGGCGCGGCTGGCGCAGGAAACCGGCCACTGTCCGGATCTTTTCATTCAGGTCAATACCGGCGAAGAAGCGCAGAAGGCCGGGGTGCTCCCCAAAGATGCGGATGCATTCATTCAGCAGTGTCGCGATCTGGATCTGCCGATCCAGGGGCTGATGTGCATTCCCCCGGCGGAGGAAGAGGCCAGCCTGCATTTCGCCCTGCTGGCGAAGATCGCAACGCGCAATGGTCTCAGCGGGCTATCCATGGGGATGAGCGGTGATTTCGAGACGGCCATTGCCCTTGGCGCGACGCATGTGCGGGTTGGCTCCGCGATTTTCGGGGCGCGAAGCGGGTCAGCGTGACCGGACAATAAGCCGGGTATTGGCCGTAAGCCGCGTCGCGATCCAGCGCAGGTCCGGGCGTGAAACGGCGACACAGCCTTCGGTGGGGTATCCCGGTCTGCGCCATTGATGGATGAAAATCGCCGAACCGCGTCCCTTGATCGCATGAGGCCAGTTCCAGTCCGTGAGCAACACAAGATCATAAAGCGGATCCGCGCGGCGGAGATGTTCGTGGCTGAAGTCATGCGGGGCCCGCACCATGTGATTGTAGTCGCGGTCAGCGATGTCATCGGACCAGAGGTCCCCGGGCCGAATGGCGCGCGCGCAGTCCTGAGGGGGGCGCATGCGATCCGGTCGGTAGAGCATGCCCACGATCCGATGGGTGCCGACGGGGGTGGCGCCGTCACCTTCCTGCTTGTGGCGACGAATCCCGCCCTTGCCGATCGTGCAGGGGATGCGGCGACCCTGAAAACGCAGGCCACCGGGAGTGAGAACCAGATCTGCCGGGGTCATAGCAGATGCCCGGATTTGGCGGCTTTGGTCGCCAGATAGGCGCGGTTGAACGCGTTTTCTCCGACCTTGAGCGGCACCCGTTCGGTGACGGCGATTCCAGTATTTTGCATCATCGCGATCTTGCCGGGATTGTTGGTCATCAGCCGCACGGCGGAAAAACCAAGCTCCCGCAGGATTGACGCGCCGAGGCGAAAATCGCGTTCGTCATCTTCAAACCCCAGGCGGTGGTTGGCTTCGACAGTGTCAAAGCCTTGATCCTGAAGCGAATAGGCCCGCATCTTGTTGGCAAGCCCAATGCCGCGGCCTTCCTGATTGAGGTAGAGCAAGACCCCGGTCGCTTCTCGTCCCATCTGCGCCAGCGCGCCTTGCAGCTGCGGGCCGCAATCGCACTTTAACGACCCGAGGACATCGCCGGTGAAGCAGGCGGAATGCAGCCGCGCCAGAACGGGTTTGCTGCGATCAGGGCGTCCGATTTCAATCGCATAGTGTTCCTCGCCGCCATCGTCGGGCCGAAAGATATGCAAACGTCCGACCTCGGATGCGAACATCGGCAAGCGTGCGGCGGCCACCGGATGCAGGGGAGAGCTGGAATTCAACAGGGGTTCGGCGGTGGATTTCGGCAACAATGTCAGATCGTGCCGCAGGGCAAAGCCGCCGGCATCCGGCAGGTCAATGAAAGCGACCGCTGGCAACAGCCGCGCCGATTTCGTCAGGGCCAGCGCCAGGGCGGGCAGGTCCGCCGCGCCGTCGCGCAGGCTGGACAGGGGGCCTTTCATCGGGGTGTTCAGATCATCCGCCGGATCCGCAAGCGCCTGGATCCAGTCCAGATCGACATCCGCAGGGACAGGGATGCGGGCGAGCCCATCGTCGTAGACGCGGGCTTTCAAGGTTGCCGCGCGCCGTGCGGTCAGGGCCAGAGTGACCGCACCCAGGGCGCGCAGATCCGCCAGTCGCGCGGGCGTCAGGCTTTCGACTGCGATGGCGAGCACGGCCCTGTCCGCAGCGGTCAGGACCACGGGCAGACCCATTCTCAGATCAATCCGAGCGCGGGCGATCCGTTCTAGCATGGTGGGCAGTAGGCTCATGACGTCGGGGTCCCGGCTGTAACATCAGAGGTTTTTCCTACGCCCTATTGCTGCAAAAGTGAAATATTTACGTGCCGTTGGACACGTCGACGTGAGACAACAGCGGCAAAGCTTGTTCTTTCGTGAGTGCGCTCACATCTGTTTGGCAAGACAACAGGAGATGACCCATGGCACAGCTGAAGAAAATCCTGCTCGTGGACGACGACGAAGATCTGCGCGAGGCGCTGAGCGAACAGCTTGTTATGACTGAAGATTTCGATGTCTTCGAGGCAAGCGACGGGCAGGGCGCGATGGAGCGTGCCAAAGAAGCCATCTATGATCTCATCATCCTGGACGTCGGACTGCCGGATACGGACGGACGCGAATTGTGCCGTTTGATGCGCAAGCAAGGGGTGAAATCGCCGATCCTGATGCTGACCGGTCATGACAGCGATGCTGATACCATTTTGGGGCTGGACGCCGGGGCCAACGATTACGTCACCAAGCCGTTCAAATTCCCGGTCCTTCTGGCGCGTATTCGCGCCCAGCTCCGGCAGCACGAGCAATCCGAGGACGCGGTGTTCGTGCTCGGCCCCTATACGTTCAAGCCGGCCATGAAGATCCTGCTGACAGAGGACGAGCGCAAGATCCGCCTGACCGAGAAGGAAACCAATATCCTGAAATTCCTGTATCGCTCCAATGATGGCGTGGTGCCGCGCGATGTGCTGCTGCATGAGGTCTGGGGATACAACGCAGGGGTTACAACACACACCTTGGAGACCCATATCTATCGTCTGCGCCAGAAGATTGAGCCGGATCCGTCAAATGCGCGCCTCCTGGTGACCGAGTCGGGCGGCTATCGCCTGGTTGTCTAGGCGGGCGCGGCGCGGGAACAAATTCGTGACCTGATGCGTTTACGGATCAGACTGGACAAGAGACCCCGTGCATATCCGGGTTATGATATGCATCCTCCCTGTTGGACTGGCCGGGCCTCGTGCCCGGCCTTTTTTTCGGTTTGCGGCCCCGGAGCAGACCCTAAGCAGGCTGGTGGAGCGAATGCGCAGAAAAGCGGCGATGCAGCACTGGTCACCGGCCCGTCTGGCGGGCAATATCCGGCCAACCTGTGTCAAGAATGAGAGTCTGCATGTCCTTTTCCCTCGCCACCTGGAATATCAACTCGGTCCGCCTGCGGGAGCCGATTGTGCTGAAGCTGCTGCAAGAAGAAGCGCCGGATGTGCTTTGCCTGCAGGAATGCAAAAGCCCGGTCGACAAGATCCCGGTCGAGGCCTTCCGCGCATTGGGTTACACCCATATGGTTGCGCGGGGCCAAAAGGGATACAATGGCGTTGCGATCCTGTCCCGCCTGCCGATCGTGGATCAGGGCGATATGGATTTCGCCAGCCTGGGACATGCGCGCCATGTGGCCGCAAGGTTGGAAAACGGCGTCACCATCCACAACTTCTATGTCCCGGCGGGGGGCGATGAACCGGATCGGGAGAAAAACATCAAGTTTGGTCAGAAGCTCGATTACCTGACCGAGATGCGGGATTGGTTTCATGCGGAACGGCCGGAAAAATCGGTGCTGGTCGGAGATCTGAATATCGCGCCGCGTGAGGACGATGTCTGGGACCACAAGAAATTGTTGAAGATCGTCAGCCATACCCCGGTTGAGGTGGAGCACCTGAACCAGGTGATGGAGGCTGGCGGCTGGGCGGATGTTACCCGCAATGACATTCCCGAGGGCAAGCTGTTCAGCTGGTGGAGCTACCGGGCCAAGGATTGGGATGCAGCGGACAAGGGGCGCCGTCTGGATCACGTCTGGACCACGCCCGATATCACCAAGGCGGCGCATTCCAGCAGGGTGCTGCGGGGCGCGCGCGGTTGGGAAAAACCCAGCGACCACGCACCGGTTTTCGCCACCTTCGACCTGTGACCGACGCATAGCCGAAGCGCGGGCGGGGGGCCCCCGCCCGTTGCGCGGGCATCAAAGATGCCCTTGCCCCCGTTGGGCCGGGCGCCGCGCCAGGGCGCGGCGGGCGGTCGCGGAACCAAAACCGGGCACGTTTGACGTTGCGCGAACTGGCCGCGAACTGGCGCGGGTACGGGCGATGACGCGCCTGGCCCGCCGCCATGTGGCATGTGGATTGCAGGTGGCGTCGGCCCCTCTGGAGCATGGAGGGGAGAAGATGTCGGGCGCTCTGGCATCGAGGGCAAACTCCTCTCTTGGTTTCTGGCGCATCTCCTTCCATATAGGTGGCAAGTTCGAATGAAGGAGAGCAGAGTCATGGTGGATATTCTGGGTGGTGGAAACGCAGGCGTTTCGGCAACGGACCTTATCAAGGATGTAACCGAAGAGACGTTCATGCAGGACGTTGTCGATGCCTCCATGGATGTGCCGGTGATCGTCGATTTCTGGGCCCCCTGGTGCGGTCCTTGCAAGACCCTGGGCCCGATGCTCGAGGCGGCGGTGACCAAAGCCAAGGGCACGGTGAAAATGGTCAAGGTCAACGTGGATGAGAACCAGCGCCTGACGGCGGCGCTGGCGCAGCAGGGGTTGCCGCTGCAATCGCTTCCGACCGTGGTCGCATTCTACCAGGGACGGCCGCTGGATCTGTTTCAGGGCGCACAGCCGCAGTCGGAAATTGATGCGTTCCTCAAGCGCATTGCCGAGGCGGCCGGCAGCACGGCGGATGGGGGCCTGTCCGAAGCGCTGGAAACGGCGGAACAGATGCTGGAAGACGGCGCGGCCGAAGATGCCGCACAGGTTTTTGCCGCCATCATCGGCGAAGATGACAAGAACCCGGCCGCCTATGGTGGTCTGGCGCGCTGCCACATCGCACTTGGCGATCTGGATCAGGCCGAAGCGGTGCTGAATGGCGCGCCGGCCGAAATTTCGGCGGCCCCCGAGCTGGAAGCGGCCCACGCGCAGATTGCACTGTCGCGGCAGGCCGAAAATGCCGGTCCGGTGGCCGAGTTGCGCGCGACCGTCGAGGCGGCGCCAGAGAACCATCAGGCGCGGTTCGATCTGGCTCAGGCCTTGCATGCGGCGGGCGAGACGGAGGCCGCGGTTGCAGAGCTTCTGGAGCTGTTCCGGCGCGACCGGGAGTGGAATGAGGGGGCCGCCAAGACGCAGCTCTTTACGATCTTTGATGCGCTGAAACCCAATGATCCCGTGGTCCTGAATGGCCGTCGCAAGCTGAGTTCGCTGATATTTGCCTGAAGCGGCGGAGGCGCTAAGTTATCAGCCATGATAAAAGTCGCAGATCTGCCGGAAACGATTCCCATATTTCCTTTGCCCGGGGCGCTTTTGCTGCCACGGGCAAAGTTGCCTTTGCACATATTCGAACCCCGGTATCTGCAGATGCTGGAAGACGTTCTGAAGACCAAGGAACGGGTCATTGGCATGATCCAGCCCAATGGCGGTCGGACGGGCGACGGCACCGGGTTGCAGGCCATCGGCTGCGCCGGACGTGTCACGCAATTCTCAGAAACCGAAGACGGCCGCTATTTCATCACGCTTTGCGGGGTGTCGCGCTACCGGGTGAAACAGGAAATCGACGGCTTCACCCCCTACCGCCGCTGCACTGCAGATTGGGCCGGGTTCGAAGCGGATCTGGGGAAAACCGAACGAGATGACGCCTTTGACCGGAGCGCATTGATGGCGCTGCTGGGTCGCTATCTGGAGGCGGGGGGGCTGTCCACGGATTGGGGCGCGCTGGACGAGGCAGAGGATGAATTGCTGGTCAATTCGCTCTCGATGCTGCTGGATTTCGATCCCGAGGACAAGCAGGCGCTGTTGGAAGCGCCCAGCTTGACAACCCGGCGGGAAACGCTTGTTACATTGATGGAATTTGCGCTCCGCGGGGGCTCTCTTGAGGAGAAACTACAATGACTGACCGGACCGACAGAGTTGCCGCTTTTGACCGCCGCATGCTGGAGGCGCTGGTCTGTCCCGTCTCCCAGCGTGTTCTGGAGTATGATGCGGAGGCGCAAGAGTTGATCTCGCGCACGGCGAACCTTGCGTTTCCGATCCGCAATGGCATTCCGGTCATGCTGACGGACGAGGCCCGCACGCTGGAGTGATGCGCCCGGGGGCTGGCCTTGCCGTGCCGGTCGCCGGGGTGACGGCTGTTGGCCGGGCGCTGCTCGCGGCTAGAGCGGGCGACCCTGTAGGAGCTTTGGCACATCACCAGTCAGCCCTGCAGCTTCGCGGACGAAGCTTCGACGCAGGCCGGGCAAGGCGTTGGTCAGGCCAAGGCCGATGTCACGGGCTGCGCGCAAGACAGGATTGTCGTTGGAAAACAGCTTGTTGAAACCGTCAGTCGCCACAGCGAGCGAGGTGGTGTCGAACCGGCGCCATTGCTGATACCGCGCCAGAACCAGCGGGCTGGATGGGTCTTCGCCCCGGCGGGCTGCATCGGTGAGCACTTCGGCGAGGCTGGCAATATCGCGCAGCCCTGCATTCAGCCCCTGGCCGGCAATCGGGTGCAACCCATGCGCGGCGTCGCCCACCAGCACCAGCCGTTCGCCATAGTAGGAATTGGCGAGGCTCAGCTGCAGCGGGTAGGAAAACCGACGGCCTGCCAGCGCAATATCTCCGAGGAAATCACCAAAGCGCGGGCGCAGCGCTGCCAGATAGGCCGGATCGTCGAGCGCCTCGATCCGGGCGGCTTCCGCGTGGGTTTCGCTCCAGACAATCGAACTGCGGTTGCCGGGCAGTGGCAGAATGGCCAGCGGGCCGGGCGGCATGAAGAACTGATGGGCCACACCGTGGTGCGGCAGGTCATGCGCGACGGCGCAGACCAGCGCGGTTTGCCCATAGTCCCAGCCGGTGCGCTTGATCCCGGCGCGGCTGGCTGTGCCGCTTTGTCGGCCATCGGCCCCTACCAGCAGCGCACCGCTGATCTGTGTCGCGTCGTCCAACGTCAGGGTGATGGAGGTGGCGTCCGCCGCCTGTGCGACGACCCGGCGCCCGGAGATCTGCGTCAGGCCGGGCACCTCGGCCATCGCATCACACAGGGCGCGCCGCAGATACCTGTCTTCGACCATGTAGCCCATCGGGCCCTCGTCCAGATCGCTGTCCTCGAAATGAAGAAACAACGGCGCGGCGCCACGCCCGGCGCTGCCGTCGCTGACCTTGATCTCTGTCATCGGCTGGGCATGCTGTTCCAGCCGTGCCCAGACACCGATCTGCGACAGAAGCCGCGACGAGGCGAGCGCCAGGGCGTATGACCTGCCGTCAAAATCCGTTTCGGTTCGCACCGGTGCCGGCAGCGCGTCGATCAAT
Source organism: Tritonibacter horizontis (assembly GCF_001518015.1). Taxonomy (GTDB): domain Bacteria; phylum Pseudomonadota; class Alphaproteobacteria; order Rhodobacterales; family Rhodobacteraceae; genus Epibacterium; species Epibacterium horizontis. The sequence continues at coordinate 333,413 of NZ_LPUY01000008.1, forward strand.
GTCACGGAATGGCCGGCTTGTGTCAGCGCGAGCGCAAGGGCAGGGCCGTTCAGGCCGCCGCCCACGATCAGGATATTTCGTGCGTCAGTCATATCGGCACTATGCTGTCGCTGAACCAATTGTCCATGGGCAAGCTGTCGCAGATGCTAGCTTGTGCCGATGGCCCGTGTGGCGTCGGGCGTTGTCCATCGCGGGGCCGGGCAGGATTGTGCCGCACCGGCGAGGCGGCTACGGTACGCGCGAACCACGACATTCGGCCTCTGAGGTGGCCGCGAAAGGGAGGCATGGGCATGCAGGACTGGCTGAAGATGAGCGCCGCGCAGCTGGGGCGTGGCATCGCAATGGGTGAGATCGACCCGGTGGCACTGACAGAGACCTATCTGGCCGCGATTGACAGCCATCCGGTGGCCAACACCATCTACACACAGGTGACCCGCGACAGGGCGCTGGCGGAAGCGCGCGCCGCGCAGGACCGCGCGACGGCTGGCCTGCGTCGTTCGCCGCTGGACGGGGTGCCGATCAGCTGGAAAGATCTGTTCGACAGCGCCGGCGTCGCGACCGAATCCGGCTCTGACCTGTTGAAAGGGCGGGTGCCGGACCATGATGCGCTGGTGTTGGAAACCGCCACGGCGATGGGGGCTGTCTGCCTTGGCAAAACCCATATGAGCGAACTGGCGTTTTCGGGACTGGGCTTGAACCCGATCAAGAAAACGCCGCCCTGCATCAATGATCGCGAGGCGGTTCCGGGGGGGTCCTCTTCCGGGGCGGCGACCTCTGTCGCCTTTGGGCTTGCGGCGGGGGCGATCGGGTCTGACACTGGCGGATCGGTGCGGATCCCGGCGGCCTGGAACGATCTGGTCGGGCTCAAGACGACTGCGGGGCGTGTCAGTCTGGAAGGGGTGGTGCCGCTCTGTTTGAAGTTCGACACCATTGGCCCGCTGGCGCGGACGGTTGAGGACGCCGCACTGCTGTTGCAACTGATTGAGGGCACCACGACGGCGCCCGATCTCGACGGGGTCTCGGTCGAAGGCAAACGCTTTGCGGATTTGCGCACCATCGTGCAGGAGGATCTGGCCCCCGAGGTCGCTGCGGCGCATTCCATGGCCCTGGATCGTCTGCGGGATGGGGGTGCCGAGATTGTTCCGCTGGAGGTGCCGACGCTGCCCGAGGCGATGGGGCTGAGCCCAATCCTGTTCACCACGGAGGCCTATGGGCTGTGGAAAGACGTGATCGAGGCGATGCCGCAGCTGATGTTCCCTGAAATCCTGGCCCGGTTCCGCACCGGGGCGGAGTTTTCGGGCGCCGATTATGTCGCGGCCTGGGCCAAGCTGGAACAGGTGCGTCTGGATTGGGATCAGGCGGTTGCCGGCTATGACGCAGTGCTTGCCCCGGCGGCGCCGATCCTGCCGCCGAACCTTGCCCGGCTGGAAAGCGATCACGCCTATTATGTGACCTCGAACCTGATGGCCTTGCGCAATACCCGCGTTGCCAATTTGATGGGGGTCTGCGCCCTGTCGCTGCCGACGGGGCGTCCCAGCTGCGGGCTGCAAGTGATCGGGCAACCCGATTGCGAAGAGGCGCTGTTGCGGATCGGCGCAGGGGTCGAGGCCGCATTGGCCTGAAAGCAACACTGTTGCGCAGGCGCCAACAGTGGCTGGACGCAAACCCGTTTGGCCTGTACCCTGACGGCCAAACGGGGCGACAACGATCCCGGTATTGAGGCACAGACATGAAGTTTCCCGAGCGGTTTTCCCACCTGCCGCCCTACGCGTTCCCGCGCTTGCGGGCGCTGTTGGACCACCACGCGCCTGGCGGCGACGTGGTGCAAATGACCATTGGCGAACCGCGACATGCTTTTCCGGGCTGGGTCACCGATGTGATCATGGACAACGCCGCCGGGTTTAACAGCTATCCGCCGAACGAAGGCAGCGATGCGCTGCGCGGCGCAATGGCGGATTGGATCGCGCTGCGCTATGGCGTGACGCTGGATCCTGCCACCCGTCTGATGGCGCTCAACGGCACCCGTGAGGGGCTGTATAACGCCGCAATGGCGCTGTGCCCGGAGGAAAAGAACGGACAGAAACCTGTCGTTCTGATCCCCAACCCGTTCTACCAGGTCTATATGATCGCCGCGATTTCGGTGGCAGCCGAGCCGGTCTTTGTGCCCGCGACCGAGGCCAGCGGCCATTTGCCGGATTATGCCGCCCTGCCGGACGACGTGCTGAACCGGACCGCTGTGGCCTATATCTGCTCGCCCGCCAATCCGCAGGGCACGGTGGCCAGCCGGGCCTATTGGGAGCAATTGATCCGGCTGGCGGAAAAGCATGACTTCAAGATTTTCGCGGATGAATGCTATTCCGAAATCTACCGCGATGTGGCGCCAGAGGGGGCATTGACCGTCGCGGATGCGCTCGGTGCGGACCCGGAGCGGGTGGTGCTGTTCAATTCGCTGTCCAAACGGTCAAACCTGCCGGGCCTGCGCTCTGGGTTGCTGGCAGGCGGGCCGGAGACGTTGGTGCAGGTGAAAAAACTGCGCGCCTATTCCGGGGCGCCGATGCCGGGTCCGCTACAAGCCGCCGCCGCTGCGGTCTGGGCAGATGAGGCGCATGTGGTGGAAAACCGTGCGCAATATCAGGAAAAATATCGCATCGCGGACGAGGTTTTTGCCGGTCTCGACGGGTATATGTCGCCCGAAGCGGGGTTCTTCCTCTGGCTGCCGGTCGCGGATGGCGAGGCGGCGACCCTGAAGCTCTGGCAGGAGACGGGGGTCCGCGTGCTGCCGGGCGCCTATCTGGCGCAGGGCGAGGGGGCGCAGAACCCGGGTCAGGGCTACATTCGCGTCGCCTTGGTCGCACCGTCGCAAGAGACGCAGCAGGCGCTTTTGACGCTGAGGCGCTGCCTTTATTGACAAGACGAACCGTCCGCCCCGGCGTATTGTCGGGGGCGGGCCAAGAACAAGACGAAACACCACCGTGGGGCTGATCCAAGAGCGAAACAGCCAAGGGCCCCGCAAAAGGAACCGAGGTAGGCATGGCATTTCAGACCCGAAGCAGGGATCCGTTGCTCGACAGCAATATGCAGGCGGCCATTGAAAAACGTGGCAAGGAGCTGATCGGCCTTGTGCTGTTTGGGCTGGGTCTGCTGGTGGCCGCGATGATCGGCTCCTACACGCCGGATGACAGCAACTGGATGGTGTCCACCGATGCGCCCGTCCAGAACATGCTTGGGCAGACCGGGGCCTCGATCGCGTTCCTGTTGATTACCTTCCTTGGCAAGGGATCCTGGGCGATTGCCGTGTTTCTCTTTGCCTGGGGGGCGCGTTTCCTGTTGCACAAGGGAGAAGAGCGGGTGCTGTGGCCGTCGTTGATGCTGGTGTTCTGGCTGATCGTCGTCGCGCTCCATTTCGAAACCCTGGTGCCGGCGGCGGAATGGCGGGCGTTCCATAACTTCGGTCTTGGGGGCATGATCGGCAATACCGCGTTGGGCGGGTTGCTGGCGCTGTTGCCGTTCAGCCTTGCGTTTCTGGTGAAATCGCTGTCCTTCCTGACGGCCCTTGGCATGCTGGCGCTGGGCGCTTTTGTGCTTGGGTTCACGCGCCCGGAATTGCTGCGCTTCGGCCGGTTCCTCCTGCTTGGTCTGATCCTGGCCTATGCGGCGCTGGCACGTGCGCTTGGTCAGGGGGCCAGCGGCGGGATGAAAGCGGCGCAAAACTGGAAAACCCGGCGCGATGCCCAGCGGGTCAGCCGGGCCGAGAGCACCTATGGCGCAGAGGAGCCGCTGATCTACAGCGATCCGATGACCGATCGCGACTTTGCCCGCGCAGAGCCGCAGTTCGGGATGCATGCGCAGCCGGACGATCCGCAGGCGCCCATCGCGCCCAAAGCCCCGATGGTGACTGCGGGTGAGGATCGGGGCGGGCTGTTCAGCCGCGCCACCAACCTGATCCGCCGCATCGAGCCAGTGCAGATGCCGGAGCCTGAGCTGGTTGACCCGACGCCGCTCGCCTTTGAGGCGGAGGCACCGGGTGACGAACGGATCGCGCAGAAAATTGCCAATGCGGTTCGTATTCGCCGCTCGCAGGCGGCGCCCGCACAACCTGACGAGAGCCTGCCGCTGACCAAGGGGCGCGGCAAACGGGCCGAGCCGTTGATTTTCAATCCCACCTCTGGTGCGGCGACCCCGATTGAAGACACAGCCCAGCCGTCCGCACCGACGATCCCGGTTGCGCCGTCCCCGCGCGCGACCGCTTCTGACGATGTGGCGGTGCCTGCGATGCCCGAGGCGTTCCTTGCCGATCAGGTGCCGACAGAGGACCTGCCTCAGGAGCCAGTCCTGCGCGCGCCGGTGACCGAACCGGAGCAGGCCAGCGCCGCCCCGGAGCCGCGCATTCAGATCACCCCACGGGTCGAGCCGAAACCGGCGATGGACATTCCTGTGGCGGAACCGCGCAAGGCGGTGGTCGAACAGCCGCAGCGCAAACCCATTCAACCCTCTACCCGCGCCCGCGCCGAGGCGCAGCCAAACCTGTTCCACGAGGCGGATAGCGATTTTGAATTGCCGCCGTTGTCGCTGTTGACCAACCCGTCGAACATCGAACGGCAGCACCTGAGCGACGAAGCGCTGGAAGAAAACGCCCGGATGCTGGAGTCGGTCCTTGATGACTACGGCGTCAAGGGCGAGATCGTGTCCGTCCGACCTGGCCCCGTTGTTACCATGTACGAACTGGAACCGGCGCCGGGGCTCAAGGCGTCGCGCGTTATCGGTCTTGCGGATGATATTGCCCGCTCGATGTCGGCCCTGTCGGCACGGGTGTCCACCGTGCCCGGGCGCTCGGTGATCGGGATCGAACTGCCGAACGAGTATCGCGAGAAGGTCGTTCTGCGCGAGATTCTTGCCAGCCGTGATTTCGGCGATGGCACCCAGAACCTGCCACTGGCGCTGGGCAAGGACATCGGCGGCGACAGTGTGGTTGCCAACCTCGCCAAGATGCCCCACCTGCTGATCGCGGGGACCACCGGGTCTGGTAAATCCGTGGCGATCAACACCATGATCCTGTCGCTGCTTTACAAGCTGACACCGGACGAATGTCGCCTGATCATGATCGACCCGAAGATGCTGGAATTGTCGGTCTATGACGGCATCCCGCATCTGCTGTCGCCGGTTGTGACCGACCCCAAAAAAGCCGTTGTGGCCCTGAAATGGGTCGTCGGCGAAATGGAAGACCGCTACCGCAAGATGTCCAAGATGGGCGTGCGCAATATCGCGGGCTACAACGGGCGCGTGAAAGAAGCCCTGGCCAAGGGCGAATTGTTCTCGCGCACCGTGCAGACCGGGTTTGACGACGACACCGGAGAACCCGTGTTCGAGACGGAAGAGTTCGAACCCAAGACGCTGCCCTATATCGTTGTGATCGTGGACGAGATGGCCGATCTGATGATGGTGGCGGGCAAGGAAATCGAAGCCTGCATCCAGCGTCTGGCGCAGATGGCGCGGGCTTCGGGCATCCACTTGATCATGGCGACGCAGCGCCCATCGGTGGATGTGATCACCGGCACGATCAAGGCGAACTTCCCGACCCGGATTTCCTTCCAGGTGACCTCGAAAGTGGATAGCCGCACCATCCTTGGCGAAATGGGGGCAGAGCAGCTCCTTGGGATGGGCGACATGCTTTATATGGCGGGCGGGGTCAAAACCATCCGCTGCCATGGCCCGTTTGTGTCCGATGAAGAGGTCGAAGAAGTGGTGAACCACTTGAAACAGTTCGGCCCGCCGACCTATGTCGGCAGCGTGCTGGACGGACCGGATGACGACAAGGCCGAAAACATCGACGCCGTGCTCGGACTGAACACCGGCGGCAATACGAGCGGCGAAGATGCGCTCTATGATCAGGCCGTGGCGATTGTGATCAAGGATCGCAAATGCTCCACTTCCTATATCCAGCGCAAACTTGGCATCGGCTATAACAAAGCTGCGAGGTTGGTGGAACAAATGGAGGAAGAAGGCCTGGTGTCTTCGGCAAACCATGTCGGCAAAAGGGAAATTCTCGTTCCCGAGCAATGAGCGATAAAAGGCCGGGTGATTTGCCCGGCCTCTTCACATTGATGCAAAGGCGTATATCTAAGGTGGTATGAAACAGTTTGTCTTTGCACTTGCGCTTGGCGCATCCGGATTGGCCGCTGCCACCGCATCTGCGGCGGAAAAGCTGAGCCTGAACGAGATTTCGGCCTATCTGAACAGTTTTACGACTGCGCAGGCGGATTTCACCCAGGTGAATGATGATGGCAGCCTGTCCACCGGTCAGCTTTATATCCGGCGACCCGGCAAGGTTCGGTTCGAATATGATCCGCCAAACGGTGGGTTGGTTCTGGCCGAGGCCGGCACGGTGGCGATTATGGACCCAAAGTCAAATCAACCGCCGGAAACCTATCCACTCAGCCGTACGCCGCTGTCGTTGATCCTGGCGCGGACCGTGAACCTTGCGCAGGCCAATATGGTGGTCGGGCACGGGTTTGACGGCGTGTCGACCGTGGTCCGGGCGCAGGACCCGAAAAACCCGGACTATGGCAGTATCGAGCTGATGTTCACGGATGAGCCGGTACAGCTGCGCAAATGGGTGATCCATGGCAGCGCCGGCGAGGAGACAACCGTGATCCTTGGCGAAATGGAAACAGGCATGAGCTTCAGCTCCAGCCTGTTCAGCATTTCACGCCAGAAACGCGACCGTTAAGTCGCACACCTTGGCAGGCTGTCAGCGAAACTTCCGACAGCCCTCCAGTTGCACGCGATAGGCGTTGGAACGGGCCTCGACGCTGCTGGCGACCCGGATCAGCCAGCTTTTGCTGCGATAGCTGCCGCGCGCGTACCCGGTGTGCCCCTCGTGATAGGCGAGGTACTGGTTGCGGGCGTCGCCCAGGGCAATGCCGTTGCGCTGAAAACTGCGGGTCATGTACCAGCCCATGAAATCTGTGGCGTCGTCGATCCGGTCGCGGCGGGCAAAGCGACGTCCGGTCGCCGCCTTGTAGTCATCCCATGTGCCATCCAGGGCCTGACCATAGCCATAGGCGCTGGAAATCCGGCCCATTGGAATGATGCCAAGCACATATTTATGAGGCGTGCGCGCGTCGCCGTCGAATTTGCTTTCCTGATGTATGGTGGCCATCTGGACGTGCACGGGCACCCCCCACCGCCGTTCTGTGGCGCGGAATGCACGGAGATATTTGGGGCGCTCGGTGATGATGCTGCAGGCGTTGTCCAGGTTGCGCGGGGGGGAATTATAGCCTCCTCCGCAAGCGGATAACGTCAACAGGAGCGCCAGGGCACTTATGATTCTGCTCATTTGCCTCTGCCTTTGTGTTTTCTTTCAGTCTACTCAAATCAAGCGTGGGAAGAAATCCCCATTGACTGGTCCAGGCGGGCGCCATTGATCACGAAAAGTTTGTTTAAATCTATAGCTTTGCCGGACTGTATGAGACAGCCTGACAGACTGTTTCGATAAAAACTGTCCGCTGAGGTTGGACAACCAAGGGCAGAAAACGTTATGAGAGGGATAGAAGAGGGCCAATAAACATGCTGAGAACACGCGCAAAATACAATCTTGGCCAGGTCGTGCGTCACCGCAAACATCCCTTTCGGGGCGTGGTGTTTGACGTGGATCCAGAGTTTTCGAACACCGAGGAATGGTACGAAGCCATTCCCGAGGACAGCCGCCCGGTCAGAGACCAACCCTACTACCACCTGCTCGCAGAAAACGATCAGACCTATTACGTTGCTTACGTGTCTGAACAGAACCTGATTGCGGATTACTCTGGCGAGCCGGTCAGCCACCCCGATGTGCATGATATGTTCACCGGGTTTGACGATGGCAATTACCAGCTTCAATTTCCGCTGAACTGAGACAGCGAAACGAGGGCCTCCCGGCGGGACGGAGACCCTCGTTCGCCCCAGGATCAGTAGCCGAGCGCGCAGCCGTCCTTGCGCGGGTCGCTTGCCCCTTCCAGCACACCGTTTTCATGAATGCGGATCGCCTGCGATCCACCGATGGCGGTCGTCGGGATCTCGACCTTATGGCCCATCTCGGTCAAATCGCGGCGGACCTTGTCCGAATAACCACGTTCCAGTTTGAACGTACCGGCATCTGAAAACGCCCGTGGCGCGTCCATCGCGGCCTGCGGATCCATGCCGAAATCCTGTAGGTTCGACACGAAACGGGCATGACCATTGGGTTGATAGGCTCCGCCCATAACGCCAAATGGCATGGTCACCCGGCCGCCGTCGGCCAGCATCGCGGGGATGATGGTGTGCATCGGGCGCTTGCCACCGGCCAGCTCGTTGGCGTGTCCGGCGTCCAGGCAGAACCCCGCGCCGCGGTTTTGAAGAAGGATGCCGAACTTGTCGGACGCAATACCCGATCCAAAGCCATGGAAAATGGAATAGATCAGCGAGACCGCCATCCGGTCCTTGTCCACCACGGTGATATAGATCGTGTCCTTGTGCACGGCTTCGCTCACATCTTTTGGTGCGGCCATGGCCCGTTTCGGGTCAATCAATGCAGCAAGCTTGGCTGCTGTTTCTGCCGCTAGCATATGATCCAGCCGGGACATATGGTCCGGATCGGCAATGAAACGGTTGCGGGCGTCATAGGCGAGCTTGGCCGCTTCGGCCTCGATATGGGCGCGCTCGGCACCCAATGGATCCATTCCCGCAATGTCGAAATGTTTCAGGATGTTCAGCATCAGGATCGCGGTCGCGCCTTGTCCGTTGGGCGGATGCTCCAGCAGGTCGATGCCCTTGTACTGGCCACAAACGGGGGTCGTCGCGGTCGCTCTGGTTTGGGCAAAGTCGTCCTGCGTGTGCAGGCCGCCCTGTGCGGTCAGCGCCGCAATCATATCCTCGGCAATTTCGCCGGAATAAAAGGCATCGCGACCGTCCTTGGCCACCCGGCGCAAAACCTCTGCCTGGCCGGGCGCCCGGAAGATCTGACCGACCTGCGGCGCCTTGCCGTCAAAAAGGTAACGCTGCCGCGCACTGCCCTGAAGCGTTTCGGCATCATTGCCCCAATCAAAGGCGACGCGGGGTGCCACTGGTACGCCCTCATCGGCGTAGTGGATCGCGGGGGCCAGAATCGCATCAAGCCCAAGCACGCCTTCGGTTTCGGACAGATGGCAAAACGCGTCCATTGCGCCCGGCACGGTGACGGCGTCGGCGGACGTGAGCGGCACCGTCGTCAGCCCCTGGCTGCGCAGGCGTTCCGCTGTGGCCGCGGCCGGTGCGCGGCCCGATCCATTCAGCGCATGAACCGTTGTGTCGCCCGGCCGGGTATAAAGCACAAAGCAGTCGCCGCCGATGCCGGTCATCTGTGGTTCGCAAATCCCCAGCAGGACCGCGCCCGCGATGGCCGCGTCCATCGCGTTGCCGCCACGTTTCAAGATATCTATTGCGGCTTGCGCCGCCAATGGGTGTGATGTTGCACAAACTCCGTTCTGAGCAAAAACGGCTGAACGGCCTGGCAGTTGAAAATCACGCATTTAGGTCCTCCGGTCTTTGGCGCGAAGCCTAGAGGTCCTGCGGCGGGAGGCAATCGTAAAATGTCGGGTATGCTGTGCGTTTCAGACAGACCGAACGCGGGTCGCTCCCATATGCAGCAAGTGCCTGGAATGACCCCGGTGCCGTGCACTTGGTGGGGGCAGAAACACACGGCACCGGAGGAAGCTCTTGTCAGCTACAAGTTCATGTTTCTCTTACGACTTTGGCGGACATGGGTTCGAAATGCGGCGGAGTTGTGATCTTGCGGCGCGGCAAACCTCCAACTTGTTTCAAATACCGAAGAGGAGGGGAGGGTGCGGAATGGGGCAAAGGGCCGTAAGCCGGAGGTCCCTGCGTGTTATTGGGTGCCGAGCAGCCTGTTCCGGTTGTGAGGGTAAACTGGAGACGGCAACTTCGGTAATGATGGGGACTTTGCCGACAAGTCTGGCCAGGCCTTCATCGTAAATCAATTATACAACGACTGCGGCGAGTGGGGGCGTGTCCGGCGTCGATCCAAAAAGCGAGAGGGGCCGAGGGGGCGCTTGGATCGTCAATAAGGGGGGCTGCGAGAGCTCGTACACGTCTTTGCTGAATAAACTTCGGCTTCAGATCGACGGATACTGCTTTATCTCCCTCGGCCGCATGCGCCTATAGGAACGGTGGGTCTGTGGTCAGTCTGCCAGAGCTCTTGGGGCAGTTCAGCAAGTCGGGCATGTTCCTGACCATTCGATGAATGACCGCGATCCGCTCCCGGGGATGGCGCAGGCGGGCGAACAAGTGCTTGGTGAGGAACTCATCCCGAAGGCGTATTAAGGTGGGCCGGTTACGCATTGTGGCATCGGTTCAGGGAACGTGTTTTCTTTGAGAAACCGCACCTGGAAACAAGGCGCCGACGGTCAGATTCTAGAACTGTCGTCGGCGCAGGATCATGACGGATTAAAGCTGGTTCAGAAATCGTCCCAGCCAGAGGCCTGTTTCAGGACGTTCGGCTGCGGTGTTTCCGGCTCATTCGTGTCGGTCCAATCCTCTGAGGCCCCAAGATCCTGATCCAGTGAAATATCTTGTTCTTCGACCGAAGCAATCGTGGGGGCTGACGCCTCGCTCTCGCTGCGATCGAGGCGTCGCACTGTTCCATCCGTCTTGAACACCGCGACGACGCGAGCAAGTTGGGCGGCGTCGTTCCGCAAGACCTGGCTGGCGGCAGTGGTTTCTTCCACCATCGCTGCGTTGTGTTGGGTCACCTGATCGAGCTGTGACACGCCGCCATTGATTTCGTTGAGCGTGGTGGATTGTTCTTCGGCACCGGTCGCGATGCCGCTGACGTGGCTGGAAATGGTCCCGACACGACCGATGATCTTTTCCAACTCTTCGCCGGTGCGGCCAACGAGTCGCACGCCTTCTTCAACCTGTTCGGTACTCTCGACGATGAGATGTTTGATTTCCTGGGCCGCGTCGGCCGACCGCAGGGCCAGCGCGCGGACTTCTGATGCAACCACCGCGAAGCCGCGACCGGCTTCGCCCGCCCGAGCCGCCTCGACGCCGGCGTTCAGAGCCAGCAGGTTTGTCTGGAAGGCAATATCGTCGATCACGGTCAGGATTTGAGAAATCCTGCTGGAGGAGCTTTCGATCTGAGACATGGCGTTGACGGCGTCGGAAACGACACGGCTGCTTTCCTGGGCGGTGGAACGCGCGTCTTCCATGATGCCCTCGACCTGACGGGCGCCTTCTGCGGCGGACCGCACGCTTCCGTTGAGTTCTTCCATCGCGGCAGCGGTTTCTTCCAAAGTGGCAGCCTGGCTTTCGGTTCGCTGCGAGAGATCACTGGACGATACGCTGATCTCTTCGGCGCTGGCGCGAATGCGCTCGGAGCTTTCGATCACAGAGTCGATAATGCTGACCATTGTTGCCCGGGTAGAGTTGAAATGACGGCGCAGCGTTTCATACTCTTCGGTAAAGGGTTCGCTGATGGCATGGGTCAGATCGCCATCGGACATTTGTTTCAGCGCGTGGTTCAATGCATCGACCACATGCTTCTGCACGATGCGCTGTTTCTCCCGCTCATCCTCAAGCTCGCGGGCCATAGCCAACTGTTGTTTGAGGTTTTCGACATTGCGTGAGATGCGGCCGATTTCATCCGCGCGGGTCAGATGTTTGCCTGGCTGTGTATAGTCCCCCTCGGCAATGACATCGATGTCCTTACCAAGGTCCCTGAGCGGTCTGCTAATGATGCGGCGCAGCAATGTCCCGGAGGAAACGCACATGAGCAGGACAAGCCCGGTTCCAAGGGCATAGGCGATCAACTGGTCCTTGAACACAGCTGCTTTTGCCGCTTTGCTGGACCAGAGCATGGCAACCCCTCCGACGGAGGCGCCTTTGGAGGTCGTTGCAGGGGCTGCCGCGAAACTGCCGTCTCCGGTGGTTTCCGCCAGGCCGGTTTGCGCAGCCGTATGGGCAATGATCGTCAGGTCCGAAATTTCGCTCTCATTTGCGGTGCCGAAGGACGAGAGTACCTCCCCATCCATGTTGACGGCAACACCGTAGAGGGCCCGTCCGTCAGACGATTCGATGACCGATTGCAGGTCGTTGGTCAGTTTTTCCACATCCCCGAACCGGATTGCCCCACCGCTGCGGGAGGCGATGGAACTGGTCACGTTGGCGCCAAGCGAATAGACGCCTTCCTGAACCGCTTTGTCGATGATCGCCTTGTTCGCGATGGTAATAAAGGTCGCGGTAACGAGCGTCGCAACCGCGATCAGCGTTCCAATCTTGGCAAATACGGACATGCCTTTGAGTTTCGACTTGTGTTTCGCCAGTGTCGGCATGAAGCGCACCGTCCCGTTACATTGACATCAAAAGGATCAAAGAAGACTTTCCGCGTCGACGCCGACGGTGATCGCACCAATGGGCGCGCCGGTTTCAGGGTCGACGATCGTCACTGAAATCTGGCCTTGATACTGTTGGGTCGATTCATCCAGCTCGACTTCGCTGATGTGAACGCTTCCGGCACCCTTGGCATAGGTATCCTGAAATTTGGCTTCGTCGCCTTGCCACATATCGGAGGTCACGTCTGACGCCGCAACGTTGAGGCCGTGTTGGTCCATCAGGAATATTTCTGTCATGGCGCCCATCGATGCCTCGATCCGGGCGCGGAGGGAGTCTGCGACCGGGTTGTTGAGGACCGGTTCGATCAGCGGGCTTGCCGGATCGCCGACATTCGCGCGCCATTCCTTGTCCAATGCGTCGACCTGGCTTTGTGTCAGGCCTTGATTGGCTTCATTCTGGGCCTTGATCGCGGCAACGATTTCCGGGCTGTTGGCCCAACTGCTGATTTCATTATCCAGATAAGCCTGGAGGCTTGGGGTGAATTCGTCTGCAAACGCATAAGAACCAAGCAGCAGGGCTGCGACAGAAACTACAAAACGCACGATTTAACTCCTTCATGCCGGCGGCATCGGTGAAGATCCTTCTCAAATGGCTATCGCAGAGAGTTTACCAGCCGATTAATCGGCGCCCGCATTCGCGTCATGAGGTGCTTGGAAGATCACCAGAAATGAAATTTTATCAGTGCTCTAGCAGAGGTGACGTTACATGCCGCGAGGCGCGGTCTTGGCGAGAGATTGTCGTGCCTTTTTGAAACGTGTAGCGTCTTCATCTGACGGTCAGCCGTCGATAGAGGGCAGGCGCCCGGCTTGCGCCGCATGCGGGTGCCTGAGAAAGATGAGGCGCGATGATTGAAATCAAGGACCTGCAGTTGTTGACCGCATTGGCGCGCCACCGCCATTTTGCGAAGGCCGCTGAGGCCTGCAACATGTCGCAGCCGGCTTTTTCCATGCGCATTCGTAGTCTTGAGGACAAACTGGGCCTGCCGATTGTACGGCGGGGCAACCGGTTTCAGGGTCTCACCGCCGAAGGCCAGATGATTGTCGACCGGGCGCGCGGCATCCTTGATGGGGCCAAGGCGCTGGATCAGGAAATCGCCGCCGCCCGCGGCGACGTGACCGGTACGCTGGTCCTGGGTGTGGTCCCGACCGCGACCTCCTATGCGGCACAGCTGATCAATCGGTTGCACCAGGCCCATCCGCGCGTTCTTGCTCGGATCGAGGTCACGACATCGCTCAGTATTCAGCAGCGACTTTATGATGGTACCATTGATGTCGGTGTGACCTATAGCGATAGCCTCGGGCGGGACGATATCAGCCTTTTGCCCCTCTACGACGAGGCTTACGTTCTTCTGGCGAGTGAAGGCATGGTCGCAGATTCGGGGGATGAGATCACCTGGACGGAGGCGGCGGGCCTGCCACTGAGCCTGCTGGAGCCACAGATGCAGAACCGACGGATCCTGGATCGGATTTTCAACGAACTAGACCTGCGCCCGGAGGTCATGTCGGAATCCACCGGGTTCATGGCGGCAATCGTGATGGCGCGTGCCGGGTCCGTGGCGACCATTTTGCCGCGCGCATTGGTCGATGCGCTCGGGCCGCTGGAGGGAACCCGCGTTCTGCGGTTGATCACGCCAGAGCCGACCCGACCCATTTGTCTGGCATCGGTGGAGCGACAAACCGAGCTGACTACGATTCGGGCGCTGAAAGATGTGATCGCCGCCGACGCATCATAAGCAATGCTTATTGCGCCTTTGTGTATTCAGATTTGACCGATGAAGACCGGAGTGGAATTGCGGATCAAAGGCACCTGATCTGGGAGACACCCGTGGCACCTCTGGACACAACATCCGGCGTTTGGAAATCTGGACGCGGCAAGGGGCGCAAAACCCCCAAGGGCCGTCAGCTTGACGATCAGGCCCATTCCGACATCCTCGATCTGCTGGGCGACCGCCCGCGTGATCGCGATCTGCTGATCGAGTTTCTGCATCTGGTGCAGGACAGGTTCGGCCATATTTCCGCCGCCCATATCCGTGCACTGGCAGAAGAGCTGCGCACCGGGCAGGCCGAGATCTATGAGGTCGCCAGTTTCTACGCTCATTTCGATGTGGTTCGGGAGGGCGAAACGCCACCGCCGACGCTGACCATCCGGGTCTGCGATTCGCTGTCGTGCGAATTGGCCGGGGCCGCGCAGTTGAAGCAGGCGCTTGAGGCGGGGATGGACCCCGCTGAGGTGCGCGTGCTGCGCGCGCCCTGCATGGGCCGCTGCGACATGGCGCCGGTGCTGGAGATCGGTCACAACCACATTGACGAGGCCACTGTGGCAAAGGTTGAGGCGGCGATTGCTGCCGCTGACACCCACGCGCATCTGCCCGAGTATGAGAGTTTTGCCACCTACGACTCCGAGGGCGGCTATTCCGTTCTGAAGGATCTGCGCCGGACGGGCGATTGGGAGGCGGTGCAAGAAAAGCTGTTGTCGGCTGGTCTGCGCGGCCTTGGCGGCGCGGGCTTCCCGTCGGGCAAGAAATGGGGGTTCGTGCGCTCCAACGAGGGGCCGCGCTACCTCGCCGTCAATGGCGATGAGGGCGAGCCGGGCACCTTCAAGGACCGCTATTACCTGGAACGCAGGCCGCATCTGTTCCTGGAGGGCATGCTGATCGCCGCCTGGGCGGTGGAGGCTGAAAAGGCCTTTATCTATATGCGGGATGAATATCCGGCGGTGCTGGAGATCCTGCGGCGTGAGATCGCGGCGCTGGAACAGGCCGGAATCGTCGAGGCCGGGTATATTGATCTGCGCCGTGGGGCAGGGGCCTATATCTGCGGCGAAGAATCCGCGATGATTGAATCCATCGAAGGCAAACGCGGCGAGCCGCGCCACCGTCCGCCCTTTGTGGCGCAGGTCGGGATCTTTGGTCGTCCGACTCTCGTGCACAACGTTGAAACGCTGCTGTGGATCGCGCGCATCAACCGCGAGGGGCCGGAATGCCTGAATTCGGTCGAGAAAAACGGCCGCAAGGGGCTGCGCTCATACTCGGTCTCCGGCCGGGTCAGGCAGCCGGGCGTCCATCTGCTGCCCGCAGGCTCCACCATTCTGGACGTGATCGAGGCCGCTGGCGGCATGCTCGACGGGCATTCCTTCAAGGCCTATCAGCCCGGTGGCCCGTCCTCCGGCCTGTTGCCAGCCCATATGAATGACATCCCGCTCGATTTCGATACGTTGCAGCCGCATGGGTCGTTTATCGGCTCGGCTGCCGTGGTGGTCCTGTCGGATCAGGACTCGGCCCGTGATGCGGCGCTGAACATGCTGCGCTTCTTTGAGGATGAAAGCTGTGGGCAGTGCACCCCCTGCCGGGTCGGCTGCGAAAAAGCTGTCAAGCTGATGCAGGCGGACAAATGGGACCAATCCCTGCTGGAAGAGTTGAGCGCCGCAATGATCGACACCTCTATCTGTGGGCTGGGTCAGGCCGCCCCGAACCCGATCCGCTTGACCATGAAACACTTCCCCGAGGAGATCTGAGCCATGTCGACGCAAGTTACATTCACCCTCGACGGGAACCAGGTTACGGCCGAGGCGGGGCTGACCATTTGGGAAGTGGCCAACGGGCGCGGGTTGAAGATCCCGCATCTGTGTCACAAGCCACAACCGGGCTATCGCCCCGATGGCAACTGCCGCGCCTGCATGGTCGAGATCGAAGGCGAGCGCACACTGGCGGCCTCCTGCATCCGGGAACCTGCCGAGGGCATGGTGGTCACCACCAACAACGCCCGCGCAACGAATGCCCGCAAGATGGTGATGGAGCTGCTGGTGGCCGACCAGCCGGTCCAGGAGACCGCGCACGACAAGTCCTCACATCTGTGGGACATGGCAGCGCTGAATGGCGTTTCAGAGTCACGGTTCCCCAAGCTGGAAGAGGGGCGTATCCCGCTGCTGGATGACAGCCACGTCGCCATGAGCGTCAACCTTGATGCCTGTATTTCCTGCGGCCTGTGTGTGCGGGCCTGCCGCGAGGTTCAGGTCAACGATGTGATCGGCATGGCGGGGCGGGGCCACGATGCCTATCCGACCTTTGATATCGCCGACCCGATGGGGGCGTCGTCTTGTGTGGCTTGCGGCGAATGCGTCCAGGCCTGCCCGACCGGCGCGCTGATGCCGGCCACCGTGGTGGACGAAAACCAGGTTGGCGACCAC
Organism: Tritonibacter horizontis; assembly: GCF_001518015.1. GTDB lineage: Bacteria > Pseudomonadota > Alphaproteobacteria > Rhodobacterales > Rhodobacteraceae > Epibacterium > Epibacterium horizontis. Next base: position 350,003 of record NZ_LPUY01000008.1, read on the forward strand.
ATGGACTTTGACACCGAAACCGAGAGCGTCTGCCCGTTCTGCGGTGTTGGCTGCAAGGTTTCGCTGAAGGTCAAGGACGGCAAGGTCAAATACGTCGAGGGCATCAACGGCCCGGCGAACGAAGGCCGCCTTTGTGTCAAGGGCCGCTTTGGCTTTGACTATATCCACCACCCGCACCGGCTGACCAAACCGCTGATCCGCCGGGACGACGCGCCGGCCAAGGGGCTCAACGTGGATCCGGGCAACCTGATGACCCACTTCCGCGAAGCAAGCTGGGACGAGGCGCTGGAGGTGGCCGCCAAAGGGCTGGTGCGCTTGCGCGAGGCTGACCCGAAATCCGTTGCCGGCTTCGGCTCGGCCAAATGCACCAATGAAGAGGCCTATCTGTTCCAGAAGTTCATCCGCCAGGGGTTCAAGCACAACAATGTCGACCACTGCACCCGTCTGTGCCACGCCTCGTCGGTGGCGGCCTTGATGGAGAACGTCGGTTCGGGGGCTGTGACCGCAACCTTCAACGAGATCGTCAATGCGGATGTGGCTATCATCATCGGGGCCAACCCGATCGAGAACCATCCCGTCGCCGCGACCTATTTTAAGCAGTTCACCAAACGCGGCGGCAAGTTGATCGTGATGGACCCGCGCGGCGTTGGCATGCGGCGCTACGCCGACGAAATGCTGCAGTTCCGCCCCGGCGCCGATGTGTCGATGCTGAACGCCATCATGAACGTGATCGTTGAAGAGGAGCTGTACGACAGCCAGTATATCCACCGCTGGACCGAAAACTGGGAGGCGGAGAAAGAGCACCTGCGCGCCTTCACCCCCGAAGCCATGTCCGAAATCTGCGGTATCGAGCCGGACCAGTTGCGCCGAGTCGCGCGCCTATTTGCAGGCGCCAAGGCGGGTATGATTTTCTGGGGCATGGGCATCAGTCAGCACATTCATGGGACGGATAACTCCCGCTGCCTGATTTCTCTGGCGTTGATGACCGGCAATGTCGGCAAACCTGGCGCCGGCCTTCATCCGCTGCGGGGCCAGAACAACGTGCAGGGCGCATCGGATGCGGGCCTGATCCCGATGTTCCTGCCGGATTACCAGTCAGTGATGGATGACGGCATTCGCAAGCGGTTTACCGATGTCTGGGGCGGCGGCGATTTCTCCAATGAAAAAGGTCTGACCGTGACCGAGATCGTCGATGAGGTCTACGCGGGCAGGATCAAGGGGATGTATATTCAGGGCGAAAACCCGGCCATGTCCGACCCGGATGTGGATCACGCCCGCGCCGCTTTTGCCAAGCTGGAACTGATGGTGGTGCAGGACATCTTCCTGACCGAGACGGCGAACTTCGCCGATGTGATCCTGCCGGCCACCACGCTTTATGAAAAAAACGGTACGGTGTCGAACACCAACCGGCAGGTGCAGCGGGTCCGCCCGGCTGTCGCGCCGCCCGGCGACGCGCGCGAAGATTGGCGCATCACGGTGGATCTGGCGCAGCGCATTGGTCTGCCCTGGCACTATGGTGACGTGTCCGAGGTCTTTGCCGAAATGAAGCTCAACATGTCGTCGCTGGACAATATCACCTGGGAGCGTCTGGAGACCGAGACGATCACTTATCCGTCGCTGCACGAGACCGACCCGGGGCAGGCGATTGTCTTTGGCGATGGCTTCCCTCGGCCTGAAGGCCGGGCGAAGTTCACCCCGGCCAGTGTCATCCCCCCAGATGAAGCCCCGGACGCGGACTATCCGATGATCATGACCACCGGTCGGCAGCTGGAACATTGGCACACAGGGTCAATGACGCGTCGGTCCTTGGTGCTGGACACGGTCGAACCCGAGGCCAATTGCTCGCTCCACCCCAGAACCCTGCGTGCCCTTGGGGTGGAACCTGGCGAAATGGTCTGCTTGTCGACCCGGCGTGGATCGATCGAGATCATGGCGCGGGCAGACCGGGCGATCGCCGAGGATATGGTGTTTGTCCCCTTCGCCTATGTCGAAGCCGCCGCCAATATCCTGACGAACCCCGCGATTGACCCCTATGGCAAGATCCCGGAATTCAAGTTCTCGGCTGTCCGGGTGGAAAAGGCAAAAAGCACGATCGCTGCAGAGTGATCCGCTTTGGCGAGGGTGCAAACGGAGGGCGCTGGACTGATGTCCGGCGCTCTTTGTCGTTGGTTTTCGATGACTCGTTCTGGCGGGTGGCTGCGCGGGTCGGGTTTGATTCCTGTCTGTCTCTGTGGGTAAGTGGCTTGAGTCTGTGGATAAGCCGGTTTGATGTGGGTGTCGGGGCGGGTTGAGCGGTGGTTCAGCGATAATTCCAAAGAAAAAATTCTAAGTAACCTATTGTTTTTGTTTGGTTATGTAAGAAAACGCCCTGTGGTTCCCTGAAATATTGAAAAAGGGGTTGCGGGTCTTGGTTGGTGGGCTTAGAACCCCCTTCACCGGCGGCG
>NZ_LPUY01000009.1 GCF_001518015.1 Tritonibacter horizontis
ATGGTGAACAGCTGCGCCAGCTCGGTCACATCGCCTGCGCGCATCCAGCCATCCTGTCCGGGGGTCCAGACATGGCTGTCACGTTTCAGCGTGCCGTCTTGCGCCATGCGCCCCATGCGCGCCTTGGAATAGGGGCCGGTGGTCTGGCCGTTTTCGGCGATGTGCCAGACATGTTCCAGCGGCGGTGGCGGCGGGGCCATCGGTGCCGCCTGGGGCTGAGGTTGCGACGCAGCGGGTGCGGGCCGCGCGCCCCAGGGGCCGGCGGCATGACCCGCTGCCTGAGACGGTGCATTGTTTTGCATCGCGTGCCCCATCTGCTGGGCCATCGCCATGCCCATTCCCATCCCGAGCCCGGCGCCCATCCCGCTGTTGGGCGTCGTGGCGGCGGCTTCCATCGCCTCGGCGGCCTTGAACTGGGTGTAGCGGCCAAGATCGCCGATGATCCCCATCTGGGTGCGCTTGTCCATGGCCTGTTCGACAGCCGGCGGCAGCGAGATATTCTCGACGTAAAGCTCGGGGATCGACAGGCCGTACTCGGCCACGACGGGGCCGATTTCGGCGGCCACCAGCTTGCCCAGGTCGGCGGTATTCGCGGCCATGTCCAGCACCGGGATGCCGGACCCTGCGATGGCGCGCGAAAACTCCTGCACGATGATGTTGCGGATCTGGTAAGAGATCTCGTCCATGGTGAATTCACCATCGGTGCCGACGATCTCGGTCAGGAAGCGCGCCGGGTCCACCACCCGCACGGAGTAGGATCCAAAGGCGCGCAGACGGACCGGGCCGAATTCCGGGTCGCGACACATGATCGGATTCTTGGTGCCCCATTTGAGGTCATTGAACCGGGTTGTGGCGACAAAGTAGATCTCGGATTTGAACGGCGATTGAAAGCCATGGTCCCAATGCTGCAGCGTGGTCAGGACCGGCATGTTGTTGGTCTCAAGCATATAAAGACCGGGAGTGAAGACATCCGCCAGCTGGCCTTCGTGGACGAACACCGCCGCCTGGCCTTCGCGCACCGTCAGCTTGGCGCCGTATTTGATGGCGTGGCCTTCCCGTTCAAACCGGGAGACCATCGTATGCCGCGTATCGTCCGTCCAATGGATGACGTCGATAAATTCCCCTTTGAGAAAGTCGAAAATACCCAAGGCGCATCCTTTCGCGTTTGTTTGTTCAGATGTAGCAATCCGGCTGCCCCGAAACCAGAGCCGAGGGGGACGCCGGGTCGAAAATGGCATTGCGGGGAAAATTTTCCCCGCCACGGGACAGACCAACAGACCAACAGACCAACAGACCAACAGGCCGACAGACCGGCGGATCAGAGCGCCAGATCCCCCATCACCTCGCGTGCGATACGGGATACGATGGGGCGCGCGTCCTCGGCGCTCATGCCGACGCGCAGGCGCGGATCGTAGAGGATCTGCAGCAATTTCTCGTCATGGCTGGTCAGCCGGGCAAATTCGTCGTCATCGTTGAAAATGGAGGGACGCGCGCGCGGGCTGTCATTGCGCAGTCCCAACCCTTGGGCGATTTCCTCGTGAATGCAGCTCTCGCGCATCAGATCGGGTTGTTCGCTGCGGATCAGCGCGACGCCACGGGTGTAATTCAGCGGATCGCGCTGCGGCCCCCCGGCAAACACCAGACAATAGAACTTGCGTGGTGGCGTTGCAAACAGCGCCAGATCGCGATTGCTGAGGTTCGGCAGCAACCGCCGCACCCGCGCTTCGACAAAATCCGCATCATCAACGCCCGCAAACAGAACGGTGAAATTGCCAGAGCTGCCGACGGTGATCGGGTGACCGGTGATCCGCGACAGGCGCGCCGCATATTGGGTCAGCGTTGCGCGATCCTGTGCCGCCTGCGCCGGGCTGACCGAGGGGCCAAAGATCGGCTCCAGCCGCACTGGCTGTTGCCAGCGGCCAAGCCCGCCCGCACCGCCATCCAGCGCGACGGCATATTCGTCATAAAACGCCAGCGTTTCAAACCGCTCCGCCAGGTCTTCGGCATCATAGGGCGTTTCCGGCCCGCCGCCGTCGGTGCGCAGCAACCCGCGCGTCAGCAGATCCTGTTCCAGATCGCCGTAATATTTCACCAGCGTCTGGGCCTGGACCGAGGGCGTATAGACAGGTTTCACCGGGCGGGGCGTCGGGCGCGGGGTCTCCTTGGGGCCGGGGGCAAAGGCCAGGCAGCCGCTCAGGGCCAGCCCCGCCACCGCCAGCGCGCCACCGCTACACAGACGTTTCAGCCACCTCTTGCGATCCAGCACAGTCACGCGGCGCGTCTCAGCGCGGGACAGAGGTTGCAGCGGTATCGCCGACCCCGTCCTTGCGCGCCTTGGCGGCGGCCAGCGTGTCGCGCAACTCGGCTTCCATTTTCTTCAGTTCGACCTCGGCCTCGCTGCGCTTGCGTTTGCCTTCGTCGGCGATCTGCAGGCTTTCCTCGATGGTGCCGATCAGATCCGCATTGGCCTGTTTCACCGCTTCGATGTCAAAGACGCCGCGTTCCATTTCCTGGCGGATCACCTTGTTGCTCTCGCGCAGGTTGGCGGCGTTGGAGGTCAACAGCTCGTTGGTCAGATCATTGGCATCGCGCACCGCGTTTGCCGCCTCTGCCGAGCGCTGAATGGTCACCGCCTGCGCCAGCTGGGTTTCCCAGAGCGGCACCGTATTGACCAGGGTGGAGTTGATCTTGGTGACGAGGGATTTGTCGTTCTCCTGCACCAGCCGGATCGAGGGCAGCGACTGCATGGTGACCTGGCGGGTCAGCTTGAGGTCGTGCACCCGCCGTTCCAGATCGTCGCGGGCGGCGCGCAGGTCTCGCAGCTCTTGCGCCTTGATGACCTTGTCATCCTCGGGGGCTGCGGCGACGGCGGCCTCCAGGGCGGGAATATCGGTCGTGTCCAGCTCTGCCAGCTTTGCCTCGCCTGCAGCGATGTAGAGCGCCAGTTCGTCGTAGAAATCCAGCGTCTTTTCATAGAGCATATCCAGCGACTTGATGTCTTTCAGCAGGGTGTGCTCATGCGCCAGCAGGGTGTCGGTGATCTGGTCGATCTGGCTCTGGACGGTTTCAAACTTGGCGGTGAATTTGGCAAAGGGGGCGGCCCGCCCCAGCAGGCGCTCCCAGAAGGTCGGCTTGCGGCGCACATCCAGTTCGGACACCGAAAAGCCGCGAATGGTGGTGACGATGTCGCGCAGGGAATCGCCCGCCGGGCCCACATCCTTGTTGCGCACATCGGTCAGCATCGCCTGGCTGATCTGCTGCAATTCCCCCTGCGCGGCTGACCCGAACGAGATGATGGAATTGGTGTCGCCCATGTCGATCTCGTCGATCCGCGCCTTGATCGCGGTCGAGGTGGCGGGATCGGCCGCCGCCAGCGTGGCCAGTTCGCCCTTTGGCTCCGGCAGGGCGACATCGGTCACCTGTTTCACCAGCACTTCCGCTGCGGCGGCTTTCTTCTGAATGGTCTCGGACATGGGCCAGGCCTTTCCTGTCAGGTTATGAGGGGCGGTCCAACTGGACGCCTTCGCGCTCCAGTCGGGCGCGCAATACATCAATTTCAATGGTGAGGTCGCCGCGATCTTCCAGCAGAAGCTTTTGGGTGCGGGCGGTAAAATTCTGTTCCAGATCGTCCAGCAGGGCCAGGTAGTCGGCGCGGGCCTGGTCGTCGCCACTGCGGGCGTAGAGGTCGGCGAATTTGATCGTCGCGTCACGGGCCCCCATCAGATAGACGGTCAGATACTTGCGGGCGGCGGTCAAGTCGCGCGGGTCGTCCTCGACCGTGCGGCACAGGGTGCGGGCAACGGATTGGAATTGCGCGACGCGCAGTTCGACCTGCCGGTCACGGGCGCGCAGCACCGCGTCGGTCATCGCGTCCATCAGCGCTTCGGCTTCGTCGACCACGCGGGCGACACGGGCACTCTGAAAGGCGTCGATCCCTTCGGCGCCCTTGCTGGACAGCGGGTCGATGCCAAAGGCGGCCAGATGCAGACCGCAGCAGGCGATGCCATAGAGCGCGGCCGCACTGAGGCCCGGATCACTGGACCAGGCACCGAGGCTGCCGCCCAATCCGCAGAGCAGCGCGGCCAGGATCTTGCGGGGCAGGGCCGGCCTGCGGGCCACTTTGCGGGCGTCATAGGCGGACTGTGCTTTCAGCCCTTCGCGCAGCAGAACGGCAGACCCCGCCCAGAACGCCGCGGCGAGCAGCCCGGTGACCAACCCCACCGCGCCGGCGCCAAGAGACATGAGGATCATCACCGCAGGCGGCACGAACATCAGGTTCGCACGCAGCCCGACCGGGGTCACACGCGCCTGTATCGCGCCCCGCTTGCCGCCCGGTTGCGAGGTCCCTCCGGGCGAAGAGGCGGTGGAGGAAGAGGCGTTGTCTGATCCGCCGGTCTGGGGTCGACCCGCGCGGTTCTGAGGGCTGTGCTGCCCGCCAAAGCGTTGCGCCATCTGCTCAGACCCCGACGATCCAGCCGGTCCCGATGCCCAGCATCAGGATCAGCAGCGCGACATAGGCGATTGTTTGCAACGTGATAGCCCCCGGAGATCATCCATCCTCTTGCAAGGTAGGGGATCGGGGGGCTTGGTTCTAGGGGGAAGTCCGCCGAAGGACGCTCAGCCTTGCGGTTTTTTGCCGGACCGCGGGCCTTTTGCCCCACCGGAGGGGCCGGAGCCGGGGCGGGGACCGCGTGGGCCGCCCTGACGCGGTGGCGCCGCGCCGCGCGGGCCGCCTGCTGCAGCGCCGCCCGGTTTGCTACCGCCCGGCTTGCCCGGTCCTTTTGGGGCATCGGTGCGGGCGCTGTTGCGGGTGGGCCGGTTGGAGCGCTGAGGTTTCTTTTGCGCTTCGCCGTCGCCTTCCGGCGCGGCAAGGCCAAGCTGGTCGCGTACGACCTTGGCGCGCAGCTCTTCGACCTCGCCTTCTTTCAATGTGCCAAGCTGGAAGGGACCATAGGAGACCCGCAGCAACCGGTTCACCGGATAGCCGATCTCTTCGATTGCGCGGCGGATTTCACGGTTCTTGCCTTCGCGCAGACCGATGGTCAGCCAGGCGTTGGCGCCCTGTTGACGGTCCAGCGAAACGGTCATCGGCTGGAACCGCTCGCCGTCGATGACCAGGCCTTTGCGCAGCGGTTCGAATTCGTGATCCTGCGGGCGGCCATTGATGCGGACCCGGTACCGGCGCAGCCAGCCGGTGGACGGAAGTTCGAGCTGGCGCTTGATGCCGCCGTCATTGGTCAGCAGCAACAGACCTTCGGAGTTGAGGTCGAGACGGCCGACGGTCATGACCCGCGGCAGATCCTCTGGCAGGGCATCAAATACGGTCTTGCGCCCCTTCTCGTCCGAGTTGGTAGTCACGAGGCCGGCCGGCTTGTGATAAAGCCACAGGCGCGGCGCTTCGGCGGCGGGCAGCGGCTTGCCGTCAACAATGATCCGGTCTTGTTCGGTGACGTTCAGGGCCGGGCTGTCGATGGTGTCGCCGTTGACGACAACGCGTCCCTCGGCAATCATCCGTTCCGCTTCCCGGCGCGAGGCGACGCCGGCGCGCGACAGCACCTTGGCGATCCGGTCCCCCTCGGGGGTGCCGTCAGATGGCCGCGCGTCTGATGTCGCCCCTCCCTGCGGGCCTTTGTTCGCGCGCGGCTTTGCAGGCGGTTTCGCCTTTGGCCGGGAACCTGGCGCGCCGCTGCGCGTGTGTGGGGCGGGAGGGGTTTTCTTGTTCATGCCGCTGCCATAGCCTATTCGCGGGAGCTGTGAAAGCGTCCATTGCAGTGCGATAGGGGCTGATACAGGGCGACAGCGGCTGAGACCGGGTGATCGCGGGCGAAGTGGCGGCAATGGGTCCGGGCAGGGAGGTTCAACGGATGTTTCGATCCTTTATGGCAGAGGCCCTGGCCGAAGCGCGAAAGGCGGCGGCGCGCAATGAAGTGCCGGTGGGGGCGGTTCTCGTCAGCCCTGGCGGCGATATCATCGCGCGGGCGGGCAATCGCACCCGCGAGCTGAACGACCCCACCGCCCATGCCGAAGTGCTGGTGATCCGCGAGGCCTGCGCCCTGTTGCAGAGCGAGCGCCTGCCGGGGCACGATCTTTATGTAACGCTGGAGCCTTGCGCCATGTGCGCGGCGACGATTGCCGCCACCCGGCTGGCACGGGTGTACTACGGGGCGTCCGATCCGAAATCCGGCGGTGTGGCCCATGGCGCGTGTGTCTTTGAACATCCACAGGCGCATCATGCGCCTGAAGTCTACGAAGGGTTTCTGGCGCGCGACTGCGAGGCGCTGCTGCAGACCTTCTTCGCCGCGCGCCGGTGAGGCCAGCCTCGTCGATTCCGCCCGACACGGTGATGCGCCGGTTTGCCCTGACGCAGGCAGAGATCTGCGCCGAAACCCCCATGGCGCGGGTCTGGTCGGTGCGGCGCGCCGACGGAACATTGGCCGCGTTAAAGCTCTATCGCGCCGGGCATCTGGGTAACGAGGCGACAGGGTTGGAGTATTTGCGCCGCTGCACAGGCGACCCGGCAGTGACCATCCATGACGCCGGACCGGACGCGGTGGTGATGGGCTGGCTGGAAGGGCCGAGTCTGGGGGATCTCGCGCGCCAAGGCGACCCAGTGCAAGCCGATGGGGACCTCGCTGCCGTAGCGCAGGCCTTGCGCCTGAAATCGCTGTCGGCGGCGGGGCTGCTCCCCCTGACGGAGTTGTTTCGCCCACTTCTGGTGGCAAAATTGGCAACACCGCAAGCGCAGTTTGCCCAGCAGGTGGCGTCAAAATGCCTGTCTGATCTGGCAACGGGGCGTTGGCCCGTGGTCGCCTTGCATGGCGATTTACACCACGACAATGTGATCCTGACAAGCGGTGGGCTCCGGGTGATCGACGCCAAGGGACTGGCCGGTCCGGCAGCTTATGAGCTGGCCAATGCCTTTCGTCATCCCAGAGGGGGCGCAGGCTATGCCCTGCAACCGGCGGTGATTGCGCGGCGATTGTCGCTCTGGTCGGATGCGCTGGATTGCAGTTCCACGGACCTGTTGCGCTGGGCGATTGCGAAGGTGGCCTTGTCGATGGTCTGGGCGGGCGATGAACGGCCGGGCGAGCTTGCGGTGCTGCGCGCCTTGGTGCGGGAGGGTGCGCGCAGCGGGGTGGAATGAGGCCTTGTGGCCGACCGCAGGGCGCGCGCCAAGGCGCCGACTGTCCGAAGGAGGGCGGGTCAACCTTCGGACAGCACCCCTGCCAGCGCTGCGCCGGATGTCGGCGGTACGGGGTTACTTCACCACGATTTCGCGCGGGACATCGGCCAGCGGCTCGCCGCCGTTTGGGGTCACCACGAAGGTCTCGGTGATGGCCATGCCCCAGTCTGGCGTCCACAGGCCGGGCATCAGGTGAAAGGTCATGTTCTCTTCCAGCTTGGTCGTGTCACCGGGGCGCAGCGACATGGTGCGTTCGCCCCAGTCCGGCGGGTAGCTCAGGCCCACCGGATAGCCGGTGCGGCTGCCCTTGATGTAGCCCGCGCGACCAAAGCTTTCGTAGACGCAGGAGGCGACCTCCTCGCAGGAGACACCGGGCTTGGCCACGGCAAAGGTATCCTCGATTGCCTGCAGAATCGCGGCCTCGCCCCGGCGGATGTCTTCGGGCGGGCTGCCGAGAAACAAGGTCCGGCTGATCGGGCAGTGATAGCGCCGCACACAGCCCGAGATTTCAAAATAGGTGGCTTCGCCCGGCGCCAGCGGCCGGTCGTTCCAGGTGATATGCGAGGCGGAGGCCTCAATCCCGGAAGGCGCAATCGGCGCAATCGCCGGATAGTCGCCGGGCAGATCCGGCAGGCCTTCGATCCCGGCGGCCTGCACGCGGGCCACCAGCGCGTTCTTGGCGATGCCTTCGTTGAACTCCGCACGCAACACGCCATGCATATGCGCCGACAGGCGCCCCGCACTGCGCATCAGTTGCAGTTCCTGTTCGCTCTTGACCGCGCGCTGCCAGTTCACCAGCCCGGTGGCATCCGCCAGCCCGTCACGACCAAAGGCCGTCTCAAGGATCTGATAGCTGCGGGCGGAGAAGTAATAGTTGTCCATCTCGACGCCGATGGCCTCAACCCAGCCGTATTCGCGCAGCAGGTCGACCAGCGAATCAAACGGATGGTGGTCGGGGTGCTGCACATGTTCCTCAGGCCAGTCGAACAGGTGGTCCGCTTCCAGCCAGGTGGTCAGCGCGGCGCCGGGTTTGTCCTGGGTGCGTCCCCACCACATCGGCATGCCGCTTTCGTGCAGAATCACCGCTTGCGGCACATAGAAACTCCAGCCGTCGTACCCCGTGAGCCAGGCCATGTTTGAGGGATCGCAGATCACCAATGTCTTGAGGCCCCGCTCGGCCATGGCACGGCGGGTTTTTTCCAATCTGCGGGCGTATTCGGTTGTGGTGAAGTCGTTGGCGGGCATTAGAACTCTATTTCTTTCATAACCTGAGGCTCGATGACGTTGACCTCGGGGAGCGCGTCAATCAAGGGCTGTGCCGACTGTTCCAGCAACGGGAACGTCCGATAGTGGCATGGAATGAGTGTTTTGAAGGCAAAGTAACGCTTGGCCGCATAGGCCGCGCCTTTCATATCCATGGTGAAATGACCGCCTGCTGACAGGATGCCGATGTCGGGTTTGTAATAATCCGCCATCCAATCCATGTCCGCCATGATGCCGGTATCGCCCGAGACATAGATCATGTGACCTTCGGCGGCGATCATATAGCCCACTTCGCTGCCCGCGGCGCGCAGCCCGTCCGGCGTCGTGAAGCTGCTGGAATGCGAGGCGGGCACCATCGAGATCTGGATCTCGTCGACGCGGATCGTGCCGCCCTTGTTGAACCCGGTGGTCTCGACGCCTTCGGCTTCGCTCCAATAGCCCATCAGGTCGTATTGGCCTATAATTGGAATCGACAGGTGTTTGGCGAGGCCGAGCACATCTGCAACATGATCGAAATGCGCATGGGTCAGCAGGATGTGCGTCGCCCCCTCGGTCGCCGCCGCGTGCTGGTCGTCGCGCAGCGCCGGGTTGCCGGTCAGCCAGGGGTCGATCAGCACCACGCTCCTGCCGGTTTCAAGGCGGAACCCGCCGTGGCCTAACCAGATCAGCTTCATCGCGTCACCTCCATGATATGGGTCGGAATTTTGGAATGTCTTTGCCGGAACTCTATCAGGGGTTTACAGAAAATCCATGGATTGGACACGTGCAATTGACAGCTATTGCGAACGGGTTGGCCCGGCGCTTCTGGCGGAGCCGCTGAACGCGGTGACCAATCTGGCCTTTGTGGTTGCGGCGCTGGTGATGTGGCGGCGCGGGCACCGGCGCGCTGCGGGGGCCGGTGGC
>NZ_LPUY01000010.1 GCF_001518015.1 Tritonibacter horizontis
ACCCCCGCCCACCCGGACCACGCCCGTCTGTCCCTTCTGGCAGAGGAAATCCTGGCCCGCGCCGGTGGCCTGCTGGAGCTGGAGCGCCGCGTGCCGGCCATGCTGCGCGATTGCATTGATGCGGTGATCCTGACCGCCAAGACGGGGCGGCGCGCCTATGAGGATTTGGAAAAGACCGAGAAAACCTATATCGGCACGCGGGTGGAGATCGAACTGCGCGCGCTTCTGGGACTGCGCAAAGGGCGGCTGGACACGGAAATCCTTGGTCAGGATGTCGATATCAAGCACACCATGGGCAGTAACTGGATGATCCCGACCGAGGCCATCGACCAGCCCTGCCTCTTGGTCGCGGCCGACGAACCCCGTGCGCGCTGCTACCTCGGCCTGATCGTCGCCCGGTCGGCCTATCTGACCCGGGGGCAGAACAAGGATGCCAAGCGCAGCATTTCGGCGGAGGGGTTCGGCGATATCCTGTGGCTGCTCAAGGATCACCGCTATCCGGCCAATTTCTGGCGTGGCCTGCCCGCCCCGGTGGTGGCCCGGATCTTTGCCGGCGACAGCGGCAATGCCCGCATGGCCGCCCTGTTTCGCGAGGTTCTGGCAACGCCTGTCCCCCGCGAGGTGGTGGAGGCCGTCGCCGCGCAAAAGGACTTCATGCGGCGCATCCGCTCTGACGGCGGCGGCGGCACCCGGGACATTCTGGGGCGCGCAGGCTATCTGATCCTCGAAGGGCGCAAGGATGCGCAGCTGATCCGCGCCCTGGGGCTGCCCAGCTGTGCCGCATCGGAGTTCATCTCGGCCCGGTTGCGCACGGCCGAACACCTGCGACTGGCGCGCGCAGCGGGACATCCGGTCACCGACCTCAGCACATAAAATCCCGCAACGGGGCCGTGTTTTCCTCTTGCGCTTGGCGGGTTGATTGCCTAGACACCCTCTCACCGAACAGGATGCGGGCGTAGCTCAGGGGTAGAGCATAACCTTGCCAAGGTTAGGGTCGGGCGTTCGAATCGCCTCGCCCGCTCCATTCGGTCTTTCCCTCCCAGTCTTCCAGCACCCGCGATGACCCGACAGGGTGTGTGACCGACGGTATGTGTTACCAGACGGGGTGCGTGACCAGACAGGCGCTCACCAGACAACTGGTTTGCCAGACAGGCGTTGACCCAGCGCAAATCATCCCCGTACAGGCAGGACCGCGCATCAGGCGACGCCGATCCGTCGCGCGCCATTGGCGTCAAAAAAACAGCCCCCCCTGCCGCCCCGGATCCCACCAGAAAATTTTCAAACACCCCGCCATTTTCCACTTGCAGCGCCGCGCCGGATTGCCTAAATCACCGCTCACCGAACAGGATGCGGGCGTAGCTCAGGGGTAGAGCATAACCTTGCCAAGGT
>NZ_LPUY01000011.1 GCF_001518015.1 Tritonibacter horizontis
TCGGAAAGGGGGCGGGCGGAACGCCTCTCGGGCTTTTGATCCGAGGGCGCTTGAGCGCTGCGCTAGAAGTCGCGGCGCGGATGACGCTCTGCCACCAGCAGGCGCACCTCAAGCCGGTTGATCATGTGGTTCATCACCACCGCCAGCAGCAAAACCGGTACGATGCCATAGAGCAGCCAGACCGCAAAGAAGATCCACAGCAGGTTCACAGCCATAAAGCTCAACGTGGTCCTCAGCAGATCAGTGGTATCTCGCGAGTCATCATGGTTTTTCATATCACCCCTCCAGGCAGGCAATCGTCGCTCAACATAGACGAAAAGGGGTAAACCGATGGTAAAGTGCCGGGACATTCGCGGCTCTGGCCGCTGTTTTTACCGGCTGGCTTGCGCTCGGGCCGCTGCGAGCGCCTCTGGCAGGGCCGCGGCAAAGGCATCGCGGTCCGTCTTGGGGCCGCAACTGATGCGGATGCAGCGGTTTTGCGGCGCGGCAAAGGGCATGCGAACGAAAATGCCGCGGGCGACGAGCTCATCCAGCACCGCCTTGGCAAAGGCGCCGTCCGCGCCGCAGTCCACAGCCACGAAATTTGCCGCCGAAGGCAGCGGTGTCAGGCCCTGGCTCCGGGCGATGCGGGCGATGTCCTCGCGTGCCACGGTGATTTCCCCTTGCACCTGTGCGAGCCATTCGCGGTCCAGAATCGCGGCGGTGGCCCCGATTTGGGCACAGCGGTTCATGCCGAAATGGTTGCGCACCTTGTTGAAACCGGAAATCACGTCTGTCGCGCCCATCGCATAGCCAACCCGGGCGCCTGCCATGCCATAGGCCTTGGACAGCGTGCGCATCCGGATCACGCGCGAATCGTCGATCGCCACCGGGGCGGCGGTGCCGTCGGGGGCGCATTCCACATAGGCTTCGTCCAGAACCAGCAGGCTGTCCGCGGGCAGATCGTCCAGGGCTGCGACGATATCGGCGCCCCGGTGCCAACTGCCCATCGGATTGTCCGGATTGGCCAGATAGACCAGTTTTGCCTTGACCTCATGCGCCTTGGCGAACAGGGCTGCGATATCTTCGTGATCGTCGCGATAGGGCACCGTATGCAGGATACCGCCAAAGCCGGCCACATGATAGTTGAACGTCGGATAGGCGCCCAGCGAGGTCACCACCGCGTCGCCCACCCCAACGTATAGCCGGACGAGATACCCCAGCAGGCCGTCAATACCCTCGCCGACCATGATATGTTCCGGCGCGATGCCATGCAGGTCCGACAGGGCCTGCCGCAACGCGTGGCTCTCAGCGTCGCCGTATTTCCAGATCTCGCCCGCCGAGTCCGCCATGGCCGCAACCGCCTTGGGTGAGGGGCCAAAGATGTTCTCATTCGCCCCAAGCCGCGCCACAAAGGGCGCGCCACGGGCCCGTTCATGGGTTTCCGGCCCGACGAAGGGGACCGAGGCCGGCAGGGATTGGGCGAGCGGGGTTTGGCGCATATCTGTCATGGGTCAAGACCTAGCCGGGCGTCTGCGCCCAGGCAAGAGGCCTCGGTCGTGATCGTGCCCTCGCGTCAGGCTGGTCAGCGGCTGACAAGACAGGCAAGCTGGGCGCGCAAGCCGACACAGCAGGCCGCGCGATGATCGAGGAGGCACTACCATGGCACAGGACCCACAGGCGCCACAGGCACCGGCAGAACAGGACCCACCCCGCGTTACGGTTGCGCTGCGCGACCATGTCGCCCATGTCACGCTGAACCGGCCCGACAAGATGAACGCGGTGGACAATGCGATGATCCGGGCCATCATCGCCGCGGGCAAGGAGGTGGCCCGGTCTGACGCACGGGCGGTTGTGTTGTCCGGGGCGGGCAAGAGCTTTTGTGCCGGGCTTGATGTCATGAGCTTTGCCGCCATGGGGCAGATGACGGACAAGGCCTGGATCATGGAACGCACCGAGGGCGTATCCAATGATTTTCAGGCGGTTGCGATGATCTGGCACCAATTGGAAATTCCGGTGATCGCGGCGCTGCAGGGGGCGGTTTACGGCGCCGGGCTGCAAATCGCATTGGGGGCGGACATTCGCATCGCGGCGCCGGACGCCCGGCTTGCGGTGATGGAAATGAAATGGGGACTGGTGCCGGATATGGGCGGCATGGCCCTGCTGCCGCGATTGCTGCGTTCGGATGTGCTGCGACAAATGACCTATACGGCGACCCCGGTTGCGGCCAGCCAGGCGGCCGATTGGGGGCTTGTGACCACGATCAGCGACGACCCGGTCGCCCAGGCGCAGGATCTGGCGGCTCAGATTGCCGGCAAGGGGCCAAACGCCATCCGCGCCGCAAAGCGCCTGATCGCCTATGCCGAAAGTGGCGCCCCACAAAGCGAGGTCCTCTTGCGGGAAAGCGCCGAGCAGGCCGCGCTGATTGGCGAGCCGGAACAGATGGAAGTGGTCATGGCCAACCTGCAAAAACGCCCGCCCGTTTTCAAATAGCCGGTGCCGGGCGCTGCACAGACCGAGACAGACATCGGCTCGCGGCCTTCGGACAGGTTGCCTCTCGACAGGCCACGGCACCAACGACAAAGGCCGCGCCAGCGGCACGGCCTTGTCAGACATGGCGGTGGCCTAGATCGAGGCGCGGTAAATCTTGTCGATATTGGAGCCAAGGGCGCTGTGATATTCCGCATCGGACATCCCGGCGTTCAACCCTTCGGTCAATGCGCGGCTGAAAGAGGCGATCATCTTTGTGTTCTTGGACAGGCGTGCACAGGCGTCATCGGTGGAATAGCCACCCGACAGCGCAACCACGCGCACAACCGACGCATGATCCGCGAGGCTGTCATATAGCCCGGCTTCGTCCGGGATCGTCAATTTTAGCGCAACTTTGGTGCCCTCGGGCAGCGCATCAAGCTGGGCGGCGATCTCCGCCTTCAGCAGGGCCTCGGCTTCGGATTTCGTGGCGGAGTGAATATCCACTTCCGGTTCGATGATCGGCACCAGACCCGCCTTGGCGATCTGCAGCCCGATTTCGAATTGCTGGGCGACGATCTGCTTGATGCCGACCTCATTCGCCTCTTTCACCACAGAGCGCATCTTGGTGCCGAAAATGCCGGCCGCGACGGCGCGGGTCAACAGCGCGTCCAGACCGGGGATCGGCTTCATCAGCTGAACGCCATCGCTGGCCTCTTCCAGCCCCTTGTCGACCTTGAGAAACGGCACGACGCCACATTTTTCCCACAGGTATTGCGGCACGGCGATGCCCTCAATTGCAGCATCCATGGTTTTTTCAAACAGGATCGCACCGAGGATCTTGTCGCTGTTGAAATCCGGCGCGGTAATGATCCGGGCGCGCATCTTCTGGATTTCGGCGAACATTTCCTCGTCGTTTGAGTAGGCATCCTCCATCACACCATAGAGCTTGAGCGCCTTGGGGGTGGACCCGCCGGACTGATCCAGCGCGGCAATGAAGCCTTTGCCATTGGCGATCCTGTCAAACTGTTGCTCATGGGTTGCGGTGTCTGTCGCCATGACGCGCGGCCTCCTTGGGAGAAATCATTAAATGGATATTGCGCCCGTTCTATACCGGCGCTTGTGACAGAAACAACAAATGGTTTCAGATGGTTGCGCTAACGTAAAAAATATCAGCCCTGAGTGAAGGATTTGCAGGCGTCGACAGCGCGCCGCCCTGGTTCGGCAAGAATGAAGCTCCATAAGGCAAGCGGTTTGGCCCCGAACCGACCCGTTGGAGCCACCAAAATGCGATCAAGACCGCCCCGGGGCCAGGCCAACCCAACAAAAGCCTGCGGAACATCATGGTGTGGGGGGCAGCGTCTCGCCGGTTACACCAGTGTTCAACGGCGCTGGAGCCAAGAGCCCGGAGCCAAGGGACAGGGGCTTCGTGACCTTGGGACCGGGTGCGGATCTGTTGGCCTGCGCAACCAGTGGCAATGGCCGGGATCTTGGGCGGGCGTGACCCTAGGCCGCCGCGGCTGCCGTGGTGGACATGAAATGTTTCAATGCGGTATGCGGCGCGCAGCGTTCGGGCGTGCGTCCGGCAAGTTTTACGGTGTCAAACAGCACCGTCAGGGTCAGGTCGCTGAACGACAGGCTCCAGTAGCGCGCATCCATGGCCGCCCAACGGGCCGCTTTTTCGCTGCCGCAGATCTCGGTCACGTTCCAGGCCGAGACGGGATAGGCCGCGTCGGACAGTTCGTCGACATTCATCGGATCGACCTTGAATTCCAGGACGTCGCTGAATTCCAGAATAGCGAGACCTCCACCGTCGATCGGTGCAACCTCGTAGCACAGCAGGAGTGTGTCCCCGTCAAAGAAAATCGCCGGAATTTCTTCCGTTCCGATGACCGGGAACTCCTCCCGGGGCTCTTTGCCTGTCTCTGGCATGTCGTCGTCTCCACTGGCCGTCCTGGCCTGCTCCCAGTCTTCGCGATGAGTCGGAATTTAACAAAAATGAACTGCCAAATCGCTAACGCCGATCAGTGGCTGGTTTGAATAGTGAAACGGCTGGACACGGAGACGGAGTTGCCGGCGGGGTCTTTGCGATTGGCAAAGGCATAGCCATCGCCCTTGTGTATCGGCCCAAAGGGGTAGCCCTTGTCGGCGGCGACTGTGGTGAAAGCGATGACATCCTTGACGTCAAAAACCAGTTTGACGCAGGCTTGACCCTCTTTTTGGCCTTTGGCGGCAGCGTGCAGCAGGATTGGAATGCCTTGGCTGGCCGGGCTCAGCTCGACAATCCTGTCTCCGGGCAACTGGATGCGGTGATAGCCGAAAAGACGACAATAGAAGTCGGTCATCTCCTCGATCCGTTTGGTATAGAGGACGATACGTCCCAGTCCCGCCTGCATCGGACACTCCGCTTTGTATTTTGCCATCTGGCACAATCTTGCAGCTCGGGGCGCGTCTGCCAAGGGGCGGCCCGAGCTGCAGTAGACATGCAAAAGGGCGCCCACCAGGGACGCCCTTGAACCTCAGAGGGCCGCGAGTGTGCGTGCGACCGCTGCGTGCATCTGGATCAGACCAGCCGGGAGGCTTCCTTGGCGGCGCGCACGAAATCCTTGAACAGCGGGTGCGGGTCCAGTGGTTTGGATTTCAATTCCGGGTGGAACTGAACCCCAATGAACCAGGGGTGATCGGTCCATTCAACGATTTCCGGCAGGCGGCCATCCGGGCTCATGCCTGTGAATTTCAGACCGCAGGCTTCCAGTTTCTCACGGTATTTGATGTCCACCTCATAGCGGTGACGGTGCCGTTCCTCGATCTCGGTCGACTCGTAGACATCCGCAACCCGGGAGCCTTCGATCAGCGCGGCGTCATAGGCGCCCAGACGCATGGTTCCGCCCTTGTCGTCCTCTTCGCTGCGGCTGATCTTGTGGTTGCCCTGCACCCATTCCTTGAGGTGATAAACCACGGGTTCGAACCGTTTCTTGCCCGCCTCATGGTCGAATTCCTCAGAGCCGGCCTCGGCAATACCGGCCACGTTGCGGGCCGCTTCGATCACCGCCATCTGCATCCCGAGACAGATCCCAAGGTAGGGGACCTTGTGTTCACGCGCGTATTGTGCTGCCTTGATCTTGCCCTCGGTGCCGCGCTCGCCAAAGCCGCCGGGCACCAGAATCGCGTGAAATCCCTGCAGATGAGGTGTGGCGTCTTCCTTGTCGAAAAGTTCCGCATCGACCCATTCGATCCGCACCTTGACCCGGTTGGCCATACCGCCGTGGGTCAGGGCCTCGGCGATGGATTTGTAGGCGTCTTCCAGCTGGGTGTATTTGCCGACGATGGCGATTTTGACCTCGCCTTCGGGGTTGTAGATCCGGTCGGCCACATCTTCCCAACGGTCAAGCACCGGACGCGGGGCAGGGGCGATGCCAAAGGCATCGAGCACGGCCTGATCCAACCCTTCGCGGTGATAGGCCAGTGGCGCCTCGTAGATGGATTTCAGATCCTGCGCGGCAATGACGCTATCAGCGCGCACGTTGCAGAACAGCGCCAGCTTTTCGCGTTCCTTGACCGGGATCGGCCCTTCGGAGCGGCAGACCAGAATGTCCGGCGCCAGCCCGATGGAGCGCAGTTCCTTCACCGAGTGCTGGGTCGGTTTGGTCTTCAGTTCGCCCGACGCCTTGATGTAAGGCAGCAGCGTGAGGTGCATGAAGATACACTGACCGCGTGGCTTGTCCTGGCTGAACTGGCGGATCGCTTCGAAGAAGGGCAGTCCTTCGATATCGCCGACCGTGCCGCCAATCTCGCAGAGCATGAAATCGACCTCATCCTCGCCGATGGAGATGAAATCCTTGATCTCGTCGGTGACATGCGGGATCACTTGGATCGTTTTGCCGAGGTAGTCGCCCCGGCGTTCCTTTTCCAACACGTTGGTGTAGATCCGCCCCGAGGAGATCGAGTCGGTCTTGCGCGCCGGCACGCCCGTGAACCGCTCGTAGTGACCAAGGTCGAGGTCGGTTTCCGCGCCATCGTCGGTGACGAAGACCTCGCCGTGTTCAAACGGGCTCATGGTGCCCGGATCGACGTTCAGATACGGATCCAGCTTGCGCAATCGCACCGAGTAGCCCCGGGCCTGCAGCAGCGCGCCAAGGGCGGCAGATGCCAGCCCCTTGCCGAGTGATGAAACAACACCGCCAGTGATAAAGATGAAACGCGCCATGTTTTCGGCTGCCCCCGTGAGATCGTGTCAGGTACAAATCGGTTCAGTCACGACCCGGTTCACCCTGCGGTTTTCCTGGTCGATCAGCTGCCCGGCGGTTTGGAAAAACCGCAGCATCACGGGGCTTCACAACTATCAGATTCGCAACGCATGCGCAAGGGAACCGCAAGATGCTGTTACGGTTCCCGAAAGTTTATCTAAGTTTTGTAGGTTAGTCGGCGCTGGGGACCAGCGGCGCATTCTCGGACGGGCTGGGCGGCAACAGATCACTGCCCAGAGGAGAGGTCGGCGCCGTCGGCGCGCCGTCGTTGGTCGGGCTGGTCAGGCTGTCGGTGATCGACGAGCCTGCGGATTTTTGCGCCGCCAGAACGGTCAGGGTGATCGAGGTGCCGATGAAGGCAACCGCGAGAAACCAGGTGATCTTGCTCAGCGCGGTTGCAGCCGCACGCCCGCTCATGGCGCCACCGCCACCGCCGCCACCCATGCCAAGGCCACCGCCTTCCGACCGTTGCAGAAGCACAACGGCGATAAGGCCGAGGGCCAGGAGAAGATGGATGATGAGAACGACGTTTTCCATAGGACCCTGCGGCTGTTGGCTGAGTATCGGGCGGTTCATAGGGAAGATTGCCGGGCGGGGCAAGGGCCGAGTTGCAGTCGCCGTCCCAGGGCGGTGATGCGGGCCATCTGATCGGGCCATGTGATCCGGCGGGCCGCCGCGCTGTTTTGGCCCAAGCGGCAGATTTGGCCGGAGCGGCGGAACTGGCCCAAGCGGCAGAACGCCGGCGCGCTTGTCTCAATCTGTGCCATGTTCGCTCTGCATCTATAGCCATGTTCGCTCTGCATCTATATATGTCTCTATCGCGTGGGTCCGTTTGCCTGCCGGACCCTCTGCCTGTCCGTCTGCAGTGCGGGGTGCTGCGGGGCAGGCGTGCACGGGGCACAATGGCCGCCAGAGCGGTCGCCCGGAGCGGTCACGGGCAGGTCACGGGCAGGCTACCGGCACGACAAAGCCAAATTCCTCTGAAATTGCGGTTTCATCGGGCGGATCGCCTCGCTATACGGGGTTTCGGTTTCAACCCGCATGTAAAGGACCGGATATGGCCAATGTTGTCGTTGTCGGCGCCCAATGGGGCGATGAGGGGAAAGGCAAGATCGTTGACTGGCTCAGCGAACGCGCGGATGTGATCGCGCGATTTCAGGGTGGTCACAATGCCGGCCATACGCTCGTTATCGACGGCAAGGTCTACAAGCTTCACGCGCTGCCCTCGGGTGTCGTGCGAGGGGGCAAGCTTTCGGTGATCGGCAACGGTGTGGTGCTGGACCCCTGGCACCTGCTGAATGAGATCGCGACTGTGCGGGCGCAGGGCGTGGAGATCACGCCCGAGACGTTGATTATTGCGGAAAACACGCCGCTGATCATGCCCTTCCACGGTGAATTGGATCGCGCCCGCGAGGAGGCAGCCTCCAAGGGGACCAAGATCGGCACCACCGGTCGCGGGATCGGCCCCGCCTATGAGGATAAGGTCGGACGTCGCGCCATCCGCGTCGCCGATCTGGCTGATGCGGCCACCCTAGAGGCGCGTGTGGATCGCGCGCTGCAGCACCATGATCCCCTGCGCAAGGGGCTCGGTGTGGAGGCCATCGACCGGGATGCGCTGATTGCGCTGCTGAACGAGGTCGCAGGCGAAATCCTGCCCTTTGCCGCACCGGTCTGGAAGGTGATGAACGAAAAGCGCAAGGCCGGAAAACGGATCCTGTTCGAGGGCGCGCAGGGCGCGCTGCTGGACATTGATTTCGGCACCTATCCCTATGTCACCTCGTCAAATGTGATCGCGGGCCAGGCGGCGACAGGGGTCGGGATCGGCCCGAATTCGATCGATTACGTGCTGGGGATCGTCAAGGCCTATACCACCCGCGTCGGTGAGGGGCCTTTCCCGACCGAGCTGGAAGACGAAGACGGCAACCGGCTGGGCACCCGTGGCCATGAGTTCGGCACCACTACCGGGCGCAAGCGGCGCTGCGGATGGTTCGATGCCTGTCTGGTGCGCCAGACCTGCGCCACCTCGGGGATCAACGGGATCTCCTTGACCAAGCTTGACGTGCTGGACGGGTTCAAGACCTTGAAGATCTGTACCGGCTACGAGCTGGACGGCGAACGCATGGACTATCTGCCCACCGCCGCCGATCAGCAGGCGCGCTGCAGGCCGATCTATGAAGAGATGGAAGGCTGGAGCGAGTCGACCGAAGGGGCGCGCTCCTGGGCGGATCTGCCGGCCAATGCCATCAAATATGTGCGGCGTGTCGAAGAGCTGATCGATTGCCCCGTCGCGCTTCTGTCCACCAGCCCGGAGCGGGAGGACACGATTCTCGTGACCGACCCGTTTGCCGACTGATGGCAGAAAAAGACGGGTTGAGCTATCGCGCGCGCCGGACCTGGGCACTGGTGATCCTGCTGTTGGGGATGCCGCTTTATATCGTTCTGGCGGTGACCATCCTCAACCTGCTGGGGCGTCCGCCCCTGTGGCTGGAGCTTTTGATCTATGTCGGGCTTGGGGTCGCCTGGGTGTTGCCGTTCAAGTTTGTCTTTCGCGGCGTTGGCAAGGACGACCCGGATGCGCTGCACGATGAGCATTCCCGGTAAAGCCTGAGCCGAGGGGACTGTGCGGCGGGGTCTCCCGCCCGGCCTTCCCTGTTCCTGGCGGAACAGATCGCCCCGTTGGGCCTGGCGCCGCGCCCCCAGCGGGGG
>NZ_LPUY01000012.1 GCF_001518015.1 Tritonibacter horizontis
CCCGCGCGCTGTGGCGCGCGGGCCGGAACGTCGGTCTGTCAGACCTCCAGCGGTGTGTCGCTGCGGGTCCATTCCAGGGGCTTGAACACCGCGTCGACGGGTGTTTCAGCAACGTGGTTGACGTAGTTGGACATGGTTTTCTGCGCCAGGCCGAGGATCACGTCCAGAACCGCGCGGTGGCCGTAGCCTGCGTCAAAGAAGGCTTGCATCTGCGCTTCGCTGACGTTGCCGCGTTCGCGTACCATCTGCACCGTAAAGGTGCGCAGGGCTTCGAGCTTGGCGCTCGGCAGCGGCGTTTCGTTGCGCAGCGCCTCGGTGATGTCGTCGGACACCTTCATGTTCTTTGCAATGCCGGTGTGGGCCGGGACGCAATAGTGGCAGGCATGTTCCACGTTGATGGATTGCCAGACTACGGTCAGCTCGTCGGCGTCAAAATCGGTCTCGGTGAACAGCTTGTGCAGCACCTGGTAGCCTTCATAGGCCTGGGGGCTTTCGGCCAGGACCTTGTGCAGGCCGGGCAGGCGGCCAAAGGCCTTTTGGGACTTTTCGAGCAGCGGCTTGGAGGCCTCGGGCGCGGTGTCCTGGTCGTGGGAGGGGAAATTCAGCATGTCAGAATCCTTCACTGTGTTGCGTCTGCCTTCGATTTAGTCTTTCTTGAGCAATCACTCAAGTATATATTTGAGTGATTGCTCAACTCATGGTGATCCGATGCCCCGCAAGCCCAGTTTCGACCGAACAGATTTGATTGCCCGGGCCCGTGATCTGTTCTGGAAACAGGGCTGGGCGGGAACGTCGCTCAAGGATCTTGAGGCGGAGCTGAAGCTGAAGCCGGGCAGCTTCTATGCTGCGTTCGGGTCAAAAGATGCGCTGTTTGGCCTGGCGTTGGACACCTATGCCGAGGATGGCGCGCGGCGTCTTGAGGCGTTGACCGAGGCGGAGGGTCCGTTGGGCGCGCTCAAACGCTATCCGGTTTTGATCCTCGAAGAGGGGAACGCCCCGGCCCGGGCCTGTATGCTGGCAAAGACGCTGA
Source organism: Tritonibacter horizontis (assembly GCF_001518015.1). Taxonomy (GTDB): domain Bacteria; phylum Pseudomonadota; class Alphaproteobacteria; order Rhodobacterales; family Rhodobacteraceae; genus Epibacterium; species Epibacterium horizontis. The sequence continues at coordinate 1,031 of NZ_LPUY01000012.1, forward strand.
TCGAGCTGCACCAGCGCGACCATCCGCTGGCGGCGCGTGCGGATGCCCATCTGCGCGGCATGGAGGCCCGGTTCACCGAATTGTTTCGGCAGGCGCAGGCGGCAGAGATCATCGCAGCCGAGCACGACCCGGTTGCGCTGGCGCAGAAATACCAATCCGACCTGATGGGGCTGCGGGTTTCGGCCGAGCGGATGGGACCAAAGGCAATGGGCATCGCGCGTCAGATCGGCGAAGGGCTGGACCGGCTTTGATAGTGCTGTGCGATGACCGGTCGCGGTCGCGGTCACCCGTGGGCGCGGCCCAAGTGGGCGTCTTGCACGGTCCGGCGGAGCGACCCCGACGCACACAGGTGACGTCGGGGACCGGTGGCGCGGCGCGCTTTGCCTGCGCTAGGGCTGAAACGGGGCCCGCACCTTGATTTCGAGATAGTCCTCAAGCCCGAAACGACCGCCTTCCCGCCCGTTGCCGGATTTCTTGTATCCGCCGAAGGGGGAGCCATAGGCGGTGTCGCGCCCGTTGACCGAAATTACACCGGCGCGCAGACGTCTGATGACACGATCCGCGCGCGCAGGATCACCGGTCTGAACATAGGCGGCCAACCCATAGTCTGTATCGTTGGCCAGCGCGATGGCCTCTTCCTCGGTGTCAAAGGGGATCATCACCAGCACCGGGCCAAAGATTTCCTCGCGCGCGATTGCCATGTCATTGGTGACATCGGCAAAGATTGTCGGGCGCGCATACCAGCCGTGTTCCAGCCCGTCAGGTTTGCCGAGCCCGCCCGCCAGCAGGGTGGCGCCTTCGTCGATGCCTTTTTCGATCATGGCCTGCACCCGGTCATATTGGATTTCATCAAAGAGCGGACCGATGTGATCGCCGGGTTTGGCGGGGTCGTCGACCTGTTGCGTTTCGGCGGCGCGGGAGGCCAGGCGAAGCGCCTGATCATAGACGCTGCGGTCGACCAGCATGCGCGTCGGGGCGTTGCAGGACTGCCCGGTGTTGTCAAAACAGGCGGCGATGCCTTCGGGGATACGGGTTTCCAGATCGCAATCGGCAAACACGAGGTTCGGCGATTTGCCACCCAGTTCCAAGGTCACGCGTTTGATCCCCGCAGCGGCCGCGCGGGAGACCTCGGTTCCGGCGCGGGTCGAGCCGGTAAACGAGACCATGGCGACATCGGGATGGGCCGCAAGGGCGGCCCCAACGGTCGGGCCATCCCCGTGCACGAGGTTGAACACCCCGGCTGGATACCCTGCCTCATGCACGATCTCGGCATAGATTTGCGCCGACAGGGGGGTATGTTCCGACGGTTTCAGAACGCAGGTCGCACCGGTGGCCAGGGCCGGGATCACCTTGAGCGCGATCTGGTTGATCGGCCAGTTCCACGGCGTGATCATGCCGACGACGCCGATGGGGTCTCGGGTCAGGAGATCGCCGTTGGGCAGGGTTTCGTGTTCAACGTGTTGTTCCAGGGCCTCGATAAAGGACACCAGATGGCCGATGCCGCTTTCGGCCTGCACGTCGTAGGACATGGTGGTCGGAGCGCCCATTTCGGTGGTGATCGCCCGGGCGAGGTCGCCCTGTCGGCGTTTGGTCACCGCCAACAGCTTGTGCAGCAGCGTCAGGCGCTCTTGTCGGGTGGTCAGCGAAAAACTGTCAAAGGCGACCTTGGCCGCGGCCACCGCGCGGTCCACATCGGCGCTGTTGCCCAAAGTCAGCGTACCGATCTGGCTGTTCTGCGCGGGGTTCTTGATGGGCAGGGTTTCGTTGCCGAGCGGGCGGACCCACGCGCCGTTGATATAGAATTTGTCCAGGGTGTTCATTGTCGTCCTCTTGGCGTCAGGGGGTGACCGGGTGCGGATCCATCGTCAGATGCAGCTCCGTGCCGGTATAAGGTGACGCGGCGAGCACCGCATCGTTGAGCTCCACGCCCAGGCCCGGCGCGGTGGGCGGAATGACATACCCGTCTTCCCATGTGATATCGGATTTGAGGCAGGACATATACGGGCCGTCAAACGTGCCGATGCTTTCCAGGATCAGACAGTTCGGGCTGCAGGCGGCGATCTGGATGTTTGCCGCCGCCACCACGGGGCCGCAATAAAGATGCGGCGCGATTTGCGCCTGTCGGGTTTCGGCCAGTCCGGCAATCTTTTTGGCCTCCAGCAGCCCGCCGACCCGGCCCAGGTTCATTTGCAGGATGGAGGCGGCGCCCGCTTCGAGCAGGCGGGCGAATTCGTGTTTGGTGCAAAGCCGTTCCCCGGCCGCCACCGGCACCGACGTGAACCGGGCGATTTCGGCCATGTCGGCGGGATTTTCCGGCGTGGTGGGTTCCTCGAACCACAAGGGATCGTAGCGTTCCAACCGGCGCGCCATGCGTTTGGCGCCGGATACGGTGAACTGCCCATGGGTGCCGAACAGCAGGTCCGCCCGGTCGCCGACCGCCTCGCGGATGCGTTTGCAAAAAAGCTCGGACCGGGTGAGGTCCTCCAGCCGGGGCTGATGGCCGTCATAGATCGAATAGGGGCCGGCGGGGTCGAATTTCACCGCGGTGAACCCCTTGTCGACCATCTGCACGGCCACCTCTGCCGCGAGGTCGGGATCGTCATAGACGCTGGGTGCGCCCGGTTCCGGATAGACGTCGCCAGCGGGCGGGTAAAGGTAGGTGTAGCTGCGCAGACGCGGGTTCACCAGACCGCCCAGAAGCTGATAGACCGGCTGGTCCGCCGCTTTGCCGATGATGTCCCAGCATGCCATCTCGAGCCCGCTGAGAACCCCCATGACGGTCACGTCGGGTCGCTGGGTGAAACCGGCGCCATAGCTTTGCCGCCAGAGCCGTTCGATGTGGTGCGGATCGGCGCCTTCAAACTGGCGGGTGAACATGTCGACCGCCATGGCGGTCACGACATCGGGACCAAAGGTGGCGTTGTAGATCTCGCCAACGCCGGTGATGCCACAGGCCGTGGTGAGCCGGACAAAGATGAAATAGCGCCCGCCATGGCGGGGCGGGGGGTTGCCAAACACGAAGGTTTCGATCGTCTCAAGGCGCATGGGCCAGTCTCCTTTTGTCTGCCCCGGTGATGGCGTCTTCCAGGATCATTTCCGCGGCCCGCGTCGCCAGCATGATCGTCGGGGCATTGGTGTTGCCGGAGGTCACGGCCGGAAAGGCGGCACTGTCGACCACTCTCAGTCCGCTGAGACCATGCACCCGCAAACGCCCATCCAGAACGGAGTCTGCTGGGCCGTGGCCCATGCGGCAGGTGGAGGTCGGGTGAAAGACGGTGGAGGCGCGCTGTCGAAAATCATCCATCAGGGCATCGGTGTCCGTCTGGCCGGGGTCGGGGATCAGGCGCGCCTGCGTGACACCGGCGAGGGCCGGGGAGGTGGCCAGACGATTGATGATGTCGATGGCGCGCCGGGCGCCCATCTGATCATACGGGGTCGCCAGGGAATTGGGGCGGATCAGCGGGGCCGCGCGGGGGTCGGCGGATCGGATCGTGATCTCGCCCCGGCTGGTCGGTCGACACAGCTGTGCGCAGAGCAAATAGCCGGGATCGCGGTCCAGAAGCGGCCGGCCGTCCGGCGCATTCCAGTAGGACAGCGGGTTGCAATAGATCTGCATGTCGGGCCGGGTGGTGTCCGGTGTGCTTTGAACATATCCCCCGACCTGGTTGACCGGCACGCTCAGCGGGCCCCGGCGTGTCATCAGATAGCGAACCCCGGCCAGAAGACGCGGCGGCACCCGGCCGAGAATGTTGTTCAAGGTCGGTTGTGTGGCCCGGTACATGTAGGAAATCGCCAAATGGTCCTGCAGGCCACGCCCGACTTCTGGCAGGTGGTGCAGCGGGGTGACCCCCAATCCGCGCAGCAGCGACGCCGGGCCGACCCCCGAAAGCTGCAGGAGCTTGGGCGAGTTGACCGCACCGGCACAGAGGATGATCTCGCGCCCTGCGGTGACATGCATGGTTTGGTCCCCGACCCGATAGGTCAGCCCGGTGGCCCGGGAACCGTCGAACAACACCCGTTCGACCATGGCATTGGAAACGACCTGCAGATTTGGGCGGCGTCGCGCCGGGGTCAGGAACGCGTCGGCGGCGGAAAAGCGCAGGCCGTGGCGTACGGTGCTGCGGTAATATCCGACGGATTCCCCGAGGGTGCGGCTCAGATCGTCGCAGGCGGGCCAACCGCAGTCCTGGGCGGCGGCGAGGAAGCGTTGCGAGAACGGGTTCATCTGGTCGCGCAGGTCGCTGATCGTCAGCAGGCCCGCGCCCTGCTCGCGCGGTTTGCCGTCGGCGCTGCGCTCCAGGCGCCGCTCGATCCGGTCAAAGGCCGGCTGCACCGCGGCCCAGGACCATCCGGTCGCGCCCGCCGCTTCCCAATCGTCGAAATCATGCGGCAGGCCCCGCATATAGGCCATCGCGTTGATCGAGCTTGATCCACCGATGACCTTTCCCCGTGGCCAGTAGATACGCCGTCCGTTGAGGGTCTCTTCGGCTTCGGCGTGGTAGCCCCAGTTCAGGCGGGGATTGGCGAAGTTGACGCCATATCCGATGGGCACCTTGATCCAGAAGCGCCGGTCCGAGCCGCCCGCCTCGATCAACAGGACACGGGTTTTGCCGTCACGGGTCAACCGTTCAACAAGCGCGCAACCGGCCGAGCCCGCACCGACAACGATGTAGTCAAAAGTAGGATCAGGCATGCCGCAATCGTCCCCAAAGTCGCCTGGCGGATGTGATCGCACTGGGGCGGTGCTGACAAACAATCGTTCTTGCCCCAATGGGGTGGTTCCTTTTGGTGGTCGCGGGCTTCCCTTTGCCAACATGTGCGGTATCTTTCTGGCGAACGCTTGGTGACCGCCCGGCGCATGACAGGGTGAAGGATTTCCATGCGACTGCCCCATGTGACATGGTTGAGAGCTTTTGAAGCCGCCGCGCGCCACAGCAGTTTTTCCGACGCCGCAGCCGAGTTGAATCTGACTCCGGCGGCTGTCAGCCAGCAGATCCGGTTGCTGGAACAGCATCTGGGCACGCAATTGTTCCGGCGCCTGCCGCGCGGGGTGGCGCTGACGGATATGGGGCAGGCCTATGCCTTGCCGGTGCGAAAATCCTTTGCCGAGATGCAGGACGCGACCGAAGGCCTGTTTACCGTCCGGCGCAAGAGAAAGATCCGCATCCGGGCCTCGATCAGCTACGCCACGCTGGTTCTGGCGCCTCGGCTGAAGTCGTTTCACGACCTGTATCCGGATATCGAAATCGCATTGTCTACGGCTGTCTGGTCGGATCGGATGGATCACGAAACCATCGATATCGACATACGATATGGCACCGGCCATTGGGCGGAGGATGAAATCTGGAAGCTGGGCGAGGAGGTGGCGACCCTTGTCTGTCACCCCGATCACCTAGCCTCCTTTGGTGCCGCGCCGCGCATTCAGGAGGTTCTGGCGGCAGGTGTCGTGCCGGTGTTTGGCTCTGAGATTGAATGGCGCCGCCTGTCGGATCTGTTCGAACTGGACTGCCCGGAGCCCCTGGTCTGGATGAAGGCGGATTCGTCGTTGATCGCGCTTCAGACCATTGCGGCGGGGTTTGGCACCGCCTTGATCCACAAAAGTTTTTCACAGACGTTTCTGGAACGTGGCGATCTGGTTTCGCCCTTTGAGTACCGCTTGCCGATCCGGGAGGCCTATTACCTCGTGGTGCGCGATGACGCAGAGGGGCGCAATGAGATCGAGGCCTTTCGCAGCTGGCTCATGAATGAAACGTCGCCATAGCCCGGCGCGGTTGCACGCGGCCTGAGACCAGTCCCGCGCCGGTCTGTCGGCGATCAAGTCCGGGGGCCATGCGACAGGAAAGCCCCCGCTGTCATCCTGAGGGCGGGGGCTTTCGGATGTCTGTGACCTTGGCTGTCAGCCTTTGGCGGGTTTGCCAAAGAACGGCGCCGGGGTCAGGATGGTGTTGACCTGACTGGCGAGATTGCCGCTTTCGGCGCTCAGCTTGAGGAAGGCCTGCCACTCCGGATCGGCGGCGAGGGCCGCCCGCTTGGCCGCGCGGTCGGCGGCGTCCTCATAGACCCAGATATGGACGTAGGAATTGACGTCGCCGGTTTCGACCGCGCCATAGACCACCGGTTCGCCCAGATGACGGCGCTGCGCCTCCCAGCCGTGGTCTTCGTAAAGCTTCATGTGTTTTTTGATGCGGCCGGGGTGGCAGGTGTAGGTGCGATGATCCAGAATCATACGGAGGGGTCCTTTTGTCTGAGGAGTCGGAACAGATCGGCCAGGGCATAGGCGATCATCACCGCGCCCGAGACCGGGATCGCGGCATAAAAATAGGATGTCGGCAGGCCGAGGATCGGGGTCAGGGCCCGGGCCTTGGCGGTGAGCGTGGCGCCGTGCCAGGTCATGGTGACCAGAAAACACAGCGCCAGCAGGGCAATCAGAACACGCAGCGCGCGGGCCGGGCCGGGGGACAGGACCTCGACCAGCCAGAGCACCTGGAAATGGCCGTGTTCGCGCCAGAGCGCCGCCGCCCCGGCAAAGACCATCCAGGCAAACAGCCCCTGCACGATCTCGTCAAACCAGGCGAAACCGGCCAGCTGAAGCGTGCGCGCCACGACGTTCACAAAGAGCAGGGTAAACAGCGCGCCGAGGCAGGCAATCGGGACAGCGCGCAGCAGGTGGCCGATGAGATGATCCAGCTGTTTCATTGGCCCAGCACCATATAGGGCAGCCAGGTTGAAACCGCCGGCACGCAGACCACCAAAAGCAGCACCAGCGCCAGCCCGATCAGATAGGGGGTCAGCGCCCGGGACAGGCGGCCCACGGACATATTGGCCACGGCCGACACGGCAAACAGGACCATCCCCACCGGCGGCGTCAGCAGCCCCAGCATGGAACACATGATCATGATGACGCCGAATTGGATCGGATCAACGCCGATCTGTGCCATCACCGGCGCAAACAGCGGCACGGTCAGCACGATGACGGCGATCCCTTCGAGGAACATGCCAAGCACCAGCAGGATCAGCACCACAATGGCAAGGATCACGGCGGGCGAGTCCGAAAAGCCGATCATCGAGGAGACCAGCGCATCCGGCACCCGCTGATGCACCAGCAGCCAACCAAAGAAACCGGCGGCGGCAATGACGAACATCACGCTGATGGTGCTTTGCAGGGTGCTCCAGAAAATGCCGGGCAGCTGGCTGGGTTTGATTTCGCCGTAAACCACCATCGACAGGAACATTGCATAGGCGCTGGCGGCAACGCCGGCTTCGGTCGGGGTGAAGAGGCCGCCAAAGATACCCGCGATGATGATCACCGGGGTCAGCAGCGACAGCGCCGCGCCCTTGAAGCTCTGCCAGATTTCGCACCAGTCGATGTGATCGGCGCGCGGCATCTTGTGGCGGACGGCCATCAGCCAGACCGCCGCCATCAGCGCCAGCGCCATCAGCACGCCCGGCACCACGCCGGCCAGAAACAGCTTGGCCACCGAAACGCCGGTGATCGACGAATAGAGCACAAAGGGGATCGAAGGCGGAAACACCGGCCCGATGGTCGAAGAGGCGGCGGTGATGGCGGCGCTGAAATCCGGGTCATAGCCCTTGTCGGCCATCGCCTTCAGCTCCACCTGGCCCAGGCCGGCCGCATCGGCCACTGCCGCCCCGGACATGCCGGAAAAGAACAGCGAGGCCAGCACGTTGACCTGGCCCAGCCCGCCGCGCACATGGCCGACACAGGCATTGGCAAAGCGAAAGATGCGTTCGGTTATGCCGCCGGTATTCATCAGCGTGCCCGCGAGAATGAAAAACGGGATCGCCAGCAAGGTGAACCCGGTGGTGGCCGAGAACATGCGTTGTGGCAGCATCGCGAGGATGCGGAAATCGCCCTGCAGCGCATAAAAGCCAACCGCGGTCAGCCCAAGCGATACGGCGATTGGTACGCCCAGCCCGATCAGGATCAGCAGCGCGCCGAGTATCAGAAAAGTTGTCATGTCATCGACCTTCAGCTGCCACCCGCAGGACGACCCTGCGGGTGGCCGGGGGTTATTTCAGAAAGCTCAGGAAGGTCTCCATGTTGTCCTGCCCGGAGTATTCGCCGACCCGTTCACGGGCGGGCCCCATCAGGGCGGCAAAGGGCGCAAGATCGGGACGGGTGACCGCCATGCCGGCCGCTTCGAGGGCGGCGATCTCTTCTTCTTCCTGTGCGATGACAGCCGCGCGCATCATGTCGCCCGCTTTCTTGCTTTCTTCGCGCAGGATGGTCTGCTGCTCTTCGGTCAGCTGGTCAAAGACATCCTTGTTGATGACATGCACCATGGAGTTATAGACGTGCCGGGTCAGCGCCAGATTTTCCTGAAAGTCGTTCAGCTTGTAGTGGTAGATCACGCCAATCGGGTTTTCCTGACCGTCCACAACACCCTGGTTGAGCGCGTTTGGCAGTTCGGGAAAGGCGATCTGCGTGGTGGTGGCGCCCAGACCTTCAAGCGCGGCCACGATCTGAAGCTCTGGCGGGGTGCGCAGTTTCAGCCCTGCGACATCCTCGGGCGTGTTGATCGGGTGTTTGGAATTGGTGATGTTGCGAAAGCCGTATTCCCAGTTGGACAGCAGCACCAGCCCCTGTTCTTCGAGCTTGGGACCGGCCCAGTCGGAAAATGGCCCGTCGAGCACCTCATGGGCGTGGTCATAGCTGGAAAAGGCAAAGGGCGTCATCACGGTGCCGAAAGCCTTTTCGTATTTGTCGAGCCCGCCCTGTGTCGGCAGGTTCATCTCGATTGCACCGAGAATGGTCTGTTCCAGCTGTTCCGGCGGGCTGCCGAGCTGGTTGGCGGGGTAAAGGTCGACCGCGATGGCCCCCTCCGTGCGCTCTGCCACGGCCTTGGCAAAGGATTGCGCGGCAATATGGCCGGGGTGGGTTTCGGCGGCGAAATGCGCCAGTCGCAGGGTCACGTCCTGCGCCATGGCAGCACCAGACAGCAGCGCCGCAGTGGCGGCCGATACGAGCAAGGTCTTGAACATCATGTGGTTTCCTCCCTTTGATGTGTTTTGCCCTGCGCTCTCCCGGACGCAGGACGGGTCGTTTATTCCGCCGTGGGCAGTTTTGCCTCGACGCCGGTGAGGTCTTCGTAGGCCTTGATGACGGCGGTGCAGCCTTCGTCGCCGTGCCCCATGATCGAGGCCAGGGCATAGGTCTGGTGCACCGATTGCGCCATGAAGCCCGGCAGGCCTGCCTGCTGCAGCCATTCGGCGTAGTAGCGCACGTCCTTTTGCGCGTTCGAGAGCGACATATGCGGGGTGAAATCCCGGAGCAGGGTCATTTCACCGTAGAGGTCCATCATCCCGGATTTGCCACCGGCGGCGGAGATGATGCCGATCACCTTGGTCATATCCAGCCCTTCCTTGGCGGCGAGCGCGAAGCCCTCGCAAAAGGAGGCGACATTGGCAAAGGCGATGTAATTGTGGATCAGCTTGAGCCGGATCGCGTGCCCGGCGGGCCCCACGTGAAAGATGTTTTCAGCGTAGGTTTCAAAGATCGGGCGCAGGCGTTCCATCAGATCCTCTTCGCCGCCGAAGAGGATATTGACCTCGCCTCGGTCCGCATGGGCCGGGGTGCGGGTCATTGGCGCCTCGCAATACTGCACACCAACCGCGTCGCAGGCGGCGCGCATCACGTCCACATGGTCGGCGGACACGGTGGTATGATCAACCAGGACATCGCCGGGGGACATGGCCGCTAATGCGCCATCGGGGCCAAGACACAGGGCCTGAACCGCCTCGGCCGTGGTGATGCAGACCATCAGCACCTGGCAGTCCCGCGCCATCTGCGCGACACTTTCGGCAGCGGTGGCCCCCTGGCTTGCGGCCAGCGCGACCCGGTCCGGGTCGAGATCCGTCACCGTGAGGTCCACGCCCTTTGCCGCCATGTTCTTGGCCAATCCACGGCCCATGCCGCCCAGCCCGATCAATCCGATTCTCATCTTGTCCTCCACGTTCTGCCCCTAGAAAGAACTAAAACAGGTTGTCTGACAACCTGTTTTCTGATAAAAAAATTGAAGAGGCCCGACCGGCGCGCTAAACACGCGCCAAGGCTAGACAGTCCGAGGTCGACAATTGGAGGTTCGCAATATGCCTGATGCCCCTGGGCTTTTTGATCGTATCGACAGGCCGCGCCGTCTGCCGGACGAGGTTGCGGTTTCGATCACCGCCGCCATCGAAGGCGGGCAGCTCGCCCCCGGCGACCGGCTGCCGACCGAGGCAGAACTGGCCAAGCGATTTGGCGTCGCCCGCACGGTGGTGCGCGAGGCGATATCGCTGTTGCGCTACGACGGGATCGTGGATTCGCGTCGTGGGGTGGGGGCCTTTGTGACCGATGCCTCGCAGCGGTCGTCCTTTCGCATCAGCCCGGCCTGTTTTGAAAAACGCAAGCAGATCGTGCAGTTGCTGCAGCTGCGCACCGGAGTGCAGGCCGGGGCCTCGGCGCTGGCCGCCAGCACCCGGACAGAGGCGCAGATGGCGCAGATCGACGCGCTGTTCCAGCAGATGGCCGAGGCCGACGCGCGCGGCCCCGCCGACGCGCTGGAGGCGCGGGTGGACAGCGAGCTTTTGCTGTATCGTCACATCACCGAGGCCTCGAACAACCCCTATTATGCCGAGGTGGTTGCGATGATCGAAACCAATATCCAGAATAACCTGCGTTCGGCGTTTCTGAAAAACGCCGCGGCCTCGGAATTCGGGCCTGCCATCATGCAGGAGCATCGCGCCGTGCTGGACGCGCTGCATGCCCAGGATGCCGAGGCGGCCCGTGCGGCCACGCGCACCCGTTTTGAACGCGCGGCGGAGCGGCTTGCCGCGCGCGCAGATTTCGCCTGAAAGGATACGACATAATGAAAGAGACACAGACATCGCCGCATGGCGGTGCGCTTCTGGTGGAGTGCCTGGCGGCGCAGGGGGTCGAGCGGGTGTTCTGCATTCCCGGCGAGAGTTTTCTTGCGGCGCTGGATGGGCTGCACGACAGCGCCATCGAGGTGATCGTGGCCCGGCACGAAGGCGGCGCTGCGATGATGGCAGAGGCGACCGGCAAGCTGACCGGCAAACCCGGTGTGGCCTTTGTCACCCGTGGTCCCGGCGCCACCAATGCAAGTTGCGGCGTGCATGTCGCGTTTCAGGACAGCACCCCGATGGTGCTGTTCGTCGGACAGGTCGCCAGTGACCAGCGCGACCGCGAAGCCTTTCAGGAGGTCGATTACCGCGCCATGTTCGGCCCGCTGGCCAAATGGGTGGCAGAGATCGACCGCGCCGACCGCATTCCCGAATATGTCAGCCGGGCGTTCCACATCGCGCAATCCGGGCGCCCCGGACCGGTGGTTCTGGCCCTGCCCGAAGACATGTTGTCTGGTCCCGCCGCAGCCGTTGCCGTGGCCGCCGCGACCCTGCCATCGGGTGCGGCGGCGGATGCGGATATCGCCGCCGTGGTGGATCGGCTGGCGGCGGCCGAACGGCCCCTGGTGATTGTCGGCGGCGCCAGCTGGTCGGCCGAGGCGGCAACTGCGCTGGGAGTCTTTGCCCAGACCATGGGGCTGCCGGTCGGGGCGTCCTTTCGCTGTCAGGATTTTCTCGACAACCGGCATCCCAACTACGTTGGCGATGTTGGCATCGGCATCAACCCGGCGCTGGCCCAGCGGGTCCGGGACGCAGATGTCATCCTCGCGCTTGGTACCCGGCTGGGCGAGATGACCACCTCTGGCTATACCCTGCTGACGCCGCCCGCCGCGGCGCAGGCGCTGATCCATATCCATGCGGATCCGTCGGAAATCGGCCATGTCTACCGGCCTGATCTGGCGGTTGTGGCCCAACCGGGTCCGGTGGCGATACAATTGGCAGAGGCGGCACGGGCGCGCGAGGGGGGCGCGTGGCTCTCCGAGGCGCGGGCCGATTACGAGGCCTGGCAGGAGCCGCAGGAAACGCCGGGCGCGCTGAAAATGGAACAGGTCATCGCGCATCTCAACGCGACCCTTGGCGATGATGCGATCCTGACCAACGGCGCGGGCAATTACTCCGCCTGGCTGCATCGCTATTATCGCTATCGCGGCTGGCGCACCCAGCTGGCGCCGACATCCGGGTCGATGGGTTATGGCCTGCCGGCCGCCATCGCCGCCAAATTGCAGCACCCGGAGCGCGAGGTGATCTGCCTGGCCGGGGACGGCTGTTTCCAGATGGTGGTGCAGGAATTTGCGGTGGCCTGCGAACAAGAGGCACATGTGATCGTGCTTGTGGTCGACAACGGCATGTATGGCACCATCCGCATGCACCAGCAGAAACATTACCCCGGTCGCCCCTCCGGCACGCAGTTGAAGAACCCGGATTTCGCCGCCCTGGCGCGGGCCTATGGCGGGTTCGGTGCCACGGTCAGCGCGACCGAGGATTTTGGCCCGGCGTTGCAGGCGGCCCGAGACAGCGGCCTGCCGGCGATCCTGCATCTCAAGCTCGACCCGTCCGCCCTGTCCCCCAAGCTGCGGCTCGAAGGGACCTGAGCGAGACAAGGACTGCCCCCCCGCCGGAGAGCGATCGGCGGGGGGCTGGATCGGCGGTGAGCGTGGGCAAGCGGGCTTGTTCCATGACCGAAGGTCCTCAGAGCGACCCGGCGGGCCCCGTCGCGCATCCGGCGCCCTGGCCGACCCGGCGCAGCGCATCACCCAAAATCAATTGGCACGTGTCGTCGAGACCTTGCGGGATCACCTCTGGCATCAGGGTGGACCCGGAAGACAGGTGCCGTTCGCTGACCTCAATGCAGTGTTCATTTCCAGCCTCAGCGGAATCAATGGTCGACCAATCACATCGCTGAATTCATCTGGTTTCCCTTAAAAAATGGCAGTTTTCGAAAGAATTTGGATCTTGAGGCGGGGCTGATCTCTAATGCCCTTGCGCCTGAATGGCTCACATTGGTCAACCATATTCTTCGGAGAAGACAATGCCCGACGATCTTTCCACTGCCCCGCAATCCCATAAACGGCCACACGGCAGCGGACCGGAGGTGCCCGCCTCGATGCGGGCCTGGGTTCTGGGGAACCCGGGCGAAATGAAGATGATCGACAAACCGGTGCCGACCCCCGGTCGGGCCGAAGTGCTGGTCCGGGTTGATGCAGTGGCGATCTGTGCCACGGATCTGGAGATCCTGGAATATGGCACCCCGGCTCTGGTTGAAGGCGGCGCACCATTCAACAAGGATTTCACACCGGGGCATGAATACATGGGCACGGTTGCCGCCCTTGGACCGGGTGTTGACCAATTTGCCGTCGGTGACCGGGTGACCGTCGAAGTGCATGCAGGGTGCGGCCAATGCAAACGCTGCCGCATGGGGATGTATACCTCCTGCCACAACTACGGGCAGAACTACGGCGACCATGACAAGGGCCATCGGGCCAACGGGTTCACCACCAACGGGGGGTTTGCCGAATACGTCGTCAACAACGTCAACACGATGATCCGTGTCCCGGATGACATGAGCGACGAAGAGGCCACGCTGGTCGTCACCGCCGGCACCTCCATGTACGGGCTGACCGAACTGGGCGGGCTTGTCGCCGGAGAAAGCGTGGTGGTGATCGGCCCCGGACCCATTGGCCTGCTGGCTGTTGCGGTTGCGAAATCGCTGGGCGCCTCGCCGGTGATCCTGGTGGGGACCCGCGACAGCCGCAACGAGATCGGCCGCAAGCTGGGGGCTGATTACATCATCAACCCGCGCGAGGAAGACGCGGTGGCCCGCGTCAAGGAGCTGACCGGCAAGGGCGCCGATTACGTCATCGACTGTGCCGGCAATGAAACGACGGTGAACCAATCGGTCCACATGACCAATCGGGGCGGGCGGATCTGCCTGGCGGCCTTTCCGAAGAACAAAGTGAACTTTGACCTGGGCGCCCTGGCCGTCAACAATATCTACCTCTACGGCATCCGGGGCGAGGGGCGGTCAGCGACCCACCGTGCCATGGCGTTTATGGCGGACCGCAGGTTCGACGCGGGGCTCGTCCACAGCCACACCTTCCCGATGGATGAACTGCCCACGGCGCTGAAATACGCCGCAGAGCGCATCGACGATGCGATCAAGGTTGTGGTGTCGATGCACAAGAGCACATCCGGCGGCGACAAGTGACTTCCTTTTCGACAAGATTGGACAACGACATGACGAAAGCCATCAGAGGCATTTATGCTGCTGCCGTTTCTCCGTTTCACGCGGATGGCAGTCTCGATCACGAACGGCTCGTGAGCTATTGCCAACATCTGCTGCGTGACGGCGGCTGCGATGGGGTGGCCCCCACCGGCACCACCGGCGAGGGCACTTCCATCGCCATGGCCGACCGGCTGGCCTTGCCCGGACAATTTGCAGCGGCAGGCTTCGCAGCGGAGCGGGTGATCTTTGGCACCGGCGCACCATCGGCGCGGGATTGTCAGGCGCTGACACTGGCCTGTGTCGAGGCGGGGTTCACCAACGTCCTGGTGCTGCCGCCCTATTACTACAAGTCCCCCAGCGATGACGGCCTGTTTGCCTATTACGCCGATCTGATCGAGCGGGTGGGCCGCGATGACCTGCGGATCTATCTCTATCACTTCCCGCAGATGTCGCAGGTGCCGCTGTCGACCGAGTTGGTGTTGCGGCTGCGCAAGGCCTATGGTCCGGTGATCGCCGGGCTCAAGGACAGCAGCGGCGATTTTGAACAATCGCGCGCTTTCATCGAGGCGACCGGGGGCGTGGCCGAGGATTTCGACGTCTACCCCTCGTCCGAGGCCTTCCTGTGGCAAGGGCTCGATATCGGGTCTGCCGGGATTATTTCCGGATCGACAAACATTTTTGCCAATCTGGTGCAGACCGCGCGCCATGCGCCGGAGGGGCCCGCGCGCGACTCCGCAATGGAGCAGGTGCGCCTGGCCCGTGCAACAGCCGGGAAATATCCGCTGATGGCAGCAATGAAGACGGCGGAATCCTGGCGGAGCGGTGACAAGGCCTGGCTGCGGATGGCCCCGCCGTTGCGCCCGCTTGCCGAGGAGGTTGCCGAGGCATTGCGCGCCGATCTCGCGGCACTGCAGCCTGCCGCCGAACCTGTCAGCTGAGGAGAGACGACAATGACCCAAACACGGGCACACGGCCCTGATCATGTGGAAATGAACCCCGATCCGGCTGCTTTTGCGCATTGGCCAGACGGGCTGTATCAAGAGATGCTGCAAAGCCGCGACAACGGGTGTGTGGGATCGATCCTGGTGTCTGAAACGCCGACCATGCGCGTGTGGCATCTGCATATCGCGCCCGGCAAACGGTGTGGATTTCACCGGCACGTCAACCGGTATTTCTGGACAGCGATGGTGGATGGCAAGGCGCGGGGCTATTTTTCGTCCGGCGAGATCCGCGATGTGGAGCACTACAAGGGGGAAACCCGGCATTTTGACTATGGCAAGGATGACGAAATGCTGCATGCGGTCGAGAACATCGGCGATACAGAGCTGATTTTCACGACCGTTGAATTCATCGACGGTCCGAATGCGCCGCTGCCGATCCCGGATCACATGCGTCTGAACGCGCCGGAAACG
Source organism: Tritonibacter horizontis (assembly GCF_001518015.1). GTDB lineage: Bacteria > Pseudomonadota > Alphaproteobacteria > Rhodobacterales > Rhodobacteraceae > Epibacterium > Epibacterium horizontis. The sequence continues at coordinate 16,589 of NZ_LPUY01000012.1, forward strand.
GCGCATTAGGGCGGATCGACAAGCGAATTCCGGTCGTCGATCCGCTGTTGAAACTGGTCCGACCGGGTCAGGAAACGCCTGCCCCGCGCCCACCGCGCGCGGGGTGAGCGGCCGTGTCTGAGACAGAGGCCAAGTATCTGATTTGTTGATATACTTCATCGTTTTAGATCAATTGATTTGGCGATCAGACGCACGCTAGGCTTTGGGGGAACAACAGGTTCGACACGCGTCTGGTTGGCGCGGAGCGGGACGCGAAAAAGGGAAAATCAATGGCATCCAGAGGCTTCAAAGTCGCCGTGGCCGGGTTCGGCTGGTGGGGCAAGCATATTGCGACACGCTTGCAGGATCATCCGTGGCTCAGCATTGCCGGGATTATCGAACCCGCGACGGCGAACCATCCGGGCATCGTCGCCATGGGGCTTGAGCCATGGGCGGATTTTGACGTGGCCCTTGCCCGTGATGACATCGATGCGGTTATTCTGACGACGCCAAATACCCTGCATGAGGAACAGATCTGCCTGGTTGCCGCCGCCGGAAAACATGTGTTCTGCGAAAAGCCGCTGGGGCTGACCGCCGAGAGTGCGCGCCGTTCGGTCCAGGCCTGTGAAGCCGCCGGCGTTCAGCTGGGCATTGGCCACGAACGGCGTTTTGAACCTGCGATGCAATTGCTGCGCCAGCAGTTGGAGGCCGGTGTGCTTGGCACTGTCATGCATGCCGAAGCGGCCTTTAGCCACGACAAATTGATCGGTGTTCCGGCCAATGATTGGCGCACCCGTAAAGATGTTTGCCCGGCGGCCGGCATGACCGCGATGGGGATTCACCTGTCGGATCTGATGATTTCCTTCTTTGGCCCGGTCGAAAGCCTGCATGCCTTTACCGCTGATCGCTCTTTGGGCTGGGAAACCGGCGATGTGGTCACTGTGCAGATGAAATTCGAGGCCGGAATGACGGCGACCTTCAGCGCCGTTCTGCACACGCCGCATTTCATTCGCATGCATGTGTTTGGCACAGAGCAATGGACCGAAGTGCTCAATGACAGCCACCCCGACACGCCGGATGGCAAGGTGCGGGTCCTGAGCGCGCGCAGCGGGGAAGATGTGGTCCAGCAAAGTTTTGATTGGGAAGACAGCGTGACCGCCAATCTGGAGGCCTTTGCCCGCGCGGCCATGGGGGAGGCCCCATATCCATTTACCCTTCGCGAAATGGTGCACAATATAGAAGTCCTGGAGGCAATCGCGCGCTCCTCTGACACCGGGCAAACCGTAAGGCTGCGCGACATCTGAGCCCTTGCCAAACGCCCCTCAAACCCAAGGACACCCGATATGAAGCTCTACGGAAGAAAGACCTCGATCAATGTCCAGAAAGTGCGCTGGCTGCTGGAAGAGCTGGGTATGGCACATGAATTGCAGGAACTTGGCGGGGCGTTTGGAGGGCTGGATACAGCGGAATTTGCCGCCCTCAATCCCAACAAGCTGGTGCCGGTGCTCGTGGATGGCGATCTGGTCCTCTGGGAGTCCAATGCTATTCTGCGCTATCTCGCACGGCACCATTCGAAGGGCGCTGTCGAAGGCAGATCTGCGGCCGAGATCGCGCAGGCCGACATGTGGATGGAATGGTTTCAAAGCACCGCCTTTGCCCCGCTGACGGCCGTGTTCTACCAGACTGTGCGCCTGCCGCGTGCCGACCGGGATCCGGGCACCTGCGCGGCGGCAGTACAGCGGTTGAACAGCGCCTATCAGCTATTGGATCAGCAGCTGGAAGGACGCGATTTTCTGGTCGCAGAGCGGCTGACGCTTGGCGATATCGTCGTGGGGTCCAGCCTGTATCGCTATTTCACCATGGCCTTCGACCGCCCGGCCCTGCCTGCGCTTGAGGCCTATTACGACCGATTGCAACAGCGACCCGCCTATGTCGAGGGGGTCATGGTGTCCTACGAGAGCCTGCGCGCAAAGGAGAGCTGAGCCATGTCGCACAAACTGATGCCTGACCGTCCCGCGCCGCAGATGTCATTGCCGCTTGTTGGCGGTGGCCGGTTTGACCTGGCGACCGAGACCCCAGACGCCTTTACGATGATCGTTGTTTATCGCGGCCACCACTGCCCTGTGTGCAAGGCCTATCTGACCCAATTGTCCGGTTTGCTGGAGCAGTACGAGGCGGCGGGTTTCAGCGTTGTTGCGGTTTCTATGAACGATGCCGAACTTGCCAGACGCAGCCAGCAGGACTGGGCGCTGGGGCAGCTGCGCATCGCCTATGACCTGACACCAGAGATGGCCCGCGACTGGGGGTTATGGATCTCAAAAGCGTTCAAGGACACCGAGCAGGAGATTTTTGCCGAACCGGGCCTGTTCTGGATCAGACCGGATGGTCGGCTCTATCTCGTTGATATTGCAAATATGCCCTGGGCCCGCCCGGACCTGGAATTTCTGTTGTCAAAGGCGGCCTACGCCCTGGCGCAGGATTACCCGGCGCGCGGCACCTTTGCGACCTGAACGCCTGCGGGAAGGTGACGTTATTCCCGTAATTCAGACCCGCTTTCGCGTCATGGGGGGAGGACCCGGGACGCAGTAAGGCGGCTTATCGTCCTAGGGAGGAAACCATGACGAAATCTCTTATCATGGGCGCGGCATTCGCTGCGTCCAGCGTGATCGGCGTGACTGCCGCCAGTGCGGATAACATCAACCTGCGGATCGGGTCGGGCCATCCGCCCAGCGTCGTTTATGCAGGTCTTATGATCGACTTTTTTCAGGCGGAGCTGAAATCCCGCGTCGAGGCGCGGACCGACCATACGATCAATTTTGTCGAAGGCTATTCAGGATCGATCGTCAAGGTGACCGAGGTGCTCGATGGGGTGCAAGACGGGATCCTGGATATCGGCGGCATGTGTTTTTGCTTTGAATCCTCGAATTTGCCGCTGCATGCGTTCCAGGCAATGCTGCCGTTCGGGCCGATGAACCCTGAGGTTTCCCTGCAGGTCGCCCAGGAGGTCTACGAGGAAGTGCCCTATATGAACGATGTCTTTGAGGACAAGTTCAATCAGGTGCTGTTGGCGCGGATTGCCGACGGCGGGTATAACCTCGGGACGTCGTTTGACTGGAACAATCTGTCCGATCTTCAGGGGCAGAAAATCGCCGGAGCGGGGCTGAACCTCAATTGGCTGGATTATGCCGGGGTGTTGCCGGTGCAGTCGTCGCTGGCGGATGCCTATTCGGAGATGATGACCAATGTCTATGAAGGCTGGATCATGTTCCCGTCAGCCTGGGTCAATCTGAAGCTCCATGAGCCGGGGCCGTTTTACACGCTGACCGGGTTTGGCTCCATCACCTGGCACGGGTTGACGATGAACAAGGACAGCTTTGAGGCCTTGCCCGAAGACGTCAAACCGATCCTGTTGGAGGTTGCAGCGGAGTTCGAGGAGGAAACCGGGCGCAAGAACCGCGCAGAATATGACCGGCTTGTCGAAGAGCTGCGGGGGATGATCACGGTCAAGGAAATCGACCCGCAGGCGCGGCTGGATTGGGCCTCGGCGCTGGCGCCCTGGCCACAGTCGCAGGCAGAAGCGCTGGATGCGCAGGGCCTGCCGGGGTCACAGGTGCTGAACTTGGCGTTGGAGCGGGCCGAGGCGCATGGCTACGCCTGGCCGGTGCGTTACGACATCAAGTGACTGTTGCCAGATGACCGGGGGGGCGGCGGAGTGGGCCGCCCCGCCGGCACCCTCCATCCACGTTCATCTGGAGATGTCATGTTACTTATACGCCTGTCCGACGGGTTGACCCGGAGCCTAATGGTGCTGGGCGCGATCTGGGCCTTTGCCCTGTGTTTCCTGATCCTTGCGGACATCATATTTCGCGCGCTTGGCACGCCGTTGTCAGGCACCAAGGAACTGGTCGCCAATTCGGTGGTGATCATCGTGTTCATGCAGATCGGTTTTGCCGTGCGCAGCGGGTCGATGCTGCGCGCCACCTTTCTGGTCGACATGCTGCCGCCACGCCTGCAGCGGCTGCTGTTTATTCTCTGCCTTGTGGCTGGGGCCGGGATCTTTTTCTTCCTGCTGCATGCGGCCATCACCCCGGCGCTGCGGTCCTTTGCCAATGGCGAATTTGACGGCGAAGGCGCCTTGCGGGTGCCGGTCTGGCCGGCCCGCTTTGCCATCCTGTTCGGGGCGGGGTTGGCCGGGGTGAATTACCTCATCCTGTTGCTGGCCGAGCTCCTGGGTCTGCGTCTTGGAAATCTTACGCTTTGGGGGGGCTTCGATGTTTGACTATACCACCGCGACCCTGGTGATCACGTTGTTGATCAGTCTGGTTTTGCTGGGCTTTCACGTGGCTGTCGCGCTGGCGGTCACCAGCGCGGTCGGGCTTTATCTTGCCACCGGAAGCCTGCGGATCACCCAGGCGGTGCTGGCGTCGACCTCGGCAGAGGCGCTGCGCAGTTTTACCTTTGCGGTGATCCCGCTGTTCATGCTGATGGGCGAGTTCATGGGGCGATCAGGTGTCATCACCGACATCTATATCGGCATCAACAAGGGGCTGCGGCGGGTGCCGGCGCGGCTTGCGATTGCGACGGTGCTGGGCAACACGGTGTTTTCCTTTGTGACCGGTGTTTCCATCGCGTCGGCGGCCGCGTTTTCCCGCATCGCCTACCCGGAAATGCGGGCCCATGGCTATGATCGCGGGTTTGCGCTTGGGGCCATTGCGGGGTCCAGTTGCCTTGGCATGTTGATCCCGCCGTCGGTGCTGATGATCGTCTGGGGTATTCTGACGGAGCAGAGCATTGGCCGATTGTTTCTGGCCGGGGTGGCCCCTGGTGTTCTTCTGGCGACGCTCTTTGTGATTTACATCATGGCCGCGGCCCTGCTGCGCCCGGCGCTGGTTGGCGAGGGGAAGAGTGAGGGATCGCAGAGCCAGCCTGCGCCAGATGATCCTCTTTCTGCTGTCGAGGACACGGCGACCAAACCGCTGCCCCCGATGCAGCTGTTGGGGGCGGCCGTGGGTCTCTTTGGTATCGTGGCGTCGATCCTGGGGGGTATCTGGATGGGATTGTTCACCCCGACCGAAGGGGCGGGGGCCGGGGCGGCATTGGCCCTGGGTCTGGCGATCCTGCGGGGCATGCGCTGGCATGGCTTTGTCGCGGCGATTTTCTCGGTGGGGCGGATTGCGGCACCGATCATGATCCTGCTGCTTGCGGCGGCGCTGTATTCGCGCACGCTGGCGATGACGGGTGTCACCACGGCCATTCGCGAAACCATCGTGGAGTCCGGCCTCTCGCCCTATATGGTTCTGGCCGCCATTGTCCTGGTCTGGTTCCTGCTGGGCATGATCATCGATTCCATTTCGATCATGCTGCTGACGGTGCCAATCGTAGAGCCGGTCGCCATGGCCTTTGGTTTTGACCAGCTGAGCTTTGCCATTGTTGGCATCATCGCCATCGAGGCGGGATTGCTGACGCCGCCCTTTGGCCTGCTGGTCTATACGGTCAAGGCGGCAATCAACGACCCGGACGTGGGCATTCAGCATATCTTTCTGGCCTCGGTGCCCTACTGGCTGGTGATGTTGATTGTGGTGCTGTTGTTGATCGGCTTTCCCCAAATCGCGAATTTCTTTCCCAACCTCTTGATGTAAAAGGAGCCTTCTTATGCCTGCATATTGGCTTGCACGCTCGGTGATCAACGATCCCGTCGCCTACAAACGATACACGGACCAAGTCCCGGATATCATCACCCGCCACGGCGGCAAGGTCCTGGCGCGGGGTGGAAAATTTCAGGTCATGGAAGGGCCGGAAAAATTCAAACGGTTCGTTGTCATTGAATTTCCCGATTTTGACAGCGGCGTGCGGTGTTTTCAATCGGAGGAATACAATGAGGCGGCGCGCCATCGTCGCGAAAACGGCGCGGGTGAGGTCGAGACTGTCGTCCTCGAAGCGGGGGAGTTCACACAGTGACGGTCACAGAACACACCGATGAAACGATGCGGGTCACCTTGCATGCCCAGGGGAAGGCCGAGGTGATGCAGCTTGGCCGGGCCCCCCTCCCGGCTCCGGGGCCGGGTGAGTTGCAGATCGTGCAGGATGCCATTGGCCTGAATTACATGGACGTCTATCAGCGCTCCGGCGCGTATGAGCTGACATTGCCCAGCCCCTTGGGCCTGGAAGGCGCAGGGCGGGTGATCGCCCTTGGAGCCGGGGTGACGGAATTCACGATCGGGGATCGCGTGGCCTATGGTCCGGTGCTGGGCGCCTATGCGAAATGCCGCAACCTGCCTGCGGCGCGAGCGGTCAGACTTCCTGATGCGATTGATGCCCGCACTGCCGCTGCGGTGTTGATGAAAGGCACCACCGTGCACTATCTGCTGACCCGGACCTACAAGGTGCAACCGGGCGATGATGTGCTGTTCTGGGCGGCCTCTGGCGGGGTTGGTCAGTTGGCGGGGCAATGGGGCCATGCACTTGGGGCGCGGATGATCGGGGTGACAGCCGGCGCGGAAAACTGCGCGCGGTTGCGCGACGTGGGCTATGCGCATGCCATCGACCGGACGACCGAGGATGTGGTGGCCCGGGTGCGCGAGATCACCGATGGCAGGGGCGTGCAGGTCGTCTATGACAGTGTCGGGCGGGCCAGTTTCGAGGCCTCGTTGCGCAGCCTTGGGCGGTACGGCATGTTCGTGTCTTTCGGGGCCACAACCGGCGAGGCGCCGGCCGTCACCCCAAGCCAGTTGCAGCACAATGGATCGCTCTATTTCACGCGTCCGACTTTGGCGGATTACATCGCAGAGCGCGCCGATCTGGTTGCCGCCGCCGATGCGGTTTTTGGCATGGTCGCGTGCGGGGCTGTTTCGGTGAATATCGACCAGGTCTACGCTTTGTCCGATGTTGTGCAGGCGCATCGCGATCTGGAAGCGGGCCGCAACACCGGATCGAGCCTGTTGCTGCCAGGCGGCACGGCATGAGCACGGGCGCAATTGGCAACGTCGGCGTGATTGGGCTGGGCATCATGGGATCGGCCTATGCCGCCAATCTGATCAGATCCGGCTTCGCGGTGCAGGGGGCCGATCCCTCTGCCAGCGCACGCGAGGCGGTGTCGGGATTGGGCGTGACCACCTATTCCGCGCCGGGACCGTGGTTGGCCGCCTGTGATGCCGTGATCCTGTCGCTGTCCCGGCCCGACGTGTTGCGCGCGGTGGGTGCGGATCTGGAACGGCTGCTGCGCGCCGGACAAATCGTGGTGGAGACCGGGACATTTGCCCTGGCGGACAAGCTGGCCCTGCGGGACCGGTTGGCGGTTGCGGGGATCACCGTGTTGGATTGTCCTGTCAGCGGCACCGGGAGCCAGGCCAAGTCCGGGGATCTGGTGATGATGGCCTCGGGAGAGGACGCGGCGCTGGAGGCCATCCTGCCGGTGCTTGAGGGGTTCACCCGGCTGGTGCAGCGGGTCGGCCCCTTTGGGACCGGCATCCGCATGAAGTTGATGGCAAACCACGCGGTGGCGGTGCACAATGCGGCGGCGGCGGAAACGCTTGCCTATGCGGACGCGTTGGGGCTGGACCGGGAGGCGGTTTATCGACTTCTCAGCACCGGGGCAGGGCAGTCCCGCATGTCCGATTTGCGGATGCCGCTGATGATTTCGGGCGCCTATCGGCCGGCCACGGCCACCTTGCGTATGTTCGAAAAAGATCTGGACCTGATCGAGACCGATCTTGCCAGTCGGGACCGCGCGGCGCCGTTGTTTGCGCAGGCCAGACGCCTGTATTCACAAGCCCTGGCCGATCTGCCCGACGATTTCGACACCGCCGCGATTTTTGAAACCTTCTAGAAACACTGCGCCCGGAAGCACAGGCACCGGGCGCAGATCGTGGTCAGCCTTCCGGGATTTCGTTCACTTTTTTGGGCAAATGATATCCCGATTGCACGGCCGGGCGGGCGCGCAGACGCTGATACCAACTGCGCACATTGGGAAAATCTGCAAGGTCGATCCCCTGCCAGTCGTGACGAGAAATCCAGGGCCACATGGACATGTCTGCGATCGTGTAGGTGCCGCGTCCCTCTCCGACGACGTAGTCCCGGCCCTCCAGGCGCCGGTCCAACACACCATAAAGCCGCTTTGCTTCGGTGGTGTAGCGCTCTTCGGCATAGTCCGATTTGCCTTTGTTGTACTTCACAAAGTGATGCACCTGGCCCAGCATCGGCCCCAGGCCCCCCATCTGCCACATCAGCCATTCCACCATGTGCCAGTATTCATCGCCAGTCACCTGGAAGCGGTCATATTTCTGCGCGAGATAGAGCATGATCGCCCCGGTCTCCATCAGGTTGACCCCGGTTTCGTGGTCGACGATGGCCGGAATGCGATTGTTCGGCGCAATGGCCAGAAAATCGGGCGCGAACTGTTCCCCTTTTGAAATATCGATGGGTTTGATGGTGTAGGGCACGCCCAGCTCTTCGAGAAGAATGGATACTTTGCGGCCATTTGGCGTCGTCCAGGTGTATAGATCGATCATCATGTGTCCTGTCTGTCGTCTGCGCGAAATGCGCGGTTCGTCATGTCTGGCCAGAGGCGTCCGGTCAGACGGGGTGGAATTTGCGCTATGTCTGGCGCGGGCGACTCCGTTCAATAGGCAGGAGAATTGCGGAATTGTCCAAATCTCCTTCTCCCTGTTCCAATGCATCGCGCATCATCGCGAGATAGGTGTCGGTGAAGGGAAGACCTTGCCCCAGTTCTGCTGCGCGGTTTTCGATCAGGCTGAAATCCTTGAACGATTGTGCCATGCGTCCTTGTGGTGCAAAATTCCGGGCGATCATCAGATCTCCCTTGGCCTCCATCACGTCTGAATGCGCAGCCGATGCCCGCACCATGTCCATGAAGTCCTGGGCACCCAGACCGAGCGCCTGGGCAAAGACCAACCCTTCGGCCAAAGCGGCGCGGTTTAGTCCCAGCACGAGATTGATCGCCAGCTTGGCCCGGTTGCCATTGCCGATGGCGCCGACGTGGATCTGCCTGCGGCACAAACGTGCCAGCACCGGGCCAACCCGGGTCGCGGCGGCCTGATCGCCGGCCACGAGGAACAGAACCGTGCCATCCGCCAGTGCGCGGGAGGTGCCGGAGACCGGTGCTTCGATCAGGCGAATGCCCTTGGCGGCGGCCTGGTCTGCAAGACGGGCCATGCGGTCGGGATCACAGGTGCTGACAGAGACCAGGATGCAATCTGCCCGTGGCGCCGACGCGATCAGCGCCGCAAGCTGGTCGGTATCAAAAACACAAGAAAAGACCACATCAGCTGCCCAGACCTCCTGTGCCGTGCAGACGGTGCCGCCCGCTGCTGCGAAATCTCTGCAGCGTTGCGGGTCAGGATCAAAACCGCGCAGATGGTTTCCTGCGGCCAACAGCCGACCGGACAAGGCGGTGCCGATCAGCCCAAGGCCAAACACCCCGATTTCAAGATCAGCGCCCGGCATTGTCGACCTCTTTTGTCAGCGGGCCTGACATCTCGAAGAGATGCGAAAAATCTGTCTCGCCTGCGCCCTGCGTGACCGCCTGGTGCAGCAGGCGATGGGTCAAATTGGTATAACACGCAGGACCATCCAGCGCCTGTGCGAACTGGCGGGCCAGCCCCAGGTCTTTTTCCAGATTGGAGATACGCGAGCGCGCGTTCATTGTGCCGCTGAGGATATCGCGGGGGAACCGCACCTCGGTAACGAAACTGCGCGCGTTGCCTGCATTCAGAACGTCCACGGCGCGCGCCACGTCCAAGCCCGCCTTTTGTGCCAACGTCAGACCTTCGCAGGTGGCCATGAAGGCGCTGTGCAGGATCAGGTTGTGCACCAGTTTCATCGCATGGCCCGCACCGACAGATCCCATATGGAACCGCTGTTGCGCAATCTGCTGCAGAACCGGGTCGATCCTGGCGATCACCTCCGGTGCGCCGCCCATCATCAAGGTCAATTTGCCCGCATCCGCCCCGGCCGCGCCGCCGGTCATGGCGGCATCGACATAAGCGCAGCCCTGCGTCGCCAACCGCTCTGCCAAGGCAGCGCTGTCATCCGGGTGCGAGGTGGTCAGGTCGATGATCACCTGCCCGTTGCGGAGGGGCGCCTCGGCCAGAAAATGGTCGATATCCGCCGTGCTCGGCACCACAAACAGCAGCACCTCCGCCGATAGAACGTCGGTGTGTACCCCCGGTGACAGCGCTGCGGCGTCGACGGCTTGAGCATTGGCATCCTGCGCCGCCACCAACACTCCAGCCTGATCGAGGCGGCGGGCGATGCCCCGCCCCATTTGGCCCAGCCCGACGACGCCGCAAGTGATCATTGGGCGGCCTTGAGGTCGGCCAATGTTGCCAAGGCGCTGTTGGACAACGGCAGGCCGACCACCTCGCCGGTTGCGGCGGAAATATCAGCGCCCAGGTAGCTTTCCATGACCATCCGCGCATGTTCGGGCGCCACGAGCGGCGGACGGTCCAGCAGGACAGATTCAAGGAAATGCAAGGTCTCCGGCCCCATCTGCCCGGCATACATATGATCGAGGTGTTCGCCGGGCATCGTCGACATCGGGAATTGGGTTCCACCTTCGACGGTGTTCAGCCAATGGTCGCGCGCGGTATCATCCAGCACCAGCGATCCTTCGGTGCCGGTGATCTCGATCCAGGTGGCGCAGTAGTTGGGGTAGCTCGGTGGCAGGTTCCAGCCGCCGCCAATCACCACAAGGCTGCCGTCGCTCATGTTCACCGTGTTCCACATGCAATCATAAGAGCCGTTGAGTTCTTTCATGAAACCATAGGCGCCTTGCGAATAGATCCGTTCGGGAATGGCCGGGGCGAGCAGCCAAAAGACGAAATCGAGATCGTGGGTGCTTTCCATTGCTGCCGGAGACAGCTTGACCCGATTGGCGATGCGGGAGCCCAGGCTGCGTGACAGGTGCCGGCTGACCATGACGTTGACAATCTTGCCCAGTTTGCCCTCGGCGATGGCCTTGCGCGCATATGCGATCTTTGGGTTGAACCGCTGGGAATAGCCGATGGTGAATTTGACGCCTTGGGATTTGGCAATGTTGATCAGGTCGTCGGCTTCGGCGAGGTCCATCGCAATGGGTTTTTCCAACAGAACATGTTTGCCCGCTTTCAGGCAGTCGCGGGCAATCGGATAGTGGGTCGGTTCCGGCGTCGTCGAGATATAGACCACCTCGATTGCCTTGTTCGCCACGATATCCTGGTAATTGTCCGTCGCGGTGACGGGATTTGTCAGCGCGGCCACCTCGGCCAGGCGTTCGGGTTTGATTTCACAGATGTGCAACTTGTCGACCAGGGCCGATTTCGCCAGCGATTCCGCTCGCATTCCACCGCACCAGCCTGTTCCGATCACCGCCACTTCGACCTGTCGCATCCTGTTCTCCTCACAAAGGTTGTTGTTGCAAAAACATAGTGCGGACAGAGCGTTGCCGGAATAAAGTTAATCTGATGGCGGCCATGAACATTCCCGATCCCATGGCGCAGGTCTTTGTTCAGTGGCGCGAAATCATCGCCGCTAGCGTCGAATTCAAATGCCGCAGCATCGCCTGCCGGGCCTCTTCCGGTTTGCGGCGCTCGATCCCGGCAAGGATGGCATCGTGTTCAGCAAAGGAATGATAGTCGGTTTCCGGGCCACGGTCCGGGGTGTCGAGTTTGCGCCAAACGACGACCAATCGGACACCGTTGACGATCCGGTGCATCGACTGCAACAGTGTATTGCCCGAGGCGGCGGCGATGGTTTCATGGAACTGGCTGTCGAGGTTTTCGTAGCTCGACCAGCTGCTGGCCACTGGCATCGCCTGGCACAGGCGGCGCAATTCGCGCAATTGGGCCGGGGTGGCGTGCATCGCGGCAAGGGCTGCCAGCTCTGGTTCCAGGGCTTGCCGGGCCTGCATTGACTCGACGGGGCCCGTGGTTTGCGACAGGGCGGAAATTGCCGCTTCTATTCCGGCATTTCCAGCCGCTTTTGGCAGCTTGGCCAGGAAGGTTCCGCGTCCGACGTGACGCGACAGGAGCCCTTCGGCTTCGAACAGGAGCAACGATTTGCGCACTTCGGAGCGGGTCACTCCGAATTTATTCGACAATGTGCGCTCGGGGGGCAGCCGGTCACCTTCGGCGAGGCCCGAGGTGGCGATCCAGTTGCGCATCCGTGTCAAGATCTTGTCGCTCATCCGTCCTCTGGGATTGGCATTTCTGGCCGGTGGGTTTGCCGTTCGGGTCGAACTTTGGTCGTCTATTTGTGCTGCAGGGGCAACACCGGCGTGTGGTGCGCCCGAGAGGCACACCACGGTTTTCGATGCAATCGGCCCTCAGTTGGAGGTCAGATCCGCAACAAGTCCTTTGTAGGCTGTGGCCTGGGACTCGCGCAGCGCCTGATACTCGTCACCCGTCAGCGGATCCACGCTTTCGCCCAACCGATTCATCAGCTTGATGAAGGTCGGGTCTTCGAACATTTTTGCAAATGCTGCGGAGAGGGTGTCAAGAACTTCCGTCGGTGTGCCCTTGGGGGCCAGCACAACACGGTGCATAAAGCCGATGTCGCCTTCGACGCCCACCTCGGAAAAGGTCGGGACGTCGTCATAGATCCGCTTGTCACCAGCGGTGGCCAGAACCCGGATTTCGCCGGCGCGCAGCATTTCACCAAGCGCCGAGGGGAAGGCCATCGTGACATCGGCATCGCCGGACAGCAACGCCTGCAGAGCGGGGCCGCCACCCTGATAGGGAACGAGGTTGAGCGAAATATCCAACGCCTGCATCACCTGGGCTGCGGGCACGAAGAAGGCCCCCCAGTTGCCGGAATGGGCCATTTGTACCTTGCCGGGATTGGCTTTGGCATCCGCGACCAGATCCTCGAAGGTCTGGTAGGGGCTGTCAGCGCGCACGATCACCGAGGTCGGCGCATAGTTGACCCGCGCGACGGGTACAAAGTCGGCCATCGGATCATAGGGCAGGTTTTCGACATATTGCTGCAGCATGTCGATGTAGTTGTGCGTGAACAGAAGCTTGTAGCCATCTGCCTTTGCACGGGCCACTTCCTGCGTGCCCTTTTGACCGCCAGCACCCGGTGTCAACTGAACGATCATGCCCTGGTTGAGATAGGTCGGCATAATTGAGGTGATGACCCGCGCGTTCAAGTCATGCGACCCCCCAGCCCCGAGCGGGATCACCATCGTGACCGGCTTTTCAGGATACTCCGCGCGGGCGCTGCTGGTGCTTCCGGCGATGGTTGCCGCCGCCAGCGCAAAGGCTGCCAGTGATGTTTTCAGAGTTTGTTTCAACATGGTTTAGGTCCTCCCTTTTTGTTGCCTTAAAAATCCGCTCTGTTGGTCAGGCTTGCACAGAGCGGGCGTTGAGCCGTTTCCAAAGCAGGAAACCGATCACCGGTGTCGCAAGCAGCACGCAGAAGGCGCCGATGCGTTCCGTCAGGAAAAAGCTGGTGGCGTCACCGCCCGACATGGCCATGGTCTGGCCAAAGGCGTATTCCATCGAGGGCCCGAGGATGAATCCCATCACCATCGGCATCACGTCGAACCGCGCCGCGCGCGCGACGATCCCGAAGATCCCAAAGCCCACCAGCATCAGCAGATCCACCGGATCGGAGCGATAGACATAGGTGCCGGCGAAGGCGAACATGATCACCAGGGGGATCAGGATTGAGGTCTTGATCGTTACCAGCCGCGAGAAGAAGGGGATCGACAGATAGCCGATCACCAGGAACAGCAGGTTCGCGATCACCATGGCCACAAGGATGGCAAAGACCGTGGCGCCTTGTTCCTCGAACAGCTGCGGACCGGGGCGCAGACCCTGCGCGACAAAGGCGCCCAGCAGGATCGCCGTCACATTGTCGCCAGGGATGCCCAGCGTCAGCAACGGCACCATGGTCGGCCCGTTCACCGCGTTGTTGGCCGCTTCGGCTGCGGCAACGCCTTCCAGCTCCCCCTCGCCAAAGGTTTCGGGGTGTTTGGAGGCGTTCTTGGCGGCGGAGTAGCCCATCATGGCGGCCACGATCTGGCCCAGGCCGGGCACAATGCCAACCGCGGTGCCGATCGCGGTGGACCGGCCGATCGTCGGGATACAGCGGCGCAATTCAGGCCAGCTCAACCGATCGCCCACGAGGGAGGTCAGTTTGCGCGCCTTTTCATTGCGGATCACCACAGAGGCGACTTCGGGCAGGGCAAAGACCCCGATCAGCATCGGCAGCAGCGGAATGCCGGATTTCAGATCGAACGAGCCAAAGGTGAAACGTTCGACCCCGCCCAGCGGATCCGTTCCGATAAACGACAGCCACAGCCCCAGCATGATCATCATCAGGCTCTTGACCGGGTTGGCGCCAGAGGTCGCCGCGATCACCACGAGGCTCATCAGCAGCACCGCAAAGAGTTCGGGCGGGCCGAACTGCATCACCAGGAACGCAATGGGAAAGATCATCGCGATGGTGAAGATATCGCTGATGGTGTCCCCGGTAACGGAGGAGACCAGCGCCATATCCAGCGCTTTGCGGGATTGGCCCTTTTGCGTCAGTTTGTAGCCGTCACGCGATGTCGCGACCGAGGCCCCGGTGCCAGGCATCGAGATCAGAATTGCCGGAACGCTGCCGCCAAAGATGCCGCCCTTGTAGATGCCAAGCAGGAAAGGAATACCCACAATGGGGTCGAGGAAGAATGATATCGGCAGCAGGATCGCCATGGCCATCAGCGTCGTGAAGCCCGGCAGCGCGCCGACCAGCATTCCGGCAAACAGGCCGAAACTCATCAGGGCAACCGTATCAAGACGCATCGCCATCGCGACACCTTGGGTGAATTGTTCGATCATGCGAGCCTCTTCGCAGTGGTGCGGTTCATGGGGGCGGAAAGCATCTGAATGTCAGAGGCCGGGAATGTTGGCGTAGATGGCCTCGATCAGGTCGAGTTCAGGCAGCGACACGGCCAGAAGGCGCGTCGCCGCGAGGTAAAGCAGCACCGGACCCGAAACCGAGACCACTGCAATCTGGGGAAGGGATGTCGCGCCCATCAGAACAGAGATCAGCGCCACCGCGATCACGGTCGAGATCAAGAAACCGAACTCTACGAGGATCAGGGCGTAGATCAGCATGATACCAAAGAGCGCCGCCGCCCGTGCCCATTGCTGAACGCTCATCGGGGCGTCCTCTTCCGGGGCGATTCCGCGAAGGTTCAGGAACAACGCCAGCGCGCTGAGCAGGGTCAGCGCGGTCAACACAATGGCCGGAAACAGGCTGGGCGGAATGGCCGAGAGGGCTCTGCCAAACAGCGCCTTGGGTTCCGCGACCAGAGCGCCAAGGAAAACCAGCGACAGCACCGAGGCAACAAGCAGAAAGAGCATTGTCAGCGTCTCGGGGCTGCGAAAGCGACCGCCGCTGCGCTCGGCCTGGTCCTGCAGCGCGTCTGGTTCGCTGGAAGCATGGTGGTGATGTATCATACCGCGATCTCCTGTGGCTGTTCGAAGAGCTCCAGTGCGGGGCCTTCGATCCGCTTCCTGGTGCTGGCGTTCTCTGCTGCGACGGCGTCGCGAAATGCCCGGATTTGCGCGTCGGACGGGCTGTGCAGGCGGGCCCCATCCGCGCGCAGGGCTTGCGTGCAGCTGCTGTCGTCTTCGAGGGCAAACCCACGCTGCGCGATGCTGGCTTCTGTGATGGCGTCCCGGATGGCCTGACGCAGATCCGCGGGCCAGCTTTCCAGCGTCGCGCGATGGAACCAGACCGGCGCGACACCCTGAAGATGCCCGGTCAGTGTGATTTCAGGTTGTGCGCGATGCAGGCCGAAATTGTAGATATTGGTCAGCGGGTTTTCCTGGGCGTCCACCTCTCCGCTGGCAACGGCCGTGGGCAGGTCCTTTACATCGATGACACGCGGGTCAAAGCCCAGGGCCCGAAACGCGCGCTGGTGATCCTCGCTGGCAAGCGTGCGCAAACTCAGCCCCTTGCAGTCGTCCGGCCCTGTCAACGCACGTCGGGCCGAGATATGGCGCAAGCCGTTGTCCCAATAGCCCAGCACCGCGAAGCCGGTCTGACGGGCAACATCGTCGGCAATGTAGACACCGAGGTCGCCGTCCAGTCTGGTAAAAAGCGCGTCCCGCTTTGGCGCGGCAAAGGGCATGTCGAACAGCGCCAGCGATGCCACACGGCCCGCCATATAGCTTGACGAAAAGTAGCACCCATGGATGTCGCCCTGTTCGACCAAGGTCAGCAGATCAGCCGCCTTGTGACCCTCGGCGGTGATATTGGGCCGCAATTCGACAGTGGCATCGCCATCGGTGATCCGCGTCAGGGCAGCGGCAAAGACCTCTGCCCCGCGCGTATGCACGGAGGCCGGGCCTTGGTAGCCACCAAATACGATGCGGAATGGGGCGCTCATCCGACCAATTCCTGCATCAGTTCGTCGGGATCGACCGGCAAGGCAACCGGGACGCCGCGCTTGGCAGACAGATCCATTGCCATGGTCATCATGAGGTTGCGATGGCCATCGGCAGCCGTGGCATGAGGGGTGCGGGCACCGGCGTAAACGCGCTGGAACCAACTGTTGGTTTCTTCGCGCATCGGGCCCCACAGCTGGCCATCATGCAGATCACCGGGCGGGTAGGATGTGAGGAAATCGACGTGCCGGGCCGGAGGCACATAGCCGTCAGGCACGTAGCCACCGCCCTGTGCCACATTGGTTGCCATCACCAGGTCGCGATGGGTGTCCTCGATATCGATAACACCTTCCGTACCGACGATCCCGATTTCGATGCCATAGACCGCACCGGGCCAGACCTCGGGCAACGCCCAGCTGATGTTCATCGACCAGATCGTACCGTCTTCCATGGTGAAAACGCCAAAGGTGCTGTCCTTAGTGCCATGGGCGCTCAGGACTTTATCGCAGGATTGAGCGAAGACCGAGACCGGCTTTTTGCCCTCCATCAACCACATGGACATATCGAGGCTATGGGTGCCCGAAACGACCATCGGAGTGAGCGTCGCGCGTTCCTGGGTGCGTTGCGTGGTGGCGATGGGCACCATCCGGTTCATGAAGGCGCGCGTTACAACCGAATGCACATCGCCAATCTGGCCGGTCACCAGTCGTTCCTTGATGGCGAGGAACCGGCGGCGGAACCGCTGGGTATAGCCGACCACGGCATCGATGCCATTTTCCTCGATGGCGGCCAGAATTTGCGCCGACTGCCGCGCATCCGTGGCCAGCGGTTTTTCAATGAACAGCGCGTGCCCCTTCTCGATGGCGAGCATGGTGGGGTCGAAGTGAAAATTCTCATCGGTGGCGATGATCGTCGCGGTAACCTCGGGGCGGTTGAGAAGCTCGCGGTAGTCGTCGGTGTAGAAATCCGCCTCGACATCCTCGGCCAGTTTGCGACCGATGTCGGATTTGATGTCACACAAGCCGATCCAGCCAATGCCGGGAAACGCGCGGGCCAGTTCCGCACGAATGCGTCCGATGGTACCACAGCCCACAATCGCAAGGCCGACCTGTTGTTTGTCCGTTTTCATTTCGGTTCTTCCTTTTTCGTAATCATTCCGCGGCGATGGCTGTTGATTTCTTGCGACGGGCACGCAGGCCCCGCAGGATGCCTTCGACCACCACAAAGAGCACCGCCGCCATCAGGATCGTCCCGATCCACTGCGACAGCACGAAGCCAAAGCTTTTGTCCTCGAAGACCAGCAGGGCGCGGCGCAGGTTCTCGTCCGCCAGCGGTGCCAGGATGACGCCCAGCACGATGGGCGCGACGGGGAAGCGAAAGATGCTCAGGAGCACGCCAAAGACACCCGCTCCGAACATCACCCAGACATCAAACATTGACAGTTTCACCGACCACGCCCCGATGATGCAGACCGGAATGATCAAGGGCATCAACACGCCGCGTGGCAGGCTGAACAGTTTCACGCAGGGTTTGATCAGCGCAAAGGCGGCAGCGAACATCATCATGTTCGCCAGCAAAAGCGCGCCATAGATGAAATAAATCAGCCCCGGATGGTCGATCTGGATGGTCGGTCCGACGCTGACGTTCTTTAGTGTCAGTGCGGCCAACAGGGCGGCCGCGGCCGCGTTGCCGGGGATACCCAATGCCAGCGTAGGAAGCATGGAGCCGCCGATATTGGCATTGTTCGACGTTTCCGCGCAGACCAGCGCCTGGTAACTGCCCTTGCCCCATTTCGCCTGCTCTTCGGGCGAGGCCCGGCGGCGGCCGATGTCATAAGCCAGGAACGAGGCCACATTGGCGCCAGCCCCCGGCACGGCACCGATCAGCGCCCCGAGGATCCCCGACCGGGTTGCAGCCGGTGTATAACGCAGCAGGCTGCGCAGCGGTGGAAAGACCCGACCGACCTCGCTGGGAATGGTCGGAGCAGAGCGGGACGGCAAGGTGCGCAGGATCTCGGCAAAGCCGAACAGCCCGATCAGGATGGCGACATAGCTGATCCCGTCAAAGAGCATGAAGCTGCCAAAGGTAAACCGGGGCACCGCGTGAATTTCATCCAGGCCGACCAGCGCGATCAACATGCCGATCCACCCCGCGATCCAGCCTTTCAGCGGCATCTCGCCCGAGGCCATTGACCCCGAAACCATGATGCCGATCACCGCCAGCCAGAACATCTCCCAGGAGCGGAAATTCAGTGCGAAACTGAGGATCAGCGGGATGAACAGGATCAGCAACAGGATGCCCAAAGTGCCGCCGATAAAGGAGGCCGTGATCGACATGCCAAGCGCCTGTCCCCCTTGGCCTCGTTGGGCCAACTGGTGACCTTCGATCATTGTCGGAACCGCATCGGGGGTGCCGGGGATATTGATCAAGATGGCCGAGATCGCGCCGCCAAACACCGACCCGGTGTAGACACCGATCATAAAACAGATGGCCAGGTTCTGTGACATCCCTGCCGAAAGACCGATCAGCAGGCCCATCGCCATGGTGGTGGACAGCCCCGGCAGGGCACCCCAGATGATACCCAGTGACACGCCTGCCAGCGTCATGAACAACAGCATGGGCGACATCAGTTGAAGGAACGCATCAACCATGGCTCAGAACCCTCCTGGCAGCGGAATGTTGAAAAGCTTCTGAAAGGTCAGGGTGAGCATGAGCGTCCAACCGGCAGCAATGGCGGTCTTGGTCCATAGGGAGCCACGCCAGAACACATGCATGATCGCGGTGAGCGCGATGAAACTGACCGGTTGAAAGGCGGACAGGACAAACGGAACCCCCGCGATATCGAAATACACCTGAAAGGCGAGGACCTGCAGCGCGAGAATGTAGGCTCCGACCATTGCGGCCAGAACCAACATGCGCTTTTGTTCTTCCAGATCACCAAAAAGCTGCGTTTCATCGTCGGTCTGGCTGCGGCGGCGCAGGGCGGAATGCCCCAGCACCACGGCCATTGCGGCCAGCGATGCCGCGGCCAGAAAGGGCAGCAACCCGGGCGCGGTCAACGCGGACCCCGGCACCGGAAGCCGCAGGGACGCCACCATGACCACAATGGCGGTCGCGATCAGAAAACCGGCCGCGATTAGGTCTAGGATGGGCGCCGCGTTTCCCGCGTTCGCGTCCTCTCCTTCGAACTTGATGTCGTCGGAAATGGGGGATGTCATGATTGGCACCTCGGGTGCCAGCCTTGGGGCTGGTCAGTTATCGCGGAGTGGTTTTCCGGGCGGCAATTGCGCCGCCCGACTTGAACGCCCAATCAGCTGATTGGCGGCGGGGTGTAGCCCTGCGGTGGCCACCAGGTTTCAAAATCCTCCGGCGCGGGCAGGCCCAGCTCCTCGGCGGATTTGATTTCGGCACCGATTGCCTCTTTGTTATTGTTGAAGATATCGGCGGTGATCGTCTCCATCAGCGCGCCTTGCCGATCGGCCTCTTCCCCGATGAGCAAGCCAGGCTGGAAGAATTTTTGCGCCATCATCTCCGTGAACCCTTCAGAGGTCGCGGCCGCCCGGAAGGCATCGGCGATTTGCTGCAGCACATCAGCCGGCAGGTTGCGCGGCACCATGAAGTTGTAGGTCGCACCGACGGGCAGGATTTTTTGTGCTTCGGGGATAATTCCGCCGATCGAGGGCAGCACGGTGCCGTCATCCAGCGTGATATCATTGGTGCTGGCGTGACAAAGGTTGCGCAGCTCGCCACTGCGGATCAGGTCGATATGTTCGTGCAACCCGCCACCGGCAACGTCTGTTTCGCCCTGAAGCCCGGCCAAAGTCGCAGGTTTGCCGCCCTTGTAGGGGACGTATTTCATCTCGATCCCGGCCATATTGGCAATGATCAACGATACCTCGTGCCAGACCCCACCGGTTCCCGATGTCGAGATCGTAAGCTTGCCAGGGTTTGCCTTTGCTTCCTCGATCACGTCCTGCATGGTCTGGAAGGGGGACTCTGCCCGGACGGACCAGCTGGCCGGCGCATCGGCGGCTTTCATCGGCAACCAGTCTTGCCAAGGGATGAAATCCGCGTGGCCGAGGACCCGGACAAACCGGTTGTAGTTGGCCGCCCCCAGCAACGTATAGCCGTCGGGCCGCGCTGCAGAGACGTATTGGGTTGCGACACCGCCAACCGCGCCGGGCTTGTTGACCACGTTGATGGTCCAGCCCTGCGCCTTGGCCATTTCGTCCGCCAGTTTGCGCATGATGGCATCCGTGCCGCCCCCTGCGGCATACATGACCACCAGTGTGATCGGTCGCCGTGGAAAGCTCTGTGCGAATGCTGCGCCGGGCATGGTGATGGTCATCGCGGCCACGCCGGTGGCGGTTGCGCCCTGCGCCAAAAGCGCGCGACGTGTCAGGTGTTTCCTGTCAGTTGTCATGGTGTCTCCTCCCATTATGTGATGCGGATTATGTCCCGCAAACGGATCCTCCAATCCGTGTTGCCGCGCCTGTCGATCCGTGTCTAAAGGGCGGCCTTGACTAGTTTTGGTCAGCCATTTTTGGCGTACAACATAATTCTTTTACATTCCTTCTGGTGTATTTTTATTATGTTTTTCAGTATGTTGATGTACTCACGCGCGCCTGACATTGACGTAATTGGTCACCCAATTTGTTGCATTGGTCATTTGGTGACACATCATCAGGCAAGGCTCGAATCTGGTTCATGTCGGCAGGGCGGCCATCCTCAGCGCGATCCACGTCAGACCGGGAAGACAGGCAAACGTCAGCAGTGTCGAGACCACGACCACTCCGACCACCCGTTCCGGATCGCGGCCAAACCGCTCGGAAAAGACGTGGATCACAATGGCGGTTGGCATGGTGGCCATCAGGAAAACCACACCGGCTGGCAGACCTTCCAAATCCAGGCTCCAGATCACGCAGAAGGCGGATACCACCCCGATCCCCAGCCGTCCGACGGCCAGAAATACCGCCGATCGCAGGTCCGCGACCCGCAACCGCGCCAGCGAGGTGCCCAGAAGCAGCAACATCGCGGGTATCATCATGCCGCCCGTCATTTCGGCCGTGTTGGCCACGACAGCGGGCACCTCTATTCCTGTTGCCAGAACCAGCACCACCAGAAGGACCGAATAGATCAGTGGCTGACGCAGCAAGACACCGACGCGAAAACTGCCCGCGTAGATGGACATGCCGATAGAATGTTGGGCCAGCGCCACCACGACGAAATACGCAGCCGCCAGTTCCTTGCCGGTGTCGCCAAAAGCCAACATCACCAGTGGCAGTCCCATATTGCCCGAGTTCGGCATCATCAAAACGGGTAGAAAACTGCGCAGCGACCCGCCCGTGAGAGTCAGGACCAAAGCTGCCAGAGCCGCTGAAATCACCAGGCACAGAGCCGCGGCGCCAGAGATGGTTGCCACGGCCTGGGGCGCGATTTGCATTGACGTCAGGCTGCTGAAGATCAACGCCGGCGCCGCCACCATGACCACAACAGTACTGAGCGTCCGCGTGTCCAGCCCGCTGCTGTAGCGTCCCATTGCGTAGCCGATCAGAACCAAAATCCCGATCGGCCCCAATATGGGCAGCATCTCGCCAATCAACCGACACGCCCACCTGCCATCGGGGCAGGGGCCCGCGCCTGGAGCGTTTCGGTCTGGGAGACCGCTGAAACATGATATGGCCAGACATGGTTCCGCACGGCCTTACTCGATATCCAGCCCGAGGAAGCCGCCAATCGCGAGGGCGAAGTCTTGCGGGCGGTCAACGTTGATCACGTGTTTGGCGCCACTGACGCATGCATAGTGCGATCCGGGGCAGGCGGCGGCCATGGCTTCCATTGTTGCAGGTGTCGCACCGGCGTCGTGCTCGCCAGAGACAAATAGCGTCGGCACCGTCATGGTGTTCAGGTGACGCAGGTAGTCCAGTTGCATCAAGGCATGGGCGCAGCCCCGGTATCCCGTCTCGGCGGTTTGAAGAAAACCATCGCGCAGCGTGGCCTCTCGGTCGGGGTGGTTCTTGCGGGTTTCATCGCTCAGCCAAAAGCCAACAGTCCCGGCCCAGACGGCTTCCAGGCCGCCTTCGTCCAGCTTGGCCAGTCGGGTGTGCCAGCTTTGTACAAAAGGGTCGGGGGCGTCGGCACGGGCGCCACAGCACACGATCCGTTCAATGCGCTCTGGATGGTTCAGGCCCAGACCCAAGGCGGTCATGCCCCCCAGAGAGACCCCCATGACAGTCGCTTTTTCAACGCCATGATCATCCAGCACAGCCAAGGCATCCGCCACGAAATCGGCAAACTGATAGGGCCCTTCCGGGGCGGGGCTGTTCCCATGGCCGCGGGTGTCGCAGGAAATGACGCGGTAGTGGCTACTCAGCAAGGGGATTTGCGCCGCCCACATCGATTCTGTTGCGCCCAGACTGTTGAGCAGCAGCAAGACCGGCGCATCGGACGGACCATGGACGGAAGAGTGAAGTTTTATAGAAGTCATGCTATTTCCCGTATGCTTTGACGCCCCAAGCCCATGTGACGAACCCGAAAGGCGCTGCCGGCCACTGTCATGATCTGGATTTGGTCGAGCAGGCATAAACTCTGCCTAAACTCTATTCAGATCAGCTATTTAGCCGGACTATTTGCGTTCCTTGAGAAAACGCTATCGCTCTGGATCGCATAAAAGAAATGATTTAAAATAAGAGTGTCTATCTGATTTCTTGATAGAGCATGCGGCCGTCGACAGCATGCATTGGGCTGTGCAAACCCGATGCGCGCCGGTTTTCTCGCCGCAGTATCCGCTTAGGCTGGGTCGGTTGGATCTTCGGGCTGCAGGCCCGGTTGAGCCGACTTTGGATTGCGGATGCTGATGGGCGGGATCGCAAGCGCTTGGGTCAGTTCGGCCTGCAGAACATCGGCAAACCCTTGTGCGCCCTGACTGAGCGGGCGGGATGCATGTTCGATGCGCAGATAGTCCACGGTCAGCGGCGGGTCCGCCAGCGGCACGACCTTGCGCCGTTCGCCGTCCAGATCGGGCAGGCAGAGGATGCCCGGCAAAATCGACACCCAGTCCGAATTGGCCACCAACCCCATGGTGCCATGCATGGTATCCAGTTGAAGCCGCTCCTGCACCTCAATCTGGTTTTGTGCGAAATACGCCTCGATCCGATTGCGCCGCGCATTTCCTTGCCCGGGCAGGACAAATTTCTGTGGCGGCAGGTCGCGCAGACGCACGCCATCCGGCGTCGTGGGAAAGTCGCGGTCGGCGGCGCAGACCAGACATTCCTGATCCTGCCCCATCGGTGTCGCAACCAACATATCGCCAAGGTCGAAAGACGCCGGCACCACCGCAAAATCCAGTCGCCCCTCGGTCACATCATTGGCCAGGGCCCCGGAATAGGCTTCCAGGATCGACAGGCGTACCTCGGGAAAGGCTTCGGCGAACCGCAGCAAGGCGGGCGTGAGGACAGCCCGCGTGAAGGTTGGCATCAGCCCGACCTGGATATGCCCGGTGACAGATTTCGACAGCGACCGGATGCGATCCTCGGCGCGGTATGCCGCGGCCAGCACCTTCACGGCCTCGCGGTAGAATGATCTCCCTGCTTCGGTGGGGCTGACGCCGGAGGAGCTGCGTAAAAACAGCACGACGCCATATCTCTTTTCGATTTGTCCGACATGCATCGAAAGGCCCGACTGGGTCGCATTGACCTTTTCCGCCGCTGCTGAAAACGAGCCCTGCTCGTAAACCGCAACAAAATAACGCAACTGCTGAAGCTTCATATCGGGCTATCCATTTTCCTTCTACGTTCTACAGTCTAATATTAATTGTCTTGATGCTTCAACCGCTCATATTCTGGCTCAAACGACGCATAGGAAAGGAAAAGCATGTCGGACGATACTGAACTCGATCAAATCGAAAGCCGACTTTTGCGGGATGTCTTTGGGTGTTTTGCGACCGGTGTGACCGTGGTCACTTCCCTAGGCGACACCGGGCGCCCCGTGGGTCTGGTGGTGAATTCCTTCTCCTCGGTTTCGCTCGATCCGCCGCAGATCCTGTGGAGTATTGGTCTGAATTCGCCGTCGCGTGATGCGTTTTGTGCGCATGAGGGCTTTGCGGTGAATATCATGGGCGCGGATGCCAAGGATGAGACGATGCGCTTTTGCACACCGGCAGAGGACAAGTTTGCCGGCGTGGACTGGTGGGCCGGCCATTTCGGGGTTCCCGTTTTGCGCAGTGCACTGGCGACGCTGGAATGTCGGACCGAGAAACGGATCATCAGTGGCGACCACGAGATCTTTATCGGGCGGGTGCTGCGGGTCGATCATCAGGATGTCGCACCCTTGCTGTTTCACCGGGGTCGGTTCGCGGAAATGGGGCCGGCCCTATGACGCCACTTCCCCGGCTGATGGTCGCGCCAAACGGTGCCCGCCGCAGCAAGAGCGACCATCCGGCGCTTCCGGTGACGGATGCCGAATTGATCGAAACCGCAAAACGCTGCGTGGCGGCGGGGGCGGATGGCATCCATCTTCACCTGCGGGACGCGCAGGGGGCGCATCTGTTGGATGTCGCGCGCTATCGCGATCTTCTGGATCAACTGGAAACAGATGTGCCCGACTGTTACTTGCAGGTGACCTCCGAAGCGGCGGGGCGCTATGACGGCGACGCGCAGCGCACAATGGTGCGTCGGCTGAAGCCGCGCTATGTGTCGGTCGCCCTGCGCGAGATGGTGCGCCGCCCCGAAGATTGGCCCGCAGCCCATGCATTTTATGACTGGGCCGCCGCCTCCGGCGTCGAGATCCAGCATATTCTTTATACCCCGCAAGAGGTCCAGGGCTTCATCATTGCCATAGAAAACGGGCACATCCCGGGACAGCATCACCTGATCCAGCTGGTGCGCGGAACCTATGCCGACGGCAGTCTGAATGCCCATGCGCTGTCACAGTATCTGGCGGAGCTTGAGCGGGGGGCGGGACATACCTTTGACTGGATGCTCTGCGCCTTTGGAGCGGACGAAACGGCCAGTCTGGTCGAAGCTGCGCGTTTTGGTGGCAAGGCTCGCGTCGGATTTGAGAACTCGTTTCATAACGCCGACGGCTCGGTTGCGTCCGACAACGCAGAGCGGGTGAGAGAGGTGGATGCCGCGTTGCGACAATTGCAGTTGTCGGGATCCTGACGGCCCCCGTGGCCGGGACAGGCAGCGCAAGGACACCGCCCGTGGGGATCCCCATGTGGCGGTTTTTCCGGTCGATCTGGGTTCCTGCGTTTACATGGGGCAAGGCGGCACGCTAGACAGGTACGGCCCCTGATGTCTTGACAAGGAAACCGTCCATGCGCCGCATCGTGCCGTCTTGCCCATCGCAGAGAAACGGCTGATGGCGCCGCGCAGAGGGTCGTCCCGAAAGATCGGTCAGGTGCCGCTTTATGAAATGGTCGATGGCGAACTACGCCAGAGGTTGTTGCACAAGACCTATCCCCCCGGGTCCATGATCCCCAGCGAAATGAAACTCGCTGCCGAATTGGGGGTCAGCCAGGGGACGGTGCGCCGGGCGCTGAATGGTCTGGTGGACGAAGGGTTGCTGACGCGGCGGCAGGGGCTCGGTACTTTCGTTCCCGAAATCGAGGACCGGCGTTCGTTGTTCCTGTTTTTCAACATGATCGGCCATGATGGTCAGCATGAACTGCCCCCGGCAGAATTGATTTCATGCGACACAGGACAGGCCACACCGGCGGAGGCAGAACGGCTCGCGCTGTCGCCGGGAAGCCCGGTGCGCCGACTTTTGCGGGTGCGCCATCTGCGTGGCCTTCCGACAATCATCGAACGGATCGTGGTCTCCGAAGCGGTTTTGCCGGGCCTTGGCGATGAAATGAGCCTGCCTGATCATCTTTTTCGCCACTATGAACGGGCCTATGGCAAGACGGTGACCTCTGCCGAAGAGCGGTTGCGCGCCGCCGCCGCCACCGTCGAAGATGCGCAGCTGCTGGGCATCGATCCGGGCACGCCCCTGCTGGAAATCGACCGGGTCGCCTATGAATTTGATCGTGTGCCCTTGGAGTGGCGCTGTAGCCGGTGCAACACGGCCGCGCATGACTATCTGGTAGACCGACGCTGAAAATTGCCCCTGAGCAATCTTCGTTGACGCAGCTGCCTTATGATTCTTATATAAGAGTTATAAGAGCTAAGCGTAGGAGGTATGCGCGTGACACTTTCAGATGTGAGACGGCTTCCTGTTTCCGTCCTGCACCACTTCGCAAGCGCCGCGCTCGCGCATCATGGTCTGCCCGAAGAGGATGCCGCGACGGTTGCCGAAATGATGATCGAGGCCGACCTGCATGGCTCTGATGCGCATGGATTGTTTCGTCTGCCGCGCTATCTCGACCGGCTGAAGGCCGGAGGGTTCAACCGGACCCCGCAGATCCGGGTCGACCGCAGCAAGGGGGGCCTTGCGCGCATCGATGGGGACGGCGCGATGGGGCATCTTGTTGTGCACCGCTGCGTTGATGAGGCGATCGCCCGGGCCAGTGACCATGGGGTGTCCTGGGTCGGATGTCACAATTCCAACCATGCCGGCGCTGCCGGAGTCTGGGCCATGCGCCCCGTGCCCCAGGACATGATCGGCATTTACATGGCGGTCGGCAGCGCCAATCACATGGCGCCCTGGGGCGGGACCGAGGCGTTGTTGTCCACCAACCCGATTGCCATTGGCGTTCCGGGCGGGCGCGACGGTCCGGTGTTGCTGGATATGGCCACGACCAACGCGGCCTACGGCAAGATCAAGATGGCCGCCGCGCTGGGACAGGACCTGCCCGAAGGCTGGATGATCGATGCCGATGGCGCGCCGTTGACCGATCCTGAGCGCGCCGGTGAGGGCACATTGCTGCCCATCGGCGGACCAAAGGGCTACGGGCTGGCGCTGATGATCGGGTTGCTTGCCGGCACGTTGAACGGCGCTGCATTGGGCCGGGATCTGGTGGATTTCAACGCCGACGACGAAACCCCGACGAATACCGGGCAATCGATCCTTGTGATCGACCTCAAAGCCCTCGGCGCGCCAGAGTTTTTCAAACGCCAGGTGGACCAGATCCGAAAGGAGCTGAGCACCTCCGCCAAACGTCCGGGATTTGATGCGATCCGGCTGCCTGGTGACCGCGCACTGGCCACGCGCAGCGACCGACGGGCCAACGGTATCCCTTGTTCAACGGTCTTGATCGAGGCCTTGAACCGTGTTGCGCAGGGTGCAGGCCTTGCCCCATTGGAGTTTCAACAATGAATGAGCAAGCCAAAGCGCCGCGCATTTTCACAACCGCCGACATCCCCGCTCATGATCGGGGCAATGGTGTCTCCACGCGGCTGTTCTGTTCAAAAGGGCGCTGTGCAGCGGATGTCACCACTGGAACGACGTCGCTGCCGGTGGGGCGGTCGGTGCAATTGCACAGCCACAACTGCGATGAGCAGATCGTCATCCTTGCCGGGCAGGCCGAAGCCGAATTCAACGGCACGCGGCATCCCATCGGCCCGATGGAGGTCGCGTTCATCCCCAAGGATACGGTCCATTGTTTTCACAATGTTGGTGCAGATCCCGTGCTGATGTTGTTCATCTATGGTTCCGGGGCTGTAACCCGTACATTTGCGGCGACGGGCGAAACAGTGGCGCATTTGTCCGACAGCGATCTTGCCCAGCCCCGAACCTAGGCAGGCCGCCGTCACACGACGGCCACGGCTGGGTGAGCGGCCTTGCGGTCAATTTATCTGCGGCGGCATCCGTGCGGCGGAGTACAGCATATACATGTCGAGTGCCTCGGCAATGACACGGGGGCGGTTGGTCTGGTCAAGCTGACCAGCCGCCTGCTGTCGCAAACCGTAGTTCAGCAATCCGCCGTGCAAGAGCCAGGTGGCGTCCAGCTCCTCCGCCGTGACCGCGAACACTTCGCTGCGGCCAAGTTCGACGCGGCGTTCCCGGACCAGTGGCTTCAGGATTTGCTCCTGCACCACCTCCCGGTACCAGGCGTGCACATTGGCATCGCGCAACAAGGCAAAATACCAAAGACGCAGCCAGACAGGTTGAAAAACGGTTTCGGTATAGGCCTCGTAGAACCGCTGAAACCGGTCGCGCACGGACTGGGTTCTGTCCAGCAGCATGCCATCCCATTGCATGTCCCAGGTTTCGAGAAATACCCGGCTGTAGACCGCTTCGATCAGGTTTTCTTTGTTGGGAAAGTAGCGGTACAGCAGCGGCTGCGTGATCCCGGCGCGACGCGCCACGTCGCGGGTGCTGCCGTCAAAACCGGTTTCCGAAAACAACTCGATCGCGGCTTGAACGATTTCTGCGCGTCGGGCTTGTGCAGACAATCGCTTGCGCACGGGTGTCGCGCCATCGCTGGGCTTGCTTTGTTTCTGTATCGGCACCTGAAATCCGTCGGTTTCGCAATTCTTGTCCCAACAGATAGCATTTCGCACGATCAGTCCATCAACTTATCGTATGATAATTTATTCATCGGGCGCGAAACGGGTGCGCCGCGCCGTTACGCCCGCTCCAACCGGGGTGCGGGTTCGGGGGCACTGCCGAGGCTCTCGTGTACCATTTCGGCAAACAAGGCCATGGACCTGCGGGCCCGGGCCGCATCTGCCCAGGCGTGGTCCACCAACACCAGCGTGCCGAACGCGGCCGTCGCCTGCCTGATGCAATCCAACTGATGTGCGACGCTTGGCCCATCGCCGTAGAGGACGCAGGCGTCGATCAGCGTCTCGATGGTGGCATCGTCTGCGTCTGGAGCCAACAGCGAGGCATAATAGGCACGGCAGGGACTGTCGGGGGATTTGATCATGGCTTCGGCGCGGGCAGCATCGTCGTCGACCAGCACCGTGCGGGCAATGCGCCAATCGTCCGGGCAGGATTTGCGGGCGGCATAGGTCGAACCGGTTACATGCGCCGCCCAATGCCGGGACAACTGATCGGTACTGACCCAGCTAGTCGAGAACGGCAGGAGGCCCGACCGGGACTGTTCCAGCAGGGCATGTTCACAGGCCTGAGGTGCCGCCAGTCGGGTGCGGCCCGGTGCCAAACCGCGATTGATCGCCTGATCCGTATAGGCCAATTGCGGTCCCGCCACTGAGTGCGACCCGGACAAGATTTGCAACATGGGGTGGGCTTCGGGGCCGGGGAGCGCGCGTACACGGGCAGCGGCGCCGGTGGTCGGAACATAGAATTCAGAGAAGCCAAGCGACCGTGCGAGCTGCGCGCGCCCCGCCTCGGGCGCTTTGGGAGCATGTGCCCACGATCCGGATGGTGGAACAAACAGGTACCCAAGTTTCATTCTGGCCTCCTCCCAAAGGTGGAGGCCTTGGCAACGGCCTCCTCCCGACAACGCTAAGGGCAGGACGGGCAACAAATGAAATTACATCTACGCGCGGCATCTATCAGGAAATGTGATAGACGCCGCGGCAGGGTCGTTTAGTTCAGCACGTAGTCGACGGGCCAGTCATGGCCTGCATCACGGGCGGCATCGATGAAATCCTGCAATACCTTCGTTCCGGGCATGCCGCGTGCGTTCGCTTCCTCGGCGCTTTTGCGGGGCAATTCCGCCAGGCTCTGCGCCCATTCCGCGCGAACGCCTTCCGGAAGTTCGTTGATGATTGCACCGTTTTCCGCCAGGGCCGCCAGACCCGCAGCCTGACTGTCATCCATGGCTTTGCCGTTGCGATCTTCCCATGCGCGCCCGACCTCTTCGATGATCTGACGCAGGTCGTCGGGCAACGATTCCATTTTGGTTTTGTTCGCGGTCATGACCACAACCGGCATCGCGCCGTATCCGATCAATGTGTAATACGGTGCAGGCTCGTAGTATTTGAACCCGTTGTAGCCTGCGGGTGTCATCAGCCACCCATCATACACACCGGTTTTCATTGCCATGTAGCCTTCGGGCAGGCTCGATTGGACAGGCACCGCGCCGGCATATTCCAGCCAGGGCAGGTTCGGCCCGGCGCCGCCGATTTTCACACCTTTCAGGTCTGCGACTGTCTTCCATTCCTTGGTGGTGCCGAGATGATAGTTGTCCCAGGCACCAAGCCCGAGCAACACCTGGCCAAACTCATCTTCGAACACGTCGGAGAGCCATGGGTTCTTGTCATAGACGACCCGCACGGCCGCGATTGCATCGGACGAGGCCTGTGGGCCAAAGGGTTCGAAATACGGGAAGTTGTGCAGATAGAGGTTCGATGGCTCAAAGCAGACGCAGTAGCCGCCGAAATCCAGCAACCCGCTCTGCACCGCTTCCAATGTCTCGGACACCCCAGCGATACCGCCGCCGTAGGATTCGATAAAGGTCACCGTGTGATCGGTTTCTTCGGCGGCCCGGCGTTTCACCTCTGTCACGAAGAAATCAGACATCGTGGTCACATAGGGGGCTGGTCCCTTTGGGTGGCCGGATCCCATGCGAAAGGTAAAGCGATCCGCCTGGGCCGCTGATGCCACCAGGGTAGCCCCCAGAACGATGCCCCCTAACGTTGCCGAAAGGCCTGTGGTGCTGGTCATGTCAAATTCTCCTCCCCATCGTAAGACAATGCCGTTTTGTCGCTTCAGGCATGCAGAACCGCATCCGTGAAACGTATCCCTGACCTTGAGTGTTACATTAATTTATCAATCGATAAACAGAAATCTTGTACATGGGCCTGACTGAATTTACGCTGGTTCTACTGACGGCGCCGAGGAGGGGTGATGAAAATTCAAGTAACACTAGCGCGGTGGGCGCATATTCTTTCGGCTGGATGGGTTTTCCTTCTGGCCGTGCTGATCATCGCAGATGTTCTGGGGAGGACGCTTTTCCTGCAACCAATCGCTGGCACGAAGGAGATCCTGCAAAACTCTGTCATCGCGGTCACGTTTCTGCAGCTTCCTCTGGCCATCTATTCCGGCTCGATGCTGCGCACCACGCTGCTTTTGGATTTCCTCGGGCCGCGGGCTGCGCGGGCGCTGCGCGTGTTTGCCTGGATCCTGGGGGCCCTGCTGTTTGCAGCTATCGCCTATGCCTCGCTGCCTGCGGCCTTTTCCGCGGTCCGACTTGGCGAATATGAGGGCGAAGGTGCGATGCGGATCTACACCTGGCCGGTTCGTTTCCTGCTGGTCGGCAGCAGTGGATTTGCTGCAATCGCGTATGTTTCGATGATGATCGATGACCTGACGGGACCGAATACGCCGGACCCTGTCGCGAAACGCCCCCTCAACAGTTCGGATATGACATGACTTTGACTATTTTTGCCGTTCTGGGCCTGTTGATGCTGCTGATCTTCTTGGGCGTTCACCTCGCGGTGGCGCTCGGGGCGGTCAGTTTCCTGGGTGTTTTCTGGATGCTGGGCAGCTTTGATATCGGCCTTTCCATCCTCAGCACCACCGCCTACGAAGCGTTGCGCAAGGATGTGTTCATCATCATTCCGCTGTTCGTGCTCATGGGCGATTTTGTAAGCCGCTCAGGCTCTGCCAATGACCTATATGCCCTGTGCAACCGTGCCTTTCGTCGGGTGCCGGGATGTCTGGGGGTGGCCACGGTCGTCGGCAATGCGGTTTTCGCGGCCATTACCGGGGTCTCCATCGCGGCGGCGGCCACGTTCTCGCGAATCGCCTATCCCGAAATGGTCGCGCTTGGCTATTCCAAGCGGTTTTCGCTTGGAACGGTCGCGGGCAGCGCCTGCCTGGGGATGTTGATCCCGCCGTCGATCCTGATGATCGTCTGGGCCGTCCTGACCGAGCAATCCATCGGCGCGCTGTTCATCGCCGGACTGGTGCCTGGGCTGCTGCTCGCCGTCGGGTTCTGTGGCTATTGCGTTGTCTATGCTATTCGAAACCCGGAGAGCGCGCCGTTGCAAGCCGCACCCACCGCAGAAGAGACCGACCCGGCAGAGCTTCGTCGGCAGATGACCGGGGGGCTGGCAATTCTCGGGCTGATCGGCATCGTCATCGGTGGGATCTGGGGCGGCTTCCTGACCCCGACCGAGGCGGCTGGGTTTGGCACCATGGGGGCCTTTCTGCTCGGGCTGGCAAAGGGCATGACCCGCGCGGATGTCATGGATGCAATCTACAATGCAGGTCGGACCACCGCCCCCATTATGATCCTGCTCATTGCGGCATCGATGTATTCGAGGTTCCTCGCCATGGGCGGCGCGACACAGGTCATTGCGGAGCTGCTGCTTTCGATCAGCGAAAACCCTGCCGTTATCATGGGGATCATTTTCTCTGTATGGCTCCTGCTGGGGATGTTTATCGATTCCACCTCGATCATCCTGCTGACGGTTCCGATCTTTGCGCCGATCGCGACAACCTTGGGCATTGACCCTTTGTCCTTTGCGATCTTTGGCATTCTCGTGATCGAGGCGGGACTGCTGACACCGCCCTTTGGAATACTTGTCTTTACCGTCAAGGCGGCGGTCCCGGACAGGGATGTCGCCCTCGGAGACATTTTTCTGGGGTCGATCCCGTTCTGGATCCTGATCCTTGCAGTGGCGGTTCTGGTGCTGGTGTTCCCCGGCCTCAGCACCTGGCTTCCGTATAATCTAATGTAGGGGTGAAACCTGCCCCGGCGCCGCCAGCCTCTGGTTGGGTGGGGCCGGGGGTCAGGCCGGCCAGCTTCAAACCCATCCACCCCCATTTATGTCGGCGGGCGGCTCCACAAGGCCCTCGCAACGCGGCAGAGGGCTTGGGGCCCTGTTGTATAGCTGACGCCACTGAGTGGCGTGATCAGGCCCAATGCGCCCCACGCATGCCCTCACATCAGAGGGCGGGGTCAACACAAGAAACGGGGCGCCAAATCCGCTGGCGCCCCGTTTCTTGTTGGGAGGAGGGTCGGGGCACAAGCCCCGCAATGTCACAGGATCAGGCGGCGGCGTTGACCGGTTCGGACTTGGTGGCCTCCGTCAGGATCGGCATCACCTTTTCGCCCATCAGGATCATGCTCTTGCGTCCCAGATCATAGTCGGTCCAGTCGTGGCCAGCATAGACAAGGTGTTTGAACGGACCGGTCTGTTCGCGCAGGGCGAGGACCTGATCGGCGACGGATTGCGGATCTCCGTGAATGACCAACCGGTCAAGCACATAGTCCAGCGTAACGTCGTCATCCGCCATGTCCTGATCTTCCTTGAACAGGTTCAACCGGCCACCGGCGCGCAGTTTGGTCAGCAACTGGCTGTAGTACAGCACATAGGGGCTGCCCGGATCGCGGGCATAGGCACGGGCGGTTTCCATGTCGTCAGCAACACAGATGTTCTTGGCCACGCGCCAATCGGCATAGTCGGGGACGATCCCGCCTTTTTCACAGCCTTCGACAAATTTCGGCCAATGGGTCGCCACCCATTTGGGCAACAGGAAGTTCGCCGAAATTGGCTGCCACCCGCGCTCTGCCATCGCACTGACTCCTTTGGAAAAAGGCGCCACGGCAGTCCCGATAATCGGCGGGTGCGGATCCTGGTACGGCTTCATGATGTCGCCCTGGCCGATCTCGCGCATCATGGTGCGTTCTGTCGAAACCTCCCAGAAGTCGCCCTTCAGGTTGTAAGGCGCTTCACCGGCCCAGATGTCGAGCACCATGTTGATGGATTCGACAAACATGGCGTTGCGATCTTTGTCGATGCTGCCAAAGACTTCTGCATCAGACATCAACCCGCCCGGCGAGATGCCGAAATTCAACCGGCCTTCCAGCATGTGGTCCAGCATCGCGACCTCGGCTGCAATGCGCGCAGGGTGGGAATTGGGCATGTTTACCGTGCCGGTCCCAAGGCGGATGTTCTTGGTTTCATAGGCGAGGCTGGACAGGAACGCGACGCAAGAGGTGATGATTTCCGCTTGGTCGGTGGTGTGTTCGCCGCAGTAGGCCTCGGCATATCCCAGTTTGTCAGCCAACAAGAAAGCCTCACGGTCCTCTGCCAGACTTTTGGCGTAGGGCTTGCCCACAGGATGGATTGGCATCGTGAAGAATGAGAGTTTCATTGGGCTCCTCCTTGAGTGTCCTGCAATCATTGGAGGAGAGCGCCCAGAAGAAAAATTGAAAATTTCTGAAGTCTTCCATCTGCTTTTCGGATAGGAGCTGCGCGCCGGTGCTGTCGCGTTGAGGATCGCGCGATCCCTGTGCGCTCAGGGCCAGTTGGCAATCGGATCACAGGTGTCGAAACCTGCCGCGCCAATCGGATTGGACAGTTTGAAATCGGGACGTTGAGGGAACTCAGATCTTGATGTCATCATCAGCCCGTTCCGCGATGTATTTCTGATGCCAAGGGATTGAGGGCACCACTGGGCCTGATTGCGGGAAACAAAAGTCACGCAATGGACCCCACCGATTTAATACCCGGTTCAGATATCTCGGACAATTTTAGATTCTATTAGGCTAATTCGACTAGACCGGATTCTGAATTGCTCTGACAGCCCTGCTCGGCAGTGAAATGAGCGCCATTTATTGTATGCGGTGAAGGATCACCAATGGAAACCTGCTGTTCTCTTTGCCAAGGGCAAAGCCTGCACAAGTTCTTGGACCTGGGGCGCCAGCCCCTTGCGAACAAGTACCCAAAACCATCCGCGTTCAAGGATGAGAAATTCTTCCCGCTTGAGGTTTTCTTTTGCGAGGAATGCAAAAACGTGCAGTTGGGCGAGATGGTGCCCAGGTCCATCATGTTTGAGGATTATTATTACCTCAGTTCGGTCAATGGCGGTCTGGTCCGCCACTTTGAAGCCCTGGCAGAAGAGCTGAAAGCGGCGCGTTTCGTGGTGGACGTGGGCTCCAACGATGGGGTGCTGTTGCGGCCGCTCAAGAGCCTTGGCGTGCGTGCAATGGGGGTCGAACCCTCGGTCAATGTGTCCAAACTCGCGAATGACGAAGGGCTGGAAACGCTCTGCGCCTTCTTTGATGAGACCTCTGCCAGGCGGGTGCTGGACAGCCATGGTGCTGCCGATGTGATCGTGGCCAGCAGCGTGTTCACCCATCTTGACGCGCCAGATGACTTTATTCGCGCCGCCGAGATTTTGTTGGCCGGTGACGGCAAGCTGGTGATCGAGGTCGAGTATATTCTCAACATGATCAACCAGGTGCAATTCGAACGGTTCTACCTCGACCGCATCTTTTATTATTCGATTTCGTCGATGAAGGCGCTTTTTGCCAAACATGGGATGGTGATCACCGGGGTTGAGCCGGTTGCCCAGCACGGTGGGTCGCTGCGGTTCACCTTGATGCGCGCTGCCGCGGGAACAGAGGCGCCGGAGTTGCAGGACCTGATCGAGACAGAGTTGCAGGTCCTGAACACCGCAGCCCTGACGGATTTCGGACAGCGTTGCCGCGACCTGACCGAAAAACTGGTCGCCGGCCTGAAGCGCTGGCGCGACGAAGGGGTCAAGGTGGCCGGATATGGGGCGCCGGCCCGGCTTTCGACAATCACGAACTTTGGCGGGATCGACAGTGAATTGCTGCCTTTCACCGTTGACGACAGCCCGCTGAAACAGGGCCGAACCTCTCCGGGGGCGCATATACCTGTGGTGGCGGCTTCGGAACTTGAGGCCTTTCGGCCGGATGTGCTGGTGGTGTTTGCCTACGAATACATCGACGACATTCGGAAGAAGACCGGCAACCTCTACGACTACTACATGCCCATTCCGCTTGTTGAACTCAAAGCTCCCTGATCTCTAGAATGGAAATCGAAATGTCTGATGAAATTCAATGCATTGTTCAGCGCCTCGGCGTGAACGCTCACCGTTTTTCCGGTAAAACCGTCCTGTTGGCGGGTGGAGCCGGATTTCTCGGGAAACACTTCCTCAAGGTGTTCCAGCGCCTGAACGATGAGGTGCTGCGCAAGCCATGCCAGGTGATCTCGGTGGACAACTACATCACGGGCACCAAGAACGTCGATGAGAGCATCGCCAGAGATCCCAATATCTCTCAGGTCTGGGCGGACGTGACCCATCCGCTGCCGGTGCGCGAAGACATCGACTTTATCATTCACGGGGCGGGCATTGCCTCGCCGGTGTACTACATGCGCTACCCGCTGGAAACGATCGAGAGTGCGGTGCATGGCACCCGGAACCTGCTGGACCTGGCCGCGCGCAACGCGGGTCTTGAAGGGTTCCTGTTCTTCAGTTCGTCGGAAATCTACGGTGATCCGGACCCCCGTGCGGTGCCGATCAAGGAAGACTATCACGGCAATGTCTCCACCGTCGGCCCTCGTGCCTGCTATGATGAATCCAAACGTTTGGGGGAAACGCTCTGCTCCATCTTCAATGAGCATCACGGCGTGCCAACCAAGATCGTCCGGCCGTTCAACGTCTTTGGTCCCGGCATGGGGCACAACGACCGTCGTGTGATCCCGATGTTCACCTATCAGGCGCTCAATGGCCGCACCATCCCCGTCCATGGTACGGGTCTTCAGACGCGCACCTTCTGCTACATCAGCGATGCGATCTACGGCTTCCTGATGACGCTTCTCGAAGGGCAACCGGGTGAGGCCTATAACATCGGCAATCCGGACAATGAAATCTCCATGAATGAGCTGGCGGCGATGTACCCCAGACTGGTGCCGGGCGCGGCCTTTCAGACCATCGACTATCCGGACACCTATCCGGCCGGCGAGCCGAACCGCCGGTGCCCGGATATCACCAAGGCGCGCGATGCCTTCGGCTACAGGTCCGAGGTCGATGTCGAAGATGGCCTGGCGCGGTTCATTGACTGGGCGCGAAATGAGCGCAGCTATATTGATCTGCCAGCCGAAACTGCAGACACCGGTTCAGCGGCCAAAATGGCGGGCTAAGATATCATGGTCACGCTGGGCCTCATTGGGCGGGGTGCCTGGGCCCGCGTGATCGGCGCCACTCTGGACCGCCTGGACGGTGTGGCCTGGACATCCCTGTCTGGTCCCGGTGTGGCGGTGGACGGCGTCCTTATCGCCAACAAAAGCCGCGATCACCTTGCCTCGGCGCTCCCCTTTGTGGAGGCCGGGGTCCCGTGTTTTGTCGAAAAACCTCTGGCCACCTGTCTGGAGGATTTTCTGCGCCTGAAGGCCGCGGCGGAGGCGCGCGGATCCGAGGTCTTTGCCGGGCATCTGCATCGGTTCAACCCGGCAGCAGAGGCGTTTTGCGCAGCCCTGCCACAGATCGGGCCGATCCAATCGGCCACCGCGATCTGCGGCAATGGCAAACCTCGGTCGGATACTTCGGTCATCTGGGATTGGCTGCCTCATCCGCTGTCCCTGGCAGGGCGACTGTTTGATACCCCGGCAGAACAGGTGACAGCCCGCAGCCTTGTGGGCGGCACGTGCCCGCAACATGTCGCGGCGACACTGTCCTATCAGGGGCGTTCCTTCGATCTTGAGGCAAGCTGGCGTGCCGCCACACCCTGCTTTCAGATCACCGCCATCGGACCGGAGGGACGCCTTGTTTTTGACGACAAGGCCGACCAGAAAGTGATGCTGCACCGTTCCGAGAGCTGCCAAGCTCTTACCTACGATCCTGAGCCTCCGCTGACACGTGAATTGCGGGCCTTTGTGGCCATGATCCAGGGGTCCTGCCCGAACCCCTCCCCCCTGAGCGAGGCCGAGGCGGTGATGCGCAGCCTGGATGCGATTGAACGTTCGGTCGCGGCAAAGGGGCGCCTGATGATGGCTAGTTGCCCGGCGTGAGGTGCCGGTAAATCTGGGCGAGGATCTCCTGCACTCTCGTGTCAACATGGCTGGTCGCCATCGCCAGGTCGTGGCGCGCGATCACCCCCGCCTCGCCCTGGGCCCGAAACTGATCCGTCGCGGCCTTTGCAATCGCGTAGGGGGCATCCACATCTGTCGGCTTGAAATAAAACAGATGGTCCTGCAGTGGGGACAGCGCCGGCAGGTCCTTCAGGCTTGCAGGCAGGATTGGCAGGCCCCCGGTAATCAAGGCATCAAAGACCCGGATCGGAAGATCATCGCGGGTTGGTACGATCCAATGGCTCATATGCGAGGCCCATTCATCCAGCCGGTCAAGTTCTGTCCGATCATGATAGGTCCGGGTCGAGGGGCCAACATGCTGGAAATGGGTGTTCAGGCTTTGCAACATCGCGTTTCGCTCGGGAAATTGCGGATAGACGATATGACGTCCCAGGGGTGCAGGGTTCCGGGAAACGGCAAGAAGACGTTCGCGATGCTCGGTCAGATAAGCGCGCGACCATTGGATAACCCCGGCGCTGACAGGGGCGCCCATTGCATTGGTCGCCGCCTGAAAGGTTTCGTTGTTGTGGGGATGGCAAGGCACATAGAAGTCGGACAGCACAGCGAGGTTAAGCGACTCTGCGATCTGATGGTGATTGTCGAAATCCCAGATGCACACATGCGCGCGGGGCTGACTGGTGTACATGCCGATATATTTTTGCAATCCCGCTTTTGCGATGTCGTTATTGTTCAGAATGTAAATCGTTGCTGGCTCGAAGTGGTCGATAGTGTTCAGATTTACAAAGGAAATCTGATCCGTCGTTTCGGCTTTGCCAAAAATTCCGTCACTCAAAAGAACCTTCGTTTGAGGGCGCAGCTTCATGGCATCGGAAAAATCCTTACGCCGCTGTTCTTTTTGCGTGTTCCACGCTGCGATCTGTTCGCTTTCTGAAAGCCTGCGGTGAGCTGTTGTTTCTGCAGGGGCTTCAATTTGTTCAAACACGATTACATCTCCATTGAACACTGCAACGATGCATCCCATCGCTTGGATGCAAAGGGTTTCGTTCGCAGTCGCGGCGGCAACAGTCCCGTGGGAGACCAGAGGCTCAAGAGGTTTCCCGATTGGTGGTCTCTCACCAGGGGTCAATCGGAAATCCATCCGCGCGCCTGACGCCCGCTATCTTTCTTGCTCAACCGGAGCATGCAGTTTTGTCAAACAAAAACGATATCACCTGGCATCCTCTTGACAGATGTGGCCCTGCAGCGACCAGCGTGGCACCATGTCCACCGTCGACGGAACGCGCAATTGCGTTGCGTGCTGAGATGGAACATGTGGTCACCGTCCCCTGGATGTCTTTGGGGGAGGCGTTTGGGGTCCGCGGCTGGGATGTTTCGATCTGTGCGTTAGTTCTTGAAGCGGGACCGTGCAGACAGCGCGCAAGCGGTTCAATGGGCAGGCTTTCCCAAAGTAGATCGGAGGCCTGCAGAATTTCACGCCGCCATTTCGGGTCCGCAGAAAACCGCCGGACAAGACATCTGTACCAAAGCCTCCGGACAGGGCGCGATCCTAGTCAATTCTAGCAGAGTGCCAGACGTTTTTGATGGTCATGTAGTTGTCCAGCCCCTCGGCGCCGCCTTCGCGCCCGTAACCGCTTGATTTGACACCTCCAAAGGGGGTTTCTGGCATCGACGCCTCCAGCGTGTTGATCGACAAATTGCCGACGGCGACTTCGTCAATCAGTCGATCAATGTAATCGGCGCGGTTGGTAAAAGCATAGCCCGCCAGACCATAGGGCACCGAATTGGCCTGTTCGATGGCGTGATCCAGGGTCTTGACCGGGTTGAGCACTGCGATGGGGCCAAAGGGTTCCTCCTGCATGATGCGCGCGGTGTCTGGCACGTTCAGCAGCACCGTGGGTTGAAAGAAATAGCCGGTTTCACCATGGCGCGCGCCGCCGGTTGCGACGGTGGCGCCCTTGGCACGTGCGTCGTCAACCAGGGCGGTCAGTACCGGCACGCGGCGGTGATTGGCGCAGGGGCCCATTTCGGTCGCGTCGTCCAGACCATTGCCGACAATGGTTTCCCGGGCCCGTTTGACAAAGGTTTTGCTGAAGTCATCAAAGATGGCCTCATGCACAAAGAACCGGGTCGGCGATGTGCAGACCTGACCAGCGTTGCGCATCTTTCGGACCGCGCCGGACAGGGCGGCGGCCTCTACGTCGGTGTCTTCGCAGACAATCACCGGCGCATGGCCGCCTAGCTCCATCAGGACCGGGGTCATATGACCCGAGGCCACTGTTGTCAGATGCTGGCCGACGGCGGTAGAGCCGGTAAACGCCACCAGCCGAACCGCATCCTGAGCAATCAGATAGCTGGAAATCTCTGCCGGATCGCCAAAAACCAGGTTCAGAACGCCCGGTGGCAGGCCTGCGTCCTGAAACGCCCGCGCAATGTGAATGGCGCCAGCCGGGGTTTCCTCGGCCGCCTTCAGGATGATGGAACAGCCCGCAGCCAACGCGCCGCCGATCTTGCGCGCGGGTTGACTCATCGGGAAATTCCACGGCGAGAAGGCCGCCACGACCCCGATGGGCTGGTGGTGCACGGCAAATTTATGGCCCGGCGCAGCGGGAATGATCCGCCCATAGGTCCGCATCGCCTCGCCGGCATCCCATTCAAAGAATTCGGCACCGCGGATCACTTCCAGCCGTGCTTGTCGCAGCGGCTTACCATGTTCCAGGGTGATTGACTGGGCGATCTCTTCCTGGCGTTCACGCATCAGCCGCGCGGCGCGAAGGATCGTATCGGATCGCTCACGCGGAGAGGTGCGGCGCCAGATCCGGAACCCCTCGCGGGCCGCAGCCAGGGCATCATCCAGATCCGAACGCGCGGCACAGGGAAGGCGTCCGATTTCTTCTTCGGTCGCGGGATTAACGACAGCCAGATCCTGCGATGTCTTGCGCCACGTACCGGCAATGAAAAGGTTGAGATCAGGATACATGGGCGCTGTGCCTCCTTAACGTGTCCCGCTCAGATCATGCAATTCAGCCATCAAGCTCAAGTGGATTGAACAAATACAGGTATAGCTTTGCGGTATATCAGATCAGCGCAAGGACGCGGCCGCACGATGCAACGCCTGCAAAAACGCCCGTCCGGCTGGCGACAGGCTGTCCTCGGTGCGATAGGAGACACCGACCGGCCCTTGGCCGATGGGCACGGCCCAATCCAGCCGGGATAGGATGCCATATTCAATATCCTTGGCCACCACATCGCTGGGCATCAGGCCAATCAGGTCACGGGACTGCAACAGCGACCGGTTGGCCAGGTATGAGACGGATTCAATGGCCAGCGGGGGCGAATATTGTTGCTGCCGGATAAAAAACTGATCCACCTGTCGCCGCAGGGTTGTGTCCAGTGGCGGCAAGATCCAGCCAAACTCACGGGTCTGCGCAAAGGACACCGATGCGACATCTGCCAGCGGGTGCTGGCGGCCCACCACCGCAGTGATACTGTCATCATAGAGTTTTTCCTGTTTGATCCTGTCGCGGTAGCGGTGCGAGGGCAGTCGGCCCACCACCATGTCGATCTCACCCGACAGCAGCGTCGGCATCAGGACTTCATTGGTGCCTTCGCTGATCCTGATCGCGACCTTGGGCCGCTCCGCCAGCAGCAGTTCGATCGCCGCAGGCAGCAGCTCCGGTGACGCCGCCAGCAGCGTGCCGATCACCACCCGGCCGCTGCTGCCCTCGATCAGGTCATCCAGTTCCTGCGCCGCATTCGACACCTGGGCGAAGATCAGCTTGCCATGGCGGATCAGCGTCTTGCCAAAGACTGTGGGGATCACGCCCCGGTTGGTGCGCTGGAACAGCTTGACCTCGAAATCCACCTCGAGATCCTGGATCATCTTGGTGGCGGCGGGTTGCGAAATGCTCAGCTCGCGGGCGGCGTTCTGGATGTTGCCATGGCGACCGACGGCCACCAGCAGGCGCAACTGCCGTAGCTTGAGCCGGGTCAGCGCCCGGTCTACGATGCGGGAATGACGGGCAATCATCGCGGGCCCCTTAGATAACGACCGATTGGCAGAGTTGTTCAATCTTACTGATCACGCTCATCGCGGCCAAGGCCGAACTGCGCGGGTTGTCGGGCAGGGCATTGCCACTGATTTCAAACCGCAAATCACCAAAATCGCCTGTCGCCTCAATCCGGTGAATGTTCCTTGAAACCTCCGCATCTGCAATCAATACAACACGGGTATCGTCAAATCCGATACCGGCAAGGGCCACGGCGGCCGTTACATTCGCGTTCTTGGGATAGGCGAGTGCTGCCTCGCGGGCGGTGCCGGTGAAATGCGTCACGGCACCGTTGGTCAATGTGTCGAGATCGACCTGTGCCTCGGCCGGTGATCCACGCCAGCCCTGTGGCGGTTTGCGTCCAACATAGGTGACCGCGTGCAACGGCCCGACCCGCGCCGCCTGCAGGCAGTCCAATGCGCCAATCGCGCCGCTGGCCAGATGCAGGCGCGCCCCGCCCCGCTGCGCAGCCGTCACCAGCGCGTCATGCAGAACAGGGTCCGCCAATGCGCCCAATGAGACTGTCATCAGATCAAACCCGCGGGCCAGAACATCAACTCCATAGGTCGCCAGTGCGGTGTGACCGGCGCAGTCAATCACCAGATCCAGATCGTCGGGAAAGGCATCGACTGTATTTATCGTCCTGCCGCAGGGGCCATCGCTCCCCGCCGCGGCACGGTCAGGGCGCAGCAGTGTGACTTCGATGCTGTGGCCGCGCTTCTCGGCCTCGTTGCGAGTGAATCCGGCAATCGCACCCCGGCCAATCAAACCAATTTTCATCGCATATCCTGTCTTTTGATCCTTGATTACCCTAAAGACTGGCGAATTTGGTATATCGTTTTTGGATATCCAAATCAG
This sequence comes from Tritonibacter horizontis, assembly GCF_001518015.1. Taxonomy (GTDB): domain Bacteria; phylum Pseudomonadota; class Alphaproteobacteria; order Rhodobacterales; family Rhodobacteraceae; genus Epibacterium; species Epibacterium horizontis. The sequence continues at coordinate 59,495 of NZ_LPUY01000012.1, forward strand.
ACATTTCAGATTGGATGGCGTGGGGTTTTGCGCCCATCTGGACAGGACTGACCTGCCTGTACAGAGATGAAAGTGACCGCCGATGAAGTATACCAAACACGATGCCAAGGACTATGCCCGTGAGAACATGCGCGGCATCTGGGCGGCGGCGCTCAATCCGTTCAACGACGATATGTCCCTGAACGAAGCGGGCCTGCGCGCCAACATCCGCCACTGGATTGACGATCTCGAGATCCAGGGCCTGTTCATCGCCGGCAAACAGGGCGAATTCTTCTCGATGTCCATCGAGGAACGCAAACGCAACTTTGAAATTGCGGTGGAGGAATGCGCCGACGACGCCGGGGTAATCGTTTCGGTGTCGGACCAGAATATGGACACGGCTCTGGATCTGGCCCGCCATGCCCAGGACTGCGGCGCCGATTACATCGTCGTTCATGCCCCTGTGCTCAGCTTTGTGCAGGATCGCGACGAGGTTCTCTATCAATACTACAAACGGTTTTGCGACAGGTTGGACATTGGAATCGCAATGTGGAGCCATCCAGACAGTGGCTATCTGATGCAGCCTGAAACCTGCGCGCGCATCGCCGAATTGCCCAATATTGTGGCAATCAAATATTCTGTGCCTCGCGAAATGTACGTCCGGTTGAGCCATATGCTGGGGGACAAAATCCATGTCTCGACCTCCGCCGAGGAGGAGTGGCTCGACAATATCGAAGAGCTCGGCTGGAAGCTCTACCTGTGTTCTTCGCCGCCCTATCATCTGCAAACCGCAAACGACAAACGGATGCATGACTACACCCGGCTGGCTTTTGACGGCAAATTCACCGAGGCCCGCGCGGTGCGTGACAGCCTGGAACCGGTGCGGACAGCGATGAAAAAGGCCCGTCCCGCCGATAAACCGCAGGCTTTCGGCAAATATTGGCAGGAATTGCTCGGCCAGGTGGGGGGGCGGGTTCGGGCACCGATGCTCGAACTGACCGACGCGGAAAAGGAAACCATCAAGGCTGCGTTTGATGGCTGCGGATTGCGGCGGTGACGCAGGCTCTGACAGCCGGTCGTCGGAGGCAGACGACCGACGGCAAACACCATGGGTCGGGGCTGGGTCTGATATAAAAATTTCCGATATCTAGATGCGGAGGATTACTTTGCAGTTGCATTCAAACTGACTCAAGTCTTGTCAAAAGGGGAACCGAAATGTCCAAGCTCAAGGCCTTTAACTTCAAATCCTGGATTGAAGAAAACCGGCATCTGCTCAAGCCGCCAGTCGGCAACCGGCAGATCTGGGAGGATGCCGATCTGATGGTCACCGTGGTTGGTGGACCAAACCAACGCACCGACTATCACGACGATCCGGTCGAGGAATTCTTCTACCAGCTTGAAGGCAACATGGTGCTCAAGCTCTATGACGGCGAAGAATTCTATGATGTGCCGATCCGCGAGGGCGAGATTTTCCTGCTGCCGCCGCATGTGCGTCATTCGCCGCAACGCCCCGAAGAAGGCTCGGTCGGGCTGGTGGTCGAACCGAAACGCCAAAAGGGCGAATTGGATGCGGTGGAATGGTACTGCTTTGACTGCGGCGCCTTGGTTCATCGCGCCGAGTTGCAGCTGAACTCCATCGTCGATGACCTGCCGCCGGTTTACCAGAAATTCTACGCCTCCGAAGAGGACCGAACCTGTCCGGACTGCAAAGCGGTGCATCCGGGCAAAGAACCCCCGGCAGGTTGGGTCACCCTCTGAATTGCCAACACAACAGGGATAGAAAATGAAACATACACTTACCCTTCTTGCTTCGGCGGCCATTGTGGCGGCCTCGGGTCTTGCGGCGCAGGCCAAGGATTTTCGCCTCGGGCTAATCACCCCTCCGCCGCATATCTGGACCAAGGCAGCCGAGGCCTTTGGCGCGGAGCTGGCCGATCAAAGCGACGGTGCTCATAGCGTCTCGGTCTTCCCCGCGCAGCAGCTTGGCAATGAGGCAGAGATGTTGCAGCAGCTGCAAACCGGGGCGCTTGACATGGCGTTCATGACCGTGGCCGAAGTGTCGAACCGGGCCCCGGACCTGGGCGCCTTTTATGCCCCTTATCTTGCCAATGACATTGCCCATGCCGGGCGAATCCTGCGGTCGGACACGGCCACCGCATTGCTGGATCCACTGCCGGGTCAGGTGGGTGTTGTGGGTCTCGGCTACGGCATGGCCGGGCTGCGCCAGATTGTCAGCCGGGGCGAGGTCACCTCGGCCGGGGATCTGCAGGGACTGAAACTGCGGATCACGCCCTTTGCGCCAATCCTCGATTTTTACAAGCTGGTCGGCGCCGCGCCCACGCCGATGCCGCTACCGGATGTCTATGATGCGCTGGCCAATGGTCAGGTGGATGCCATCGACATGGATGCCGAACTGATCTGGGTGCTGAAGTATTACGACAACGCCGACACCATCGTGCAATCCGATCATATGATGTTCCCGATGGTCGGGCTGGTTTCAGCCAAGGTCTGGGCCGGTTTGTCTGAGGCGGATCGCGCCATGATCAAGGACCTGATGGCCAAACATGTCGACAGCACCATCGACAGCTATATTGAAAAAGACCCGGTCTGGCTGGAGCAGATTGCCGATACCGGTCACACCTATACCAAGGTCGACGCTGCGTTTTTTGGCGAGGCGATTGACCAATGGAACGCGATCTGGTCCCAAAAGGCCGCATCGCTGGACGATCTGCGGGCGGTCGCGGCTGACACGCAGTAAGCCGCTGAAATAAGGATCAAACAGCGCGGGTGTCTGGCCTGCGCTGATTTCTTTTGGAGAGGTCTGCATGTTGTTTCGGATATCGGCGGCTTGGGCGCGGCTGGAACTTTGGGGGGCGGGGGCACTGGCGCTGACGGTCACATTGCTCATTCTGTTGAACGTGGTGACCCGAACGATGGGAAATGCGCTGTTCTGGGTGGATGAGCTGGCGATCTATGCCATGGCCTGGATGACGTTCCTCGGCGCATCCGCCGCGCTGCATTATCGCAGTTCGGTCAATATCACCCTTTTGCCCAATGCTCTGGCGCCGAAATACCGCGCCCTGATCTGCAAAGGCGTCGATGTGGTCGTGTTTCTCTTCGCGCTGGCGATGCTCTGGTTCTGCTGGCGTTGGTTCCTGCCGCTGGAGCTTGTACGCGCGGGGTTTGTGGTGTCCGCGTTCCAGGCTGAGACCTTCAATTTCATCTATGCCGAACCAACCACCACATTGGGCCTGCCAAAGTATCTGTTCTGGCTGGTGATGTGGTTCTTTGCCCTGGGCGCGACCCTGCATTCGCTGATGCATCTGGTGACGGCGAACGACAAAGGGGGCGCGGCATGAGCCCGGTTGTCTTTCTTCTGACGCTGTTCCTGTCGGTGCCGGTGGCCATCGTCCTGGTGGTGACCGCCATCTGGTACATCTGGGAAAGCGGCAATACCGTGCTGTTCGACAGCTTTGCCCAAAAGATGTTCTCCGGGCTTGAAAACTATGGGCTGTTGGCGATCCCACTGTTCATGCTGACCGGAGAGTTGATGAACGAAGGCGGCATGACCAAACGCCTGATCAATACGGCGCGGATCTTTGTCGGCGGATTTCGCGGCGGGCTGGCCTATATAAACCTGCTTGCCAATATGTTCATGGCCGCCATCATCGGATCGGCCACGGCGCAGATCGCTGTGATGTCGCGGGCTATGGTTCCCGCGATGCAGGCCGAGGGCTATGACAAGGGATTTGCCGCCGCGACGACGGCGGCAGGCGGGCTGCTTGCGCCGGTGATCCCTCCTTCGATGATGTTCGTGATCTTCGGCGTGCTGGCACAGGTGCCCATCGGCGAGATGTTCATCGCCGGGATCCTGCCGGGGCTGCTGCTGGCGGGCAGCTTTGCGCTGGTGATTACCGTGATCGGCTGGCGCGTGGAGTTTCCCAGGGGTGCATGGATGACCGCACCGGAGGCAGGCCGCACCTTGCTGCAATCCCTGCCCGCAATGCTGATCCCCTTTGCCATCATCGGCGGCATCCTGTTCGGGATTGCGACACCCACGGAATCCGCCGCCATCGCCTCGCTGATTGCCTTTTTGGTTGGCTGGCTCATCTACCGTGATCTGCGGCCATCGCAGCTGGGTCAGATGTTCATCCGAACTGCGGTGAATGCGTCGATGATCATCTTCATGATCAGCGCCGCCAGCGTGTTTGGCTGGGTCATCATCTACGAAGAAGTGCCGCAGAAAATGGCGGCGCTGATCACCGCCGTCACCTCTGACCCGTTCATGTTCCTGTTGATCGTCAATGTTGCCTTGCTCTGTGTCGGAATGGTGGTGGACGGCATCGCGGCGATCATCCTGATCACCCCCATCCTATTGCCGATCGCCACCGGGTCTTATGACATCAGCCCCTATCAATTTGGCGTCGTGATGTGTCTGAACCTCGCGCTTGGCTTGTTGACGCCGCCGGTTGGGATCGGTCTTTACATCGCGTCCTCGATGAGCGGCACCACCCCCGGCACCATCCTGAAATCGCTGTGGCCCTTCCTGCTTGCGGTGGCCTGTGTGCTGGTCCTGCTCAGCTATTTTGCCGGTCTGTCGACCGCGTTGATCTAGGGTCTGGCCGGGTGGTGTCGCGCATCGGTTTGGCGGCGCGCGTCCGCCCTGTTACCGCACCGGGTCAGAGAGGACATCGTGTTTGCTGATCGGCAGCATCATGGGTTTGTGCGAAATGGGGTCCTGCATGATCCGGGAGGAGAGGCCAAAGACCTCTTTGACCATCTTTGTGCTCAGCACCTGCTCCGGTGGGCCGAAACTGTGGATCCGGCCGGACCGCATCGCAACCAGCCGGTCGCAGCAGCGGGCAGCCAGGTTGAGGTCGTGCAGCACCATCACAATGGTTGTACCACGCGCGCGGTTGAGGTCGATCAGCAGATCCAGCACGTCGATCTGATGGCTGATGTCCAGAAAGGTGGTGGGCTCGTCCAGCAACAAAATTCCCGTCTGCTGCGCCAGAACCATGGCGATCCAGACACGCTGGCGCTGGCCACCTGACAGGTCCTGCAATGTTTGATCCACCAGATCATCGGTGCCGGTGGCCTCTAGCGCGGCTGCAACGGCGGCATCGTCCTCGCGCCCCCAGCGGGCAAAAATGCCCTGATGCGGATGGCGGCCCCGGCTCACCAGATCCAGAACCGTGATCCCGTCCGGCGCCACCGGCGATTGTGGCAACAAGCCGATGCGGCGCGCCACCTCGCGCGAGGGTGTTGCGCGGATCGGACGCCCATCAAGAAGCACTTGCCCGGCGGAGGGGCGCAACAAACGCGACAGGCAACGCAGCAAGGTGGATTTCCCACAGGCATTGGCGCCGACAATTCCGGTAATCTGGCCCTTTGAGATGTTCAGATCGACGCCGTTTAGAATGGCCTTGGCACCATAGCCCGCCATCAATCCCTTGGCCTGCAACTCGACTGTCGTCACGCGGTGCCTCCGTTTCGGTTGATCCTGAGGATCAGATAAAGAAGATAGGGCGCACCCAAGGCGCCCGTCACAATGCCAACCGGATAGCGGGCGGGCAGCAGAAACTGTCCGGCGAAATCTCCGAACAGGACGAGGAGGGCGCCGATGAGGCCGGCAAACACCGCCGACCCATGCACCGCACCGCAAATCCGCGTGGCAATCGGACCGGACAGAAAGGCGACAAAGGCCACCGGCCCGGAGGTGGCGGTGGCAACAGAGATCAAACCCACGGCGCAGACCACCACCAAGGCCCGGCTTTGCGTCACGGGCACGCCCAGGGCGGCGGCGCTGTCATCGCCAAGGCACATCATTGCCAGATCCCGCCCGCGCAGCAAAAGCCCGCCGCCAAAGACCACTAACGCCAGCAGAAGCGGCAGAGAATCGTTCAGCGCCGCGCCGTTGACACTGCCGGTCAGCCAGCGGGTCGCATCCTGCAGCACCCAGGCCGGGGCATTGGACAGGATATAGGCGATCAGGCTTTCAAGCAGGGCGGAAAGGCCGATCCCGACAAGGATCAACCGCGCGCCTGCGACTCCATCGCGCCAGGACAACAGGTAGATCAGCAACGCCACACCCAGCCCCGCGCCCACCGCAAGGATCGAAACGGAAAGACCATTCCAGCCCAGCACCACGATGGCAAAGACCGCCGCCGCGCTGGCCCCGGAACTGATGCCGATGATATCAGGGCTGGCCAGCGGATTGCGCAGCATCGTCTGAAACGAGGCTCCGGCCAGACCGAAGCTGAATCCGGTCAGCACCGACAGCACTGCTCGGGGCAGGCGCAATTCACCGACGGCAAAACTGGCCCCCGCCACCTCTTGGCCCAATAGCACCCGCAGAACATCAAGCGGCGGCGTCCAGCTGCGCCCCATCATCAACGTCAGTCCAACCCCTGCGATCACGATCCCGCCGAGGGTCGCCATCAGCCGTATTCTTTGACGTCCAAGGTTCTGGCGTTGCGCGGCGATGCGGCGCGCGATATCCCGATTTGCCATCAGGTCAGAGCTCCCGGATCCGGCGGCGACGCACGATCCAGACAAAGACCGGCGCGCCGACGATGGCCGTGACGATGCCCAACTGCAATTCTGCCGGGCGGGCGATCAGCCGGCCCAGAACATCGGCAAACATCACCAGTATGGCGCCGGTCAGGGCAGAGAATGGCAAAAGCCAGCGGTGATCGACCCCGACCAGCAGGCGGCACAGGTGCGGGATGACCAGCCCGACAAACCCAATCGGCCCGCAGACCGCCGTGGTCGCCCCACAAAGAAGCGCCGCACCAAGGGCGGCGGCCGCGCGGGCTCTGGCCACCCGAGCGCCAAGCCCGGCCGCCAATTCGTCGCCAAGGGCCAGCAGATTGAGGCTGCGCGCGGCGGCAAGACACAAGAGCAGCCCAAGCGCCAGAAAGGGCAGCATGGGCAACAGGGCGTCATAGGTCGCCCCGCCCACACCGCCGATTTGCCAATCCCGGACGGCGCCGGAAATATCGTTGCGCGGCAACACAATGGCGACAGTCAGCGAGGTGGCTGCAATGCCGGTCGCGGCCCCTGCGAGCGCCAACCGCAACGGCGTGGCGGGACCATGTCCCAAGGCGCCGACCATATAGACAAAACCGCCGGTGACGCCGGCCCCGGCGACCGCAACCCAGATGTAGGCCCTCAGGCTTTCGATCCCGAACCAGGCCATGGCAATCACGACGGCCATGGACGCCCCCGCATTGACGCCAAGAATGCCCGGATCCGCAAGCGGGTTGCGGGTGATGCCCTGCATAACTGCGCCAGACAGACCAAGCGCCGCGCCTGCCAGAGCCGCAAGAATGGTCCGGGGCACGCGCACCGCCACAACAGCGGCGCCAAGGCTTTCAACATCGCCGTTCAGCCCGGCTGAAATCTCCTCCCAGCTCACCACTCGCGATCCGAGGGTGATCGACACGCCCCCCATGAGGGCCAAGCCCAATACCACCAGGCAGAGCCAGCCGAGCCGGGTGCTGACGGAGCGGTCTCGGCGCCGGGGTGGGGCCGCCGCGCGGCGCGGCGCGGTCATTGGGTTTTGCGGGCCGCATCCGCCAGCAGTGCGACATAGCTCTCCAGCACATAGGGGATGGAAAGCGGCGTCGGGTTTGCCGCCGTGCCCAGCGGATCATTTGACAACAGCACCACGGCGTCGTTGCGGATGCTTTTCATATGAGCGGTCAGCAGGTTCTTGCGGATCCGGTCGAGCAGGGCCGCCCCGCCATAGCTGACAAGAATGTCCACATCCGCCAGTTCATCGATCCGCTCGGCGCTGATCTGGCCGGAATAGCTGCCGTCGGTCCCGGCCTCCACAACGCTTTGCGGCGTGGCCAGCCCAAGGTCGGCGAAGAATTTCACCCGCGTGTCATGGGCGGTGTAGAAACGGATCATGCTCAGGTCGCGGATGTCGAGATGGGTCACGAACATCGCGGTCTTGCCGACCAGTTCAGGGTAACGCGCCATGGTGTCCGCGATCTGCGCCTCGATTTCGGCAATCAGGGCGCTGGTTTCAGACGCCAGACCCAGGGCGGTGCCGTTCAGGGTGATCATCTCGCGCCAATCGGTGGCCCAGGGGGCGCGGCGATAGGGAACAACCGGTGCGATGCGGCTCAGCATCTCGTAGTCTGCCTGGGTCAGCCCGGAATAGGCTGCCAGGATCACATCTGGCCGGGTCTCCGCCACGGCTTCAAAATCAATTCCGTCGCCTTCGTCGAACAATACGGGCGGTTTGGCGTCCAGCTCCGCCAGCCGTTGCGAGACCCATGGCAACAGGCCATCGCCATCGTCATCCCCGAAGTTCGCCCGCGCCATTCCGACCGGAACGATGCCGAGGGCCAGGGGCACCTCGTGATTGGCCCAGGCCACTGTCGCGACCCGCTCTGGTCGCGCCATGATCGTGGTGGCGCCAAAGGCATGGTCGATCGTGAGCGGAAAACTCTGCGCAACGGCGCCCTGCCCAGCCAGCACCAGCCCCAGCCAAAGGACGTAGCCCACCGCGATGTGGCAGAGGCGAAGCGGCAGATGCAGCAGGAACATGGGAACTCCATTGGCAAGGGAGGCGGGGATTTACCCGCATCGCTAGACAGTCCCAACCCTGTGCGTCAACGGCCAAGCCACTGAAATGGGGCCAGTTCTCCCCCAGGATTGCAGATAGCCGGAGTTTCTGACAAAAACAGGAGGAATTCACAAGACAGGATCCCGCCATCCTCGTTAGAGCAGCGGCAAGCGCAACCAGCAAGATCGACGGACCGGTCCGGCGGGTATTCCCTCCCCGTCAGGTGACCGGTGTTCTGTCTCGCCAGACTCATTGCCGCTTTCGAGTCGGGACAAAGGCAAAAACCAAAGCCCCGGCGCGCAGATAACCTCTGACGATCGGGACAGCAAAATGAACACGACCACACCCAAATCGCGCACCGGCACATTGGGCAGCCAGGGGCTGAAGAGCCTGATGCTGGGCTGCACGGCGCTGATGTCCGCCCCCTCCTTTCTCCACGCGCAGCAAGCCGACACCGAATATACTGCGGAAGAGGGCGTCATCCGCCTGTCACCGATCATCGTCACCGGCGACAGCACCATGGATGACGATGCGAATTCGATTGTGGCGCAGGAACTCTGGGTGGGCGGCAAGGTGGCGACCAGTTTGCTGGATACGCCTGCCTCGGTTTCGGTCATTACCGAAAAAGAAATGCAGCAACGCAACACCAGCACCGTTGAAGAGGTGCTGTCCTACACGGCCGGTGCGATCACCGATTACTATGGCAGCGATGACCGCAACGATTATTATCTGCTGCGCGGATTTCAGGCCTCGACCTACCGCGACGGTTTGACCCTTGGCAACATGCGCGGCGTCCGCGAAGAGCCGTTTGCCTATCAGCGGGTTGAGGTGATCCGCGGCGCCAACTCCACTCTTTTCGGGCCGTCGGATCCCGGCGGCTCGGTCAACTATGTCTCTAAACTGCCGCGGTTTGACCGTTTCGGTGAGGCCTATGTCAGTGGCGGGTCTTTTGGCACCGGTGAGGTGGGCATTGATTTCGGCGATTCCCTCAACGCCCAGCAGACCCTGGCGTATCGCTTGACGGCCAAGGTCCGAGACGGTGCGCTGGAATACGACTCCTCCAGATCCGACGCGCTGTTCTTGATGGGCGGGCTGACCTGGGCCCCGACCGACCGCACCTCGGTCACGGTGTTGTTTGACCAGCTGAACCAGGACGGAACCCCCAATAGCGGCGGTTACCCGATGGATCAGGACTATGACCGGAGCCTGTTTTTCGGCGAATCCGATTACAACTTTCACGACGTAGAGCGCAACACCGTCACCGCGATGCTGCGGCATGAATTCGACAATGGCCTGAAGGTCAGCGCGAATCTGCGCTACAGCGATCTGTCGGACAACTTCGGGTATATCTATCTCTATGATTTCCCCGGTCGCACGGGAACCACCCTCAGCCGGTATGCTTTTGGCAGCGACAGCACCGCTGAGGAGCTGATTGGCAACGCCATCGTGCAATATGACGCCCAGTTTGGCACCCTCGACAGCAGCACCCTCGTGGGGTTCGAGTATCGCGACGCCAAGGCCACAGATGCGTCGATCTATGCCGGCGCCGGACCCATTGATCTTGCCAATCCGGTCTCGACCGGCGCGCCGACGGGGCTGTCGCCCTACACCGAAGAAACCCGCACCAGCGAAACAAAATCGCTGTTCATCCAGCAAAACCTGTCGTTCAACGACACGGTCGTCGCGACCGTCGGGCTGCGCCGGGACTGGATGGATCTGACAAGCGCGGGCTATAATCTCTACAGCACGCCGACAACCTTCGACAACAGCTCCAGCTTTGCCGAAACCTCCATGCGCGCGGCGCTGACCTACAAGATCAACGGCGCGGTGTCGGCCTATGCCAGCTATGTCGAATCCGTGGCGCCCCCCAGCGTTGGCGTCGACCCGGAGCGCGGCGAGCAGATCGAGGTTGGCGTCAAATACCGTCCCTTCGATTTCAACGCGCTGTTTTCGGCGTCGATCTTTGATCTGACCAAAAACAACGTCACCGTTGCGGTGGTGCAGCCCGGTGGCAATATCACCCGCGAGCTGATCGGTGAAAACCGCGTGCGGGGTTTTGAACTGGAAGGCAAGGCGGAGCTGGGCAACAACATCAGCCTGATGGCGGCCTATTCCTACAACGACTCCGAAGTGGTGCGCTCGGCGCCGGTGCGCGGGGTCGATGTCGAGGGCAACAAATTCGCGGCGTCGCCCGAACACATGGCCTCGGTCTGGCTGAGCTACCTTCTGCCCGGCACGGGCCGTCGGGGCGATATGACCTTTGGTCTGGGCGCGCGCTACACCGGGTCGTATTACTACACGCTGGCCAATGACAATGGCCGCGCGGAGGCCACGACGCTGCTTGATGCCGCGTTCAACTATCAGGTCTCTGACAACACGCAGTTCTCGGTGAATGTCAGCAACCTGCTGGACAACCAGCATGTGGTGGGGCGCGGAACGGCGGATTATTACAATCCCGGTCGGACGGTTACCGCAACCCTGCGTCGCAGCTGGTAACACCTGTCATTCCCCGTGCCGCCCTACATCGGTCGGCGCGGGGTCGCCTCAGGCCAGCTTCCCCTGCCTTATCGCAACACCGGCGTGCGCCGCCATTGTGCCGGTGTCTGCCCGACAACGCGGCGAAAGACCTTGGACAAATGCGCCTGATCCGCAAAACCGAGACGATTGGCCACATCCGCAAGCGACATTTCTGTTTCGGTCAGCAACCGTTGTGCCAGCGCCACCCGCTGTCGGGTTTGCCACTGCATCGGTGTTGTGCCCGTGGTGCATTTGAAGGCGTGATGAAACCAGCTCTCCGACAATTTCACCGTGTCGGCCATTTCAGCGACGCTCAGCCGATGGTCGGCGTTGGCCTGAACATAATGGACAAGTTTGCGCATCTGCGCGTCGGTCAGGCGGCCGTCGCTGCGGTTCGGTCGCAGATCATCCATATCAAGAACACCGGCAACAAGACTGCCCACCAGGCTTTCGGCATAGTGGCTGTGGCGGCTGGGGCGCTCCAGCTCACGGACCAGCAGCCCGGCAAGGATCTGCAGGTCCTCGGTCTGGGTGATTTCGGTTGGCCGCTGCGCAACGGCACAGGCGGCGGCCCGGCCTATGGCGGGGCTGAGGAATTTCACCAGCCGTTCGTTTTGCAGATGCACATCAAGATGCGAAAACTGCAGCCTGTCGGTAAAGCGGGTCCACATTGGCGTGCCCGCCGGCACATAGATCGCGCGGGCCAACGGCCGTCCCTTGCGCGCCGCCACCCGGTCCGCATTGGCCATGCGGATCGAGGAGACATCATTGAAAAAGATGCTGATCCGCGGGTTCGCCGACACGTAGTAGCCCTGGCCTCCGACATCGCCTTCGGCCTCCCAGAACGCGCCCAACACACCGTCGAGCTGTCGCCATTTGACCGGCGCGGTGGCACGGATGCCCTGGGTCTCTCCGGTGAATTGGTGATGGTAGCTCATGTCGTTGCACCTCGAAGGGCCCGAAGGGATGGGGTTCTGGTGCTGGCGGGGGCAGGCCATCCTGGATCGACGGGCATCGTCAGGACGCGGATCCGAGCTCGCAGGGGCGAATTTACACGGCCACCGGCGCCCCCTGCAAGCAGATACATGCAGCGCAGGCCGCCCCTTTTGAACGAAGATCAGAAAAAGGACATCTGATGCAATACATAGAGACCAAGGCGCAGCTCAGGGAGGTCTATGGACAGGCATGGCCGGATGCGATCCGCAAGCAGATGCGGCAGCTCGACCGCCATGCGCGCCGGTTTCTGGAGCTGTCACCGATGGTGATGATCGGCTCTCAGGACGCGCAGGGGCGGGCCGATGTGACGCCGCGCGGCGACAAGCCCGGCTTTGTTTTGCCGCTGGATGACCGCCGGATCGCGCTGCCGGATCGCCCGGGCAACAACAGGCTGGATACCTTCGAGAACATCCTTGACGACCCCACTGTTGGCCTCTTGTTTCTGATCCCCGGCGTCAATGAAACCCTGAGGATCAATGGCGCCGGTCGGATCACGGCAGATGCGGACCTGTGTGCCCGGTTCAGCATCAACGAGAACCCGGCCAGATCGGTCCTGATCGTTGAAATCCAGGAGGTTTTTTTGCACTGTGCCAAGGCCTTTCTGCGGTCTGGATTTTGGGCTCACGAACACTGGCCGCACCGCTCTGAACTGCCCACATTGGGGGAAATGGTGCGTGACCAGCTTGACATCGATGCCCCAGCCGCCGACCTCGACGCGGCGCTGGCAGAGGCTTACAAAACGACGCTCTGGTAGCTGCGGCTCCAGGATCGCGGAGGGCCCGGGTAAAGGGCTGGGGCAGGGACCGCGCTGGCTGGACGGCCCAGGGTTTTGCCCCGCATCAGCGTTTGATGGACCAGACCATTGCGGTCTCGTACCCTGCCGCCTGCAGCATCTCGACCTTGGATTGCCAGTGGGCTGGGCAGACGACAAACGCCGCGTCGATGCCCCGCTTCGCAAAGGCGGCCTCGGCGGCGCGCAGCAGCAGGGTTGCGCCCCTGCCGCCGTTGGCAAGCGCGGCCGGATTGGCCAGCTCCCGGTGGACGTAGTCGTCAAGGACGCCGGTCCCCGAGATGTCATGCGCAGGCGGAAAATGAAGCCGCGAGGCCGGCTGGGCGATCGTGTAACCCGTCAGCTCCTCGGGCGGCCCCATGACCATCATGTCGCGATCGTCAAAGGTCAGGCTGCGCCGCATCCAGCCTGCAAACCTGCGATCCGCATCCGGGTGTGGGGCCCAGAAGGGGTCAATCTCGAACAGGATCTGCCTGTTTTCCGCACTGAGCCGAACGATATCCGCAACATCTGTCTCCAAGGCCGGTCGAACACCGGCTGCGGGTCCCGCCTTGTCCAGTCCGGTGCGGGACAGGTAGAGCGTCAAGGGAGCGTAGCCGCGTCGCTGCAAGGCCTGCCGCCAGTCCTCGCCGGTCACATAGGATGACAGGATGATCCGCGCCCCCGCGTCGCGAAGGGCCGCTTCTGCTGCGGCGATCAGCGCATCGACGGTGCCATCACAGGCCTCCGGGGCCGCGAAACTGTCGGGCAGGATCAGCCCCGGCGCGCCATCTGCCCCGGCGTAGATCGGCGGCACCGGCAGGAGCATCGAATGGACAACGCCGGAAATCCGCCCCGCCTCATCCGCGACTTGCCAGATTTGCCGAAACGGTTGCTGCTCGGATGTCAACGCGGCGATCAGCGCGGTTTCAATCTGCGCCGACGCATCGGGCGCTAATTTCCACAACACGCCATCTGCGGCCTGTCGCTGCTTGGCATCCTGCAGCAGAAGCTTCACCAGTTGCGGGATGTCCTCCGGTGTTGCCGGTCGAATGATCTGGGACATGTCGTTGTCTCCCTCTTGGGCTGGGCCGGGGTGTCACATCCTGTATCTCGCCGCGACTTGAATTTGACAAAGCAGAAGAACTTGACGAGCGTTCAGAAAATCTAACGGCTTCAGGGGGCGGAATGAAACATGTGAATCTCAATGCGCTTCGGGTGTTCGCGGTCGCCGCTTCAACTGGCAACCTGCAACGGGCCGCAGACGCGCTGAACCTGTCACGGGGTGCCGTCTCGCAACGGATCAAGCAGCTTGAACTCGACCTTGGCGTGACCTTGTTCGTCCGGGGCGGGCGGGGCGTGTCTTTGACGGCAGAAGGCGCGCGCTGTCACCGGGCGGTCGAGGAGGCTCTGGCGATCCTGGAAACAGCATTTGTCGGCCTCAAGGACGGCGGTGATCGCCTTGTTCTTCACCTTGGGTCGTCGACCGCAGCCAAATGGTTGATGCCACGAATGGCGGCCTTTGCGGCAAAGTTTCCAAACATCTCGCTGACGACCGAGGTGCATGAGCGCATCTTGCCGCGCAGCCTGGGCCGCAATGAAATTGCGATCTGGCCGGGGAAGGCACCGGACACCAATCCGGCGCATCATTGCCGCTGCTTGACAGAAATCCGCCTGGTCGCGGTCTGCGCCCCGGCGTTCGCAATGCCAGACTTGCCGCTGGGTCTGGAAACGCTTTTCGATCTGCCGCTGCTTCAGGATTCGCACCGCCGCTGGGAGACGCTGATGAAGGCAACCGGTCAGGGCAAGGTCACCAGAGTGCTCAACTTCGACCGGTCGGCCCTTGCGCTGGATGCGGCCATTTCGGGCTATGGGATCGCCATCGCACCGCGATACATGATACAAACCGACCTGCAGGCCAAGCGGCTGGTCGAAATTTGCGACCTGCCGGAATTGTCAGGTGACAAGTTGTTCATTTCCTGGTCACGGGACCATCTTGGCCAACAGCGCATCCGTCGGATTGTGGGATGGATCGAAGCTGAATTTGAATAAATGGCGCTGCTGCGCTGGGTCGTGTTGGCAAAAGGGGTTCACAAGGCGCGCTGATGGAGAGTCACGCTGGTGTCTGCGAGGGAGATCCGCTTGGCACGAGACCTGATGTCAGGCGCGGAGGGGCGGCCGCCGCCCGGAAGGACCGGTCAGATATCGCTGCCAAAGGTTTCGCAGACCTGTTCCCAGGCGTATTCCAGATGCGCGCGCAGGGCCTCTTCGGCGGAGTCTGGATCGCGCATGAGGATGCCGTTGAAGATCTTGAGATGGGCGTCGTAATTGTCGCGATTCCGGGCGGGCAGGCGGGGCATCTGCGACCATTGCGGCGCCAGCCAGGTGACGTAGGCCTTGTGCAAGGCGGGCAACACGGGGTTGCGCGGGATATCGTAGAGCAATGCGTGGAACGCACGGTCGGTCCGGTAAAACTCTTCGCTGTCTTCGATTGCGGCGTGGTTGGCGTCCAGAGCGGATTTCAGGGCGGCGATATCCTCGCGCCCTGCCTTTTGCGCGGCCAGCCGTACCAGCGCGACTTCGACCAGGATCCGGGTATCAAACAGGTTCTTCACACCACCGGAATCGTTCAACAGGTGGCTGACCACGGATTCCATCGCAGAGAGCGCCGCGTCATATCCGGGCTTGCGGACGATCGGGCGGTGGCGCGGGCGCGCTTCGAGCAAGCCCTGTTTGGACAGGCTTTGTACCGCTTCGCGCACGACCGTGCGACTGATCCCGAATTCCTCCATCAGCAGGCGTTCGGGGGGCAGGGGGGCGCCGTCAGAATATTCACCAGACTGGATCTTTGCAGATAGCTGGCGCACGACGGCATCGGCAGCGCGCCCTGTTTTGCTTTCGCTTGTCTCTGACATAAGGGTCTCCGTCATCGGCTGGTCCTTACTCTACACCCATTACCAGATCGGCGCACCTGTCCCCGAGCATCATTGCGGGGGCCTGTGTGTTTCCGGCATTAATGTCGGGCATCGCTGAAAGATCGCAAATTCGCAAGCCTTCGATCCCGCGCACCCGCATTCTGGGGTCAAGAACCGCCATCGGATCGCCGTCGCGCCCCATGCGCGCGGTGCCGGCGGGGTGGTAGTTCGTCTTGACGAAACGGCGGCAATGCGCGCGCAGGGCGGCGTCGTCGCGGTGATCGGGCGCGGGCAACATCACGCGGTCGATCTGTTGCGCGAGCGGGGCCTGTTCAAAGGCGCGCAGGAAATAGCGCTGGCCTGCGACCATCTCCGCCATGTCGGCGGGATCTTTCAGCAGATTGGGCGAGACCAGCGGCATCGCCGCAGGATCGGCCGAGGCAAGCCTGACCTCGCCACGGGAGCGCGGTTTGACCACGACGGTGGTTACGGTCAGGCCGTGGCCGTCGTCCACCAGGTCGCGGGAATCGCGGTCGACATAGACGATGGGCACGCAGAACGCCTGGATCGTCGGAGGGGCCTGTGGATCGGTGGGGTTGACGAAGGCGCCGGCTTCCACACCTGCCGAGGTCACGGGGCCGGTTCCAAAAAGCTTGAACTGCAGCCCGTTGCGCAACATGCGCCAGCCGTCGCCTTGTTTGTAGTAGCCATACGGGCCGTTGACCCGCGCGGTGATCGGCACCTCAGGGTGATCGACCAGGTTCTGTCCGACACCAGCGAGATCGGCGATACAGCGGATGCCATGTTCGGCCAGATGCTGTGCAGGCCCAATGCCCGACAGCATCAGGATCTTGGGCGTGACCAGCGCTCCGGCGGACAGGATCACCTCGCCGGTGCAGCGCACCTGATGCAGGCCCGTCTTGTCGCGATAGGTGACCCCCACCGCGCGGCTGTTTTCAATGTCGATGCGCGTGACCTCGGCCTGCAACCGGACTGTCAGCCTGGGGTTATCCGCCTGCGGCGTCAGATAGGCATATGCCGCCGAAGACCGGCGACCGTTGCGATTCATGAACTGGTAGAAGCCGACACCGCGCTGCTGCGCGCCGTTGAAGTCGTGGTTGTATGGCAGACCGAGCCCTTGCACCGCCTGAACGAACAGGCGGGACAGGTTGTCGATATGACCGGGATCCGACACCAGCAGAGGCCCCTCCGCACCGTGCCGGTCGTCCAGCAGGCGGTTGTTGCCTTCCATCCGTCGAAAATGCGGCAGAACCGCTGCCCAGCTCCAGTCGATGGTATCGTTGGCGCCGTGCAGGAGATCCTGCCACGCATCAAAATCCGCGGGTCGGCCGCGCATATAGACCTGCGCGTTCACCGATGATCCGCCGCCCAGCACATGGCCCTGGGGGATGTCATGCACCCGCCCGCCCAGATGCGCCTGCGGCACAGTCTTGTGGTAGCGCATGAAACGGGTGCCGTTGATCATCTTGAAGATACCGGGCGGCATGTCGAGCAGGGGATGCCGATTGGAATGGCCTGCTTCCAGCAGCAACACGCGCGCCCCTCCGTCCGAGGAAAGCCGACCGGCGGCGACGCAACCTGCGGCACCTCCGCCGATGACGATGTGATCGAATTCCTCCACGGGGCCTCCTATTTGAGCGTACCAAATTATGATGCCATAAAGGCAGATGTGGCAAATATAGGCAATATAGAAGAACTATAGTTGACAGGTAATCAGTTTGAGTCGATGTTTCTTTTAATTTGGTCATACCAAAAGAAAGAAAATGGATTTCTCTGCTACCGGTGGCATCGCTGCTCATATGCTGATTGACGGCCAGTGGATCGCGCCCCGTGCGGGCGCCGTGATCGCGGTCGACAACCCGGCCGATGAAACGGTCATCGGCACGATCCCCGAGGGCACGGCACAGGATGCTGCGCGCGCAATCGACGCGGCACACCGGGCGCAACCCGCATGGGCCGCCCTCCCGGCGGTGGACCGGGGCCGCGCAGTGCGCAAATTGGCGGCGCTGGTGGCAGAACGCACCGAGGAGCTGGCCAGGCTGATCACCCGCGAGCAGGGCAAACCCATCGGCCAGGCGCGCGGCGAGGTGGGCGCGGTTGTCGGCTTTCTCGAACATGCCGCCGAAAATGCGCGCCGGATCGAGGGCGATATCGTCGCCTCTGACAATCGCGACGAAGAGATCCATATCCGTCGGCATCCCTATGGGGTCGTGGTCGGACTGACGGCGTGGAACTATCCTGCCGCGTTGGCGGCACGCAAGATCGGCCCTGCGCTGGTGGCGGGCAATAGCTTTGTCTTGCTTGGGCATGAGATCACCCCGTTTTCGGGATTGTTTATTGCCGCCCTGGCCGAGAAGGCAGGTATTCCCCGCGGTGTCATCAATGTTGTGACGGGCCGGGGGGCAGTGGTGGGCCAGGCATTGGTCGAACACCCTGAAACCGCGCTGGTCACCATGACCGGCAGCAATCGCGCGGGGCAGCAGATTTTCCGGTCGGCTGCGGAGGGCATGAAGGTGCTGCGGCTGGAGCTTGGCGGCAAGGCCCCTTTCATCGTCATGGAAGATGCCGAGATCGACCGCGCTGTCGCTGCCGCCGTCACGGCGCGCTACACCAACTGCGGCCAGATCTGCACCTGCAATGAGCGAATGTATCTGCACCAGGACATTGCCGACGAGTTTCTGGAAAAATTTGTCGCCGCGTCCAAGGCGCTGCGCATCGGTGATCCGATGGGTGACCCGGACATGGGGCCCAAAGTTTCGGCCGGGGAAGTGGCCAAAGTCCAGTCCATCGTCGATGCGGCCGTGGCGCAGGGGGCAGAGGTGCTGCTGCAAGGCGGGCCGCTGAATGACGGCCCCTACGCCAAGGGGCACTGGATCGCACCGACCATACTTGAGGTGCGGGACAATGCCTCGCCCGTGATGGGGCAGGAAGTGTTCGGCCCTGTCGCCCCGGTGATGCGGGTGCCCGATTTCGACACGGCGCTGGCGATGGCAAACGACACCGCCTTTGGGCTGTCGGCATATGTGTTCACACAAGATCACCGGCGCCTGATGCAGACGCCTTATCGGCTGAAGTTTGGCGAAATCTACGTCAATCGCGCCAATGGTGAGCAATTTCAGGCCTTTCACAACGGCTGGGGCCATTCGGGCCTTGGCGGCGAGGATGGCAAATACGGGTTCGACGGGTATCTGCGCAAGCAGACCCTTTACATGAACTGGGGCTACCCGGTTCGCCGCGGCCAGGGAGGTTTGGCCGCTCATTGGGAGGAGAAGACATGAAACGACGTATCATTCTCGGCACGGCGCTGACCGGCCTGATGGCCCTGAGTACGGGGATCGCGGGGGCAGAAACGCCGCCGCTGGAACAGAAGGACCGCTACAAGGTCGGCTTTGCACAGATGGAAAGCAACAACCCCTGGCGTATTGCGGAAACCAAATCGTTCCATGATACCGCCAAGACCTGCAATTGGGATCTGATTGCCACCGATGCTGCGGGATCGGCGGCCAAGCAGGTCGCGGATGTGGACAGCATGATTGCCCAGGGGATCGATGTCCTGTTCCTGCCCCCGCGCGAGGAAAAACCGTTGATCCCGGCCGTGATGAAGGCCAAGGCGGCCGGCATTCCGACCTTTCTGGTCGACCGATCAGTCGATCCGAACGTTGCCAAGCCGGGCGAGCATTTCGTGGCCTTCCTCGGATCGGACTTTATCGATCAGGGCGAACGCGCGGCAGACTGGCTGATTGCGAATTTTGAGGGCGACAAGGGCGTGATCGTGGAGCTGGAAGGCACCACCGGTTCCTCGCCTGCGAATGACCGCAAGAAGGGGTTTGATGACCAGATCGCGACGGACGACCGATTTGAAATTGTCGCAAGCCAGACGGGCGATTTCGCCCGCGACATGGGGCGTCAGGTGATGGAGACCCTGCTGCAGGCGCATCCCGAGGTGAACGTGGTCTATGCGCATAACGACGAGATGGCGATTGGTGCAATTCAGGCGCTGGAGCTTGCCGGTCGCAAACCCGGGGAAGATGTCACCATCGTTTCGATTGACGGCACGCGCGATGCGCTGCAGGCGATCATTGACGGCAAGATGGGCGTAACGGTGGAAAGCTCCCCCTTCTTTGGGCCGCTGGCCTGCGAAGTGATGCAGAAATACGCCGCAGGTGAAGAGATCCCCGGCTGGGTGCAGGTGAAGGACCGTGTCTTCACCGTGGACAACGCGGCCGATCACATCGACGAAGCCTATTGAGGCCTTCACCGGAGGGTGGCTTGAACGCCCTCCGGTTCCTCACGATCGGAAATGACATGACTGACCTCATTGAGATGGAGGGCATCGGCAAGACCTTTGCTGGGATTGTTGCCCTCAATGATGCCCGCCTCAGCATCCGCCCCGGCGAAGTGCACGCCATTATCGGTCAGAACGGCGCCGGAAAATCCACGCTGATCAAGATCTTGACAGGTGTTTACCGCCGCAGCGCCGGCGATGTGCGTATGAATGGCGCGCCGCTGGCAATATCGACGCCGCGCGAGGCCCAGGATGCCGGCATCGCCACGATCTATCAGGAACTCAGCCTCGTACCGCTGCGCTCGGTGACGGAAAATGTTGTGATGGGCTACGAGCCACGCACCCGGTTTGGACTGATTGACTGGACCGCCGCCCACGCCCGCACCCGCGAAATCCTTGCCCGTTTTGGCGTTGATATCGACGTGACGCGGCAACTTGGCAGCTATTCCACGGCCGTTCAGCAGCTTGTCGCCATCGCGCGGGCGGTGTCCCTGGATGCCAAGCTCGTCATCATGGACGAAGCGACGTCTTCGCTCGATGATCAGGAGATCGAAACGCTTTTTGCGGTGATAAACACGCTGAAGGCGACCGGTGTTGCGGTGCTTTATATTTCGCATTTCCTTGATGAGCTTTACCGCATCTGCGACCGCGTGACGATCATGCGGGATGGTCAGACGGTCAACACGCATCGGGTTGCCGAGACGACGAAACTCGGGCTGGTTTCGGAAATGCTGGGCCGCGACGCATCGGAGATACAGGCGGCGGGGTTGACCGCGTTGTCAGGTGGCCATGGAGAGCCCGGCGAGGTGCTGCTGGAGGCGACGGAGATCCGGTCAAAAACCGGTCTGCGCGGCGCGTCCTTTACCCTGCGGCGGCGCGAGATCGTGGGGCTTGGCGGCTTGCTCGGCTCTGGGCGCACCGAAGCGGCGCGCGCCGTCTTCGGGCTTGATCCGTTGACCGGGGGCACGGTCCGTCTCAGCAATGGCGCGCCGCTTGACACCCCTGCTGCGGCTATCGCCATGGGCATCGGATTTTTGACCGAGGATCGCAAGGCGGACGGGATCATTCCCGACATGTCGGTCCGCGAGAACATCACGCTGGCGATGTTGCCACGTCTCAAACGGCTGGGAGCGGTCGACCGCGAGCGGGAACGCAAACTGGTTCAGCACTACATCGATGCGCTTCAGATCAAGACCGCCGGAATGGAGCAACCGATCCGCGAGCTGTCGGGCGGGAACCAGCAAAAGGTTCTGCTGGCCCGCTGGCTGGCGCTGGAACCCGAGATCCTGATCCTCGACGAGCCCACACGCGGCGTCGATGTGGGCGCAAAATTCGAAATCCAGTCAATCATCCGCAAACAAGTGGCCGATGGCCTGTCGGTGCTGCTGATAAGTTCCGAATTCGAGGAGCTGGTAGAGGGCGCCGACCGCATTGTGGTTCTTCAGGACGGGCGCTCCGTCACCGAGCTTCATAATCCCGGCGTGACCGAAAGCGCGTTGATCGGGGCGATGGCGCACCACGCAGACGCCCCTGACACCAAAAGGAGCCCATTGTGACGCGGACTCTCACGAGCTTTTGCGCGCGGTTCGATCCCGCGCGCCACGGCGCGCCCCTGGCGCTTGTCGTGATCCTTCTGTTCAACCTGATGGTCACACCGTATTTTCTGCAGCCGCAGACGCTTTTTGTGAACATCAGTCAGGTTGCAACCATCGCCATTGTCGCCATGGGCATGACGCTGGTCATTGCCACCGGCGGGATCGACCTGAGTGTCGGCGCTGTCATGGCCCTGGCCGGGGCGCTTGCGCCGCTGATTTTCTTGTCAAATTTTGCTGCGGCTCATCCGACACTCGGCCTGGTTGCGGCCATCGTGGTGCCGATCCTGCTGGCGCTTTGCTGCGGGGTGTTCAACGGGGTGCTTGTCAGTTTGCTGGGGGTGCAGCCCATCGTCGCCACGCTGATCTTTTTCATCTCGGGGCGCGGATTGGCGCAGGTGCTGACCAATGGCAATCTGCAAACCTTCACGCATCCCTCCTTTAGCTATCTTGGCACCGGCCGGGTTCTGGGGCTGCCGTTTCAGGGCTGGCTGGTGCTTGCCATCGGGGCGGTGCTGACCTGGATCGTGGCGCGGTCGGTCTTTGGACGGCAACTGCTGGCGGTCGGCGGCAACGAACGGGCGGCGCGACTGGCAGGGATCCCGGTGCATCGGGTCAAGATTGGCGCCTATGTCATCTGTTCTGGCTTGGCCGGTCTGGCCGGGTTGATTGTGGTCGCCATCAATTCCGCCTCTGACGCGGCCCGGATTGGCAACCTGATGGAGCTGGACGCGATTGCGGCGGCTGTCGTGGGGGGCACTCTTTTACAAGGCGGGCGGGCTCCGATCTTTGGCGCGCTTCTTGGAGCGGTCATCATCCAGCTCGTGAAATACACGCTGCTTGCAAACGGTGTCGCGGATGAAGTCGCCCTGATCGCCAAGGCAGGCATCATCATCGCCGCCGTCTATCTGCAACAAGCGCGCAAGGAATAAGCCATGTCTGACACGTTTTCTATCGACCTGCGCCGCTATCTGCGTGGTGGGGGCCATTCCTTCGGCGTCTGGGTGGCGCTGGTGGTTGTGATCGTCTTTGGCCTGATGCGCTATGAGAACTTTGGCGGGGCCTATAACATCTCGTCCTTTCTCAACTACAACGCGATGTTCATCGTGATCGCGGTCGGCATGTGTTTCGTGATCCTGACGGGAGGGGTCGACCTGTCAGTGGGGTCGGTCGCGGCCTTTACCTCGGTGGTGGCCGCCTATCTGTCGCCTTTTGGTATCCAGGTCGCGCTGCCGGGCGCGGTGCTGGCGGGGCTGGCCATCGGTGGCATCAACGCGCTCTTTGTCGTGGCCTTGCGCATTCCGCCCTTCATCGCGACGCTGGCAACCATGCTGGGTGCAAAGGGCGGCGCCCTGGTCATTTCGGGGGCCCAGACGATTGCTATCGACTGGGGGTCGAACTTTACAAAACTGGGCATGGAAAAGGCTTTTGACCTGCTGCCATGGAGCATTTTCATCACCGCTGCGGTGGTCATCGCGCTTTGGATCGTGCTGGAGCGCACATCGATCGGCCGGACAGTGCTGGCTGTTGGCGGGGGCGAGGATGCAGCGGGCATGATGGGCCTGCATGTCAATCGCGCCAAGGTCTTTGTTTATATCCTCAGCGGCGGCTGCGCGGGTCTGGCGGGGGTGTTTCTGGCCTCTGGTTTCGGCGCGGGTCAGCCGCTGGAAGGTATTGGCTGGGAGCTGTCGGCGATTGCATCAGTTGTGGTGGGTGGCACCCTGTTGACCGGTGGGGTTGGCAGCGTGGGGGCGACCGTGGCGGGGGCGCTGCTGCTTGGTCTCGTCTTCAATATCCTGAACTTTGAGAACGGGCGCGGCGTGATCAGCCTCAGCGCCTATTGGCAGATGGTCATCCGCGGCGGGTTCCTGTTTGCGGTGATCCTGCTGCAAAGCCAACTGTCACGGCAACCGAAAGGGCCGCAAGGCTGACCGGGCGCGCTTGCGCAACCGCGCACGTTCCTGGTCAACCTGGTGCGCGATCTGGATCGCGGCGGACCTCTTCCTGATAAGTGCAATACCTGTGACGCGCGTGGCCTATTCGGCCATGGCGCGTCACCTGCATATCTGGCCACCAGAGGAATGTCCGCGCCACCCGGTGCGGGCGTGCTTTGCAGGTCGGGTGCATTTCAAAGACTTTGAATGCCTGGCACACAGCGGTCGGGATCAAGGCCGTTCCGCCGGGAGGCTGTCGCACATGTATGTGCTGGACCCTGGGTCGGCAGCCACCCCGATGTGACGCTGGAGGTATCCCTGAAGACCGGGATACCCGGCACGCATGTTGCGCCCGGGCTATCTTTAACGGCAATCGGTGTGGGTTCAGGCCTTGTGACCAAGCCAGGGGCGATCATCGCTGACCGCCCCCAGTCTGGGAAGAGGTCATCTGTAGACTTGCGAGGGCAGCCAGAGCGCGATTTCGGGAATGAAGGTGATCAAGAGCAGCACAAGGATCAGCGGCACCAGAAACGGCATCGTGGCCTTGACGCATTGCTCAAACCGGACCCCTGACACCTCGGACAACACAAAGAGCACCATGCCGATGGGTGGTGTCAAAAGGCCAAGCATCAAATTCAGGATCAGCAAAATCCCAAGGTGAACCGGGTCAATCCCTGCGGACACTGCGATGGGCATCAAGACCGGAACAAGAATGGTAATCGCAGCGATCGTTTCCATAAAGAGACCGATCAGCAAGACGATGACCATCATGATCACCAGCAGGACCTGTTTGTTGTCCGTGATGCCCAACAACAGCCCGCCAAGTTTGGTCGCAACCTGTTCAGAGGTCAAAATCCACGCAAATACAGCCGCTGAGGCAATAATCATCAGGATTGCGGCTGAAGTGGTGATTGTGTCCATCGAGACGCGGACAAGATGGCGCCAGGTCAGGGAGCGGTAGACAATCAGACCCAACACCAGCGCGTAGCACACGGCGGCAACGGCGGCCTCGGTCGGGGTGAAAACGCCTGTTGCGATGCCACCGACGATTATGACCGGTGTCAACAGTGGCAGAAAGGCGTCCTTGAACGTCGTCCAGATCCAACAGGGGTTGATTGGTCCATCGCGGGGGTAGTCGCGTTTCCACGAATACCAGGCGACCATTATCATGAGAGACAGCGCCATGAGCAGGCCGGGCACGAGGCCGGCCGCAAAAAGCTCTCCGATGGAAACGGAGGCCATCACGCCATAGATCACCAGCGGTAGCGACGGCGGAATGATCGGTCCGATGGTGGATGAGGCCGCCGTGACGCCGACCGAAAAATCGACGTCATAGCCGCTTTCGCGCATGGCCTTGATTTCGACGCTGCCCAGCCCGCCCGCGTCGGCAACGGCGGCGCCGGACATGCCGGCAAAGATCACACTTGCCCCGACATTCACGTGCCCCAGACCGCCCGGCAGCCAGCCGACCAAAGACCGTGCGAAGGCAAAGATCTTGGTCGTAATCCCGCCGGTGTTCATCAAATGCCCGGCAAGAATGAAAAACGGGATCGCCAGCAGCGGAAAGCTGTCAATGCCCCCGATCATGCGATGGATCAGCAGCACGTCGGGCAGGCCTTTGACCATGATGTAAGCGAGGGAGGCACCGCCCAGGGCAACCGCCACGGGAACGCCCAGGATCAGAAAAACCGCAAGAATTATGAAGAGTAAGGTGAGTGCCATGTTATCCGGCCTTTACGGCGAAAGGGATTTTCTCGTTGATGATGTCCTGTGCGGGGCGCAAAACCTGCCGGACGAGAGCGGCGAACGAAAACAACGACATACAGGCACAAGCAAAGCTCACCACATAGTAGAGATACGCCTTGGGCAGATCGACCGACACCATGTTCGAGTTGGTTTTTTGTGCCAGTTCGACCGCCAGCACGCTGGCATAGGCCCAAAAGGCGATGGTGATTATTTCAACCAGCAAGATGATCGGTTTGATCGCGCGCACCGGGACGTAGTGATAGGCGAATTCCAGAAAGATGTGTTTGCCGCGACGGGTGCAGCTGACGGCACCGACGAAACCCAGAAGGATCAGAAAGTAGCGCGCGATTTCTTCGGTCCAGCCCAAGCTGTCGTTCAAGACGTAGCGCGTGAAAAACTGTAGCGCGACGATGATAAACAGCGCCGCAAAAATGACCAGAGCGGGCACATCCAGCCAGCCCACATCGGAGATGTCATTGGTGACCTCCTCAACGGCCTCCAGCAGCTCATCAATTTTGTCCTTGTCCTGCATGGTTCCTCCCTCCCCTTCATGAAAGGCCACCGCTGGGATCGCCAGACGGTGGCCTGCTGATAGCTTAATTGGCGTCAGGAATGGACTGAAGCTTTTCGTAGAGATCGTCGGGGAAGGGCAGGTTGCCAGCCGTCAATGCGGGGGCGACCGCCTCGATGAATGGAGCACGGTCCACTTCGTTGACGGTGATGCCCTCGCTGCGGAACCATTCCACCAGTTCCAGTTCCGCGGCAACGATTTCGTCCGTGGCGGTATCGATGGTTTCGGCAAGCACCTCTTCGAGAATGGCACGATCCGCATCGGTCAGCATGCTCAGGCGCACGCTTGAGACCACGGTGAAGATTGAGTTGATGATGTGACCTGTCAGGTTGATGTGGTCCTGCACCTCGTGAAAGCGCTTTGCCTTGATGGTTGTGAGCGGGTTTTCCTGCGCGTCAACAACGCCCTGTTGCAGGGCAAGGTACACTTCGGCAAAGGCCATCGGGGTCGGGTTCGCGCCAGTTGCCTGCGGGAACAACACATAAGCGGGCGCATTGGGCACGCGGATCTTGAGGTTCTTCATGTCGTCCGGCGACAGGATTGGCTTGTTCGCCGTCACGTGGCGGGCACCGTAGTAGCCAACCGCGGCGATTTCATTGCCGCCGGTTGCGTCGGCGTAGCCTTTGGCGACCTCGGCGAAAACGTCGCTGTCATAATAGGCGGACCAATGCGCAAGGTTACGCAATGTGAACGGAAAATCCGTCATCGAGGCGGGACCGTAGACCGCCCCGGCAAAACCGGCGCCGGTATAGATGATATCGACTGTGCCCAGCGAAAGCCCTTCGTTCAGATCCGCTTCTTTTCCAAGGGAGGAGGCGGGGAAAACAGCGATGGTGTGGCGACCTTCTGTGCGCTCTTCGAATAGCTCTGCGGCTTTCACGGCTGCCGTGTGAAGCGGATGACTGACTTCGTAGACATGCGCGAATTTCAGTTCATCGGCGGTGACGGTTGACCCCATCAGGCCGGCCGCTGCAAGCGTCGCCGCGCCCAGAAGAGTGGTAATTTTCATGATTTCCTCCACGTTGTTTGCCCAGACAGGGCGGTTGTTGAACCGGGAATGTCGGCTGCCCTATGTCTTTTGTGCATGGGTACGGCGCAGTTTTTCCCAGTCAAATTCTACGCCGATCCCCGGCGTGGATGGTGCTACGGCCATGTGATTTTCAAGCACAAGCGGGCGGAGCGTGTATTCATCGATCGGAAAGCTGTGAACTTCGATCTGACCGGCGTTGGATTGCGCCGAAACAAGGCTGACATGAAGTTCCTGCATGCCGTGGCTGCAGATCGGGATGCCTGCCTCGCGGGACATTTCGGCAACGGCCAGCCAGCCAGTGATGCCACGGCAATTGGACGCGTCA
Organism: Tritonibacter horizontis; assembly: GCF_001518015.1. Classification (GTDB taxonomy): domain Bacteria; phylum Pseudomonadota; class Alphaproteobacteria; order Rhodobacterales; family Rhodobacteraceae; genus Epibacterium; species Epibacterium horizontis. The sequence goes on from NZ_LPUY01000012.1 coordinate 86,756, forward strand.
GGCTGGACATAAGCCAGTCCTGAATTGTCAAAGGCGTGGCGGAATTCTTGTTCTGTATGCAGGTTTTCCCCCATGGCGAGCGGGCATCCGGTGACCTCGGCAATGTGCCCGTATCCGGCATAATCATCGGGTTCGATGGGTTCTTCGAACCAAAGCACACCAAGTTCTTTGAAGGCATGGGCGGCTTTGATCGCCTGTGTCCGGGTCATCGAATAGTTGGCATCAACCATGAAATCCACATCGGGACCGATCAGGTCAATCACCGCCTGCGCGCGTTCGAGATCTTCGGCGAGGTCGGGTTTGCCGACTTTGATTTTCACGCCGTTGAACCCCTCGGCGATATAGCCGCGCACACTGTCCAGCAGTTTGGGCAGCGGGTAGTTCAGATCAATCCCGCCGCGATAGGCGCGACACCGATCAGAGGCGCCGCCGGCGCCCTGCCATAGGGGCTGACCCAGCTTGCGGCACCTGGCATCCCACAGGGCAATGTCGATCGCTGCGATGGCGAAACTGTCGATCCCGCCCCGACCAACATAGTGGATATGCCGCCCCATCTTGCCATAAAGCGCTGCGATATCCGTCCCGTCATGACCCAACAGCCAGGGCTTGAAATCGTGGTCGATCATCGCCTTGATCGCGTGCCCTCCCTTGCCGCCGGTATAGGTGTAGCCTGTTCCGGTGGTGCCGTCAGAGAGTTCGAGCGTCACGATCACCAGTTCGAAAAAGGTGTGATCGCCATGCATGGCGTCGCTCAGCACTTCCTTCAATGGCAAGGCGAAAAGGTGGCTGTCCAGCTTGGTGATCGTCGTCATGGTTCTCTCCTGAGCCAAGGTCGGCTTTTTGGTCCGACCAAAGAAGGCGTAAAATTTGGGATATGTCAATAAACTTCGAACCACTGACTTTTTGGTAAGTCCATATATGTGGATTGATGTGCTGTCCCCATAGGGTGCAGGCCTGCCTGGTGCGGGTGTATCGGCGCTGCGACCTGCCGCTTCCGAGGGGGTATTCGCGTTCGCCATCCCCCCTCTGGTGCAGCTCAGGACGCATCTGATTCGCGTCGCGTCGTGAATTTTGTCAGATGAGTTGCCTATTTTTGGTCGGTCCATACGTGGCACACATCCAAAATACAGGGCAAATATCTTGAAACTTAGCGCAGTATTGACTCATGTTCGGTTTTTTGGTCTTACCAAACTAACAAGCATGCATGGAAACTTGGAAAAGGAAGTCGCGATGTCACAAAGTATTCTGGCTGCATTCTATCGAGGCGATCATCGCTTCTCGGTCGAAACCGTTGACGTTCGCGCGCCCGGCGAGGGCGAAGTGGCGGTGCGGATTGCCTATTGCGGGATCTGCGGCACCGACATGCATGTCTTTCATGGAAACATGGATGCCCGCGTGGGGTTCGAGCGCGTCATTGGCCATGAAATGTCGGGCGTCATCGAGGCTGTGGGGGCGGGCGTCGAGGGCCTGACAAAGGGCCAAAAGGTCGTCGTGCGGCCGTTGGATCATTGCGGCGAATGCCCGGCCTGCACCGCCGGGCACCAGCACATTTGCCACAACCTGAAGTTTCTGGGCCTCGACACCGAAGGCGCCTTTCAGGAAATCTGGACGGTTCCCGCACATACGCTGCATATCCTGCCCGACGACATGCGGCTGGATCATGCTGCCCTGATCGAACCGGTTGCCGTGGCCTGCCATGATGTGCGCCTGTCAGGTTTGGCCAAAGGGGAGGACGTCGTCGTCATTGGCGGCGGACCGATCGGTGTTCTGGTGGCGGCTGTCGCCCGCGCGGCGGGCGGAAATGTATTGATTTCCGAGGTCAACGAAAACCGGCTGGCCATCGCGGCAAAGATGGGGTTCGACACCATCAATCCCGCCAAATCCGACCTCGTTGACAGCATCCAGAAACGCACGGGCGGCAAGGGCGCGGACGTCGTATTCGAAGTGTCGGGCACACAACCTGGCGTCGACGCGATGACGGCGGTTGCTGCGGTACGGGCCCGGTTGGTCATGGTCGCGATCCACGCCCAGAAACCTCAGATCGATCTGTTTCGGTTTTTCTGGCGCGAGCTGGAGCTGAAAGGCGCGCGAGTCTATGAGCCTGCCGACTACGAAAAGGCGATTCAGCTGGTCGCGCGGGGCGAAATCGACGCCGAAACCATCATCACAGATGTCAGCCCGCTGACCGATATTCAGCAGGCCTTTGAGGCGCTGGATGCATCGCCCACGGCCCTCAAAAGTCTCATCAAGGTAGGAGCATGACCATGGCCATCAAAGATCTCTTCGATCTGTCGGGAAAAACAGCCCTTGTTACCGGGTGCAAACGGGGCATCGGACGCGGTATCGCCGAAGCGCTGGCAGGGGCCGGCGCGGATATTGTCGGCGTCAGCGCCTCGCTCGAACTTGAGGGCAGCGCAGTCGGCGAGGCCATCGCCGCCACGGGCAGATCGTTCACGCCCTACCAATGCGATTTCAGCGACCGCTCTGCATTGACCCGGTTCATCGGCCAGCTGAAGGCAGACGGGGTCGCCCCTGACATTCTGATCAACAATGCAGGCACCATTCGGCGTGCCCCTGCGGCGTCTCATGGAGATGACATCTGGGACGAAGTGATCGAAGTGAACCTGTCGGCGCAATTCGTCCTGAGCCGCGAAATCGGGCGCGGTATGGTTGAGCGCGGCGCGGGTAAGATCGTTTTCACCGCCTCCCTGCTGACCTTCCAGGGGGGCATAACCGTGCCGGGATACGCCGCGTCCAAGGGCGGCATCGGGCAGCTGACCAAAGCATTGGCCAACGAATGGGCAGGGCAGGGGGTCAACGTAAACGCGATTGCACCCGGCTATATCGCCACCGACAACACGGAGGCCCTGCGCAATGATCCGGACCGCTACAAGGCCATCCTGGAGCGGATTCCAACCGGCCGCTGGGGCACACCGGAAGATTTCGGTGGCCCGGCCGTCTTCCTGTCATCCGCAGCAGCCGACTATGTGAATGGCGAAATTCTGACCGTCGACGGTGGGTGGATGGGCCGCTGAGGGGATCGCCTACCTCTCACCCTGAGAGCCAAGTATACTGCTATGTGTGAGCCCAAGCGGCGGCTGGACCGTCCAGTCGCCGTTTGGCACGCGCGCCGCAATGTTTGCCACCGAAAAACCCGGCCCCTGCCGCGTTGCCCGCAGATCGGCCGGACCGGGGCAGGTTCTTTGGGCAAAACCTGTCATGCACCGGGTTCCCTGGGATCCGGCAGCACCTTCAGAAACGATGCATAGGCGTTTCGCAGGATGTCGGATTGTAGCTCTGGGTCCGCGGCCGCATAGGCGGTTCGGACCGCAGCCGTCGCCAGGATCAATGCCGGAAGATACGCCTCGCCCTCCCGGCCCTGTTTGTGGGCCATCGCGGCGCAGGTTCTGCGCAAGGCGAGGTCGAAAGATGCCTTCACCTCTGGCGTCGCACGGGTCACATCGCCGAGCAGCGCCGCGAAGGAACAGCCGCCAAATACCTCCTTCAGGTTCTTCGGGTCCATATAGGCCGTGAAAATCGCACGCATTTCGGCGTGAAGTGCCGCGCCTTCTTTACCGGTCCGATCTTCAAGCATCCTGAGAAGCGGATGTTCGTGGCACACAACTTCGGAAAACAGCGCCGTCTTGCTTTGGAAATGCGCATAAAACGCGCCCCGGGTCAGGCCGGACGCTTTCATCAAATCGTTCAAGTTGACGCCGGCATAGCCTTTGGCGCGAAAGACCTGCGCGGCCCCGTTTCGAATTTTTCGGACCAGTCTCTTTTTGTCATCTGCTGTCAGCCGCATCAATTTATCCATGTTGACTGACATGCATAAATTCGATTATCGGTAGACATGCAAGGAGAAACCACGATCAGTGACCCCGAACAGGCCTGGCAAGACCTCGTCTTGACCATGATGTCCCGACATGCGGGCATGGCGCGCGGGCAGATGATGTCTGCCGACGCTCTGCTTTGCCGCGAGAAGGTTTTTGCCTTCTTTTCCAAACGGGGCGGAGGCGTCGGGCTGGGGGCGCGCGTCGGGCGCGACGCCGACATCGACGCCTTTGGGATATCTGACTGGCAGCACCTCGCCCCGTTCAAAACCAAGCCTCCCATGAAAGACTGGATCGTCATCGGCATCCGTGACCACGCCCGCTGGCATGAGATCGCGGAATTTGCCTACCGGACAGCAATAGAAAGGCCTTGAATGACCCTGATTTCAGTAACCCCGTTTTACGCCGCAGCCATCGCGATCCTTATGGCTGTGCTCTCAACATGGACCGGCATCATGCGCGGCAAGACCGGTGTGGCCCTCGGGGATGGGGGAAACAGCGCCATGGCGCTGGCGATCCGCCGTTTCGGCAACCTGTCGGAATACGCGGCGATGGCAATCCTGCTGCTGCTATTGATGGAAATGCGAGGAGTTGATGGCCGCTATCTTCACGCCTACGGGATCGCGCTGCTCATGCTCCGTATCATACACCCAGCCGTTTTGTTCGACAACTTGACCGCGCCGATGTGGAAGAAGGCGGGCAGGTTTGTTTCTGCTGCCGGCACTGCACTGCTCCTTGTGATCGGTGCGGCAGCGCTGCTCATCTGGTAGCGAGGCGCGCAGAGGCCCGCCAATATCCCCGGCCCGGACCCCAAACGACCGACAAACAGGGAGCGCGAAAATGCAACTCGGGGCCTTCTCAATCAGCCTGAACGTAAAAGACCTTGAAAAATCGCGGGCATTTTACAGTCAGCTTGGCTTCTCCGCAATGGGTGGCGACGCGGACATGGGATACCTGATCATGAAGAATGGCGATACGCTCATCGGCCTCTTCCAAGGCATGTTTGATGCCAATATCTTGACCTTCAACCCCGGCTGGGATCAGGACGCGACGGAGATCGAAGAGTTCGACGATGTCCGCGCCATTCAATCCATGCTTCTGAGCAGGGGCCTACCCCTCGATCACACCTGTCAGACAGACAGCTCCGGCCCGGCACATATCCAGCTAACCGACCCCGACGGGAACCAGATCCTGATCGATCAGCATCGATAACAATCGCCACTTTCGTCAACACGGACCATGGCGATACCTGCCATCTTGTTGACCGGGCCGATGGTCGTGACGGGGGCCGTCGCGATTGTCGGATCGTTGCGGCATGCGCATTCGACGCGACAGAATCACCACAATAAAAATCGATATTTGTGGTTGATGCAAAATAACATCGGTAATACCTATGGGGTATCAGGGAGGTTCAACATGAAACACATCGTTTGCGTGGCGCTTCTGGCCGCATCTTTTTCTGCATTTGCCCCGTCGGTGCGGGCCGAAGAATATCGAATTGGGACCGCCAGTCTTGGCGGCGCGTTCTTTCCGATGGGCCAGGGGATCTCCAACCTCGTCAACACATACGCAGGTGATGGGATCGACATGGTGCCCATCGTCACGCAGGGGTCGGTGCAAAACCCCCGTCTTGTTGCGCAGGGCGAGGTGGAGCTTGGCATCACCAGCGCCAACCTTGCCGCCGACGCGGTGGCAGGAAATGGCGCCTATGATGGCACCCCGATGGCACTGAGCGCGCTTGGTCCTTTGCACCCCAGCGTACTTCACATGGTTGTGCCTGATGGCTCGGACATCCGAACCTTTGCCGACCTCAAGGGCAAGCGCGTAGCTGTCGGCCCGGCCGGCGGCGGCACGATGGGTTTCCTCAACAACATGCTGCCGATCTACGGGCTCAACCTTGATGACATTACGCCCAGCTTCCTCAGCTACGGCGACGGTTTCAGCCAGCTTTCGGACGGCAATGTCGATGCCGCGCTGGCCCTGTCTGGCTACCCTGCGGCAGCCGTGATGCAGGCGGCGGCTTCGGGCAAGCTGAGGATGATCGGCATGGAAGCCGACAAGAAGGACGCGATCCTGTCCGGCAATCCGGCCTACAGCATTTTTAACATTCCCGCCGATGTCTATGGTATGGACGAGGACGCGCAGGTCCTGGGCGTAACCAACATGCTGATTGTCCCAACAGAGATGGACGCAGGCATCGTCGAAAGGATCGCCGGGGCAATCTACGATCACCTCGACGAGTTCGCAGCCGAAAACGCCAATGCGCGCCAGATCGATAAAGCCCGTGCCAGCGCGCTGGCCATCGATCTGCACCCCGGCGCGGCGGCCTACTTCGCCCGATAAACAGGCCCGTGCGGCAGGGGCAAGGCTCCTGCCCACCTCCGTTTTGTCACGAAAGGACGCGCCATGACCGCGCTGCGCGAGATGACGATCCCTGCCCGGGTGCTGGCCGTTGTGGCCTTCGGCTTCGGCGCCTATCATCTTCTGATCGTGTCTGGCCTCGTGTCCATGTCGACAATGGAAATGCGGCTGACCCATCTGATGCTCGCGCTGACCCTGCTGTTCGCGCGCAGGCCGGCGATGACGACCGCGCCCCGAAGCCCTGCATCAATGGGGATCGATGGCGTGCTGATCCTGTCGGGCATTATCGCAAGCGTCTGGCTGCTCTCGCGCTGGAAGGCAATCGCCATGAGCGGTGGCATGACCACCGCGCAAGATTTCTGGGCGGGGCTGGTCATCGTCGCGCTAGTCATCGAGGCGGCGCGGCGCGGCATCGGCAGCATCCTTGCCGGGATCACGGCGGTTTTTCTGGTCTATCCGTTCCTGAGTCCCTACCTGCCCGGCGTGCTGAACGGACGCGGCTATGGGTTGGAACGAGTCGTGACCTTCCTGACCACCGACACGCAGGGCATCTACGGCATCCCTGTCGGCGTGGCGGCGACCTATATCATCACCTTCACCATCTTCGGCGCGCTGCTGTCACGGCTTGGCGCGGGAGAATTCTTCTTCGAGATCTCGTTCCGTCTGACCCGTGGAATGCGCGCCGCATCGGCGAAATCGGCGGTGTTGTTCTCGGCGCTGATCGGCATGGTGTCGGGCTCGGCGGCGGGCAATGTCGCCGTCACCGGCACGCTGACCATCCCGCTGATGAAGCGCGAAGGCTATGCCCCCCACCAGGCCGCCGCGGTCGAGGCGGTTGCATCGACTGGCGGGCAGATCATGCCGCCCGTCATGGGCGCCGCCGCCTTTATCATGGCCGAGGTGGTCGGCGTAAGCTACACCGAGATCATGAAGACCGGCCTGCTGCCGGCGTTGCTGTTCTTCGGCATGGCCTTCGCGGTGGTGCATCTGCGCGCCCAACGCAGCGGCATCGCGCCCGTCACCACACCGACGACCGATCCGCGCAGCTCCGTGCGGGTGCTCTGGGACGGAATGCCCTTCGTCATCGCCTTTGCGTTGCTGCTGGGCATGATGCTGGTGGGCTATTCGCCCTTCAAGGCTTCGCTCTGGGCGATGGGGGCGATGATCGCCTGCACCGTGATCTGGAAACGCGGGATCGACATGGACCTGCTGCGCCGCATTTCCGGCGCCGTCACCGAAGGCGCGCAGGGGGTGGTGACGATCTCTGCGGCCTGTGCGGCGGCAGGGATCATCGCGGGCGTTCTGGGGCTGTCGGGCCTGGGTTCCAAGATCGCCGTGTTGATCGACATGAGCTCTGGCGGCAGCCTTGTCATCGCGCTGATCCTGACCATGCTGGTGTCGATCATCCTCGGCATGGGACTGCCGACGACGGCGGCCTACCTGATCCTTGCGACCGTGGTCGCCCCGGCGCTGGTCAAGATGGAGGTGCCGGTGCTGACTGCGCATTTCTTCGTCTTCTACTTTGGCTGCATTTCGACCATCACGCCGCCCGTGGCGCTGGCTGCCTATGTCGCCGGGGGCATCGCCAAGGCCGACATCAACAAATGCGGCTGGACCGCCGCCGCCTACGCCGCGCCAAGCTTCCTTTTGCCATTTGCCCTGTGCTTTGGCCCCGGTCTGATGCTGCAGGGCAGCTGGATCGAGAACATCGAGGCGGCCGGCACCGGGATGCTCGGGGTGTTTGCCATAGCCGTCGCTGTGATCGGGGTCCTGCGTCACCGGATCAATGCGATGGGGCGGTTCACAGCGGCGATTGCCGGCGTGCTCCTGCTGTTTCAGGGCCTGCTCAGCGCTGCGCTTGGGCTGGCCCTGCTGGGCGGGCTCTATGCCGCAGCTGAACTGCGTGCCGGCAAAAACCAAGCAAACTGAAAAGGACGTTTCTCATGAATATGACCCAATTCCGCCGCGTGGTCACAGGCCACGATACCAAGGGCAAGGCCATCATCGAGAGTGATCAAACCGCTGACCAGTTCCTCGAACGGCCCAACCGGCCCGGCGTGAGGTTGACGAATTTCTGGATCTCTGACGGAACCCCCGCCGAATATGACGGCGCCACCGAAACCTGCACCGGCGATTTCACCCTGCACCCACCCGCCATGGGCAGCGTATTCCGCTGCGTGGAGTTCCAGCCCGAAGACCCGGAGGTCATGGCGACGCTTGACGGCCCCTCGGCATTCGCGGAAATGGGCGCGGCTGAAAATATTGTGCAAAACGCGCGTCACCCGTTTATGCATCGCACCGACAGTGTCGATTATGCAATGGTAATTACCGGCGAAATCTGGATGCTGATGGACGATCCTGCCGATGACGTGCTGCTCAAGGCGGGCGATATCTGCATTCAGCGTGGCACCAATCACGCCTGGTCGAATAGGGGTACGGAAACCTGTATTATAATGTTTGTCCTGAACGATGGGGTCACCACGCGTGAAGCGACCGGTCATGCGCGCACGGGCATCCCAGCCCGCCCCGTGTCGTGATGGTGCCTGCCCGGTCTGCCGGAACCAAGGGGTATGAAAGCGAAATGAGTGTGCAGAATTTCGATGCGGGGGGCGATCCGACGCCCTCGACATCTACCACGCAGACGACCTACCAGGCGATCCGGCGCATGATCATCACCGGCGTTCTTGCGCCCGGCGAAAAGCTCAAGATCGAGACCCTCAAAGAGCGCATCCAGGTTGGTGCCTCCCCCATTCGTGAGGCGTTGACCCTGTTGGTCGCCGACAAGCTGGTCGAACGTATCGACCAGCGCGGCTTTCGTGCCTCTCCGGTTAGTCAGGACAATTTCGCAGAGATTTTACGCCTTCGCTGTGCGCTCGAGGACATGGCCCTGCGCGAGTCCATCGCCGCCGGTGACGAGGCGTGGGAAGAGGCGCTGGTGCTGGCCCATCACCGTATGGCGCGGGTCGGGGGCGCGGATGTCGCGACCTTTGAGGATGCCCACAAGACCTTTCACATGGCGCTGCTGGCTCGCTGTTCCTCACCGATCCTGCTGGGCTATTGCAGCCAGCTCTATGATCTGAATGTGCGCTATCGCTATCTTGCGGGGCGCTCGCGCCATTACGGCACCCGTGACGTGCCGGCCGAGCACCGCGAGATCCTTGCGGCGGCGGTGGCCCGCGATGTGCCACTGGCGACGTCGCGGCTGTTGCACCACTATCAGCAGACTGGCACGTTCCTGCGCGAAACGCCCGACCTGACAGAGGGCAAAGCGCCCTCCTAGTCACCACGCTCTCGAAAAGGCGCGATGGCCGTGTGCGCCTGCACGGCCACAGCCGCCGGGCAAAGAAATCCAACGGCCAACACGTCCCCCCCCAAGGCACAACGCGACGCCCCCGCGTCAAAAGCGTTTTGGGGCGACGGCGACCCGCCGCCCGAAGCCAGATGGGTCAGCAGGCCACGAGCCTGAAATCGAAATCCACCCGCGACCAGGGTCCGTCGACCTTGCCCGACAAAACGAAGCCGTCGGGGAATTCACCCTCGGGTTGCGGCGTGTAATGCATCACCAGGTCCTCGCGCACTCCGAACACCGTGTCCTGATCAAGGTAGGGATCATCGGCGGGGAAGACCTCGGTCACGAGGTCGCGGTAGCCCGGCGCCTTGATGATGAAATGCAGATGCGAGGGTCGCCATGGGTGACGTCCGGCAGCATCCAGGATCTGACCCACCGGCCCGTCCGTGGGCACTGTGTATTCAACGGGACGTACGGTGGTGAATGCATAATAGCCGTTTTCGTCCGTGGTCATCAGCCCGTGGAAGGACATGATGTCCTGGTCCGGGTCCTGGCTTGAATAAAGCCCATTGGGCGCGGTCTGCCAGATGTCCAGCTCCGCATGGGGGATCGGCTTGCCATCGAGATCACGCACATGGCCCTGCACCAGCACCACCTCGCCCGCGAAACCGGCGCGCAGATCGTCACCAATCGCCATCGGCGGCGCGTTCGATACATGGAACGGCCCCAACACGCTGGAACTGGTCGCACCGGGGTGGGAATTGATCATGTCGACCAGTGACGACAGCCCCAACACATCGGACATCAGCACGAATTCGTTGCGTTCGGGCGTTGTGATCCGGCCCGCCCATTCCACCGCCTTCAGCCCGGCGCGCCATTCGTCATGGGTCAGGCCGACCTCCTTGGTGAAGGCGTGCAGGTGGCGGGCGAGGGCGCTCATGATCTCGGCAAAGCGCGGATCGGTCTCTGGGCCAAAATAGCCGGTAAAGACGTCGGTGATGTTGTCAGGCGTTACATTACGCATGTCAGCTCCTTACAGAAGGACAAGAGAAAGAGAGGGAAAAGCGATCAGCAGGCTCAGAACCACCAACATGACGCCCGCAAAGGGCAACGCCCCCAGGAACACGTCCTTGAGCGTGATGCGCGGGTCGTCCAGCGTCGCCTTGATGACGAAACAGGAAATCCCCAAAGGCGGCGTCAAAAGCCCGATCTCGGCCCCGATGACGGTGATGATGCCGAACCAGACAAGGCTCAGGCCCATTGGTTCGATCAGCGGAAGGAACAGCGGCACCACGATCAGGATGATCGACGAGGTATCCAGGATGGTGCCCAGGAACAACATCAGGAGGACGTAGAACAGCATGATCATGACAAAGCTCAGATCACTGGCGGCGAGGATCGCCTCGAGCTCGCGCGGCAACCCCGCAAGGCCCAGCATCCGGCTGTAGATCGACGCTGCGGTGATCAGGAACAGGATGGACGCCGTGATATGGCCGGTTTCGATCAACGTGTCCCACAGGCTGCGCCAGGACATGGTGCGGCGCACGGCCGCGATGATCAGCCCAAGTGCCGCACCTGCGGCCCCGGCTTCGACCGGGGTCATCCAGCCCAGGTAGATGCCGCCGATCACCGTGGCGATCAGCAACAGCATGGGCAGCGTGCGGCGCAGGACCTCGGCCATGGGCATGGGCTCGTAATCATCCGCAGGCCGCCCCCCGACAAAGCCCGGCGTGAAGTAGCCCATCAGCCAGATTGCCCCGATATAGGCGACGGTCAGCAAAAGCCCGGGGATCACGCCAGCGATGAACATCTCGCCCACCGATTGCTCGGCCACAAACGAATAGATGATCAGCATGGCTGAGGGCGGGATGATCATGCCAAGCACCGACGACCCGGCCACAACCCCGACCGCAAAGCGCGGGTTGTAGTCGTATTTCAGCATTTCCGGCACGGCCACCTTGGAGAACACGGAGGCCGAGGCGATCGAGCTGCCCGTGACAGCGGCAAAGCCTGCGTTTGCACCGACCGTGGCCATGCCAATGCCGCCCTTGACCCGCCGGAATCCCGACGACATGACCGCATAAATGTCCGTGCCCAGGCCGGCTTTCGACACCACCAGCCCCATGAAGCTGAACAACGGGATCGTGGCAAAGGGATATTCCATCGCGCTTTCGCCGATGGTGATCTTCAGGAGGTTCATCGCCAAGGTGAAGTTGTCGCGCATCAGCCAGATGGACACGAAGGAAACAGCGGTCAGGGCGATGGGAATATAGACGCCGAGATAGATCAGAAGCACGATGGCTCCAACCGAAATGCCGCCGACTTCAATAGGGGTCAATTTTTTTGCTCCTGGCCGGGTCCGAGGACTTTGAGGGCAAAGATGATCGCGCACAGGGCCGCGCTGGCAAGAACGGTCAGCTTGATCGGCCACCATGGGGCGGTAAACACGCCCGGGATGCCGAAATAATCCTGTGAATGCCACATCTCGATGAATACCGGGAACGACGCAACGGCGAGCAAGGCCATGACGGCAAAGGACAGCAGGTCAATCAACCGCTGCAGCAGGCCTGCCGCGCGCGGTGCGCGGGTCGCAAGCAGCCCAAGGAAGCCGTCAGAGCGCGTCAGCCGCCCCGCCCGGATCACGTCCGGCAGTTGCAGGAACACGATCAGCACCATGGCAAACTGCACCAGCTCGATGGTCCCACGCAGGGGCTGGTTGGCCAATGTCCGCGCCAGCATGTCGTAGTTCACGATCCCCACCAGCGCGAGCACCATCAGCGTGCCCGTCGCATTCGCCCCGAGCGCCGCGATGTGCACCGGCCGGGATGCGGCGCGGTGCAGGCACCGGTAGCTTTTCACCACCGGCGCGCCGCGTTGATCATCGGCGCCTGTCACTGACCGAGGCCCGCAGTCCAGTCGCGCAGCGGGGCGTCATCGCCGGTAACCCTGGCAAGATAGGCCGCCAGCATTTCCGAGCCCGGCTCGCCCTTGGCATCAAGCTCCGCCGCCCATTCCGCCGCAATATCGGGCAGCGAGGCCGCCCATGCACCGCGCTCTTCCGTGCTCATCTGCACGATCTCGCCGCCTGCGGCAGTAAAGGCCTCTCGGGCTTCGGCGGCACGGTCCATGGCAACCTCGGCCACGTGGTCGCGGTAGGCGGTGGCGCTTTCCCGGATCGCGGTCTGGACCTCTTCGGGCAGGGCGTTCCAGAAATCCTTGTTGGCTGAGAGGGTTTTGGTGTTCACCGCGCCCAGATCGGCGGCCAGCATGAACGGCCCCACCTCGGAAATCTTGAAGGTCGCCGCGGCCTCGGGCCAAAGCATCGCGTGTTCGGCCAACCCGGTCTGCAACATGTTGTAGAAATCGGTCAGCCCGCCCCGCACGCCCGCCGCATCGGAGATGCCCTCGACATAGCGCAGGTTCATACCGGCGCCCGCTATCTTGGCGCCGTGCAGGTCAGACAGCGTCTCGACCCGTTTCGCCGAGAACAGCTGATAGGTGTCCAACACCACGCCGGTTGTCAGGTAGACTTGGTTCTGCGCGTCGAATTCCGCCTGCATGGTCGGAAATTCCAGTGCGATCTCGTCCACGGCCTTTGCCACCACGCGGGCATCCGACGACACGAAGGGCGTCACGGCGGAAATCGCCTGGCTGGGTAGCTTCGAGCTGTGAAAAATCGTCGTCACGATGCCGATGTCGCCAAGACCGAGTTGCAGCCCTTCGAGCACGCCGCCGGGTTTCACAACGGTGCCGCCATAGCTTTCCCGCCAGTCGATGGTGTAATTTCCGGTCTCCGCCAGGCGCTTGTCGACCTCGGGAATAAAGAAATCCGTCATCTCCTGCACCCACATGGCGCGGGCCGGGTAGCCGTCAATCACGTTGATGGTGATGGATTCCTGCGCGAGCGCCGATGTGGCCGCCCCCGCGAACAGCAGTGCTGTTACAGTCATGAAACGCATTTTAGGGTCCTCCTCCCAAGTGTTTTGAAATGCCGGACAGGGTCCGGCGGTCGTTCCGCTCCGGGCGTGGCTCCTCTTCCGCGCCCGGAACAATTGTCGTCAGATCACGGTGCACACCTCGTCGAAAGCCAGGCGCGGCAATTTGCCGAACAGGGCGGACTCGTCCGCGTAGCCGATGTTGCACAGGAAATTCGATTTCCAGCCAGTTTCGGAAAAGAACTCCGCGTCCACGGTGGCATTTGAAAAGCCCGACATCGCCCCGACATCCAGCCCCAGCGCCCGTGCCGCGATCATGAAATACGCCCCCTGCAGCGATGAGTTGCGCAGCGCCGTCAGATCGCAATGTTCACGCTTGCCTTGAAACAGCGGGCGGCGGTCCTCGTGTGGAAAGGTTTCCGGCAGCCGGGTCCAGAAAGCCGGATCATAGGCGATGATCGTCGTTACCGGAGCCTGCCGCATTTTGGCGATGTTCTTGTCCTTAAGCGCCTTGGCCAGCCGATCCTTCGCCGCCGCACTGCGCACATGGACGAAGCGCGCCGGCAGCGTATTCATGCTGGTCGGCCCGGCGATGGTGATGTCGTGCAGCTCGCGCAGCAACGCATCGGGCACCTCACGATCGGTCCAGGCGTAATGGGAACGGGCATCGCGCAGGATCAGGTCGATCGATGCCGCATCCAGCGCGCCGATGCGCTGGCGCAGCGACCGCACGGCCGCCTGCGCTTGCTCGCGGGGATCGGCGAACGCTGTCATTCTGCCGCCTTTGCCAGATCCGCCTCGTCCCTGACAGGGCTGGCACAGATGCCGATGCCTTCGATCTCGATCTCGACGACCTCACCGGGTTTCAGCCAGCGCGGCGCCGGCTTCTTTGCGTGCCCGACCCCGGGAGGCGTGCCGAGCGCAATCAGATCGCCGGGCTCAAGCGTGGTGAATTCGGACATGATGGCAATGGTTTGTGCCACGCCCCAGATCATGTTGCCGGTGTTCGAGCTTTGCAGGATCTCGTCGCCCACGCGGCTTTCTATCTTCAGCCCCTTGGCGCCTTCGGGAAGGTCCTCGGGGGTCACCACATAGGGGCCGATGGCGCCGGTCTGGTCGAAGTTCTTGCCCGGCGTCCACTGGTGCGTCTTGCGCTGGTAGTTGCGGACCGAGCCATCGTTGAACACGGTATAGCCGAACACGTGATCCAGCGCATCCGCCTCGGAAATGTGCCGCCCGCCCTTGCCGACGATCAGCATCAGCTCGGCCTCGTAGTCGAGTTGGTCGGAACAGGTCGGGCGCACCAGCGGCGCGCCAGCGGCCATGATCGACTGGCGCGTGCGCAGAAACATCGCTGGGTAGTCTGGGATGTCGTAGCCGCCTTCCTTGATATGTTCGATGTAGTTCAATCCCAGGCACAGTATCTTTCCCGGCGCATCGACGGGCAGGGCCGGCGTGATGTCGTCCAGCGCGACCGCCTCACCCGTGACATCGGCCGCCTGCGCCATCAGCGCGTCATGTTCGATCAGCGCCTGCAAGTCGTTGCCGATCTGCGGCAGGGCCGCCGTCAAATTGATAGCGGTATCGCCTTCGACGCGGAAAACCTGCGCCTTCCCACCCATCGTCCCAACCAGAAGTTTCATAGCTTCTCCTCTCAAATTTTCCTTTCTTTTGCCGACAAAAAAGGTGTACGTCAATAAATATCGATTTTCTTGGAGGAGAAAGATGCCGGACTGGACCAGCTACAAAGACGCCGCCAAAGCGCGTGGTGCGCTCGCACTCGACCTGTTCATGGTGCACACCGTGCCCGTGCCGGGCGGGCCTGCGGTGCCGGATATTCTGCCAGATCACCTCGCCTACCAGCGCCAGCTCGAATCGGACGGCAGCCTGTTTCTTGCCGGGCCGCTGTCGGATGACACCGGCACGCAGATCGAAGGCGCCGGGCTTGTGATCCTGCGCGCGCAATCGCTGGACCACGCCCGCGCGCTGGCCGATGCCGACCCGATGCACAGCCTGGGCGCGCGCAGTTACACCCTGCGTCGCTGGCTGGTGAACGAAGGCAGCCTGACGCTTTCGTTGGGGCTGTCCACGGCGACAATCACCCTGGCCTGACCCCTGCCGCGGTCCCGGTGCCCTGAGCGCCCCCTGAACGAACCCCCGTACGATGTGACGGAGACAGAGCCATGCAACTGATACAATCGACCTATCTGATCGACCTGCTGTCCACGATCACCCTGCGCAACCGCGCCGCACCGCGCGGCAGCGACAGCCGCAGCCCGCGTGAGCTGACCGAACTGTTGTTGACCGATCTGGGGGATGTGTCCTCGTCAAAGGTCTCGCGCGCGCTGCTGGCGCAATACCGCGACATGACCGAGGACCAGAAACACGCCTTCTTCGACATGCTTGCCAGCGATTTTGACATCAACGGCCCCGCGCTGGCCGACCTGGCCCGCGCCTATGCAGACGATCCCCAGCCCGACAGGCTTGCCGCCCTCACCGAAGCCGCAGAGCCGCGCCGACAGGAGATCTTTCGCCGCCTGAACCGCGTGCCGGGCGCCACGGCGGAGCTGGTCGCTATGCGCTGCGATCTTCTGCGCATGGCCAAAGTGGCCCCGCGCCTTGCTGTCATCGACCAGGATTTCCTGCATCTGTTCCGGTCGTGGTTCAATCAGGGCTTTCTGGTGCTGCGCCACATCAACTGGGACAGCCCGGCCAGCATCCTCGAAAAGATCATCGCCTATGAGGCGGTTCACGCGATCCAGAGTTGGGACGATCTGCGCCGCCGGCTGCTGCCCGAGGACCGGCGCTGCTACGCCTATTTCCATCCCGCCATGCCGGACGAGCCGCTGATCTTTGTCGAGGTCGCGCTGACCGACGGTGTGGCGGGCAATATTCAGACGGTGCTCGCCGAAGGCCGCCCGGCGCTGCCGGCCAATCGCGTCAATACTGCCGTCTTCTATTCGATCTCGAATTGCCAGAAAGGGCTGCGCGGCATTTCCTTCGGCAATTCGCTGATCAAGCAGGTGGTTGAGGATCTCAAATCGGCGATGCCTGAGCTGACCACCTTTGTGACGCTCTCGCCGATCCCGGGCTTTCGCCGCTGGGCGGAACAGCGGCTCGCCGCGCTGCCCGAGGCTGAAACCGCGCCGCTGGCCGAAGCCTTGCAAGATGGCGGCGCGGCCCTTCGCCCTTATGTGGCGCACTATCTGGTGTGCGAACGCCACCCCCGCGGCGGCCCGCTCGACCCGGTGGCACGGTTCCATCTCGGCAACGGCGCGCTGATCTACGAGGTACATGCGGGGGCGGACACTTCCGACAACGGGCTGCGGCAGTCCTGCGGAGCGATGGTGAACTATCTCTACGATCTCGATCAGATCGACGCCAACATCGAGGGCCATTCCACCAAAGGGACGATCGCCCATGCCCGTGCCTTGACGCCGCTTCTGAAAACCACCTCCGCCCCGGCCAAGACTTGAGAGAGCACCATGACCAACCATCTTTTCGATACGCTTTTCGGATATCACACGGGCAGCGCAAAGACCTTCGTAACGCCTCTGGGCGGCGACGCACTCAGCCATGAGGCATTCCTGGCGCTCTCGGCGCGCATGGCGAACGTGTTTGATGCGCAGGGGCTGCAAAAGGGCGACCGGGTGGCGGTGCAAGTGTCCAAATCGGTGCCCGCACTGGTGATCTATGCTGCCTGTTTGCGCGCCGGGCTGGTGCTGCTACCGCTCAACACCGCTTATACCGTGACGGAAATCGCATATTTTCTCGGCGATGCGGAACCCGCGCTGGTGATCTGCGATCCGTCCAAGGCCAACGGGCTGACCCCGATCCTGCCCAAGGGCGCGGCGCTGGTGACGCTCGATTCTGCCGGAGCAGGGAGCCTGATGGAGGCCGTCGCGCAGGCCGATGACCAGCACGAACCTCTGGATTGCGGGCCGGACGACCTTGCGGCCATCCTCTATACCTCGGGCACCACGGGTCGATCAAAAGGCGCCATGCTGTCCCACGACAACCTGCTGTCCAACGCCCGTGCCCTCACCGAACTGTGGCAATTCAGCGCCGACGACGTCCTGTTGCATGCGCTGCCGATCTTCCACACCCATGGGCTGTTCGTCGCGGTGAATGTCTGCGCGCTGTCTGGCGCGTCGATACTGTTTCACCCTGGATTTAACCTCGACGACATCCTCGCGGACCTTCCGAAGGCCACCTCGCTCATGGGCGTTCCGACGTTCTACACCCGCCTGCTGGACGATCCGCGTTTCACCCGGTCGCTGTCGCAGCACATGAGGCTCTTCGTCTCGGGCTCTGCCCCGCTGCTGGCAGAGACCCACGAGCGGTTCGAACAGCGGACTGGCCACCGTATCCTCGAACGCTACGGCATGACCGAAACCAACATGAATGTGTCCAACCCCTACGTGGGCGAGCGCCGCGCCGGGACGGTTGGCTTCCCCCTCGCGGGTGTGGACCTGCGTATCACCAGTTCCAGCACCGGCGCGACCCTGCCCGATGGCGAGATCGGCATCATCGAGGTGCGCGGCCCCAATGTGTTCAAAGGGTACTGGCGCATGCCCGAGAAAACCGCCGAGGACATGCGCGGCGACGGCTTTTTCAACACCGGCGATCTGGGGCGCATCGATGCCGATGGTTACCTGTCCATCGTGGGCCGCCAGAAGGATCTGATCATCTCCGGCGGCTACAACATCTATCCCAAGGAAATCGAGGTGCTTCTCGACGATCTGCCCGGCGTGCTCGAATCCGCCGTTGTCGGCATTCCCGATCCCGATTTCGGCGAGGCAGTGATTGCTACCGTGGTGCCAGAGCCGGGGGCCACACCCGACCCGGATGCACTGATGGCTCTGCTGCGCCCACAGCTTGCCCGTTTCAAGCATCCGCGCGCCATCCACATCCTGGAAGAGTTGCCGCGCAACACGATGGGCAAGGTGCAGAAGAACCTGCTGCGCGATGCCTTTGCTGTCGCGCCGGCCTGATACGACCCGAAACAATCAATGGGAGGAGAGACCATGACCATCACAAAACGCATCACCCTATCGGCTCTGGCGGTGCTGACGCTCGGCACCGCCGCCCCGGCGGCCAATATCGACGGCCCGTCGGTGTTCTGGAAGATCTCGATGTACGGCAATCCGCGGGCGCTGACCTCGGGCATGGAGGCGCTGGCCGAAAAGGTCGCCGCCGAGACGGGCGGCAAGTTTCAAATCCGCATCTTTTATGCCGAACAGCTTGGTCCGGCTCGCGAGGCGCTGGACGCGATCAAGCTCAACGCCGTCGAGGGGGCCGGCATCTGCAATTTCTATCACCCCGGCAAGAACCCGGCGTGGATGGTGTTCTCGCTGCCGTTCCTGCCTGTTCCCAGCGCCAAGGCTGACATGTACGTGCGCAAGCGGATGTTTGAACATCCCGCTATCGTTGCGGACATGGCAAAATGGAATGCCCTGCCTTATGCCTCGGGCCTGCTTCCGCAATACGAGATGATGGGCCGGGGCGAACCACCGCTGACGCTGGATGACTGGGCCGGACTTCAGGTACGCGCGGGTGGCGGGCTTGGCGATGCGATGGAACTGCTGGGCGCAACCAAGCAGACACTGTCAGCGGGCGAGACCCTGACCGCCTTTCAGAACGGCACCGTGGATGTGGCGGCCTTTCCGTACACCTACGCCCATGTCGCCTTCAAGATCAACGAAGAGGCCGACTGGTACACCGCCAATCTGTCGCCGGGATCGTCCGAATGCGGCTGGGTGCTGAACAAGACTGCCTTCGAGGCCCTGCCCGAACAGTATCAGGCGCTGATCTGGGACAACCGCGATCTTGTACTTGAAACCGAGCTCGAAGCCTATGCGGCGCAGGATGAAAAGAACATTCCCATGTTCGAGCAAACCCTGACCAAGATCGAGTATGACGAGGCGGCGCTCGACGCATTCCGCGCCCGTGCGGGCAAGCCGATCTGGGACAAATGGGTTGCCGACAACCCCGGGTTCGATGCGCAGGGCGTGCTTGATGCCTATCTCGGCTATGCGGCAGAGGCCCCGAAGGACTGAAACGCATCGGTGGCGCCAGATGCGGCGCCACCCCTTTACCAGACGGAATCCCCCTGATGTCCCATCCCCCCGACACGCGTGGCCTCGTGGCCCGCGCTGACCGGTTGCTGTCCCCGGTCGAAGACGCCACGAACCTGATCGCCGCGCTGTTCGTCTTTGCGCTGATGTGCCTCGGCATCGCGCAGATCGTGATGCGCACCCTCTTTGACATGCCACTGACCGGCTATGTCGATCTTGTCGAACTGTCGATGGCGGGCATGGCCTTCCTCGGCGCCGCCTACACGCAGCGCATGGGTGCGCATATCCGCATGGAACTGCTGTTGGGCGCACTGACAGGGCGCCGGTACTGGGCCGCCGAGATCATCGGCGCGGCCGTCGGCATGGCGATCATCGCGGTGCTGATCTGGTACACCGGAGCGCATTTTTGGCGTTCCTACGAACTTGGCGACACCACGATCGATGCGGAATTTTCGGTCTGGCCGTCCAAATTACTGGTGCCGGTGGCATTTTCGATCTGGTTCCTGCGGCTGTCGGTGCAGCTCGCCGGTGCCATCCGCATGGTCATCGACCCAAGCCGCGAGCCAGAGGGCGTCGCGTTGATAAAAGATGTGGCGGAAACCGCCCGCGAAGAGGCGGACGCCGCCACGGAGGAACACTGACATGCTTATCGGACTTGGTTTCGAACATCCGCTTGCTGTCGGCCTGATCGGCGTCGGATTGTTGATCCTGCTTGTGCTCCTGGGCGTGCGCGTGGTGTTTGCCGCCGCCATTATTGGCCTCGTCGGGCTGGTCGAACTGATCGGCTGGGGCCCGGCGGCAGGCATCGTCGGCATCGTGCCCCACGCGAAGGCCACGACCTATGCGCTGTCGGTACTGCCGATGTTCATCTTCATCGGCTTCGTCGCCTTTCACGCGGGCATGACCTCGCAGCTGTTCGACGCCGCGCGCAAATGGCTTGGCTGGATGCCCGGCGGGCTGGCGGTGGCGACGGTATTTGCGACCGCAGGCTTTGCCGCTGTCTCCGGGGCCTCGACCGCGACATCGGCGGTGTTTGCCCGCGTTGCAATCCCCGAAATGCTGCGCCACGGCTATGACAAGCGCCTGTCGGCAGGCGTCGTTGCCGCCGGCGGCACCCTCGCGACGCTGATCCCGCCCTCGGCGATCCTTGTGATCTATGCCATCATCGTCGAGGAATCCGTGGGTCGATTGCTGCTGGCGGGTTTCCTGCCGGGCCTGGTTTCGGCCATCGTCTATGCGGCCATCATCGTGATCTGGGCGCTGATGAAACCGGAACAAGCACCCCGCATCCCGCAATCGGACCGCGCCACATGGACCGAGCGGCTGACCTCTCTGCCTCCGCTGCTGCCGATCATGGCGGTGGTGTTCATCATCATCTCGGCGATCTACCAGGGCTGGGCCACCCCGACCGAAGCGGGCGCGCTTGGCGCTGGCATCATCTTCGTGGTCGCGCTGGCCCGCGGCACCGGTCTGAAGCCGATCACCGAAAGCCTGATGGAAACCGCCAAACTGACGGTGATGATCTTCTCGCTGATCTGGGGGGTTACGGTGTTCGTGCGCTTCCTCGGGTTTTCGGGGCTGGCCGAAGCCTTCACCAGCCTGGTGGTCGGCATAGACGCCCCTCCCATGGTCATCATGGTGTGCATCCTGCTGGCCTATGCGGTGCTGGGCATGTTCATGGATGCAATCGGCATGCTTCTGCTGACGCTGCCGGTGGTCTATCCGGCGGTCATGGCGCTGGGGTTTGATTCCATCTGGTTCGGCATCATCGTGGTGAAGATGGCCGAAATCTGCCTTGTCACCCCGCCCATCGGGCTCAACTGTTTTGTCGTCGCTGCGGTCAGGCCGGATATCTCGCTGCCGGATGTGTTCAAGGGCATCACCTGGTTCTTTGTGGCCGACGTCGTCACCATCATCGTGCTGCTGGCCTTCCCCGGAATCGTCACCTGGCTGCCCGACCTCATGCGCTGAAAGGAAATCAAATGAAACTTGCCTCTTCACTTTCGCTCGCCGTAGCGGAAACCATCGTCGACACCGTTCTGGCCATCGGCAAGCGGGAGGGGATGAAACCCCTCACCGTCGTGGCACTCGACAGCGGCGGGCGCATGGTGTGCATGAAAATGTCCGATGGATGCGGATTGCTGCGCTTCAACATCGCGCTCGGCAAGGCTTATGGATCGCTTGGCATGGGGTTCTCCAGCCGCACAATCCGCGACTACCTGTCGGCGCGCCCGGCCTTCCAGAATGCCATCGCAGCGGCATCCGAGGGGCGGTTTATTCCGGTGCCCGGCGGTGTGCTGATCGAAGACGAGAACGGCATGACCATTGGTGCCGTCGGCGTCAGCGGCGATGCGTCGGAACGCGACGAATATTGCGCCATCCACGCCATTCGCGACGCGGGCTATACCTCGAACCCGTTCGAGGAAGCCCCTGACTGGCGCGCAGCGTCCCTCTCGGACAAGCACTAGCCCCTAGGGTTCTGTGCCCGGATCGCGACGGGCCCGAAGCGGTTTCATGTGATGCGGCCGGACCCCAAGGCGAGGTCCGGCGGAGACGCTTCTGCATGGTCGGAAGGCCGTTCCCCCATCCGCTCACAGAGCGGTGGCAGTGCAGAGCTGCACCGCCACCGCATGTCTGTCAAAGCTGCGCGATCACTTCTTGTGCCGCGCGTTTGCCCGCCTGCAGGGCCCCTTCGACATAGCCGTTCCAGACTGCCGAGGTATCGCTGCCAGCCCAGTGAATGCGGTCAACGGGACGGTTCCAGGCTTCGCCCGCGACAGTCCATGCGCCTGGTGTGGGCTGCGTTCCGTAGCCACCGCGACGCCACTGGTCGGCGGACCAGGCTTTGTCGGTATAATCGACAGGGTTCGCGCCCGCTTCGCCGAACACGCGGACAATCTCGCCTACGACGTAGTCGCGCCGCTCATTCTCGGTCCGGTCTGCCCAACGCAGCACGGCCTCCCCGTCCATAAATGCGACCAGCGCGAATTTGCCGCTGTCGTTGAGGCTATGCTCGAAGAACACATTCGCGTCGCCTTCAAAGAACACCTGCCCAGTGTAGCCCATGTCGCGCCAGAAAGGGGTATCATAGGCGACGTAGCACTTGATCACCGCCCCCATCGGCGCGCGCTGGGTGTAGACATCGCGCATCGCGGGCAGGGGTGGCTCGTAGTGAATACGCTGCGCCATCGCGGGTGGCACCGCGACGATCACACGGCTGGCACGCCAGACGCCGGTCTCGGCGGTCACGGTGACACCATCCTCGTCCTGTTCGATATTGCGGACCGGGCTTGACAGGTGCAGCGCATCCCCCAAACCATCGGCCATCAATTGCGGAACCTGAAACAGCCCGCCCTTGACGACCTCCTGCTGGGCACCGCCATCCGTAGAGATGAGCGTGACAAAGCCTTGCCCCGAACGGCAGTAGAACAGGAATTGCAGCAGCGAAATCTGGGAGGGGTCGACAACGCAAACGCCTTTGACCGCGAACTTGAAAAACGCGGTGATGAACTCCGTTCCGAGGTTTTGGTTCATCCAGGTCGTGCAGGTGATTGAATCCCATTCTTTGGCGCGCGGGTGGGTCCAGGGTGCGTCAGGGTCGATCTCGCTCGCCCATGTTTCAATCGTCTCGACGCCCTGCACGAAGGCGGCCATTTCCGCATCCGGCAGCGCGGGCACTTCGCCTTCATATTCGAACTTCAGCCCGGCGAGATCGATGATGCTGCGGCCCTTGATGTTCTGTTGGAGCCGTGTAAGGCCAAGCTCTTGCGTGGCCTCGTCCAGCAATGTTTGTCCGGGGCCCCACCACTGGCCGCCCAGGTCTACCGGCTCGCCGTTCACTTCGCCGCGGCGGAGCCGCCCGCCGACGCGGTCGTCGGCTTCAAGCAGAGCGACACTATGGCCTGCATTGCTGAGTTCTCGGGCGGCAT
Organism: Tritonibacter horizontis; assembly: GCF_001518015.1. Taxonomy (GTDB): domain Bacteria; phylum Pseudomonadota; class Alphaproteobacteria; order Rhodobacterales; family Rhodobacteraceae; genus Epibacterium; species Epibacterium horizontis. The sequence continues at coordinate 110,180 of NZ_LPUY01000012.1, forward strand.
AGCAGCCCGAGGCGCCCGCGCCGATGACAACGACATCAACGTCTTGCACGTCGCTGCTCTGGGCGGCGGCCTGTCCTGCAATCGCAAAAGCCGCCCCCGATGTCAGCGCACCCCCCAGCATCTGCCTGCGCGTCGGCCCGTGCGAGAGGTGCGTTGCCCCTTTTGTTTCATCTGCCATCTGTTGGTCTCCTCTCCAGTGATCAATCAAGTATGTGAGCTTTCAATTTGCGGCACGGCTACGTGGCCGACGGTCGGGACAGTCGCGCCGCGCCGATATGCCGTGCGGAACCTTCCGATCTTGAAGGTGTGACGATTGCGACGTTCGCCCCAAATTGCCCGTCGCAGGCAAAACGCACGGTGCGTTTGTCGGCCGCCCGTCTGCGCTTCAGACCTCCATCAGATTTCCGGTCTGTTTGCTGCACGTTACCGGCAAACGGTTTGCTTCGCGGCGAGGTCGACAGCCCGCCAAATGCTGGTTTCGAACCGGTTTTGGCCCAAGGGCAACCTCCGAACAGGCAATCGATGCGGCCATCGCCGGGCCGCGGATGACTTGCGCCGTGAGGTCCTCCTGCTCCGCATCATGTCCGAATCGGATTTAATCATTTTATCTGGACAGACGTCCAGTTTTTTTGTTTGATTAAAAGTGAGGCGACCGGGAGAATCGCCTCGGGACTCCAGGGAGGAGCTTGGAAATGGACTACGATTATGTGATCGGCGGCGGCGGATCGGCGGGCGCAACGCTGGCTGCGCGGCTGAGCGAGGACGCGGAGACGACCGTTTGCCTCCTGGAGGCCGGCGGGCGCGGCGATGGCATTCTTGTGCGCGCCCCCGCCGGTGTGGTGGCGATGCTGCCAGGGCACGGCAAGATCAACAATTGGGCGTTCCATACCGTGCCACAGCCGGGTTTGAACGGGCGCAGGGGGTATCAACCGCGCGGTCGCGCCCTTGGTGGATCAAGCGCGATCAACGCGATGCTCTATGTGCGCGGCCATCGCGACGACTATGACCATTGGGCCGATCTGGGCTGCGATGGCTGGGATTGGCAGAGTGTGCTGCCCTATTTCAAGCGCTCCGAGAACAACGAAGACGGCGAAACCGCGCATCATGGGGCAAACGGCCCGCTGCATGTCTGTCGTCAAAAGAGCTCCCGACCGATCACCGAAGCCTTTGTCGAAGCCGCGACACGTTTGCAGTACCGCCGCAGCGACGATTTCAATACCGGTGACAACGAGGGTTTCGCACCCTACGCCGTGACCCAGTTTCACGATGAAAAACGCAATGGCGAGCGCTGCTCGGCTGCTGCGGCGTATTTGCATCCGGTGATGGGCACGCGCGCCAACCTGACGGTTCTGACCAAGGTGCGGGCCGAGCGCATCACCTTTGACGGCAAACGCGCCACCGGCGTTGTCTACCGCAAGACAGGCCAGCGGCATGAGGTGCGCGCTAAACGCGAAGTGATCGTCTGCGGCGGTGCCTTCGGCTCCCCCCAGCTCTTGCAGCTCTCCGGTGTGGGGCGCCCGGAAGACATCACACGCCACGGGATCGAGATGGTCCACGAGCTGCCCGGCGTCGGCCAGAACCTTCAGGATCATCTGGATTTTATCCTCGCGTGGAAATCACGAGACACCGACAATTTCGGCATCGGGGCGACAGGAACGTTCAATCTGCTCAGGCATATTCTCACGTGGCGCAAGAACGGAACCGGCATGATCGCGACTCCCTTCGCCGAAGGGGCGGGCTTTTTCAAGACCGATCCGACGATGGACAAGCCAGATGTGCAGCTCCATTTCGTCATTTCCATCGTGGACGATCATGCGCGCAGGCTGCACCCCGGCTATGGTTTCTCGTGCCATGTCTGTGCGCTGCGGCCACATTCACGCGGTGAAGTGTTCCTTCAGTCGGGCGACCCGATGGCCGATCCGGGGATCGACCCGAATTTTCTTTCTGATGATCGGGACCTGAAAACAATGATCGCAGGCGCGAAGATCACCCGCGATATTCTCATGCAGGAACCGATGAACACATACCGCCACAAAGAGCTGTTTGGCGTCAGCGACGGTATGAGCGACACCGAGTGGGAAACACATATCCGGGCCCGCGCCGATACGATCTATCACCCAGTCGGCACCTGTAAGATGGGCACCGATGACATGGCTGTCGTTGATCCTGAACTGCGGGTGCGCGGGCTGGAGGGGCTGCGCGTTGTCGATGCCTCGGTGATGCCCACACTCATCGGCGGAAACACCAACGCACCCACGATCATGATTGCCGAAAAGGCAGCCGAAATGATCCGCAACACGCATCAGGCAGCCATGGCGGCCGAATAGGAAGACATAGATATGCTTGGAAAAATGATGGATCAGCCTTTGCTGATCTCGACCCTGATCGCCCATTCGGCCCGGTATCATGGGACGACAGAAGTCGTTTCGGTTGAAACCACAGGCGCCGTCGAGCGATCGAATTGGGCCACGTTGGATGCGAATGCCCGGCGGCTGGCGTCGGCGTTGGAAGCGCTTGGGCAAGAGCCCGAGGCGCGTTGCGCCACAATCGCCTGGAACAACCGGCGGCACATGGAAATCTATTTCGGCGTGGCGGGCGCTGGTCTCGTGTGCCACACCATCAACCCGCGCCTGCACCCTGATCAGCTGATATTCATCGTCAACCACGCCGAGGACAAGGTGTTGTTCTTTGACAGCACATTCCTGCCCGCTGTGGCCAAACTCAAGGCCCATTTCAAGACCGTCGAGCATTTCGTTCTGATGGGGCCGCGGGACGACGAGGCGTCCAAGATCCTGGACGGGCTGGTCTTTTATGACGAGCTTCTGGAGACGGGTGATGCCAGCTACGCCTGGCCGCAATTCGAAGAGACCCGTGCCTCCTCGCTTTGCTACACCTCGGGGACGACAGGCAATCCCAAGGGCGTGCTTTACAGCCACCGCTCAACCCTGCTGCACACTTTGGCCGGCAACCAGCCCGACGGTTTGGCGATCTCGGCCAAGGACACGGTTCTGCCGGTGGTGCCCATGTTTCACGTCAACGCCTGGGGCGTGCCCTATATGGCGGCCGCGAACGGGGCCAAGCTGGTTCTGCCCGGACCGGGCCTGGACGGAGACAGTCTCGTCAAGCTGATCGATGGCGAGCGCGTAACGCTGGCGCTTGGCGTTCCGACAATCTGGATGGGCCTTCTGGCCGCATTGGAAAAAACCGGGAGCAAGGCCGAAAGCCTTGTGCGTACCGTGGTCGGGGGCTCGGCCTTGCCGCCCTCGATGATCCCTGCATTCCGCGATACCTACGGGGTGGAGCTGATCCACGCCTGGGGCATGACCGAAACCTCGCCGCTGGGTACGCTCAACCAGCTCCTGCAACACCATCAGGACCTGCCAGACGACGAAAAGGCCGCCATCCGGTTGGGGCAGGGGCGTCCGCCCTACGGGGTTGAGTTGCGCCTTGTCGACGACGCGGGCAAGGCCCTGCCGCAGGACGGCGAAACGCAGGGCGAATTGCAAATCCGGGGGCATTGGATCGTCGACACCTACTTCAAGGCGGACAAAAGCGCGCTGAACCGGGACGGATGGTTTGACACCGGCGACGTGGTGACGATCGACGCCAACGGCTATATGGTTATCCGCGACCGCGCCAAGGACATTATCAAATCCGGCGGCGAGTGGATTTCGACGGTAGAGCTTGAAAACATCGCGATCGGCCATCCAGCGGTTGCAAATGCGGCCGCCATCGCCGCACAACATGTCAAATGGGACGAACGCCCCGTACTTGTGGTGCTCAGGGCCGAAGGCGCGGATGTAAGCGAAGAAGAGCTGCGCGCCTTCTACGACGGCAAGGTCGCCAGCTGGCAGGTGCCCGACAAGGTGGTTTTCGTCGAGGCGCTGCCGCTCGGCGGCACCGGCAAGGTCATCAAGGCCAAGCTGCGCGAAGAGTATGGCAATATCCTGTTGCAGGAAGAGGACGCTTGAGATGACGCATCACAATCGTTTCACACCCGGCTTGCAGGCGGGCTATGATGCGGACCTCGCCGCATTGGAGGCCGCCAAGCACACCTGGGCGCGCACCCCGGTTGCCGAGCGCATCGCGCTGCTCAATGCGGTCAAGGATGCCCTCATGCCGGTGGCGGAGGGTTGGGCCACGACGGCGGCGCGCAAAAAGCGCCTCCCACCGGATTCGCCGCTGGTGGGCGAGGAATGGACAAGCGGACCCTACGCATTGATGGGCATGTGCAATGGGCTGATGCAGACCTTGGCGCAGATTGAAAACAAAGACTTTCTCAAACATCTCTCCCCCCGCGAGTTGCCCAATGGGCAGACCGCCGTGCGGGTGGTGCCCCATTCGATCTGGGATCGCTTGCTCTTGTCCGGCGTCAAGGCCGATATCTGGATGCAGCGGGGCGTGACGCCGGCCAACCTCAAACGCCACGCCGCACGCGCCTATGACATCGCGCCGGACAAGCGCGTGGGCAAGGTGGCACTGGTGCTGGGGGCGGGCAACATCGCCGCCATTTCGCCATTGGACGCCTTCCAGAAGCTGTTTCTGGAAAATCAGGTCGTGCTGCTCAAGATGAACCCGGTCAACGACTACTTGACCGACTACCTGCGCGCCGCCCTGAAACCGTTGATCGACCGCGATGCGCTGCGCATCGTCAAGGGCGACGGCGCCGCCGGGGCGTATCTGACCGATCATCCGCTGGTTGAAGAGATCCATATCACCGGCGCACGGGCGACCCATGACGCCATCGTCTGGGGCACTGGCGACGAGGGGGCGCGCAACAAGGCGGCCGGGACGCCCAGGAACACACGCCATATCACCTCTGAGCTGGGGGCGGTGTGTCCTACCATCGTGGTGCCGGGGCCCTGGTCTGCGGCGGACATCCGTTTTCAGGCCGAGCATATCGTCACGCAGAAGCTGCACAATTCCGGCTTCAACTGTATCGCGGTGCAATCGCTGATCCTGCCGCGTGGCTGGGACAAAGGCGACCGCTTGATGACAGAAGTCGCCCGCGTGATGGAAACCCATGCCCGTCGCGAAGCCTACTATCCCGGCGCCGAAGCCCGGATGGCGGAGTTTGCCGAGCATGCCGAAGGAGAACAACGCTTTTCCCGTGGCCCGCAGGTTCCGCCTTGTTTTGTTGCGGATATGGAGCGTGGCGATACCGAATGGCTCAAGCAGCAAGAGGTCTTTGCCCCCGCATTGGGGGTCAAGCATCTGGACGGAGCAGATGCGGAAACCTATCTGCGCGCGGCCATCGCCTGGGCCAACGACAACCTCTATGGCACCCTGGGTGGCAATATCCTGATCCACCCCGCCACGATCCGCAAGATCGGTCGCAAACGCTTTGAGGAAATCATCGCCGATTTCCGCTATGGCACCATCGCGATCAATGCCTGGAGCGGCCTTGGCTTCCTGCTGGCGCCAGTGCCGTGGGGCGGCTTTGCCGGGGCGACGCTGGACAATGTGGACTCCGGGATCGGCACGGTCCACAATTGCTTCATGCTCGAAAACACGGAACGCACTGTGATCGAAGCACCCTGGAGCCCGTTTCCCGGCAACCTCTTGTCCGGGCGGTTCACCCTGCTGCCGCGCCCGCCCTGGTTTGTGACCAACAGACGCCAGCACAAGATCGGGCGCCTGCTGACGCATTTCCAGTACAAACCCGGTTGGTTGAAACTGCCGCGCATTTTTGTAAACGCGTTGCTAGGCTAGCATAAAGAGGGTAGTGGCGCGCAGATGACAGACCAGAAACCGATCGGCAAGCTGGCGGCCCGCGCCGCCAGCAAGGGCGCAAAACGCGAAGCGAAAAAACGCCAGTTGGCGCAGAGTGCCATCGAAGCGATGAAGCGGTATGGCTACGCCAATACCACCCTGCGGGACATTGCGGCGCAATCCGAGCTGTCGCTGGGGATGCTGCACTACTACTTCGAGAACAAAGAGCAACTGCTGATCTATTGCGTCCGCCTATACAAAGAGGCCTTCGCGGCCGACATCGGTGCGCGCATTGCAGGCGCCAAGACACGCGAAGATCTGTTTCACGCCTTTGCTGAGGGGCTTGCCGCCTCCATCGTCGAAGAGGCCGAGACGCATCGGCTCTGGTACGATATCCGCAATCAGGCTTTGTTCGATCCGGTTTTTCAACCGGTGGTGGCGGAGATTGAAATCTCCCTGACCGGGCTCGTCGCGCATCTTGCAGAAGAACGCAAGGAAGCCCCCCCCCTCGGCGTGCTGTATGGCGCGGTGGACGGCGTTTTCCGACATCTGCTCGAACGTCAGCTTGTAAGTCACCCGCGACGCACCGCAGAGCTGAGCAACGATTTTTACATGCTGCTGGCGCGCGTCCTTAAGGTTTGAAGCGTCGGTTTGAGCATTGCCATGGAGTGTCTGCTGGCGTGGCTCAGGGATGTGAGCGGGCTTTTTGACTCAGGCAAATTTTTGAACCCCTCGTCGGTGGGGCGGCTCTGATACACCAATCCCGCTATGGATCCAGCTTGTGAAACCAGCATGGCCGCTGGTCTGCAAGAGCATCGCACTCAAGCGGCAAGACCATGAACGGGCCAGCATATCATCAAGCACCAAGCCCCGCCGCTCGCTGTGATCTGGTTCGGCCCAAAGACGAACTGGGATGTCGTGCCGACTGGAATTCGTGGCCCTCAACATCCCCTACCGCTGCTCAAAGCGGCGAGCGTTACGCAAGAGATCCACCTCGGGGGCGATGGGGCACGGGGACCCTCGGCTGTCATCCGATTTGGCTCTATGGACCCCGCCGTCGATGGCGCTGATCAACCGCATCGCGGTCTGAAAGGCGGGTCAGGAGACGCCCGAAACCGCTGCCCCCGAACGCGATGTGCTCTGCCTGTTCCAGATGGATCGCGGCCCCGGTCCCGCGCCAGCTGGGGAAACACCAGGCTCAGCCCGATTTTTACATACTCATCATACCTGTTGACAATATGACGAAAGTGCAAAAGAGTGACGGTCGAGCAGCGGGCAATGTCCGGGCTGCTTTCTTTGGGAGGAGAAAAACATGAATACGAACCGCCGCGTTTTTGTATCCGGGCTCGCTGCCGCAGTGACAGTGGCATCCACGACCATGGGGCGCGCTCAGGACAAGGGTTTGATTGCCATCATCACGCCCAGCCATGACAATCCGTTCTTCAAGGCCGAAGCAGTCGGCGCCGAGGCCCGCGCTCAGGAGCTGGGCTATGAAACCATCGTGCTGGTCCATGACGACGACCCAAACAAGCAGTCTGAGCTGTTCGACACGGCAATTGCCCGTGGCGCCAATGCGATCATCCTCGACAACGCAGGCGCGGATGCGACTGTGGCGGTGGTAAAACGCGCCCTCGATGCGGGCATTCCGTCTTTTCTGATCGACCGCGAAATCAAGGAATCCGGCATTGCGATCAGCCAGATCGTGTCCAACAACTACCAGGGCGCGCAGTTGGGAGCCGAGGAGTTCGTGACCATCATGGGCGAGGAAGGCAACTATGTGGAGCTGCTCGGCCGTGAGGCAGACACCAACGCGGGCATCCGGTCGTCGGGCTACCACGATATCATCGACCAATACCCCGATCTCGTGATGGTGGCGCAGCAGTCCGCGAACTGGTCGCAAACCGAAGCCTTTGAAAAGATGGAATCCATCCTTCAGGCGAACCCTGACATGAAAGGCGTGATCTGTGGCAACGACACAATGGCCATGGGCGCCTGGGCCGCATTGGAGGCCGCTGGCCGCAACGAAGTGATCGTTGTCGGGTTTGACGGCTCCAACGATGTGCGCGACAGCATTCTTGCGGGCGGGATCAAGGCAACCGTGTTGCAGCCGGCCTTCCGCCAGGCGCAGATCGCGGTCGAACAGGCCGATCAGTACATTCAAACCGGATCCACCGGGCTTGAGGAAAAGCAACTGATGGATTGTGTTCTGATCAATGCCGACAATGCGGCTGATCTCGAAACCTTCGCTCTAAGCTCCTGATCTGACAAGAGTTCTGACTGAAACACAGGAGCCCGCCGCAGATTGCGGGCTCTTCGCGGGAGGGGTCTGCATGCATCGCACGCTACATCTATCTGTCTTGTTCCTGATGTGTTTTGCGGCCCTGAACGCCTGCAAAATCGTTAAAAATGCCGATCCTGCCGAGGCGGGCCAGGCGGAAGAGGCGCAAACAGACGAGGCGCGTATGGCTCTGCTGTCGCGCCAGATCTGGGAGCCGAAGGTGCTGCCGGCGGTCGCCCAGCTTTTGGCGCCATTGCCGGATCTTCGCGCGGCCCTAGCAGAGGACGTCGATGCAGCCAGCGCGCAATATGGCTACAAACCCGAAGGGGAAGCCAGCCCCTGGAATTTCGCGGTGGCAGGGTCCGGCCGTGTCGTCGAGACCAAGATGAAAAGCCGCGCCGCCAAGGTTGAGGTCGACACCGATGGCGATGGCGCGGCGGATGTGACGCTTCAGCTCGGCCCGATCATTCGTGGCACCGCGCTGCGCGATGCGATGCCCTTCCTCAGCTTCAGTGATTTCCGGGACCAGATCGAATTTGCAAAACTGGCCGGCGGGCTGAACAAGATGGCCCACGAAACCATCGAGATCCCGACAGAGGATCCGATTGGGCAAACCGTCACCTTTGAGGGCGTCTATACCTTCAAAGACCTCGAAAGCCGGCCAGAAATCGTTCCCACCTCTGTCACATTCGGTGCCCCATGAGCGCGCATGAGATCGGCCTGTCCATTCGTGGCGGCACCAAAGTCTATCCAGGTACAATCGCGCTGAAAGCCGCCGATTTTGACCTGCACATGGGGGCGGTCAATGTCCTCGTTGGCGAAAATGGCGCCGGAAAATCCACGATGATGAAAGTCATCGCAGGGGTGGAACAATTGACCCAAGGAAAGATCATCATTGATGATCAGGAGGTTACGTTTCGCAACACGGATGAGGCCGTGCGCCATGGCATCGGCATTGTGTTCCAGGAATTAAACTTGTTTCCCAATATGACGGTGGCCGAGAACATCTTTATCGCGCGGGAAAAGACCCGCGGCGGCATTGATATTGACAAGGCGACCCAACGCAGCCGAACCCGCGCGCTGATGGCGCAGCTGGAACAGGACATTGATCCCGATGACCTTGTTGGCGACCTGCGCGTGGGCCAGCAACAGATTGTCGAGATTGCCAAGTCTCTGGCCCATGACGCGCGCATTCTGATCCTGGATGAACCAACCTCCGCCCTGTCTGCGGCCGAGGTCGACATCCTGTTCCGGGTGATCGCGGACCTGAAAAAACGTGGTGTCGGCCTGGTCTACATCTCGCACCGGCTCGAAGAGCTGATCAAGATCGGGGATTACATCACGGTGCTGCGCGACGGCGTCATTACCGGCGCGCGATCCATGGACGGCGTCGATGTGGATTGGATCGTGCGCAACATGATCGGCGAAAGCGGCAAGGATTTTCCAAAGGAAATCCACCATCCGTTCGGCGACGAAGTGTTCCGGGCCAGCCATATTTCGCTTCCCGGACCGGGCGGCGGCCTGGCGGTCAATGACGTGTCCCTATCCCTGCGCAAAGGTGAAATTCTTGGCGTTTACGGGCTGATGGGGGCAGGTCGGTCCGAGTTCCTGGAATGCGTGATCGGACGGCATGGCCATGCGACCGGCACGGTGTCGATTGACGGTCAGCCGCTCGGCGAAAAAAGCGTGGCCGGGCGTATTCGGCGCGGGCTCGCACTGATCCCCGAAGACCGCAAGAACGACGGCCTGGTGCAGATCCTGTCGATCCGAGAAAACATGACGATGTCCAGTCTGGCGCGTTTCACCAAAGCGTTCCACCTCAGCCTTCGGCTCGAAAAGAAAACCGTCGCTGACTTCGTCAAACGGATGACGATCAAGATCGCCTCGCCCGAGCATGAAGTCTCCTCTCTGTCCGGAGGCAACCAGCAAAAGGTGGTCATTGCCAAGGCGTTGATGACAGACCCCAAGGTTCTGCTGATGGACGAACCGTCGCGCGGGATCGACATCGGTGCCAAGGCCGAAGTGTTTCGTGTCATGCGCCAACTGGCGGCAGATGGCCTTGGGATCATCTTTGTCACCTCGGATCTGGACGAGGTTATTTCGCTGTCAGACCGGATTCTGGTCATGTCCAACGGCCGCATCACCGGCGCATTCACCCAGCAAGAGGCCACAAATGCCAAGTTGGTCGAAGCCTCTGCGATTGGGCACAAGAAAGAACAAACCACCGAGGAACCCGCCTGATGGCTGAACAAAACACCGCCGCGTCGTCTTTTTCCAGCTCGGACGCATTGCTGATCCTGCTCAAGGCGCGGACGTTTATCGCGCTGATCCTCGTCTTTGTGTTCTTTGCACTGAACGCCCCCAATTTCATGTCCACCGCAAACATGGTGATCATGTCAAAACATGTGGCGCTGAATGCGTTTTTGGCTATCGGCATGACCTTTGTGATCGTCTCCGGCGGTATTGATTTGTCCGTCGGCTCGATCGTCGGGCTATGCGGCATGGTTGCGGGCTATCTGTTGTTGAACGGCCTTGATATCGGGCTGGGCTGGACCATGCATTTCAACACGGTTGAAATCTGTCTGCTGGTGATCCTTGTCGGGGTGCTGATCGGCGCCATCAACGGGTTCTTGATCACGCAGCTGAATGTGGCGCCGTTTATCGCGACCTTGGGCACGCTTTACGTGGCGCGGGGCGCTGCCATGCTCAGCTCGGATGGCCGCACGTTTCCCAACCTCAACGGCAATGCCGAATACGGGTCCGAGACCTTCCGCTGGATCGGAACCGGACATGTCCTCGGGATCCCGTTTTCGATTGCACTGTTGATCGTTGTCGGCTGCCTTGCCGGGTATATCGCCGCGCGCACGCCGCTGGGGCGGCATATCTATGCGGTCGGGGGCAACGAACGGGCGGCGGGACTGTCGGGGATCAAGGTCAATCGCACCAAGTATTTCGTCTATATCTTTTCCGGCTTTTGCGCCGCATTGGTCGGGCTGATCATTTCGTCGCAACTGGTGGCCGCCCATCCAGCGACGGGCGACACGTTTGAACTCAACGCGATTGCGGCGGCGGTGCTGGGCGGCACCTCCATGTCGGGCGGACGGGGCCGGATCATCGGCACCATCATCGGTGCCTTTGTGATCGGTGTGCTCTCGGACGGCTTGGTCATGATGGGCGTGTCCTCCTTCTGGCAGACCGTCATCAAGGGGCTTGTCATCATTGCCGCGGTGGTCATTGATCAAGCCCAGCAAAAGGTTCAGGCTCGCGTCGTCCTGCGGGCGCAAGCGGCGTTGGATAAATAGGGGGGCTGTCATGAAAGGAGCATTGATTGGCTGCGGGTTCTTCGCGCAGAACCAACTTCACGCCTGGCGCGACATGGACGGGGTCGAAATTGTCGCGCTCTGTGATCAGAACGACGAGCGATTGCGCCAGTGTGCGGATGATTTCGCCATCTCCCGAACCTATACCGATGCCGCCGAGATGTTTGCAGCCGGTGGGTTCGATTTCGTCGATATCGCTACCACCGCGCCCTCACACCGTCCTTTGGTCACCCTGGCAGCCGAGGCGGGTGTCCACATCATCTGCCAAAAACCCTTTGCCGAAACTCTTGCGGATGCGCGGGCGATGGTTTCTGCCGCGGCCAGCGCCGGCAAGACCCTGATGGTGCATGAAAATTTCCGCTGGCAATCGCCGATCCAGGCCGCATTGCAGGTTGTCGCCTCCGGGGCCATTGGTGATCCGTTTTTTGGGCGGTTCAGTTTCCGATCCGGCTATGATGTATTCTCTGGCCAGCCCTATCTGGCCGAAGGGTCCCGGTTCATCATCGAGGATCTCGGCATTCATATTCTCGACATCGCGCGGGCCTTTCTGGGCGATGCGCACCAGATTTCCGCCACCACAAGGCGGGTCAATCCGAACATCAAAGGGGAAGATGTGGCCACCATGCTGCTGACCCACAAGGGCGGCGCCACAAGCGTTGTGGATTGCTCCTATGCGACCCGCCGCACGCCGGAGACCTTTCCGCAAACCCTGATCGAGATCGACGGCACCGAAGGCACGCTGGTGCTGGATGCCGGGTATCGGCTGACGGTGACCGGCCAGATCAGCCAGTCGCGCGACGTCGCGCCGCCGGTTCTGCCCTGGGCGCAACGACCATGGCACAACATTCAGGAAAGCGTGCTGACGATCCAGCAGCACTTTGTCACCTGCCTCGCCAACGGGCAGATCCCGGCCACATCCGGCGCCGACAACTTGCAGACCCTGGCCCTGGTCGAGGCGGCCTATCTGTCCGCAGCGGAGGGGCGCACTGTGTCCCTGGCCGACCTGTGAGCGATCATCGCGCGCTCTACGGGACCGACCATCGCGCGGTTGCAGCAACCGCCCATGTTGCCGGGCCATGGTCCTTCATGCTGGAAGGCGGCGCGCTGCGCTATGTGAAACATCAGGGGGTCGAGGCGATCCGCGGCATTGCCTTTCTGGTCCGGGATCGCGATTGGGGCACACTATCGCCGCGGATCGAACAGAAGGTCGAAACCCAGGACGGCGACCACCTGACAATGGCTTTCACAGCGACATATGACAGCGGCGCGGCGCAGCTGATCGTTGACATCACCATCGACATCTCGCCTGAGACCCTGTCGATCTCTGCCCAGGGCCGCGCGCGCGGCGATTTTGAAACCAACCGCGCCGGCTTTACCGTCCTGCACCCGATTGACGGGGTCGCAGGACAGCCGGTGCGGGTCGGGCACAGCGATGGCCGCGTTGAAACCGCTCGTTTTCCTCTGCTGATCGACCCCTGGCAGCCGTTTAAGGACATCGTTTCGCTGACCCATACCCTGGGCGAGCATAGTGTGACCTGCCAGTTTTCTGGCGATACCTTCGAAATGGAAGACCAGCGTCAATGGGGGGATGCGTCGTTCAAGACCTACAACCGCCCATTGGCAAAACCCTGGCCTTACGTGCTGGAAGATCAGGAAAAACTGGTGCAATCCGTGGCGCTGACCCTGTCAAAGCCGCTGCCGGATACGACGCCCGCCGCCGCGAGACACGCGATTTCCGCCCGTTTCCCCGAGATGGCGCTGGCGCTGACACCGGACGAAGCAGTGCAGCTGGCCGCCGCGCCCGATGTGCTCACATCCGTCAACCCGCAGCGACTGTTGTGCCATGTTGATATGGATCTTGGGGATCTCGACCGTCAGCTCCACGCCTTTGCCGCCGCCCAGGCCGCGTGCCCGACCCGCATTTTTGATCTGGAGCTGATTTTGGCCTGCAACGCCAGTCCCGCCACCGAAATGACTGATGTGGCAAAGCGGATGCGCGCGGCGCAGTTTCATCCCGCTAGCGTGATGATTTGCCCTTCGGTGGATCGCCAGTCGACCCCGCCGGGCGCGCAGTGGCCTGACTGCCCACCGTTGACAGACATCCACAGAGCCGCCGCCGAGGTCTTTGCCGACCTCGTCCGGGGCGGCGGCATGGTCAGCTTTTTCCCCGAGCTGAACCGCAAACGTCCGCCGCTGGACACCTTGGATTTCGTCGGGCACGGGCTGTGCCCGATCGTGCATGCGGCTGACGATATGTCCGTAATGGAAACCCTGGAAGCGATCCCGCATATCACAGGCTCCGCCCGCGCCATTTTTGGCGACTTGCCCTACCGGATCGGGCCTGCCACCATTGCGATGCGCCAAAACCCATATGGCACGCGCACGATCCCGAACCCCGATGCGCAGCGGCTATGCATGACCGACGATGACCCGCGCCATCGCGGCACGTTCGGGGCGGCCTATGCGATTGGCCTCGCCACCGCGCTCGCGCCCGCAAACATCGCCGTTTGGACTCCGGCAGCGGTTTTCGGACCACGTGGTGTGACTGGACAGCTCCCGATTGCGCAGGCCCTGTCGACCTTGGCGGCCCTGGCCGGGCAGCCTGTCAAAACCGCCCAAATTGCCAATGGCATGGCAGAGCTATCCGTCGGCGAGACGTTGATCATCGCCAATCTGACCCCAGAACGGCGCGGCGATCTGGGTCCCTATGAATGGCGCGTCTGACAGGCGCGACGCGCCCTAGGACGGCGCAACCTTGAACCGGGAGTCCGCCCGGCTCAGGTGGGCTTCCAGCGCCTGTTCAGTGGCGTCCGCGTCATTGGCAGCCAGGTATTTGACGATTTCAGCGTGCTCGCTCAGCGTTGTTTCCTCGCGTCCCGACCACAACAGCAACGATGAGTGATATTCAAACAGCCAGGTCAGCATCATCTCGGTAATCGCCTGGATAAGCGGGTTTGCCGTGATCTGCGCCAACCGCGTGTGAAAGGCAATATCCGCTTTCATGAACAGCTCTGCATTGCCAAGCTGGGCGCGCTGCGCGTCGATCAGCGCCAAAAGCTCGGCCGCATCCTTGGCTGTGCATTTTTGCGCCGCAAGCCGCGCCGTGCCGCGCTCCAGAATGTGACGGATGACCTTGAGGTGGTCGATATTGGCCGGCTCGCTCGACAACAGCAATTTTGCGATATCGTCGAGCTGGCTAAACGCTACCCCCGCGGTCAGTGCGTTCACGCGGCTGCGGCCGCCATGAGTGATCGTGATCAGCCCCTTGCTTTGCATCGCCTGCAAGGCCTCGCGCACCGCAGGGCGACCGACGCCGAACCGCTCCATCAGGACCCGTTCAGAGGGGACCACATCGCCGGGGGCAAGCTCCCCACTGGCGACCATTTCACGCAAACGTTCAAAAACCTGATCGGACAGTTTCAGCCGGACAATTTTGTTATCTTGCGGGCTTTGTTCGTTCATGTTGCGTCAGGTCCCTTGCAGATCTGATGCGATACTAGAACTTGTTCACTGGTCCTACAAGTGGCTTGGCGCCGGGTCTCATGTGATCCGCTCGATGCTTGCCGCGATCTCTTCGGGTTCAAAGACGCGTTTCCAGTCATCGCGCATCAGGACGGGTTTGCCGAATTCCATCGCCTTGTTGCAGGCATCGGAAAAGACGCCGTCAATTTCGCCAAAAATCACCGCTCCCAGGATGTTCATATGGCCCAGCAGAAAATCGCGTGCCGCTTCTTTCGGGACGCCACGACTGACAACTTCGTCCATGGCCTCGCGCATGATGTCCAGCAGCGAGGCGCAGACCGTTTCAGACAGCCCCGGCTCAAGCAGCGCCATCTGTTCGACGGTGACACGGTGGGACCGCGCGACCGGGGCGTAGATGGCTTTGCCAACGGATTCCCCCAAGGCATAATCGGTCTCCGGCCCTTGCATCAGTGCGTTTACGATGCCTTGTTGCGCCGCCACACCGCCGAAATGATCCTTGCGTCCTGCTTCGGTCGTCTCGTCGTTAAAGATCGGCGGATGGCACGGATGGCTGACGAAATAGGTGACATCGGCGCGCTTCGGCAGATGCCCCGCAAATGGCGCCGCCGCATCAAGACAGATGATCATTGCGCCGGATTTCACCTTGTCGATGATACCTTCCGCGACCTTGCCGATAGCGGTGTCCGGCACCGCCAGAACGATGACATCGGCGTCTTTCAGGGCGTCATCCGTGGCCTGGCATTCGAACCCCAGCTCGGCCTTCAGGCGCTGTTTGCCGATCTCCGACACTTCGACATGTGCGGTTTCGAAGTCCGTATTCACAAGGTTGCGTGAAAGGCGAACACCCATTTTTCCGCCAGCCCCGAATAATGCGATTTTGGTCACGTTCGTTCTCCCAAAGGTATCTCGGATGCCCATTCATCGAAGAATTGACAACTGGTATGATAAGCTACTAAGTATTCCACCAAGTCAAGAGGACAGCGAACAAAATGAAGGTGCTGCGTTGAATAGATTACCGACAGGGATCGCGGTCGCCTGGTATGGCGATGACTTCACCGGCGCCGCTGCCGTGATGGAGGTCCTGGCCTTTGCCGGGGTTAAGGCGATGCTGTTCTTCGAACCGCCAACGCAGCAGCTTTTGGCGGCCTATCCGGATCTTCAGGCGGTCGGCGTGGCCTCGACGGCGCGGGCCCGGTCACCGGACTGGATGCGCCGCCACCTGCCGGCCGCATTTCGGGCGCTGGCCGATCTGGCACCACAGCTCCTGCACTATAAGATTTGCTCGACGTTGGATTCCGCGCCTGACGTCGGCTCGATCGGATGTGCGATTGAAATCGGTGCGGACCTTGCCGGTGTCAAAACAGTGCCGGTCCTCGTCGCGGCCCCGCAGATGGGCCGCATCCAGATAGCCGGAGAGCTATTCGCCGAGTTCAAAGGAGAGATGTATCGATTGGATCAGCATCCGGTGATGTCGTGTCACCCTGTGACCCCGATGACAGAGCCCCGCCCGGCGCGCCATATCGCGCTGCAATCTCGCCGCATTGCACCACAGGACGGGGCAGATATCACCCTGATTTCAATAGATTGCTCCACTGATAATGAAGAGCGCGCAGTGGGCGAAGCGATATGGCAAGATCGCGCAGAAGCCCCCTTTGTGGTCGGCTCGCAAGGGGTCGAATATGCGCTGGTGCGTCATTGGATCGCGGCCGGCCTGCTGGAGCCGTGCCCCTTGCCTGCCGGGATCGGGCGCGCCAAGGGCATGGTTACCGTGTCGGGGTCTGTCTCTCCGGTGACGGCAGAGCAAATCGCCTGGTCGCGCGTCAATGGGTTTGCAACGATACGGTTCAATGCACTGGCGGCCTGTCAGGACGACGCCCAGCTGCAGACGGAAATCGAACAGATGGTCGAGGCGGCACTGGCTGCATTGCGCGATGGCAAGGACCCACTGATCTATACTGCCGAGGGTCCGAAGGATCCCGCCGTCAAATCGCTGACAGAACAGGCGCGCCTTGCCGGCCTTGGCATGGAGGTGGTGAACCGGCGTCTGGGCGACGCTTTGGGTCGGGTGCTCGACGCGATATTGCGCCGGTCCGATGTGACACGCGCCATTGTGTCGGGGGGCGACACCTCCGGCTATGCGATGGCGCGACTGGGGGTATTTGCCCTGTCCGCGCTGGCGCCCACAATTCCGGGTGCGGCTCTGTTCCGGGCTCATGCCGATGGGCCGCGGGACGGGTTGGAACTCGCATTGAAGGGCGGCCAGATGGGAAGCCCCGATTATTTCGGCTGGATACGGGACGGAGGCGGCCAACGATGACCCGCATTTACGCAACCTACGATATCGAAACACCCGTCGGGCTTGACCGCGCGGCCAGTGTGCTGGCCGGCGAGCAATCAACCGGAACCTTTGTGCGACTTGCGGCGGAAACCGATGAACTGCGCGCCCGATCCGCAGCGGTGATTGAAAGCATTACCGCCACCGGCTCCGCATCAAAGCCCGCGCTGCCGACGCGCAAGACCGGCGCCACCTACGACCGTGGCCTGGTCACCGTCAGCTGGCCGCTGGGAAATTTTGGCACCTCCTTGCCGACGCTTCTGTCGACGCTGGCGGGGAACCTCTTTGAACTGGCCGAACTCTCGGCCATCCGCCTGGTCCGCATGGATCTGCCCGCAGACTTTGCCAGGGCGCACCCAGGTCCGCAATTCGGCGCGACGGGCACGCGGCGCTTTATGGGCGGTCACGACGGGCCGCTCATTGGCACCATCATCAAGCCGAGCATCGGCCTGACCGCACAAGACACCGCGGATCTTGTGCGCAGCCTGGTCGCGGCCGGTATCGACTTTATCAAAGACGACGAATTGCAGGCCAATGGTCCGGATTGCCCGTTCGACGCCCGCCTGGAGGCGGTGATGCGGGTCATCAACGATCATGCCGACAAGACCGGCAAAACCGTTCTGTATGCGGCCAATATCACCGATGAAATCGATCAGATGAAACGCAACCTCGACAAGATGCAACGGCTTGGTGCGTCCTGCGCCATGGTTTGCGTTTCATCGGCCGGGCAGGCGGGTGTGCGATCCGTACGCGACCACAGTGCCGCGCTGATCCACGGGCACCGGGCCGGTTGGGGGGTGTATTCGCGGTCGCCCGATGTTGGGATCAGCTTCGAGGTGATGCAGAAACTCTGGCGCCTGGCAGGTGTCGACCACCTGCATGTGAACGGCTTGGCCAACAAATTCACCGAAGATGATGCCACTGTCGCCGAGGCCGCCCGCGCCGTGCAAACCCCGGTGTCCGATCACGGAGGTCCCGCCCACACAAGCATGCCAGTCTATTCTTCGGGTCAGACCATCTGGCAAATCGACCCGGCGCGGCGGGTCCTGGGCAACGACGATTTCATCTTTTGTGCCGGGGGCGGGATCATGAGCCACCCAAGCGGCCCGGCGGCGGGCGTCGAAAGCCTCAGACTGGCCGCCGAGGCCGCCCAGCAAGGCATCCCGATTGAGGCCTTCGCAACCAAGGGGGATCCCCTGTCCCAAGCAATGGCTCAATTCCCCCGCCCCAACATCAGCCTTTAGGCATCGGGGCGGGTTCGGGCATCCAGATCACAGGGCGTCGGCCCCCAAAAGAACAGGGCGGCCGCTTCCACCATTTGCGTTGGGGACGGGACTCAGCTGGCTTCTGTGCCGCGGCTTCGGAAGTGCTCCAACGTCCGCCGGTCTTTTTCGTTCAGCTCTCGCTTAACCAAAACAACGGCCATCGAATCCACGGCACGAGGCGTCCGGATCAAGACATCTTGTGGAGTGCCCGCAGATAAAAGCTGCTGCCCAATCGGGGAGATGTTGTACTTCATGCTCTCCATGTCAAACCGGGCTTGGTCCCATCCAAGGTACCAATGCCAGTCGGTATAGTATAGCCAGCTGCGCTCGTTAAATGCGCGGATGTGTGTTGGATCCTGCCAGGCCCCGAAGGACAGATCTTACGGGACCAAGATGTTGAATTTCCCACCAAACTTCAGAACATTGAGACAGTTCGTCATCGCAGACACGAGGTCGGGAATATGCTCGATCACATCATTGCAAATGATCTCGTCGAACATTTCGTGCTTAATTTCAACCTCGCCGAACCGGTCCGTCGGGAAACATGACCCAACGAGATCCTTCCTGCTGAGATCCACCTGAATGTCCGGACTCCAATAATCAGAGTAGTCCAGGTTCAGGCAATCGCTTCGAAAGTCCTTGCCACTGCCGATATTAAGTTTGACTGGCAGAACCGCTTCGCTCCGGTCTTCTACCGGATTGGACATTTCCATTTCATTCTCCTCAGTGAAGTACGTGCTTCAAGTATTCAGACTGCTTCATGTTTCTGAAGATCTCGTATCCACGATTTGCCAATTCCTGACGCCGTGGCGTGTCGGCCACAAGCGACTTGCAAGTCTCAACGAGGTCTTCGTAGGTCGACGGCTGTATGCAGTTCAACAGATCAGGGTCGATCTGAGTGTTCTCGCCAATTTCCGAGACGACTGCTTTTTTGTTGGCCAGCAGGTAGGACACCCGAGCGATCTCAAAGATCTGTGTCTCGTAAAAGTGCATATTCAGAACGACTTTTGATCGAGAAATCATGCCATCCCGCTTCGCACCGTAGACGCCAGTAACCGCGGTGACATTCAGTCCGGCAGCGCGCAGGTCGTCGACAATTTTCTGGCGCCGAACATTCAACATGCCGTAGAACAGGACATCGGTTTCCTGCTCGTCACGTTGAGGGATGCGGCACAGCTCGTCAGCGTAGCCAAGCCGGACATGTTTTACCTTTTCATCACCGCGCAGAGCTTTGAGAAACTCAATATTCCGCTCACTGTAATCCCACACCTCAAATTGGGAGAGCGCCTGCTTGTAGGCTGGCTTGACCGCCCAGTTGGTCTCACTTAGCTGTTCAAGATTGAAAAGCACAGTGTCCTCGGGCAAATTCATCAGAGCACCCGAACTGAGCAGATGGCCGCCAAGCACAATATGGCGCGCATTGGGAAAGAGGTTGTCTTCTGCGAGGATTGCCGAATATCCAAGCTCCGAAAACCCCGCCTTCAACCCCAATGCAATTTCGTTAAAAGCTGCGGCATGTTGATATCCTGGTGGACGCGGCTGAACAATAGCAATGAGACCGTCCTGTGTTCCTCTTAGGCTGTATAATAATTACAACGGGTTGAGTTAAATTACTTCAATCGGATCAAAAAATTATTAATTCGCAGAGGCAGGCTCGATTTCATTTATGCGCTTCGTCAGCTCATAAAATCGCTCAATCCACCCGTGTCGTAAGATCAGGTCTTTGCTATCGAGCTCAAGATCTTCGCCCCTGGCACGCAAAAGCGCATTTTCTGCTGCCTCACAAATATCGACGGCAGCGTAAGGAAAGGTATGTATCCCTTCGGCGGCGCTGGGAATTTCACTCGGAAATCTGTTTTCATTCGTGATCACATGGGTGCCCTGCGCGAGCGCTGAAAGGACACGGTCATGCTGGCCGTCCTCGAAACCAGGATCAAAGTTCAAAGTCGCCTTGTAGCGGCCCAACACATTGACAACTTCGGGATGCGCAACCTGGCCGCAAAAAGTGAATCCTTCATGGTCAGGGAAGGCTTCTTTCCAACCCGTGCCATATAGGTCCACGGGCAAACCGCGCAGGCTGTTCACTTTACTGTAGCGGGAAATGAGACGCAGCATACGATCGACTGCTGTTGCCAAACGGAGGATCGTCGGGTCCAGCAGGGATGTCGCGGGCAATGACAGCGCGGCCAGCACGTCTTTGGCGACGTTCCCTTTGAAAGTTTCGCTGGTAACCCTTGAAACTATATCTGAAATTTGCGCTTCCGAGGTGCCATCTGGACAATTCGCGGCCACCAGGTCCTGCAACGAATTCGCCGCCTTGGCGCCGACTGCGGGCAATGCGCCGAGGTTGCCGACGACAGCAATCGCGTCTTTCTTGTTGCTGCTGATGCCCCCACCCTGAAAGAAGCCCGCCATCGGCATGAAGTGCACCGGCTTGTCGCACCCGCGCGCGCTCCAGATTTCTGTCAGCATGGCCGCCGACGTGCGTTCGCAACAGGCAACGTGTAGATTCGGCCGGTCGACCGCGGCGTTAAAAAATTCACCAACAGATTTGATATTATTGAATTCGTAGAGGATGTTGTCGATCAGATACAGAACGAAGGGGCACGAGAATGCCTCTTAGATGGGCTGTTGATTGATGTTGAGCTTCAGGGGGAGCCCACCGAGGCTCAGCACCAACTCCACTTTACCTATATCAAGCCCCGCGATTTGGGCGTTGATGTCCTGATCAATGTAAAGGAGATGCGGTTGGTAGTTCAGGCAGGTGAGGCCGCCTGCCATTTGCTCCAAAAAATTCTCTACAACGAAGGAGGGGTGGGTAAACCCCAACAAAAGCGTGATCGGTCGCTCAGCTTTACGCATCTATTCCTCCTACGCGTTCAGCGAGAATCAGTCATTCTAAAACCTAGCTGTAGGAGTCTGGAGCTACGGAACGTCTCAGGCGCCGAACAAGAGATGTAAATCGTCAATATGCGGGTTTTAGAATGAGAGTCGCGATTATTGGAGCGGGCTGGTATGGCTGCCACATCGCGCGCTTCCTAAAATCCCTGGGGTATTCCGTCACGATCTTTGATCGTCGCGAAGACATCATGACAGAAGCGTCAGGCTTCAATCAAAACCGCTTGCACCAAGGGTTTCACTATGCGCGCGACTATGAAACCCGCATGCAATCAAGAGACGGCTTCAATCGATTTCTGGAGCGGTATGGCCATCTGACAGTTGATGTCTCTCCAAATCTGTACGCGGTGGCGGCTGACCAATCGCTGATCGACTACCGCACGTACAAAGCGATTATGGCCAGCAGCGGCATCGAATTCACCGAGGTTCCCCCGTCGGCCTGCGCGTTGAACCTGACCAACATTTCGGGGGTCATGGATACGGCAGAGCGGGCAATCGATGTGGATTTGGCCCGATCCTTTTTTCGGACTGAGCTGCAAGATGATCTCGTCTTGGGCACGTCGATCCGGCAGTCAGACCTTCAATATCGACGGCATGGCGTCCTCTTGCACGGCGATTGCTATGACTTTCTGATCGATGCCTCCTGGTCGAAATTTCTGCCTCTCAAGTCCTCCGTTTTTTTTGAACCAACGGTGTTGTTTTATTACGAATTTTCGCTTCCCCCCTTCGCGCTCACACTTGTCGATGGCCCGCTTGCCTCGATGTATCCAACCGGCCAGCCCGGGCTTTACACCTTGTCGAGCGTCACCCACACGCCATTGGGGCAATTCGCGACCGCAACCGAAGCAGAGCACAGGCTGAACAGCGTCAGTCGCGAAGAACTGGACGATATCCGGTTCCGCATGGAGGAGTAGATTGCCCTCTACTGGCCGGATTTCATGAGCAACACCCGGTATCTGGCACCACAGTTGTCGATCAAGACAAAGCCACATGGCCTGCAGGACAACCGCGCCTGCCGTATCGAACGCGATGATCGTGTCTTCAAGGTTATGTCGGGAAAAATCGACACCATCTTCTACGCCTCAGAGAGAATACTGAGCGAAATTTCCAGGACGGAGGAATTGTCGTGGACCTACTCATCGGACACACCGGCTTTGTCGGGTCAACACTGGCAAGAGCGCGAGACTTCGACCGGACGGTCAACAGCACAACCATCAATGAAATACGGGGGCAGACGTTTGATCTCGTAGTGAACTGTGGTGTGCCGGCAGAAAAATGGCGCGCGAACAAAGAGCCCGACCAAGATCGAGCCAATATCGCCAGTCTGATGGAGGTGCTGTCCACCATTTCGGCAAGGCGGTTTGTGCAGATCTCGACGATTGATGTCTTTAAAACCCCCGTGAACGTGGATGAAACCACGGACCCGATCCAACAAGGGTTGCATGCCTATGGCCTGCATCGTTTGGAGCTGGAACGGTTCATCGCCACAGATTTCCCAAAAGTCACGACTCTGCGGCTACCCGGACTTTTTGGCCGAGGCTTGAAAAAGAACATCATCTTCGACCTGATGCATCAGCGCTTGCTGGAGAACATCAATCCAAACAGCGCATTTCAGTGGTACCCGCTTGACAGGTTGGCTGAGGATATGGCGCGCGCAGTTTCAAACGATCTCTCTTTGTTGCATCTGGCACCGGAGCCTTTGGCCACCGAGGAGTTGGTTGAGAGGGTGTTCAAGGGATCCCCCATCGGCGCACCAGAAGGTCTTGCACCGCGCTATGATTTCCGGACCTGCCACGATGCCCTCTTTGAGCGGACCGATGGCTACATCATGGGCAAGGAGGAGGTGATTGCGGCGCTTCAGACGTTCGTGGCCGACGAAGCAGGGATCACATGAGGTCGCAAAGTCGGCTCAGCGTTTCAGCTCTGGCGTGGTCCGATCTGGAGGAGGCAGACGGGTTTGCCCTTTTGAACGCGCACGCGGTACGCGGAATTGAGCTGTTGCCGCCCCGCATCTGGAAATCCGAGTGGGGTATTGAGGGGTATCGGGCGCGCCTCACTGATCACGGACTATCGCCGGTTGCCTTTCAGGCCATCTATTATGGCCTCGATGGGGCGTCTCTTTTGGGGCCAGAGGAGGAGTTTGCGCGGCTCTTGGACCAGACCCACCGGGTTGCCGATCTCGCAGACGATCTCGGCGTTCCCTTAGGGGTTTTTGGCGCGCCATCGCTTAGGAAACTACCGATAGATAGCAGCGCCATTGCCGATTTGGGACCAGAGCGTCTGACCCGTCTGGATGCCGCATTAAAAGCCTACCGCTTCAATTTGTGCATCGAACCGCTAACCCGAAACATGGGCTGCGACTATCTGAACACATGCCAGAAGGTCATTGACGCCCTACGCGCAATTGGCGCGCAAAACCTATTCACGATGCTTGATACAGCACGCTCAATCAGCGCAGGCAACGACCCGACCACCGAGATCCGCGATCATCAGGCGGATATCGCACATCTTCATCTGTCGGAACCAAATCTTGCCTCTTTCGACAGGCTGTCAGCCGATTACACGTCTTTGGGCCAAGCGCTTGACGACGTGGCCAACACAGCTGTCTGGGCGTCGATTGAAATGCTGCGCACCGGCGATCAATGGCAACGTGATTGCAAGCAGGCCATCGCTGTAATGCAGGGGTGCTTTTAGGTTCTTTTGCTGGGGCAATGCCAAAAGGGGCGGCCCCGCAAGACAACACCCATCCTGCGAGGCTCCAATTCGGGTGTCGTCCGGCGGGGAACGGGCCGACAGGAGCCTCGTGGGGGGCTTTCGATACGCCCCCCCTATTTGTCGTGTCTAGAGCTGCTTGGGCGAATAGCCGCGCGGCAGATATCGCCCGGTCGGCGCGGCCTCGGTGAAGGTGCCCGCCGCGAACACCGTGCGGCCACCCAGGATGGTCCGCACCGGCCAGCCGGTGATCTCCATCCCCTCATAGGGGGTGTAGTCCGCCCCGTGGTGCAGGTCCACCTGGCGCACCGGAGCGCGACGATTGGCGTCCCACAGGGTGATATCCGCATCGGCGCCGATGATCAGCGCGCCTTTCTGGGGATACATGCCATAGAGCTTGGCCGGGTTGGTCGAGGTCAGTGCCACAAAGCGTTCCAGCGTGATCCGGCCCTTGCTCACACCTTCGGAAAACAGGATCGGCAGCCGGGTTTCGACGCCGGGGATGCCGTTTGGCACCCATTTGAACGAGGTCCGTGCGCGCGGGTTATCCTTGCCGGTGCCGTTCTCGCCGTCGAAATAGAACGGGCAGTGATCAGAGGAAAAGATGTCAAAGGTGCCGTCGCGCAGCCCCTGCCAGATCGCCGCCTGGCTGTCGCTGTCGCGGGGCGGCGGCGAGCAGACGTATTTGGCACCCTCAAAGTCCATGTTCAGACCCTTGAGGTCCTCGGCCGTCATCGCGACATATTGCGGGCAGGTCTCGGCAAAGACCTGCAGACCGCGCGCCCGGGCCCATTGGATCTGCTCCATCGGGTCCCGGCCCGAGACATGCACGATGACAATTGGCACATCCACCAGTTGCGCATGCGAGATCGCGCGGTGGGTCGCTTCGCGCTCGGCGATCTGGGCGTGGGCCTCGGCGTGATAATAGGGCGCGGTCTTGCCCTGCTCCTCCAGCTTGCGGGTCATGTATTTGATGGCGTCGTGGCCCTCGGCATGGACCATCACCAGCGCGTTTTCGCGTCGTGCCACGTCAAAGACATCCAGCAGTTCGGCGTCGTTCAGCACCATGTCGTCATAGGTCATGAACACCTTGAAGGAGGTATAGCCTTCGCGCACCAGCGCCGGGAGTTCCTGACCCAGCACCTGCGGCGTCGGGTCGGTGATGATCATGTGAAACGATACATCGCACCAGCTCTGCCCCTCGGCCTGTGCGTGGTAGTCGCGCACCGCCTCGCGCAGGGACTGGCCCTTGCGTTGCAACGCAAAGGGCAGGACGGTGGTATTGCCGCCCGCCACCGCCGAACGGGTGCCAGAGGCGAAATCATCCGCCATCACGGTGCCGTCGCCCTGCTCCTGGGCAAGATGCACATGGGCATCGACGCCGCCGGGCAGCACCAGAAGACCGCTGGCGTCGATCTCTTCATGGCCGCCCTCGATCCGGCTGGCGATCTGGGTGATCTTGCCATCGGTGACGGCAAGGTCGGCCTGGAAGCGGTCGCTGGCCGTCACAAGGGTGCCGCCGCGAATGACAAGATCGGGCAGGCTCATGCCGACACCTCCTCACGCAGACTGCGCACCACCTGGTCGAGCCCGGCCGTCAGCTTGTCGATTTCGGCGACGGTGTTGTAGTGCACCATGGAAACCCGCAGCACGCCGTCGCCATGGGTTTCGCCCAGACCCTCGACCAGGCGGCGGGAATGGAAATCGCCAAACCGGATCGCAACCCGGTGAGCGTCCATCGCCCGGGCGACAGCGCCGGAATTCAATCCGTCAAAGCGGAAGGCAATCGTCGGCACGCGGCTGTTGTCGGGGTTTTCTGCGGGGCCGATGACCGTGCAATCGTTGCGCGTGTTGAGCCAGGCCAGGAGCTTGTCTGTCAGCACCTGTTCCTGTCGGGCGATCGCGGCAAATCCGGCCTCCAGCGCGGCCCGGCCAGATCCGGCGCCGAGCTCCTGCAGGTACTCCACCACGGCCGTGGTGGCATAGGCCAGCTCGTAGTTCGGGTTGCCGGGTTCCAGTTTGCCCGGCACTTTGTCCTTGCCGTAAAAGTAGTGATAGAGCCCGTCGAGATCGGCCAGAAGATCATATTTTCCATACATGATCGCCGTGTGCGGACCGTAGCATTTGTAGAGGCTGAAGATGTAGTAATCCACGTCCCAACCGGTCACGTCGATGGCCCGGTGCGGCGCATAGGCGACCCCATCCACGCAGATTTTCGCACCGCGCGCATGAACAAAATCGGTGATCTCCGCAACCGGATTGATCTGCCCGAGGATGTTGGACACGTGATGGATACAGACCAGTTTTGTGCGCTCGGTCATCAGCGGGGCAAGCTGGTCGAGCGACAGTTGTCCGGTGTCCGGATCAAAGGGCCAGACCTTGATGACGACCCCGAATTCCTGCAGCCGGTCCCAGGGGCCGATGTTGGATTCGTGATCGGCATGGGTGACGATGACCTCGTCGCCGGGGCTGAACTGGCTGCGCATCGCGGCGGCCAGGGTCTGGGTCAGCACGGTTGTCGACGGGCCAAACACGATCTCTTCGGGGCGGTCGGCATTGACCAACAGCTGCGCGGCCTTGCGGCCCTGCATCAGCGCATCGGCAGCGGCCAGTGAAATCTCGTAGCTGCCGCCAATCTGCACATCCCGGTGGGTCAGAAACTCGACGATCCGGTCAATCGCCCCCTGCAGGGTCTGGGACCCGCCCGCATTGTCGAAAAAGGTCCAGTCCTTGGCCAGCGCCGGGAATTTTCCGCGCAGCTGCGCCATGTTCAGTTGGTCTTGATGCTCGGGCATCCTGTTGTCCTCATTCTTGAATCAATGGTCCAGCACGGCCTGCAGAAAATCGCGGGTGCGGGCTTCTTTTGGGGCGGCAAAGATGTCGGCGGGATCGCCGCTTTCGACGACGGCGCCGCCATCCATGAAAATCACGCGGTCTGCGACCTGCCGGGCAAATCCCATTTCGTGCGTGACCACGATCATCGTGACGCCAGAGCGGGCCAGATCGCGCATCACGTCCAGCACTTCGCCGACCATTTCGGGGTCAAGCGCCGATGTCGGTTCATCAAACAGCAAGGCGCGCGGCTCCATCGCCAACGCGCGGGCAATGGCCACGCGCTGTTGCTGGCCGCCGGACAGACCGCTTGGATATTTATCGGCATGGTCGGTCAACCCGACCCGCGCCAACAGCCGGTCCGCTTCGGCCGAGGCTTCGGATTTGCGCGTCCGGCGCACCCGGCGTGGTGCCAGCATGATGTTTTCCCGCACGGTCAGATGCGGAAAGAGGTTGAAGCTCTGGAACACCATGCCCACCTCCGTGCGCACCTTGGCCAGATTGGCGCCGGGTTTGACCCGCACGCCATCGACAAGGATTTCGCTGTCCTCGCTGAAAGGTTCCAGCATGTTGATGCAGCGGATCAGGGTTGATTTGCCGGACCCGGACGGGCCGACAACGCAAACCACCTCGCCTTCGGCAATGTCCAGGTCGATGCCGGTCAGCGCGTGAAACGGACCGTAGTATTTGTGCAGGTTTCTGATGCTGATGTAGCCGGTCATCACGATTTCCCCCGGTTCATGCGGTTTTCCAGCTGACCGACCAACAAGACCGCCGGCAGCAGGAAGGCCAGGTAAATCGCAGCCGCGCCGATCAGTGGCGTCGGATTGGCGGCCAGCGCCTGGGCCTGTGTGGCCTGTTTCAGCAGATCTGGCATTGCCACCACCGAGGCCAGCGCGGTGTCCTTGATCACATTGATCGAATTGTTGGTCAGCGGCGGAATGACGATGCGCACCGATTGCGGCAGGATCACATCCGCCATCGTCTGGCGCGGGCTCAGGCCAAGGGCGGCGGCGGCTTCGAACTGTCCCTTTGGCACTGCTTCGATGCCGGCACGAAAGATCTCTGCCGTATAGGCGCCAGAGACCAGGGTCAGTGCGGCCATCGCCGAGGCAAAGGAAGACAGGCGAATGCCGACAAAGGGCAGCGCGTAATAAACGATGATCAACAGAACGAGCAGCGGGATCGAGCGGAACACATTGATGTAGCAACGGGTCAGAAACCGGACCGGGGCCACGCTATAGAGCCGCAACAGGCACAGGAACAGCCCCAGCACGAGCCCGGCAATGATGCTCGCGATGCCCAGTTTCAGCGTCAGCCACAGCCCTTTGATGAGCATCGGCCAGCTTTGCTGCAGCACCTCGAGATTGAAGAAAGTCTCAAACAGATCCATGGTATTTCCTTGCCGGAACCCGACCCACGGCCGGGTTCCAAGCGATGAGGTTTTGCGGTTATTTCGCGGCCGGCATGTCCAGGACAGTCACGGTAGAGGTATCTGCCTCGGGCGCAGCGCCGAACCATTTTTCATGCAGCGCCGCCAGGGTGCCGTCTTCCTTGAGGCCGGTGAGGATCTCGTTCACGTCGCTTGCAAGCGCAGCGTCCTTGTCGAACATAAAGGAATATTTCTCGCCGGTGGTGATGCGTTGAACCACTTTCAGCGCCGGCTTGTCCTTGACGTAATACTGCAGCGCCGGAATGTCAGAGATGTAACCGTCGATACGCCCGGCCTGCAGATCCAGCATCGCCGGGGCGAGGCCTTCGTAGCGCAGGATATTGGCAAAGCCGTGGTCCTCGGCATGCTCCGTTGCCCACATATCGCCGGTGGAACCGGTATCGACGCCCACGACCTTGTCTTTCATGTCGTCGAGCGAGGCAGGGCCTTCGGCTGTCACCGTCAGGGACTGGTCGCTGTCATAATAGGGCTGCGCGAAGGTGACGGATTTCAGACGCTCGTCGGTGATGGTGATCGACGACATTGCCATGTCAATGCGGCCGGACTGAACAGCTGAAAACAATCCGTTGAATGGGATGTTGATGATCTCGATCTCGCGGCCGAGCTTGTCGGCAACAGCATTGGCCAGTTCAACTTCAAAGCCGGTGAAATTGCCTTCGGCGTCCTGGAATTCCCACGGCACATTGCCGATGTTGGCGCCGACTTCCAGGACGTCCTGGGCGGTGGCGGTCGTTGCAAAAAGCGCGGCGGCGAGCGCGGTACCTTGGATGAGCTTGTTCATTTTCATGATCTCCCTGTGCTTTTCCGGCATTATTTATCTTGAGTGGTCTGACCAGTCGGACCGGTATGAACAAGCTGGCGCGAGTTGGCGTTTTATGCAATCGTTATTTCAACACATGTGTGCCAAAGATCCGGCAACGCTCAGAAAATGGACGGTAGGAATGCAAGAAGACTACGGAAAACTGCCCGTGACCGAGGTCGTCAGCCGACGGATTCAAGCGATGATTCGTGAAGGCGCCTTCCCTCCGGACACCAAACTTCCGTCGCAGCGCCTGCTGGCAGAACAGCTCGGCGTGTCGCGCGCCTCCTTGCGTGAGGCGCTGATGACCCTGGAAACGCTGGGCCTGTTGCGCACCCTGCCTGCGCGCGGCACCTTTGTTGTCGACAGCTCCCGCGCCGAAGCAAAGCCGCCGCTGGCCTGGCGGTTTGATGGCAGTTTCTCCCTGTCGGAGGTTTTCGAAACCCGGATGCTGGTGGAATCCGAACTGTGCCGACTTGCGACGCCGGTTCTGAACGGCGCCCAACTGGCAGAGCTCAGTGAGGCCTGTCAGGCCTTTGAAACCTCCTGGCGCAGCGGAGACCTGATAACCCATGTCCAGGCGGACCTGACCTTTCACGCGTTGATCGCCGAGGCCTGCCCGAATGGGATGCTGCGCGGGTTTTACAAATCAATCAACGATGTCCTGACCGAAAGCCAACGCGCCCCCATCCCCAGAACCGAAGTCGCCCGAATGGAAGCGTCGATCAAGGAACACCGGTCGATCCTGTCAGCCCTGCAGCGCCGCGAGGGCGAAGCGGCCGCAGAAGCGATGCGCGAACACATCCGCAACACCGCATTGATCGCCGGGATCGACGTTGCCAGCAGTGCCTGACGGCCCGAACAGGGGACCCTGGCCCGCCAACCGCCGTTTCCCCCAACACGCGCTTTGCAGCATAGATTTGAGAATTTGCCTGGATTAGAAAGTAGAAGTGCTGACCATGGCCTTCGTGATGTCGCGCGCCTGGCCGTTCTGCACTCGATCCGCCGTCCGAATTTGGCGCGGGTTTTCGACGTCGCAAAGACTTAGCCTGGTGCATCAGATGTTGGGACATTGGACACGTTAGAACAACTCAAATCGGCAGTTTCATGCGGTGACTACCTGGCTGCCTGGCTGAGCGAACTTCCTGAGGGGCTCTCCCCCGCAGAATATGAATGGCTGGCGCGCCTGAAGCTCGAACAGGGGGACTTCAACGCCGCTCGGCACATGCTCGAACGGGCCAGTCTCGTTGCCGCCGATCCGTCCGAGAAACAGCTCTTTCGAATGCAGCTGATTGGCCTTGAGGCCCAATCGACGGGTGATGTCGCCCAAGCCCGCGCGCATGCTGGCGCCCTCATGACCAGCGGCATCTCTGACTCCATCGTTCTGCGGGTCCTTTTCCTACGTGTTGAATTGCTGGCTGGCATGACTTGGATGATCCCGCCACAGGCGGCGCGGTCAGAACTTCAGTCCCTCATCCCTGACCTGGCCGTTGTGTCGCCGTATCGCGCGGCGACCGCCGAACGTTGGCTTGCGGCAACCGCCACCACCACATCTGAGGTCCTGGCCTGCGCCGAACGCAGCGCCCACTTTGCCCGCCTTGCCGGGTTCCCCCACCTTGGAGCCGACACCTGGATCGTGGCGGCTCAAAAAGCGCGAAATGCACTCCGACCGATCTCAACAATCCTGCAAGCGCTGGAGCACGCGCAGAAAGGTTTCGAAGCAACCCGCCATAGGCCTGGCCTGCTGGCTGTGGCGCGCGAGCGCCTTTTGGTTCGACTGTTGACCGGGGAGGCCGCCCCAGAAGAGCTTGCCGTGCTCTGCAACGAGGCGGAACGCCTGGGGGCGACCGCCTTAAGCTATTCAATTGAGATCGACTTGGCCACGCATCTACGAGATCGCGGCCGTGTTTCAGAGGCCCGCAAACATGAAGCAAAGTCCGCTGAACTGGCGACGACTTCTGGAATGGGCAACCTGTTCAAGGGAGCAACAGGCCGGAAATTCAGTAATGGAACCGCAGTTGTGCAATCTCCAGCCTTTGGCTGTCGCCGGTCCCGGTGACCCGGTAAACCATGCGATCTTGCTGCGAAATGCGCCGGGACCACCAGCCGGTCAGGTCGCCCTTCAAAGGTTCCGGCTTGCCGGTTCCTTTAAAAGGGGTCCGCTTGCATTGCTTGATCAGCTCGTTGATCCGCTCACGCACCTTGTCGTTGGTGCTGACCCAGTACTGATAGTCTTCCCAGGCCTGATCAGAAAAAACCAGCTTCACTCGGGCAGCTCACGCTCTTCGCCTGTACCAGCATCAAGTTGCGCGATCGACGCGCGCAACCGAGATGCGTTGTTCGGTGTCGACAACAGATGCAGCGTCTCGTTGACGGCGTTCCAGGTTTCCAAGGATACGACCACCACCGATTCACCTTTTTTGCGCGTCACCACGACTTCTTGTTTGTCGTGGATCGCCCGATCCATGACGCTCTTCAGTTGAGCGCGCGCGTCTGAATAGGTCACAACATCCATGTCGACTCTCCTTTGCCCCTCTATACGTATAGCATACGCACAAGATGTACAATATTACGTACAAATAAAGGGGTGGTGCGAAGGCCGCAGTCAATTTCATGGAGGATTGACGAAAGAGACCAGCGCCCCCTGCAGGACATTGTTCAGCGCGACAGCGTGATTTCCACTGCGAACCCCTCCGCAAGCCCGCCGACCGGATCCGGTGCGCTTAGTCTCCGGGTCGTTCCAAAGCGGTAACACAGTCGAGCACCTCCACCATTTGCCCGTCGGGCCCACGCACCTCGCGGGGGTAGTCGGCGATTTCAACCACCTTCCAATCGTGCAGGGCAAGAGCGTCAGCCACGTCCTGCGCCGTCGGAATCTGGATCTCCGGATCGGTCCAGGCCCAGGGGGCAAGGCTTCCATGTCCCGCGATCAGCAGCAGTCCACCTGGCGCGACGAGGGTTGCAGCAGCACGCAGCACGGCGGCGCGGTCGAAATCCAGTGGCGAGTGGGTGAACATCGACAGGACAAGGTCGAAGGCACCATCGGGCAGGCTTTGGGACAGGTCATGGCGCGCGCAGGTGATTTTCTCCGCGACGCCAGCGGCCTGGGCATTTTGCTCCACTGCCTTCAGGGCGGCGGGCGAGACATCGACGGCGACCCCCTGCCACCCTTGCCGGGCAAGCCAGACCACATCGTCGCCGCGCCCGCAGCCAAGATCCACGGCCCGACCGGCAAGACGCCCCGCGACCAGACGCGCCAGCACGGCGGTGGGCGTGCCGCTGCTGGGCCGGGTCATCCCGGTCCAATGGCGATCCCAGAAACTTTCAGGGGTGTCGGTGTCGAGGACAGGAGGTCTCATGCGGTTTCCTTTCTGTGGTTGAGCAGGCTGCCAAGGCCGAGAAGGGTAAAGAGGGTGAACGGATAGATGCAGGCCGCCATCAAGGCCAACAGCGGCGCTGCGGTTGTCAAAAAGCCGAAGTAGACGCTGCCAACGATGGCGATGCCAAGTGCGGCGCCGATTTGCTGGAAGGCCTGCACCGCGCCCGAAGCGGCACCGGATTCCGCCGCCGGGGCGGTGGCCATCACCGACTGGAACAGCGCCACCACCACCGTTCCCATGCCGAGTCCACAGATCAGCAGCGGCGCCGTCAGGTGCCATGACGCGATGCCCGCGCCGGCCTGCCAGAGCACCAGCGCCGTCAGCGCCAGGCCTGTCGCCAGCGCCCCCGTGCCAAGACCAATCCGCCCGGACAGGGGCCAATCGCCCAGGCGGGCGGCATTCATCGAGGCCACCATGACCCCAACCGGAAACGCTGCCGTCGCAAGGCCGCTTTGCAGTGGTGTCAGACCGAGACCCGATTGGAGGTAAACGCTCAACACGAGAAAGAAGCCCGGGATCCCGGAAAAGACAAATACGACCCGGACCAGGCCCTGCAAAAACGCCGAATTGCGCAACAGACTGGTGGGGATGAGGACGGCCGCACCGTGGCGCCCCCGGCGCAGCATATGGCTGACCGTCAGTCCCGCCAGCGGTATCGCGGCGACCAGAAGCGCCATCATCTGCCACGGCCAATCCAAGGCGCGCCCCTCGATCAACGGCAGCACGAGGCAGACCGTCGTCAGCGCAAACAGCAGTGTGCCGACCCAATCGACCTGACGCGAAACACCCCTGTCGGCCGGAACCGTAAGCCCTGCGCCAATGATGGCCACGGCCCCCAATGGCACATTGACAAGGAAGATCACCCGCCAATGCAGCCCCCAGGGGTCGAGGGCGATCAATCCGCCTCCGACAACCGGCCCGGCAACCGCGGCGAGGCTCGACAGCGCGGCAAACAGGCCGATAATTCGGGTCTTTTCTTCGGGCGGAAAGGTGACGTGCAAGATCGCCAGCACCTGCGGCACCATCAGGGCCGCAGACAGACCCTGCACCAAGCGTGCACCGATCAGCATGGTGATGCTCGTGGCCCCGGCGCAGGCCGCGGAGGCGAGAGTAAAGCCGAGCATCCCCCAGATGAACAGAGGCTTGCGCCCCCAACTGTCCCCGAACCGGCCCATCGGCAACAGCCCGACCGCCAGCGCCAGAACATAGATCACAGCCACCCATTCCAACTGGGTCGGCGTCGCGCCCAAATCGGTCTGGATGCGCGGCAGGGCGACAGTGACAATGGTCACATCTAGCAGATTCATAAAACTGCCAAGGCAAAGGAAACCCATGGCAAGCCATCGGGTCCGAGAAACGGTCACGGTCATCTGGAAACTCTGGTATTTGGGGCGAATCTTTCGTAACATCATATGACACGTATAAGGACGAGAGGTCAACTCTCGTATCATCAAAAGTATCATGAGAGGTGCCATGCGAACCGACAGCCGACTTCCCCGCGTTTTGCACGCGTTGTTGCATTTGGCGGAAATGGATCGTCCCGCGACATCGGAGGAGATCGCCGGCATGCTGGAGACAAATGCCACAGTGGTGCGGCGCACGCTTGCCGGGTTACGAAATGCTGGGCTGCTCAGCTCCACCAAGGGGCATGGCGGCGGGTGGAGCCTGTCGCGGCCGTTAGAGGACATATCTCTGCTGGATCTGTACAGGGCGCTCGGCTCGCCGGAGCTCTTTGCGATCTCTCCCGATGAGGGCCAACCCAGTTGCCTGCTGGCGCGGGCGGCAAACAGCGCAACAAACGACGCACTTCACGCGGCGCGCCAGGTCTTCGAAGCGCGTCTGACCGCTTTCACCGTTGCCGAGATCGTCAGGACATAACAGCGCATGGCCCCGTGTTGGGGTCAGTTGCATACCATGGTCGAGCGCAAGAAGTGCCCTGAGCAGGCGGACGGCCTGTGCGTTGCAGTCTCACTCAGGCCTGGGGATTGCGTCACAGGTTTGGCAGAAGTCGAAGATGTCGCCGGCGCGGGTCAGCCAGATCTCGTCGCGATGCGCGCAGATATGCTGCAACACGCGGCGCAGGGCGCGCAGGC
Source organism: Tritonibacter horizontis (assembly GCF_001518015.1). Lineage (GTDB taxonomy): Bacteria > Pseudomonadota > Alphaproteobacteria > Rhodobacterales > Rhodobacteraceae > Epibacterium > Epibacterium horizontis. The sequence goes on from NZ_LPUY01000012.1 coordinate 144,740, forward strand.
GGAAGGGTTGACCGACAAGATAGGGGTGCAGGGCGATGCCCATGACGAGTGGCTGCGCAACCGATTGCGCGCGCATCTCGTCGAAATTCTCCTGCACTATTTGAGCAAAAGCATCCGCCCCGTCCTTGCGCCCGACGATGGAGGGGATGTCGTTGGCTTCCTGCGGATAGGGGATCGACAACAGCGGGCCATGCGCCGTGCGCATCCAAACCGGCTGGTCGTCCATCGCCCAATTGAGGGTGTAGTCATAGCCTGCCGCCTTCAGCAGGTCCGGCGTCACGGGGCTTTCCGCGATCCAGGGAGAGAGCCAGCCGCGCGGCGCGACGCCTTCCGCACGGGTCAGGACATCGGTTGCTTCAGCGATCAGTGCGGCCTCTTCCGCCTCCGACAACACGCTTTGACGTTCGGAATTGGTGCGGCCATGGCCGACGATCTCGTCGCCGCGCGCCCGGTGTGCGTCCATCAGCGCCGGAGCATAGTCGTACATAACGGAATTGGTAAGCACGCTGACGGGCATGTCCAGCGCGTCGAACATCTCCAGCAGCCGCCATGCGCCGACCCGGTTGCCGTAGTCGCGCCACGCATAGTTGAGCACATCGGGCTGCGGCCCGCCCGGAGCCAGCTCCGCCCCAAGTCCCTCGCCAAAAGCGAAATGCTCAAGGTTGAGCCCAATGTAGACCGCCAGGCGCTTGCCGCCCGGCCAATCATAGACCGGGCGCTTTGTTATGGCGCTGTAGTCATAGCGTCCATGTGTCTTCAGTTGCATCAAAGAGGGGCCTCCGCAATACCGGCCTTGTCGAGCAGGATTTCTGCGCTGTCGTTCCAGACCTGTGTGCTGACGATCTTGCCGTCGCGCACGACGAAGATGTCAATGTAGCGGTTGGTCTCAAAAGCGCTGCCATCCTTCCACTCCCCGTAGAGGTAGCCGGTGTTGTAAACATGCACGTCACCGGTCTCGGCGTCTAGCGCCGCATCGGTGCGCAGGAATTTCTTCTTCACCCAGGCATAGCGCTTGGCGTTGAAAGCGGTGCATTCGGCAGGTGCGGAAAACCGCCGACCTCCGGTGAAGGTTATGCTGAGGTCGGCGGCCGTATATTGCGCGGCCCCTTCGGGATCGGGAACCATCGAGCGTTCGAGATAGGCCTCGACGAGGGCCTTGGCTGCGGCTGCGGAATCGGTGCGGATGTCCATAGTGTCTTTCCTTTCGGCGGGCGACAGAGAGCAAAATGCGCCCCGGACAGGTCCGGCGCGCATTCATCTCCCGGTTCAGGCAGGATCAGTTGAGTGCGACGTCGAGCGTGCGCTCGGCCACCGGCGGCAGGAACGAGCCGTCAAAGATCTCGGAAGCGGCAGGCGTCGCCTCGAGGCCATAACCCTCGACGATCAGGTCGATCGAGCGCGCCAGACGGGCCTCCACGAGGCCGCCGATACCGGTCTCGGCGGTTTCGCTGTGGTTCATCAGCTTGGTCAGGGCGAACTCAAGACGGGCGCGCTCAAGTTCGGGATCCACGAGATTATCAAAAGCCACGATCGCCTCGACCGCCACGTCCTGGTCCTTGGTGATTTCCATCGTCGCCTTGGTCACTGCGCGCACAAGGCCGGCAACAGCGTCAGGATTCTCCGTCAGAAGCGCGCGCGAGACCATCATACCGTTGGAATAAAGATCCATCCCGTAATCTTCGTAGTTCAGCCAGGTGAAGTCCTTGGCCGGGTCCTTGCGGTTGGCAATCAGGTTGAACCAGCTCGACACGGTGAAGGTATAGGCACCGTCGATGTCGCCGCGGATCAGCATAGGTTCTTGCAGGTTCGGCGCGAGGGATTCGTAGGCGACGGTATCAATGTCGATGTCATTCAGGCGCGCGAAGACCGGGAAGAGCCGGGTCGTCGGCGTGCCCTGCGCACCGCCCAGCGTCAGGCCTTCCAGATCTTTCGGCTTGGTGATGCCGCTTTCTTTGGAAACGGCAATGGCGAAGGGGGGGCGGTTCCACATCTGGAAGACCATGACCGGTGCCTCCCCCGGGCGGGCGGCGGCATTTTGGATGATCGCGTTAATATCGCCAAAGCCCGCGTCATAGGCCCCACCCATGATGCGTGTGATTGTCGCGGCAGAGCCTTCGCCCTGGTCGATTGTAACGTTGAGGCCTTCTTCTTCGAAATAGCCCTTGTTGAGCGCCACGAGAAAGGGCGCGTCGGAGCCTTGCGTCTTCCAGCCCAGCGTGAACCGGATGTCCGTCATCTCGGCGAAAGCCGGGACGGCACTGAGCATGACGCCAAGCACGGCCGAGATCATTGTATGTTTCATAATTGTCATCCCTTTTTGGTTGTTTTCAGTTGCAGTTCCGCTCGGGGGGCCTTGTCCCCGACGGTTCTCTGGGTCAGGTGATCGCGATGTCGTTGCCACGGGTGGCCCAACCGGTGATCCGGCGTTCGAGCAGCGAAAATATCGCGTAAAGAATGACCCCCATCAGCGCGAGCAGGATCAGCCCGGCAAAGACCAGGGAGACCTGGAAATTTGACGAGGCCGTCATCATCACGAAGCCGATCCCCATATTGGAGGCCACGGTTTCCGACAGGACCGCCCCGACAAAGGAGAGCGTAATCGCCACCTTCAGCGACGCGAAAAAATAGGGCATCGCGCGTGGCAGCCCGACGTTCCACAGGATCTCGGACCGGGAGGCACCCATGGTTTTGAGCACGTCCTCAAGCTCGGGCTCGGTCGTGGCCAAGCCGGTCGCGATGTTCACCACGATCGGGAAGACGCAGATCACCATGGCCGTCAGGATCGCCGGCGTCGTTCCGGAGCCGAACCACAGCACAAAAATGGGCACGACAGCGACCTTGGGGATCGAAGAGAAACCCACCAGCAGCGGATACGCCACGGCGTAGGCCACCTTGGAGGTGCCGACGATCACCCCAAGCGCGACACCGATGGTCACGCCGAATGCGAAACCGATCAACGTCGTGGAGAGCGTTTGCAGGATATGCGGCCACAGGACCGGGAAGCGGTTGTACATCGTGACGAGGATCTCGGACGGACGCGGCAAAACGAGGTCCGAGACATTGAGGATGATGCAAAGCACCTCCCACAGCAGGAAAAACCCGACGATGAGAGAGGTGGAGAGGAAGCGGGTGCGTAGGTTATCTGACATTGGGCGGCCCTCAGGAGCTACGGGCTTGCGCGATCATCTCGCGCAGGTTCTGGGTCATTTCGACGAATTCAGGGCTATAGATCGTGGCGATATCGCGCGGCTGTGGCAGCGTTACCGGCTCGTCAGAGATCACCCGCCCGGGCCGTGCGCTCATCACGCAGATGCGGCTGGCAAGGAAACCCGCCTCGCGCAGGTCGTGGGTGACAAGCAACACGGTCGGCGCGCGGTCGAGGTAGAGATCCTGCATGATCTGCCAGAGTTCCTCGCGGGTGAACTGGTCGAGCGCTCCGAAGGGCTCGTCGAGCAGCAGCAGGTCCGGCTCATGGATCAGCGCACGGCACAGGTTGGAGCGTTGCAACATGCCGCCCGAGAGCTGCCACGGAAAGTGATTGGCGAAGTCACCCAGACCCACCTGCTTTAGCAATGCGTGCACCCGGTCGCGGAAGGCCCCTTTCTTGTCCTGCCGGTAGCTGCGCTTGAACGGCTCGACGATCTTGAGCGGCATCATGACGTTCTGCTCGATGGTCAGCCAGGGCAGCATGGTCGGGTTCTGGAACGCCATGCCGATCCGCAGCTTGCGGGCCGCGGCCTCCCGTCCTCCGACAAGCACGACGCCCGCAGAGGGTCGGATCAGGTTGCTGACCAGCTTGAGGATCGTCGATTTGCCGCAGCCCGATGGCCCGACAAGGGCGAGGAATTCGCCGGATGCCATCTTGAGCGTGGTCGGGGAGAGCGCGGTGACGGCCGTCTCACCGGTGCCAAAGACAACAGAGGCGGCCTGAAGCTCGATCGCCGACCTGGCTCGGACGGAGGCCGGGGTCGTTTCCGGTGTCGCGATGGGCAAGGTCGGTGCGGGAATATTGGATGTCATGTTCATGGAGACAGCTTTGCGCGACAGCGCATGTCCTCCGAAACAAATAAGTAAACGCTCGTTGAATTATAATTGAAGGTGCACGTTTTTTGTGCAGGAAATGGGGCAAATGCATGCAACCTCCCCATATGCCACAGCACAGACTGCGCGCTTTCGCTGCGCTAACTTTGCGATTTCTCTTTCGACACGGCTGCGGCGACCAGCGTCACGACATGGGCGCGCCGAGTCTGCCGCCACTTCGGGTCTGTCAGATCCGTTCCGAAGGTCGCTGAAAGCGTATGCGCGGCGTTGATGTGATGAGCGCTCAGTGCGACGATGCTGATGTACAGCTGCATCGGGTCGATCCCGGGCCGGATCTCTCCCGTACCCTCGCCCCGCTTCAGCACCTCCGCAATCTTCTCAATCAGCGGATTCGACAGCCGATTGATTTCAGGCAACTGGCGAATGTACTGCCCACCGAGCAGGTTTTCGCTGCGGGTGATGGACACAAATGGTGCATTTCCATCAAAGAAATCGAAGGTGAATTCGGCCAGCCGAAGTATGGCCTCCCGCGGCGCGAGGGCCGCAAGATTGAGGTCCTCCTCCCGAGAGCGGATCTCCGCATAGATCTTGCGTAGCGCAGCGAGGTAGAGGTCGTCCTTGCTGCCAAAATAATGGTAGATCAGCCGGGGATTGCATCCAGCGCGGTGCGAGATTTGCTGAATCCTGGCCCCGTCGTAGCCATTCTCCGCAAAGACCGCCAGCGCGGCCGCCAGGATCTCTCCCTTGGTGCGCTCCGGATCACGCGACCGAGATGCCTGACGATTCGGAGTGCTGCTGTCCATGGCGCAGAGCTACCAGACGCGCCCGCCCTCGCCAAGTCACACCTCGCCTCGCACCACAGCGCCATATGCCTGCACATCCAGAAGGGCACGGTGGGCCCGGTCCAGCACATCATCAACGACGCTATACATCCAGGCTCATGACTGCGTTGGCTCAGTCGATCAGATCGCGTCCAGCGGGGTCTGGATGAAGCTCTTTGGGAACATGCTTCGGTTCGTCGTCAGCGACCGAGGCGGCCAACATGCAGCGCGAGCCAGGTAATCTCTTTGTCCAGCCAGATCAGACGCGATCCGCGCTTTCAAAGTGCATTGTTGTAGCTGGACCAATTCGTCGGACGGTCGCGGGCAGGGGCGGGCTTGCGCAACTGTCCCGTCCACCCGCATGGTTTCGACATGTGAATCTATACCGCTCAGGGGGCTGCAACGATATCTCACCAAGGCCATCCTGGCCCTAGTCAGGGGGAAATTTCTGGTCTTTGATGAGGGGATAGATACGCGAATGTCAGACGCGTTGAGATTTTCCGGTCAGCAGAGCATTCACCGGTCCGGTCGACCCGCGCACGACGATTTCACCGCGCAGTTTGATATCCTCGGCACTTTCGTCCTCAGCGATCAAGACAGACACCGCCGCGGCGCCAATCTCGGCCGTTGGCTGTTTCAGCGTCGTCAGCCGTGGCACGATCAACGCGGCAAGATCAATATCGTCAAACCCCGTAACTGACAGTTGATCAGGTATCGAAATATCCAGATCGCGCGCGGCACGCATCACCCCAATCGCGATCTGGTCGCTGGCAGCGGCAATGGCGGTTGGGCGCACAGCCGGGTCCTCTGCCAATATCTCACGGCCGATATCCTCTCCCGACTGATAGTCATAATGCCCGTCATAAAAACGCAACGACGCGTTGGGATCGGCGGCCAGCTCGCGGGTGAAAAAAGTCGCAAAGCCTTCTTTTCGCGCCCGCCCCACCCGAGTGTTTTGCGGACCGGCAATGTAAGCGATCCGCCGATGACCCAAGCCAATCAGGTGTTTTGCCAATTGCGCCGATCCCTCCGCGTGGTGGGTCGAAATCAATGGATAGGTCTGAAATCGCCGGTCCACCGACACAATGGGAATGTCGGTTTGATATTCTAACCTGCCACTTTCTGACGAGGCGACGATGATCACGCCGCGCGGGGCGCGGTCAAGCAGCGTGGACAATTGCCGCCGCTCAGTGGCTTCATCGTCGTGGGAGTTGGCCAGCATCACGGTCAGGTTGCGCATCGCGGCCTCGGCTTCGATACATTTGGCAAGCTGGGCAAAAAACGGGTTTGTGATATCAGGCACGACGAGGCCAATCACATCAATGCGATTGGTGCGCAGGGCGCGCGCGGAATGGTTTGGCCGGTACCCAAGGGTCTCGATCGCGGCCAAGACCCTTTCGCGCAAGGCAGCCTTTACAGTGGGGTCGCGGGAGATCACTTTTGAGACCGTGCCCACCGAAACCTCGGCGAGTTTCGCCACATCTTTGATCGTCGACATGTTCGGCCCCTGCCAAGATAGTCCGTACTGCGTGCCGATCCTTATACTGTCGAGTTATTTTCGCTCGCAAGTGCCACCGTGCCGAAGGCCTCGACTTCAGCGCGAGAGGGCAGGGATATCTGCGCGCCCTTTCGGCTGGCCGACAGCGCTGCCGCCCGCACCGCAAAACCAATCGCCGTGGCCACATCCCAGCCTTGGGCCAGACCAGATGCCAGCGCACCATTAAAACAGTCACCGGCGGCAACGGTATCCACAACCTTGACCGCCGCAGCAGGCAAATAGCCGGTGCTGCCATCCACGCACCATGCAACACCCGCGCCGCCCATGGTGAGGATGGCCCCACGGCGTGCAAAGGCCGCCAACGCCCGTGCGCCCGTCAAAGCGGCCTGTGTACTTCTCAGTGGGGTTTGCAGGATGTGTTCGGCCTCGGCCGCGTTCGGGGTCAAGATATCAAAAGCAGCGAAGACGGATGTCTCCCAGACCGGAACAGGCACCGGTGCCGGGTCCATGATCACGCAGGCCCCAGCTTCGCGGCCAAGACGAGCGGCCTCCAAGGCGGCGTTCAGCGGGGTTTCGTTTTGCAGCAACACCACCCGCGCGTCCTTAAAAAGAGCGGCCTGCTCCCTCACATCTGCGGAGCTTAGCGTCGCATTTGCCCCCGCAGCCAGCCGGATCATATTGTCCCCCTCCGGGCCGACGTCGATACAGGCCATGCCTGTCGCACTCTCAGTGACAGTTTTCAGACCAAGGGTAATATGGGCGCGCTGCAGCGCCGCCACGGCTTCGCGTCCATAGCTGTCGTCACCAATCGCGCCAAGCATCGCCGTTTGCGCACCAAGCCGCGTCGCCGCGACACATTGATTGGCCCCCTTGCCGCCCAGCGAAACGGCACTGTCACGCGCTGTCAGCGTCTCGCCGATCCCGGGCCAGCGATCCAGATACATTGTCAGGTCAATGTTGATACTGCCCACGACAACGACGGTCAAAAAGCCACTCCGCAAATCAGGATAATATTGGCATAAGGCGTGGTCTCGCCGCTGCGGATGATGGCCCGGGCCGTGGGGGTTCGGGCCTTGAAGGCGGCATGCGGTAGGCGGCTGATCGCAATTGGGGTCGGTCCGCCCCAACCGTCCATTTCCGACTGCACTTCGGCCACCAGTGCGGGCGCCGCCTCTTGCGCCAATATGGCCCCCTCGACACACAGTTCGTGTTTCAGGGCCCGCAGGACATCCAGGAACCCGGGCGTCCCGGCGACCAGTGCCAGATCAATGACAGGGACATCCCTGGGAGTTGGCAGCCCGGCATCCGCTATCACGATTTCATCCAGATGCCCCAATGAGGCAATCAACGCGCTCAGGTGACGGTTCAACAAAGGTGTACGTTTCATGTCGCCGAATACTTTGCACGGTAGTGGTCCAGGATAACGGCCACGATAATAACCACACCGGTGATCATTTGGCGCATGAAATCGTTCAATCCGATCAGGATCAGACCATTGGCCAGCACGCCAATGATAAAGGCTCCCAACAGCGTCCCGATCACCGACCCACGCCCACCGGCAAGGCTGGTGCCGCCGATGATGACAGCAGCAATCGCGTTCAGCTCAAATCCGATCCCGGCAATGGGGCTCGAGATGCTCAGCCGCGCCATATAGATGATGGCAGCAATGCCCGCTGTGAAACCACAGATCGTAAACGCGGCGACCTTTAGCCAGAACACATGATGCCCCGCCAGTCGTACGGCTTCTTCGTTGTTGCCGATCCCATACAAAAGCCGGCCAAATACCGTCCAGTTCAGGACAAACCACGCCAGCAGGGTAATCAGCAGTGCCACCAGGAACACCACCGGCACACCGTAGATCAGCGCCGACCCGAATTCTTCGAAGGCAAAGGGAAAGGAATAGATTGTCTGGGCATCCGACACATGCAGCGCTGCCCCGCGGGCGATGTTCAGCATTCCCAGCGTGATGATGAAGGACGGCAACCCCCAATAGGCGCTGATAACCCCGTTCAGCAGCCCGGATATCAGGCCGGTCAGCAATCCCGCCACACAGGCCAGCGCGATCAATTCGACAACACCCAACCCGGGCAATGTGATGGCCTTGCCCGCGACCACGGCCGCAAAAGCCATGACCGAACCAACCGACAGATCAATGCCTCCGATCAGGATCACAAAGGTCATACCCACTGCGAGGATCAGGTTGATCGTAATCTGGGTCAGGATGTTGGTAATATTATTGGCCGTCAAAAAGAACTCTGACGCGAGCGAGAAGAACAGTATCAGCGCCAACAATGCCAGTCCGATCCCGGCGTTATTGATGATTGCGCGCACCGAGACCGCGCGGCGCGACGGGGCTGAAAGCATCCGGGTTTCGGTGGTCATGCGATTGTTCCTTCTTCGGTTCCATTCTGGCCATACGCCAGCTTGAGAATATGTTCTTCTGTGAAATCGTCCCTTGAAACGCTGCCGACGATCCGGTGGTTTGCCATGACGAGAATCCTGTCACATAGGGTCATCAGTTCGGGCAATTCCGACGACACGATCAGCAACCCGGCACCCTCCTGCGCGAGCTTGCGCAGGATGCCGTAGATCTCTGCTTTGGCTCCGACGTCGACGCCGCGGGTGGGTTCGTCAAGGATCAACACCTCGGGGGTTCGGGCCAGCCATTTGGCAAGAACGACCTTTTGCTGATTGCCGCCCGACATGCTGCTAGCGGCGTCGGAGACACTGCCGCACTTGATCTGTAGCTTGGCCCGATGATCCTCGGCCCGTTGCCGTTCCAGTCCAAAACGCATCAGCCCGTGCCCGGACACCGATGCCATATTGGCGAGCGAGACATTTGCCGATATCGGCATATCCAGGATCAAGCCTTCTTCTTTACGGTCCTCCGTGACAAAGGCGATGCCCGCGGAGATGGCGTCGCGTGGCGACCGGAACACCATGGGAGTCCCGTTGCGAGCCAGGTGGCCTGACACAATCGGATCGGCGGCAAAAATGCCGCGTAGAAATTCAGTCCGCCCGGCGCCGACCAGACCGGCGATCCCGACGATTTCGCCATAGTGGACAGCAATATCCAGCCCCTCCGGATGTGGGTTGCTGGCGACCTTCAGGTTGTGCGTCGACAGTGCACATTTACCGCTGATGTCCCTGTTCTGATAGGTGTTGCGCTCTGTGGCCAGTTCACGGCCCACCATATGACGGACGACGGCGGCGGGGGTGGTCTCGGCGATCACTTCGGTCGCGATCGTCTTTCCATTGCGAAAGATCGTCACCCGGTCACAAATGGCAAAGACTTCATTCAGATGGTGGGTGACAAAAACCACCGTGACACCCCGGCTTTTGATATCGGCGACGATGTCAAACAGCCGCTTGGTTTCCCGTTCGGTCAAGGTCGCTGTCGGTTCGTCCAGGATCAGAATTGAACTGTCCGATTGCAATGCGCGGGCGATTTCGACCAATTGCCGATGTGCAATTCCCAATGACTGCACCGTGGCGCGGACATCAATGTCGCCCAGACCGATCGCATCCAGCGCAGCACGGGCGCGACGATTCATCTCGGCGCGGTCCAATATGCCAAAACGGGTGCGGGGCATCGCCTCGATTGAGATATTTTCTGCGACACTCAAATGGTTCAGCAGATTAAATTCTTGATGCACCACTTGGAGCCCACGGGCTTTTGCCTCATGCGGGCTATCGGGGCGGTAGGGCGCATCGTCCAAAACAATGTCACCTGAATCGAAGGGAAACGCGCCAGACAGTGTCTTGATCAATGTCGATTTGCCCGCGCCGTTCTCACCGACAAGTGCGTGTGTTTCCCCGCGCGTCAGCGAAAAACTGACCCCATCCAATGCCCGCACCCCGCCAAAGTGCTTTTTCAGCTCACTGACCGTCAGGATATTCTGTGGCATCGGCCTCTCCGGCGCTGCTTTCTGGGCTGCGTTCATTTTAGGTATCACTTTGCTGATTTTCCGAAGGTGCTGCGATTGGGCGTGACCGCACGAGCGGCGATCACGCCCCTTGCACGACGATCTACTTCTTAGTGACCAGCTCGATGTTGGTCTTCACCCAGCCTTCCAGCTCGGGTCCGCCTGCAACCACTTCAAGCGCCAGATCAATTGCATCTGCCGCCATTTTCTGACCGAACTGGTCCACTGTGGCCAACATCCGGCCATCTTCAATCATCGGACCAACGGCAGGCACATTGTCGAACCCGACAACCAGAATGTCGTCACGTCCCGCATTTTCCAGCGCTTTGACCACACCGATGGCCATGGAATCATTGGCAGCCATCACGCCCTGAAGATCGGGGTGGGCGGTCAGCATCGTGGAAAACACCTGATTTGCCTCTTCGGTTTCCCAATGGGCCGTGCGGCTATCCAGCAAATCGAGTTTGTATTCTGCGACAGAATCCTCAAATCCAAGTCGGCGCTGGGTTGCGTTATCCGCCCCGGGGTTGCCTTCGATGATGACCACCTTGGCACCTTCGCCCAATGCCTGAGCCAACGCATCGCCGGCCATCTTTGCCCCTCCGCGATTGTCAGGACCAACAAAGGCCAGCTCAAGCCCCTGTTCCTTTTTTGCATCCGCATCCAGTGAGACGTCGAAGTTCACAACTGTGATCCCGGCGGCGATGGCCTTTTTGATCGGTCGCACCATTGCCTTGGAATCTGCGGGCGCGATCACGATGGCATCAACGCCTTGGGTGATAAAGTTTTCGACTGCGTTGATCTGGCTTTCAAAGTCGGTTTCATTCTGCATCCCAACGGCGCGCAGCTCGTAATCACCCCGTTCCGCTGCATGAGCTTCTGCACCCTCCAGCATGTTTTGGAAAAATTCATTCGCCAGTGATTTCATGACCAGCCCAACGACCGGCTTGTCCTCAGCAATTGCCGGTGCGGCAAGCAAAGAAAGAGCGGTCGCAGCCGAGGCTACGATATTGTAAAATTTCATGTTTTCCTCCCAAGAATTCAGCTTCCCTGCGGGAATCAACCCGCCCTCAAAGCATGCTGAACGTGACCATGAAGCTCACATCCTGTCAATATGAAACGTTTCATAAATACTGGATCAGACTTTTGGGGAGCCAGCCCAAGCCGCTCTGAGGTGGCCGATCAGTTCTGAATTCACCGAAAGTCTTGACTGGTTTTCGACCCGGATTGGCTCATGTCCTGACTGTTCCAGAGCCGCGCCGCTGCCGGTCTCATGGGTCGGGTTTCGGCGCCGATGTGGTGCGGGCAGCAAGAGTATTTAATTCACGGGCGGCGAGGGCGATCAACCCGGCCATAAGGTCGCGCGACTTGGCGCTGTCGCGCATCCGGATCGCTTCGAGCACAGCACCGTGCGTGTCCAGAGACGCCGAAAAGTTCTGCGCCGAGGGGGTGGTTAGGCGAAAGCTCATGCGCAAGGCGGAGCCGATCACCGCGCCAAAGTTGGCGAAAATCTCGTTCTTGGAGGCCATGAGAATGGACAGGTGAAAATCTTCGTCCGCTTCGACCGTGCTCTCGATGTCGTCGGTCTGGCCGGCACACATGCGGTCATAGGCGGTCTGGATCCGGCCAAGGTCGGTCCCGTCCGCCCGTAGCGCGGCCATTTCTGCGGCGGCCGGTTCGATGACTTGCCGGGCCTCGGTCAGCGCGCGGATGAAATTGACGTCTGGTGGCAATCGTTCGCGCCAGGCAAGGATGTCGCTGTCCAGGTGGTTCCACTGCTCTGACGGCAGGACGACAGTGCCGATGCGGGGACGGCTCTCGATCAGGCCCTTGCCGGCCAGGGTCCGCACGCTTTCGCGCAGCGCCGTGCGGCTGACGGCCATCTCCTCGCTCATCTCTGCTTCAGTCGGCAACCGACTGCCGGGCGAAAACTCGCCCGACAGGATCCTTTGCGCCAGCGTACTGGTCACCATTTCGCGTTGGCGCGGGGGGGCAGGTTTCGCCTTGTTGATCGCCATGCGTCCTCAGTTCTTGTTCAAACGGTACTCTGCCAGAAAAACGGCAAGGATGAGAAGCGTTCCCTTTGCCAGCATCTGGTAGAAGGTGGGAACCGCAGTCAGGATCATGCCATTGTTGAGAACGCCGATGATGGCAACCCCAAGCAGCGCACCGACCACGGTCCCCCGGCCGCCCTGCATCGCGCATCCACCAAGGAACGCTGCCGTGATTGCCTCCAGTTCCAGGCCGTCGGAACCGGAAATCGGCTGGCCCGACCCGGTGCGCGCGGCCAGCAGGATGCCACCCACGCCCGCCATGACGCCTGACACGACGTAGATGGCAACGCGGTAATTTGGGATCTTCAGGCCGGACAGACGCGCCACGATGGGGTTGCCGCCGATGGCATAGTAGTTCCGGCCGACGATGCTCTTGTGCATGAAGGTATAAAACCCGATGGCAACCGCGATCAGGACCCAGATCGGAGCAGGCAGGCCAAGGATGCGACCGGTTCCGATCCAGCGGAACGAGTCGTTGAAGATCGAGATCGACTGGCCGTTCGACAGGATGAAAGCGACGCCGCGAAAGATCGCCATGGTGCCCAGCGTCACGATGACCGCGTTGATCCGCCCGTAGGTAATCAGCAGCCCGTTCACCAGACCGGCCAGTCCGCCGATCACGATGCCCGCCAACAGGCCCAGCCCCGCCATATCGGTCGCCTGGATCGTCATCGCGGTGGCGACGGTCGTCAAGCCGACGATCGAACCGACCGAGATATCAAGTCCGCCGGAAACGATCACCCCGGTCTGCGAGATCGCCAGAACGCCAAGGATCGCCACGCCCATGCCGATGTTCAAGAGGTTGCGCGTCGAAAAGAAAACATCGCCGCGCAGCACGCCAAAGATGACCAGAAGCCCGACAAGAGCCACCAGCAGGCTGATGTTGTGGATGCCGATACGTTCAATGACACGGTGCATGCTGATCCCTTCGTTTGGGGTGTTGGTGGTGTGGTCGGTCATTGGTCCGCTCCTTCGAGTTGTGCCCCGGCAGTGCGCTGCCCAAGGGGGATGGCCGCGGCCATGATGTTTTGTTCGGTCGCTTGGCTGCGGTCGAATGCCGCACGAATGCCGCCCTCGGCCATCACGAGCACGCGGTCGGAAAGGCCGAGCAGTTCCGGCAGTTCTGACGAAATGACGATGACGCCCAGCCCCTGAGTGTCGGTCAGGCTGCGGATCAGGTCATAGATTTCAGACCGCGCGCCCACGTCGATGCCTCGGGTCGGCTCATCCAGGATCAGCACTTTGAGATCGCTCGCCAGCCAGCGGGTCAGGACCACCTTCTGCTGGTTGCCGCCCGACAGCGAGGTGATCGGGGCGTCCAGTGATGACGCCTTGAGCCGCATCTGTTTCGAGATACCGGAAATCAGCTACAGCGCCTTGGCCCGACTGAAGAAGCCACCGGTTGATACCTTTTTTGGTACGCAAAGCACGGCGTTTTCAAGGATGGTCTGCATCAGCAGCAGGGCTTCTTCTTTGCGGTCCTCGGGGGCAAAACCGATACCGGCGGCGATGGCCGCTGCGGTATCGCCCGCGGGCAGATCTTTGCCGCCAACGCGGACCGCCCCGGCAGTGCGGCGGTGAAAGCCAAAGATACCCTTGGCCAGTTCGGACCGCCCGGCTCCGATCAGCCCGCCAATGCCCAGGACCTCACCCGCGCGCAGTTGCAGGGTGACATCAGAGACGTGGTCGGTGCTCATGCCCGCAACATCGAGAATGACATCGCCGGTCGCGGGGGCGCGGGCAGGGAACATATCCGACAGAGGCCGCCCGACCATCAGCCGGGTGATCTGCGCCTCCGTGATCCCATCAGCCGACAGGTCGTCGACCAATCTGCCGTCCCGCAGCACCGCCACACGGTCGGCCAGTTCGGTAATCTCTGCCAACCGATGCGAGATATAGATCACCGCGACGCCTTCCCGGCGCAGGCGCCGGATCAGGGTGAACAGGCGGCCGGTCTCTTCGTCGGTCAACGAAGACGTCGGCTCGTCAAAGGCGATCAACTTGCCGCCCGCCTGCACCGCGCGCATGATTTCGATCATCTGACGCTGGGCAGGGCCGAGACCGGCGCAGAGCTGCCGGGGGCGGAGTTCCTTTGCCATACCAAAGGACGTGAGCCGCGCCTCGGTGTCCGCATAGAGCCGGGACCAGTCAAGGAAATGGCGGCCCTTACGCGGCAAGTCGCCGGCAAAAATGTTCTCGGCCACGGTCAGATCGGGCACGATCTCGGGCTCCTGATGGATCACCCGGATCCCGGCCGCATGGGCCTCGCGGGGCTGTGTAAAGCTGACCGGGCGCCCGTCGATATGGATGCTGCCACGGGTCGGAGGGAACACGCCTTCAAGCAGGCGCATCATGGTGGATTTACCGGCGCCGTTCTCGCCCACCAGCGCCAGGACTTCGCCGAGATGAAACTCAAGGGTGATGTCGGTGAGGGCCTGCACCGGGTCAAAATGCCGGCTCAGCCCGTCGATCCGCAAAAAGGGGGTCGTCATGAGGCTCTCCTTCAGGGTCAGGTCGTTGCGGGCGGCGCAAGGCCGCCCGCCCGCGCCGGTCAGTTGCAGAGCCGGTCAGAGTAGTCGTCGAAGTTGGACAGGGTGACAAATTCCGGATCGGAATAGGTCGCCATCGGCAGCGGCGTGCCGTCCTTGATCGACGCCAGGAGCAGGTTTACCGCGTCGCGCCCGTGGTTCGCGGAGTTCAGCCACATGGTCCCCCTGAACGCCGAGCTGCGCGCATTGCCGAAGGCGTCGCAGGCGCGGCTGCCGTCGATGCCGATGCCAATGCCGGCCTCTGCCGCATAGCCTGAGTTCTCCATCGCCCGAGCCGCTCCCAGCACCCCGTCATCGTTGCAGGCAAAGAAAATCCAGTGATCGTACTGCGGGTTTGCGGTCAGAGTGGTGGTCATCACGTCGATGGCGTTGACCATGGTGTTGTCATAGGCTGCGCGCACGATTTGCTCTTCCGTCAGGTCCGACTGCGCCAGCAGCGCCTTCTCGGCCCCGCCGTTGCGCTGCATGCAGGTGTCGGCCTTGCGGTCCTCGATCGACACAATCCCGACCGAGCCCTTGTCCCAGCCGCTGTCCTCGTAGAACTTCGCAAGGTTTTCGCCGACGCGTTCCCCGATGGCAAAGGCGTTGAGGCCAACATAGGGCACTGGGTTGCCGTCTTGGTCCTGGATGTCGTCATCCACCGCGATCAGCGGAACGCCGGCCTCTGCGGCGCGCGCGGCGACCACCGGGCCAAGCGCCCGGTCGGGCACCACGATGGCGATGCCGTCGACACCGTCACCGATCATGGTATCCAGCGTGGTGATCGCAAGGTCGGCGTTGAATTGAACGTCCTGGCTGACGAACTCTGCGCCGCCTGCCTCGGCGGCCTCAGCCGCGCCCGAAACCTCGGCCACAAACCAGGGGTGATCGCCCATCTTGTTGATGTAGCCGATCTTGAGGGCCTCTGCCTGCGCAGCGCCTCCAAGCGGACCGATCAGCCCGGCAATGCAGGCAGCGGTCAATTTCAGGTGTTTCATGGTTTCTCCTCCCAATGAAAGTGTGGTTCAGTCGTGGAACAACGCCGAGCGGCCTCCGTCGATTGTGATTGTCTCGGCGTTGATGAATGGGGCTTCGTCTGACGCCAGGAACACGGCTGTCATGGCGACCTCCTCTGGTCGGCCGATCCGGCGTGGCGGATGCAGATCCTCGGCGCGCTGTCGTTCGGCGGCGGGATCGGCGAAACCCGCCCAATAGTTTCGGGCGATTTCGGTATCGACATAGCCCGGGGCAATCGCGTTCACGCGCAGCCCCTCTGCGGCGTATTCGATCCCCAGCGACCGGGTCAGCCCAATCAGCCCGTGTTTGGCCACCGGATAGGGGAAGGTGTGGGGGATGATCTTGAAGCCGTGGGTGCTGGCGATGTTGATGATCGCCCCCGCGCGGCGGCTGCGCATGTCGGGCAGCACTGCCTCTGCCATGGCCCAGCAAGCTTCGAGATCCAGAGCCATGCACCGCGCCCATTCGGACCGCGGCATTTCGTGGGGGCGGTGAAACACGTTGGCCCCGGCGTTGTTCACAAGCACGTCGATCCGTCCGAAGCGATCCAGAGTCTCGCGGATCGTCCTGTCGACATCCGTCTGCACTGTCACGTCACAGCGGCAAAAGTACCCGCCGACCTCTGTGGCGACGGCTGTCCCTGTCGCCGCGTCCAGTTCGGCGACCACGACCTGTGCCCCTTCGGAGACGAAGGCCCGGGCGATTGCCGCGCCGATGCCCCGGCCAGCCCCGGTGACGATGGCGATCTTGTCCTGCAAGCGTCCCGTCATGACGCTCACCAATCCACGACGGTGCCGTCAGGCAACACCGCGTTGCGGGTATGAAGCACTTCCTGCTGAAAAGGGTGGCCGGCGACTTCCGCCTCGTCGACCTCCAGCCCCAAGCCCGGTTTCTCCGGCAGCTCCCAGCGCCCGGCGACTTTATCGATGGGCCATTTGACGACGCTGTCATACCAGGGCACCGCGCCAACCATTTCTTCCTGGATGATATGGTTGGGGGTCGACACCCCGAAGTGCAGTGCCGCGACCCCGGCGATGGGTCCCAGCGGATTATGCGGCGCCACCCCGACCCCTGCGGTTTCGCACATGGCCGCGATCTTCTTTGCCTCCCACAGACCGCCGACATGCACGATATCCGGCTGCGCGATGTGAAAGGCCCCAGCCCTGAGCGCCGCATCAAAATCTGCCCGACCAATGAGCCGTTCGCCCCCCGCGATGGTCACCGGCGATGACCGCGTAAGGTCGGCCATTGCAGCGGTATTTTCTGGCGGCACAGGTTCTTCGGCAAAGAGGATCCGGGCGGGTTCAAGAACCTTGAGGAATTCGCGTGCGAGAGAGGCGGAGCTGGGGCGGCCATGAAAATCGACCATTATGTCGACCTCCGGCCCAACTTCGGCGCGCAAGGTATCGACAGCCTCGCCCACACGGTCGATGGCGCGGTTCGGAGCGATATAGTGCACATAGGGGATCGAGACGACCTTGACCGCGTCATACCCGGCCTGAACAACGGCGCGGCCGCGCTCTGCCAGTTCCTGCGCGCCATCCGTTTCGTAAACTGAGGTCATGTTGCCCATGCCAAGATGCGTGTAAGTGCGCAGATGGTTGCGCACTTTACCCCCAAGCAATCGCCAGACCGGCGTGTCCAGAGATTTGCCGAGGATGTCCCAAAGCGCGATCTCGATCCCACTGATCGCGGACATCCCGATCACACCCATGCGCCAGAATCCATGGCGGGTCATGATCTGGTAGCACTGTTCAATATCGCGTGGGTCCTGCCCGATAAGCAGTGGCTCGATATCCGCAATGGCTCCGGTCACCGCACGTGTTTTCCATTCCAGCGTGGCTTCCCCCCAGCCGATCAGACCGGGCACGTCTGTTTCAACTCGGATAAACACCCAGTTGCGCATTTCGGCATTGCAGACGATCGCCGAGATCCTGGTTATCTGCACGATGATTCCTCAGTAATTGTAGTATAATTAAGTATCGATCATGAGACCTGTCAATACCAACCTCGGAGTGCGACACGGATTTGATGGCCTCACGGGCGGGCGTCTTGCGGTGGCGCGACACCCAATGGAACTCTGCGCGCGACGGCGGTTTCGGATGATTTCGTCGCCGAACTGTCCGGGGCCTATTCAGGCAGTGGGGTGAAATCCGTCCATATCGACCATCTTTCCGCGCAGTTTGTGTTCCCTGCGGACAAGCTCGAGGGGGGCTCACCAGCATCCTGTTTGGAGAGGTCCTCTCAGAACAGGAGCGTCATCCGTCAATAATTAACATAATCTATCTTACGAGACTTTGATCTGTGTAGCCGCAAAAGCTAGGCTATCACTCTGCCCCACAGACTGCCACGGAGTGCGCATTGAGGCGCGGAGGCTTTCGCACAGCGCTGTGATACCCAAATGTCCGCTTGGCCGTGCGATGCCAAACCTCCTAACAACTCCTGGGAATTTGAACGGAAGCTGTGGAAGCATCAGACGTGGTGTTTTGCGGCTGTGCAAAAAGATCAGGCTGACTACCAAAATAATTTTTGGAAATGTCGAAAACTGCAAACGTGAAGCGTCCTTGGGGTATCAAACTTCAAACTCGAAGGAGCAAGAATGGTTTTTGCTATTACCCCCCTCTACGCACTGCCGGTGGCCGTGATTTATCTTGTCTTATGGTTTCGCGTTTCGGCAGCACGTGGCAGCACTGGCGTGTCCTTTGGCGATGGCGGCAATCCGATGCTGTTGCAGCGCATCCGGCAGCACAGCAATTGCGCGGAATGGTCGGCTTTTGTGCTGATCATGATGATCCTGGCCGAAGGCATGGGAACGCCCGCAGTCTGGCTGCACATCTCAGGCGCGCTGCTGCTGGTTGGCCGCATCGTGCATCCCTTTGGACTGACGCCGGACACGGTAAGTCATCCGCTGCGCTATGTCGGCAACGGCACCAACATCCTTGCCGCTCTCACTGCGTTGTTATGTATCTGTCATCAAATCCTCGGCCAATAGGCCAACACAGCTTTCTCAAAAAGGACTAACCCAATGGACTATATGCTACTTCTCTACGGTGATCCGATGAAAGAACCCGCATACGGGACGCCTGAATTTGACGAGATGATGTCGGGATATGCCACGCTGAGCGCGAGACTTAAGACCGATGGTGTCTTGAAAGGTGGCGAAGGCTTACAAGGCGTCGAAACGGCGACGTCGCTGCGCGTGCGTGCCGGTCGTGTGGAAACCATGGACGGTCCCTTTGCCGAAACCCGCGAGCATCTGGGCGGATACTATATAATTAACGTGCCTGATCTGGATACGGCGCTGACCTATGCGGCCATGGTGCCCGCAGCGCTCTATGGCACGGTCGAAGTGCGGCCTATGATGGACTACAATCCGGCAGGCGATTGATGACCAACACCGTCCCCGGTTCCACAAGCCGTACCATCGCGGTGTCAAAAGAGCTCGACCGCGTGATGCGGCTGGATCGGGGACGGTTGATAGCGGCGCTGGCGGCAGGCTTGCGCGACCTCAGTCTTGCCGAAGATGTCTTGCAAGAGGCTGCCGTTTCGGCGCTTAAGCATTGGGGGCGATCAGGTTTGCCCAGATCGCCGCAAGGCTGGCTGCTGCAGGTGGCGCGGCGCAAGGCCATCGACCGACTGCGCAGTGCGAAACGCAGTAAGCTTCAAACTGAAGCGCTGGCGATTTTGACTGAGGGTGGGACCGCCCCTGATGCTGACGTTATTCCCGATCACCGGTTGCGCTTGATCTTCGCCTGCTGTCACCCTGCATTGGAGCCCAAATCGCGTGTCGCATTGACCCTTCGCACCGTTTGCGGTCTGACCACAGTCGAAATCGGCTGCGCCTTTTTGGACAATGACACGACGATGGGCCAACGATTGAGCCGAGCCAAAGCAAAGATCTCGGCGGCAGGTATCCCTTTTGCCGTACCGGACCCCGAAATTTGGCCAGCCCGCCTAGATGCTGTGTTGACGACCGTCTATTTGATTTTCACCACCGGATACATCGCAGGACCCAATGAGCCGCGCGATTTGTGTCTTGAAGCCGAATATCTAATGCGATTGATCGATCAGCTACACCCCGATGACGCCGAGATCGAGGGGGCGATGGCCATGATGCTGTTGACGGCAGCGCGTCGAGCGGCGCGTATCGGCGACGATGGTGCAAGCCTGCCGCCGACGGAACAAGATCGCACTCTTTGGGATAGCGCGCGGATCACTGAAGGCCGCGCTCTACTGGCGCGCGCAGCAAAGAGGCGCAACGTAGGGCCTTTTCAGATCAAGGCCGCAATCGCCGATTGCCAAATGGTCGACCCCGCTCCTGACTGGCCGCAAATAGCGGCCCTTTATCGCGCGCTTTGGCAGTATGAACCGACCTCTGTCGTCGCTCTCAATTCGGCGGTTGCAATGGCGGAAGCAGGGCAGGCAGAGCATGCGCTTGATTGGGTCGAAAGCCTTGCCGATCAGCTATCAAATTTTCAACCATGGCACGCCACACGCGCAGCATTGCTCGCCAAGACGGGCCGATACACGCAATCTGCCGCCGCCTATCGACATGCCATAGCGACGGCCCCGGGGCAGGCGGAGGCACTTTTTTTGGAGCGTCGATTGGCCGCCCTGCCGCAGTAACCTGATTGTTGCAGCTCTCAAATCACAGTGGATGATCAGCGTCCAAACAGCCGCAGTCGCAACGCTGATGTTGAAAGCTGAGACCCATACGTTTGAGATACCCCCCTGTTTCATCCGCAAAGCGGACCTTCACGCGGATCGCAGAAATTCCCGCTCTCCGCCCCTCCGGCCTGTGGGTGTACCAACGCGGTCCGCACAAAACAGGCTTTCACGGAGCGTCTTTCCGCTGCCGTGGCGCTTCGCCCACCAAACCGCTAAAAGCGCCCGCCTCGACTGGAAAGGTTCATCGTTCCCGCTCTAGGGCGCCGGGTGTGACTCGGTCCTGCGACAGCAGATCTCGCGGCCAATTTTGACAGGGCAGTGAAAATAAGCAGCCAGCAAAGACCCTTCTCTATCAGGAGACTGCCATGACAGCGGTCGCACAAGATGCATCGAAACTCACAGATCGGTATCAAGGCGCATCCGAACCGTATTCGGGCGTTCGACGGGGCATTGCATGACCGTCTTGCAGCACTGGTCGGTGACGTTGACGTCGATCTCGATGCGCCGCTTACGCTTGAGGATGAATGACTGGCGATCCCGCGCCCACCCCAGCGTCACTCGTCGTGAATGGATGGTCGATTTATGGGCATCCACTCTTTCTGGACCAGTTCGAAGGGCTGACCCTGGAGGTCGAGGCACGTAAGGTGCGCGACCCCAAGACCTGGCGCAACAAAAATTGCACAAAACGGCTGGCCGGTCTCTTCAAGCTGGTGACCGAGGCCATACCGGCGGATCCGGGTGCCGCGACCTTCCGGCAAGGCGGCACACTCGGCGATCACCGCAAGCACTGGTTCCGGGCGAAATTCTTCCAACAGTATCAGTTGTTCTACCGGTTCAACAGCGGTGCAAAGGTCATCGTGATCGCATGGGCGTTGCCCGAGCAGAAACAGCCGGGACTTTGCGGCGCGCGGGCGGGGGCCATCCGGTGGTCCCCGCCTTTTGCGTGTCATCGCGCGCACGGTGGCAAAGGCTATTCAGATCGCATCCAGATCCGCGTCACGATCCAGAGCAGAAGGCCAATGCCGATCAGTGCCGTGGCAATCCCGTACTGAGCCGGATCGCGGCCTGTCCACGGCCCCACCAGGAAGGCGCAGGTCGCCGCACCGGCCACAGCCACCCAGACCGGCGTGCGAAAATGTATGTGCTCGACCTTGTCTTTCTTCAGGACAAGGGCCGCGATGTTGACCACGGCGAAAACCGCCAGAAGCAACAACGCCGTGGTGCCGCCAAGTTGTGGAACAGCTCCGACAAAGGTGATCAGACCTGCGGCCAGCGCAGTGGTGAACAGGATCGCGGTTACCGGCGTCTGCCGACGGCGGTTGACCTTTCCAAGCACGGAGGGCAGCACAGCTTCCTGGCTCATGCCGTAAACCAGCCGGCTTGCCATCAAGAGGTTGATCAAAGCAGAGTTGCCGACGGCGATCATCGTGATCAGCCCGAAGATCCACGAGGGAAATCCAGGCGCGCCTGCCTCCACGACCTTCAGCAGCGGGGTGTCACCCTCGGCGAGTTCTTCAACCGGAACGATGGAGATCGCGACGATCGAGACCAGCACATAAAGCACTGCGGCGATGCCCAGGCCGGCAAAGAGCATCTTGGGGAAGTTGCGGCTTGGATTTGTGGTTTCTTCGGCCATGTTCACGGAGTCTTCGAACCCGACCATGGCGAAGAATGCCAGCGTTGTCCCGGCAATGACGGGCCAGAATGTGCCGCCATCGCTGCTGTCAAAGGTGAAGGCCCGACCGATGTCGGCCTCGCCAGCGCCAAACAACAACAAGCCGATGCCGAGAATGATGATCAGGCCGGTCAGCTCGATGCAGGTGAAGACGGCGTTGACAAGAACGCTTTCCCCGACACCGCGCATGTTGATCAATGCAATTATCGCAACAAAACCGAGGCCGATCAGGGTAATGGCCCAACTCCCGAGCTCCAGTGCGAAACCAGTTGAGAGGTTCTCCGCAAAGGCCCGCGCCGCGGTCGAGGACGAGGTCAACCCCGAGGCCATCACCGCAAAAGCCACCAGGAAGGTCACGAAATGAAGACCAAAGGCCTTTTGCGTATAGAGTGCGGCCCCTGCTGCCTTGGGATATTTGGTGACCAGTTCGAGATAACTGCAGGCGGTCAGCGCTGCGACGACAAATGCGACTAGAAACGGCAGCCAGGCGTATCTCATTGGCCGAGACGATAGGTGTCTCAGCCCCTTCGGGCCAGTATTCCACCCGCCACCACCATTGCTCGCCGGTGACATGCACCACCAACCCATCGCCCGGCTGGCGCGGATCGGGTAGAAGCGACAGCCCCCATATGAGAAGCACAGTCAGGATGATTGAAGGCAGAACAATCCCGCCCCCGATCAGCAGTGGCCGGGCGAGATGAGCACCAAAGCGCCCTGGCGCAACGCGAGACACATAGAAAAACGCACCATTGAGCAGGAGCCAAAGCACACAGGCTCCGACAAGCATGACCAGGAACAGCTGCCCAATCGCGGCCGCATCCTCCCCGGCAATGTTCAGAGAGGATTGCGCACGGCCGCAGCCTGCAAGCGCCAGAAGGGGGAGAAAACGACTGCGCAAATCGGCTCCATGTTCGAAACAACGGGTTCCCCCTGCCGACACAGAAGGGCACATGTGTGAAAACGCCGCTGGTCCTAAAAGGTTCCACATTTTTTGCCCGTCGCAATCCGGCCCGCGGCTGGATGATGCTGATGAGCCGCTGGCCGTCCGCCGTGGCGCTTCCCCGCCCCCTCTTTCGGTTGCAACGGCGGCAATGCCTTGCCCGTCGATCCAGCGTGCCACCCGGAACGCCGTCAAAGCGGCCCTGGCGATGCCACGCGCCGAGAGCGGGATGAAAATAAGTCTCCAACCATATTTCGTTGAGTAGTCCTGCGTCTCAATCCGAAAAACGTCACGCCTGGACGCAATCAGGGATGCGGCGACAGGTTTCACAAAGGAAAATAGATGAAAGGATTCAGGTAGTTGTGCTGGAGAGGCAAAAAAATTTCGTCGCGATGAAACAGGAGACGGATTGATGCGTTGGCCTATCGACAGGCGCACGCCCTGTATCCGAGTAACTCTATACGAGGAGACACTTATGAAACATCTTTTCACAACCACCGCTCTCGCCACGATGATCGCACTGCCCGTGGCCGCACAGGACACGATGTCCACGGCAGAGACCAATGGCTATGAACAGATGCAACAAATGGAGATCAAGGTAAGCAACCTTCTGGATCACCAGATCTACATGCCACACTCTGACTCCGCAGGCGCAATGTCTGACAATGACACCGCGGACTACGGCACCAATCTGCCAACCGATACCGCGTCCAACACGGCCACCGACGGCGAAACCATCGAGCACCGCAGCCAAGATACCACTGTTGCCGGGCACATCGGTGCCGTCTCTGATGTTCAGGACGACTGGCAGATGGTCGGTGAGGTCGATGATGTCCTGCTGAGCCGCGACGGTGAGGTCCAGGGTCTGATCGTCGACGCCGGGGGTTTCTTGGGCATGGGAGAGACCGAAAAACAGATTTCGATAAACCAGATCCGCTTCGTTGAGGATTCTGACGATGAAGGCGAATTCGTCTTGGTTTACTCCGGTGACAAATCCACCTTCGGTCAGTCCGAGACCTTTGACGAAGCCCGCGCCCGGGACGAAGGTTGGCGCCGCGCAAGCGAAACCGAAGAGGCCCGGATGTGGGAAGAAGAGCGCACCAGCCAGACCCGCGACGTCGAGCTGGCGCAGTTGACCACGGATGAGCTGCTCGGCGCAGCCGCCTATGGGTCCAACGAGGAGTGGGTCGGCGAAGTCAGCGACCTGTCCCTGAGCGAAGATGGCAAGATGGACGCCATCATTCTTGACGTCGGTGGCTTCCTCGGGATTGGCGAAAAAGCCGTGGCCATAAAGCCTAGCCAGGTCGAAATTGTCCGCGTTGGCGGCGATGACCTGCGGGCCTATGTGAACGCCACCGAGGAGCAACTGGAATCGATGAAAGCTTGGGACGAGAGTTAAGATCGTCGATCCAATGATCGGGAATACATCCCGCCAGGCGCAAGGGGTGCGGTGATCCGCACCCCTTTCTGCCCGTCACGACCGCACCCCAATCGATGGGACATCGCGCGTAGGCGATGGCCTGCCCGTTTCAGGGACAGCTTGCGCTATGAACCGCTCACACCCGGCGCACAGGAGCGGCGCGACTGCCTCTGTCGGGAACACGCCCCCTGTCTGAGTGGCTCCTTCAACAACCCAACCACGTCAGGAGGTCCGAGATGAACCACCCGAAACCGCCATTCCCCGAACAGCCTCAAAACCTGCCCGGCGATACGGATCAGATGGAGCCAAAGCCTGACCACGGCGAAGACAGCTACCAGGGATCCGGCAAGCTGACAGGTAAGGCTGCGCTGATTACCGGTGCCGACAGTGGCATCGGCCGTGCCGTCGCGCTGGCCTTTGCCCGCGAGGGCGCGGATGTGATGATTTCCTATCTGGACGAAGACGAGGAAGCCGCCGAGACCCGCCGTCTTGTCGAAGAGGCCGGGCGGCGCGCCTATGTGATGCCAGGCGACATTCAGGACGGCGATCATTGCCGGGCACTGGTGCGTGATACGCATGAAGCCTTTGGTCGGCTTGATATCCTTGTGAACAACGCCGCACATCAGATGCATTTCGAAACGCTGGAGGACATCTCGGATGAAGAGTGGGACATGACCTTCCGCACCAACATCCATGCCATGTTCTATCTCTGCAAGGCGGCTGTGCCGGTGATGCGCAAGGGCGGGGCGATCATCAATACCGCGTCGATCAACTCCGACAAGCCCAACCCCGGGCTGCTGGCCTATGCGGCGACCAAGGGGGCCATCCAGAATTACACCGCCGGTCTTGCTCAGATGTTGGCCCCGCGCGGCATCCGCGTGAACTGCGTGGCGCCGGGCCCGGTCTGGACACCGCTGATCCCATCGACACTGCCCGCCGATGCGGTGGCGCATTTCGGCGCGGACCGCCCTATTGGCCGCCCCGCACAGCCGGCCGAGCTTGCAACGGCATATGTGATGCTGGCTGACCCTCTGTCCAGCTACACGGCTGGCGCGACGATCGAGGTCACGGGCGGTCAGGCGATGATCTGATCCGGCTTTTGCGCAGTCGTGCCGCGAGGCCCGGAGGTCCCGCGAGGTATGACGCTCACCCACACAGGGCCACGAAGGTGGTCTGTCGATGTCTTTGAAGAAAGGGCAAGCCATCATGGCACCTGCAGTAGAAAAACTCTTCCGCCCGGGCCCACTGGGACCGGACGTTCCGCCGCCATCGGCACCGGATACGACCCCGCCCGAACCGCCGCTGGAAGCCCCGTCGCCCGATATTCCCCAGGAGGTTCCGCCGGCGCCGGATGAAACGCCTAAATCACCGCCTGCAGAGGCGCCTCCAAAGCGTTGAAGGCCGAATGCCCCCGCAACGTACAACCAACTATCTGATGCAAGTCCAGAACCCGAACCGGAGGATCTATCATGCCTGCCAAATCGAAAGCCCAACAAAAAGCCGCAGGTGCGGCGCTTTCTGCCAAGCGTGGCGACACCGACAAGGAGGACCTTCAGGGGGCGGCTCGCGAAATGTACGACTCCATGACCGAAGATCAGTTGGAGGATTTCGCCAGCGGTAACCGCAAGGGCAAGCCCGAGCACGTAAAGTAAACGCCACCTCAGGCCGATAGAAAACACCCCGGACCGTCGCTGCGGTCCGGGGTGTTTTCTATCGGGACCCTCAGGAACATCCGGTGAGGGAGGAACCGGTCCGGAGAAGAAGGTCCCGCCTGCCCTCCCCTGATTTCTGTTCGCTCTGTCACCCCGTCAGTTTCGCTTCGCGCTTCCAGTACCGCATATCCCGGCACAGCGCGGCAATGGTTGGCAGATCTCGCAGCCGGATGCCACTGGCGGAAGAGACAGCGTTCAAGAATGCCGCGCCGGAACTGCAGATATCCCGCACACATGACCTGCTGCCGGGCGCCGCCTGGTCTGGCGCTGCGCGTTCCATGGAACCTTTCAACGCGCGGGAGGTTTCCTGTCAAAGGAAGAAGGAGAGATGAAATGAGTGCTCCAGACACCAATCTGAACAAACAAAAGCGCCGTCATCGCGGTCCTCTGATCGGAATCGGTCTTGTTGCGATCTTCGGGGTCGGTCTGATCCTGTACTGGGTTGTGAATCTGGTTGATGATGCACCGGAACAGGAAGTCGAGAGCAACCGGCCGGTTCCCGCAGAGATCCAGGAGGGCGATATCGAGGTCCCGACAACCGCGCCGACGCAAACGGTCCAGCCCGGCGATCCGGAGGTCGACATCGAACAATAAGCCATTCGACCGTGCCCAATTCCAGGCGCTCGTCCGGCACCGCTCATGGCTCGCCTCCGAACGCCTTGCGCACCATCTGCGCCTCCCTTGCGGCGCAGATGGTGCGCGGCAGGCAGAAGGGCGGAGGTCAATCCGCCCTCGCAGCGCCTGCTTCAGGCGGAGCTATGCACACGCAGGTTGTTCTGGACATGGACCACGCCGGATACCCTGTCGACACAGTCTTCGGCGCGCCGCTTTGCCCTACGAGAATCCACCGTCCCGTCCAGCGTGACTTCGCGATCTTTCACCGAAACGGTCACCTCGCGGGCATCCACCAGCGCGTCATCAGTCAGCCGGTCATGGACGTCTTCCTCGATCCGGGCATCCGAGCGCACATAGTGCTTGGGGCCGCGTCCGCGGTGGTCTACCTCCCGCCGCGCCTCAGCCGCATCATCCCCGAACCAGGATGCCACCTCATCGCTCGCGCGATCCAGGAACCCGCGCTCTTCAATGTCATAGCGGTTGCGCCCGCCGTCATAAGGGTTGAGACGGTCGCGCCGCCGGTCGTCATAGGCACCGGAGCGGGGACCGTAGCCCGGGCCGGGATGTGCCGTGGGCAGGAACGGCCAGGCAAAACCTCCGGGCATGATGCCGCGTCCATAGCCAAACGGATCCATCCAGCGGCTGCCCTCTTCATGCCGGTCGCGATCACGATCATTGCCGCGAGTGCGACGCAACATGTCTTCGCGCGCCTCTTCTTCGGTCATGTTTTCATAGCGTCTGGCCATGTCATTTCCTCCTGAATTTGCCGACCAGTGATCGGCGGTTGCACTGTTTGAGAAACAGGCTGCTGCGGGGGATGTTCCCGATCACCTCCGGGTTCGCGCCGGTTGCGCGTTGTCTTGCCGATGCGCGTGTCGGCGCTTTCCGGCGGCGGTGCACAGTATTTCACGCGCCGCCGCCGCGCAGCAGCAGGACCGCACCAAAGGTCAACCCGATCAAGGCGTATCCCGCAGCGACGACGACCCCATCGCGCCCCAGAATGCCAAACGCCATGATGGCCACCGGAAGGCCGATCAGCGGCGTTGCAATCGGGATCGCGCCGAGAACGATCAGCGATCCTCCCGCCAGGATCAGGATCACGGCGATAACCGTCAGGGAAACCTGCCCGTCCGCCAGGGTTACCCATCTGGGATGCAGGCGCCGTTTGACCCACTCGGCGGCAGGTTGGATCCGGCGCATCGCGGAGCGAATGCGATTGCCGGGCACCTCGCGCCGTCCCAGAAATTCCGGCACCCAGACGCCCTCGCGACCACGCAGCATTTGCAGCCCGATCAGGGCCACCAGCGCTCCGAGTGCGCCGCCGATGCCCGGAATCATCCCGATTGGCAGGATCATGAAGACGGCGATGACCATCAGAAGCGGCGCATGTCCCTGGGCGCCGATTTCTCTGGCAAGCCGATCAAGCGTGATCTTGTCGTCATCAAAGGACATGTCATGAAGCCGCTGCACCAGAGTGACGACCGCAGATGGTCCGCTGTCCGCGCTGGCGCTTTGTTCCGTTCTGCCTTCGACGGTCATGACTTTCCTCCGCTGTGTGCCACCAACAGCAAACGTCCGGTCACATCAGATGTTCCAGTCAGACCCGCGAATTCGCCTCTGGCCAACCGCCACGCCCACAACCAACCCATGCTCCTGGCCCAAGCCCGAAAGATCGCCGTTCTGCTGGCAACGGACCTCAGCCAGTTGGGCCGATCCCACTCAAGACCTTCTGGGCATGCTCAAGTAATCCGTGCGACATATTTGAAGGACCGCCGCACCGCGACCAGCATGGGCGTGAAAGTTCGGAGGATCGTTTTCCCGACGGGCGGGCGATCGGGTTCTTTATGTCGGCCGCGCAGGTCAGTGATCACACCGGCGCTGCGGCCCTGCTGAGCAGCCTGCCAATGGCGGGATGGCTTCTGGGCGACAGGGGTTATGACGTCGGCTGGTTCAGAGACCCGTTGAAAGACAAGGGGATAAAGGTTTGCATCCCCGGTCGAGAGTCCCGCAAGAAATCCGTGAAATACCACAAGCGGCGCTACAAACGGCGCACCCGCATCGAGATCATGTTCGGGCGCTCGAAGGACTGGAGGCGTGTCGCCACTCGATACGACTGATGCCCGGAAACCTTCTTCTCCGCCATCCTGCTCGCTGCAATTGTCTTGTTCTGGCTGAGAAATTCACTGAGTCTGGAGCCTAGCTCTGGCCCGATATGCTGCACATACTATGCCGCTCATGGTCAGACCATCATTGATGGTCAGCTAAGTCCGATGTTTCTGGAACACTTGAACATAGCATTTCTCGTACCATGGTCGCATTGGAGAGCGCCGAAGTCTTGCATATACAACGCAGGTCCAACTATCGTTTCGTTTAGGATGCGCCTCGAATGCTTATCAGATTGGATGCCCTCCATGTTGCAAGACCTAGCGTGAGGAAACCAGAGTGAACGATAAAGCGGTGCGGCAAGCAACCATACAGGATCACGCTGCTTTTTTGGAAGGAACGCACAAGTTCCAGACGGATATCGAGATGCTTGCCGATAGTACTTTGATTGGCACAATCCTCGAAACAGTCATGCTAGCTACAAATATGCGGTTTGCTGCTGTCGCTCGGGTGACCGACGACCATTGGGTCGCGTGCCGAACCGTTGACGAGGTCAATTTCGGCGTGCAACCGGGCGACGAGATCGAAATCCAGTCGACGTTCTGTCAATCCGTACGAGACACCTCAAACAAGGTTATCTTCAACGACACCGCGACTGATGACGTCTATCGAGATCATCCTATTGCGGCCAAGTTTGGCATTGTGAGTTACGCCTCGATCCCGATTCTTCGGAGTGACGGGACGTTCTTTGGCACACTTTGCGCAATCGACCCAGAGCCCCGCAACGTAAAACAACCGCGTTCAGTAGCGATGCTGGAGATGTTTGCCGACATTATCGGTCAAAGCCTCGAGACAGAAGAGCTCCTGGAAGCACATGAGGAGATGATCGCACACGAGCGGAAGCTAAACCAGATCCAAGAGGAATTCGTCGCTGTTTTGGGGCACGATCTGCGAAATCCCATTGCTGCACTTGACGCTGGCTTTAGGCATCTGGGCACCGAACCCATGACGGAAAAAGCGCAGAAATTACTTCCGATGATGCGATCCTCGCTGCGCCGCATGAACGATTTGATAGAAAATATCATGCTTCACGCCAAGGCCCGCTTGGGCGGCGGCATTCGCATTTCTGCGCAGCACAATGCTCCGCTGACCGAGGCGATAACGCAGGTAGTCGAGGAATGCCGGGCGGCAAACCCCGAGCATGAGATCAAACTTGATCTGAATTTCGACCGACCGGTGAGCTGCGACGCACCGCGCGTCGCACAAGCGATTTCAAATCTTCTATCCAATGCCGTTCGATACAGCATGCCCGGCACGCCCATCGGCGTTCAGGGCCTTATCGATGAGAATGGCGTCGAAATTAATGTCGCCAACCAGGGCGCCGCCGTACCCGAGGAATTACGCCAAGATTTGTTCAAACCGTTCCAGCGCGGCGTCCACGCAGCGGGAGAAGGGCTTGGGCTTGGGCTCTATATCGTATCTTCCATCGCCACCGCGCATAACGGCCGGATAGAGGTCGTATGCGAACGCGATGTGACGACATTTAGCTTCAGGATAATGACGTGCTCCCCTGAAAAGTCGGCGATTTGAAGTTAGCCTGTTCTCCAAGCGAGGAGACAGACGAAGCGGAAAAGCCGTTTCCGCGAAGAGCAGATCAGTGGCATCCTGAAGGAGCACCAAGCCGGAATGGGGGCGAAGGAACTGTGTCGGAAGCACGGTATCAGCGATGGCACTTTCTACAAATGGCATTCGAAGTATGGCGGCATGGAAGTGTCCGAGGCCAAGAGGCTGAAGGCCCTGGAGGCCGAGAGCGACAAGCTCAAGAAAATGTTGGCCGAGCACATGCTTGATGTGGCAACGCGTTGGTCGTGATCTCGGTAATATCGCCCGAACACGTGGCTATCCCTGCATGGTGGTCCGCGACAACGTCCTATGTCGGGAAATTCTGGCTGCTTAGGTCAGCAGGTCGAGTGGCATCCGATGACCGGACACCTTTATAAGGTTGCCCAGACGGGCTCTGCCGTCAAGAAATGATCTCTTCCATAGCAAAAACAGGGTACGCGCGGTGGCGGCCCTCACCGTCCTTAGGCTCAGGACTCGTTCTTGTTTCATAGCCAGAACATGAGGGTTGCGGCGAGGGCGATGGCGGAGAGGAAGGCCTTCGGGCATCTGTCGTAGCGGGTGGCGACGCGTCGCCAGTCCTTGAGCCTGCCGAACATGATCTCGATCCGATTGCGGCGTTTGTATCGGCGTTTGTCGTGCTTGATTGGTTTTCCGCGAGACTTCCGGCCAGGAATGCAGGGCTTTATCCCCTTGTCTTTTAATACTTTCCCGAACCAATCAGCGTCATACCCACGGTCGGCCAGCAGCCAGTCCGCCTTTGGCAGGCTGCCCAGCAGGGCCGCTACACCGGTGTAATCGCTGACCTGACCTGCGGTCATGAAGAACCGGATCGGGCGGCCATCGGCATCGGCGACGGCATGAAGCTTGGTGTTCATGCCGCCCTTGGTTCGACCGATCAAACGGCCCCTTTGGTCGCCTGGCCCCCGTTCGTCGGGGAATTGATCCCCCAGATCACTTCCTGGCCCTCCTTACTTGACGCACAGGTTGGTCGCCGTGCGGTGGGCTTTGAGATAGGTCGCATCGATCATCACCATCTTCGGCACAGCGGCCTTGGAGGCCAGGCCAACCATCATCCGGGCGAAGACGCCCTTGTCGCTCCACCGCTTCCAACGGTTGTAGAGGGTCTTCGCAGGGCCATACTCCTTCGGTGCATCGCGCCACCTCAACCCATTGCGATTGATGAAGATAATACCGCTCACCCTCCGAAAATGCTGCACGATGGACGAAGGGCCGGTCTGGTGAAGCTGCGCTGCATCGATGGCCAGCTTGGCGAACGGCAGCTCTGGGCCGATTCTGTGGAAAAACACCCGTTCGCGAGCGCAGAATTCCGTCGCTTGAGTTGGGCGCGAGCGCCTTTCCTGTCAGGCTTTTCGCGGTTGCTGCGGTGCGGGAAGGATCTTCGCCAGTTTGCGGAGGTTCTGGGCGGTGGCGGCGAGGAGGAATTCGTCGTTTGCGCCGCATGGTCCACGTAATCGGAGCCGGTTGAGGCCAAGGATCCGCTTGAGATGGGCAAAGAGCATCTCGACCTTCTTTCTCAGCTTCATCGAAATCACGTATTGGTCGGTCTTCGCGATGTCCCGGGCAACCTGCCGGGCGTCCTCATGTTCCTCGCGGGTGATCTTGCGAGCATCGGCGTTCGGGCAGCACTTTGCCTTGGATGGACAGGCTTGGCAGACCTCTTTCAGCGCCCGATAGCGCGCTGTTCCCTTGCCTGTCGGCCCCCTGTTCGGGTCGGAATAGTTCCGGCGGAATTGCTTCAGCTCGTGTCCCTCGGGGCAGATGTAATGTATTGGTCGTTCTCAGCATCTCATTCAAAGTCGGCTCGGGTCCAGGTCCCGTCATTGCGCCCTGACTTGTCGAGGACAGGAATGTGGGGCGCGATCTTGCGGTCGACCAGCCAGCCCAGCATCGGCGCAGTGCCGTAGGCCGTATCTGCGATCAGGCGCTCGGGGTGAAGGTCGAACCGGGCCCTCACGCGCTTCAGCATGGTCTTGGTCGAGCCGACTTCTGCTTGCCGGATCGATCTGGTGGCCTCCACGTCCACGATGACGCCGTGGTCTGTGTCGATCAGGTAGTTGTCGGAATAGCTGAAGAATGCCGGTCCCTTACGGGCAGCAGTCCACTGGCTGGCCGCACCAAACGCGGCCTCATCGAGGGTGTCCAGATACTCGCGAACGGCCCGGGGCGCGTCGGCGGGATTGACCTGCGCCGGGTCCCACTCCTCCTTCGGCGTCGAGTTCTGTTTGTTTGCATCGGCCTCAATCAGACTGGCGTCGATGGCCATCCTTTGCCCGCTGACCAGGCCCTCTTCGATACAGCGGGCCACCGTGGTCTCGAACAGGTGGCGCAGCAGCTCGCTGTCGCGGAAACGCCCGTGCCGGTTCTTGGAAATGGTAGAATGATCAGGGACGCGGTCGCTGAGGTCAAGGCGGCAAAACCACCGATACGCCAGGTTCAAATGCACCTCCTCACAAAGCCGCCGCTCTGACCGGATGCCGAAGCAATACCCTACCAGCAGCATCCGGATCAGCAGCTCAGGATCGACCGAGGGGCGCCCGGTGTGGCTGTAGAAATCGGCAAGGTAGGTGCGGATCCCGGAGAGGTCGACGAACCGATCAATCGAGCGCAGCAGGTGGTACTGCGGGATGTGATCCTCGAGAGAGAACTCATAGAACAGCGCCGGTTGCGCCTCCTGCCGCGGTCCCATCATCGCCAATCCTCCCACCCTATGCAGGAATTGAATCAGCCGACGGCCCGTCGATCAAGCACGAGTTTTTCAACAAAAATAGGCCAACTGTGTTGGGGAACATACGCAACATCTCGGATGAGTGCTGACTAAATTTCTTGCTGAAATCCTCGAAATCCACTTAATCATCCATACTTGACAGACTAATAATGGCACAGTCAGCGCTCTGCGCATAGCAGCCATTCGACCTTTATGCAGCATCTGTCAAACTGGGCTCGAATTCGCCATTCGCCGTTCGCAGTGCCAAGGTCCGCAGGGCGGACCTCTCTGCCGTTCGATTTCAAATAGCGAAGGACGGCTTCTAGAGCTCCGCTCCGGCGGCAGCCCAGGCAACCATCTCGTCATCTGCGATTGTCAGCGACACTCGCCATTGGCCGTCTGTCTTGCGCAGAATGTAGACGTGTTCCCAATCGGCGACAGGCGCTCCATCCGAGCTAAGCATTGAGTATGCCATGCGTGCCTGAGCAACGCCCGGGAATAACTCCACTGCGGAAAGCAGTTCACCAGTGGGTTCAGCAACACCTTGGTTTCGGTAGAAGGTCAGCAGCGTCACGCAATGATTGCGAAACGCCTCGCGATCCATCGAGAAGTTCCCTGTGGGTGTGGGGAACAAGCCGACCTCGTCCCACAACTCACTTATTGCTAAAGCATCCTCTCGGCGAAAAGCGCTTAGGTAGGCAGAAAAAAACGCCGCAATCTCGCTCTCAAAGACCGAGCTTTCGTCAGTCGCTTTGTCAGTCATTCAAGCGACTTCCACGTCGGTTTCGCTGGCAACTGTCTGAAGCTGCATCTTCACAATATCGGTGAATGCGAGTGTCGGATTGGCCTCGGCTAGCATACCGATTTTCATCCAGAACTCAGCCTGAGCATTGATCGATCGGCACATGACAGCGCTCGCGCGCCTAACATCTTCGTGCAGGCCGTCGTCGATTTTCACCAGTCCCATTCATAGCCTCGCTTTCTATATACGAAACGTATATGCTTCATATATCGACATTGTCAATGTTGGTTAGATCGTACGACTGTAAGAGTTTCAGGATGCTCACCGAAAGCCGACCTTCGTAGCCAGTGCAGTATCGATGACTCGGGCTCCAAGCCGACGTCGGGCGAAAAGCAGCATTGGATGGTATGATGTCTCGTCAACGTCGAATCGTCGACCTGGTGCAGATCAAGGTGGTCGATGTCATGGCGTCAGGCGAAATCAAGGAGCGCGCGTCGGTGTTCCCGAGCAAGACCACGAAACCTGTGCGTTTCGAGATTTCTGAAGGCACCCGTGCATCTCTGACAAGATGGATGCGGGAGCCGCTGATGATCGGTTCAGAATACCTCTGGCCGGGGCGTTTTCACGAACGGCTTCATATCTCAACCCGTCAGAACGCGCGGATTGTCCGTGAGTGGGTGACATCCATTGGCCTGGAGCCGAGCGCCTATGGCACGCATTCGATGCGGCGAACGAAGGGGACTCAAATCTACAGGAAAACAGGCAACCTGCGGGCAGTCCAACTGTTGTTGGGCCATACCAAGATGGACAGCACCCCAAGCAGATCGAGGCGGTCCGCGCCACCGGCGCCGGTTCCGCGCAGGTTCTGGTCTATGGCGTGGTGCCGCAGGTCATGCCCGCGCTTTGGGGCATCTCGGTGTTCCGGTGGGATAGCAACATTCGGGAAAGCACCATCCTTGGCCTTGTCGGCGCGGGCGGTATCGGCCTGAAGTTGAACGCCTCGATGGCGGTTCTGGCGTGGGACCAGGTGACAGTGATCCTTCTGCTGATCCTCACGACCGTTGTGGTCAGTGAATGGATTTCGGCCGTGATCCGCCGTGCGATCATCTAACTGGAGTGATCTCAAGATACGCCGGGCACCCTTGGCATCGACCTTAGTCTGGCAGGCCGATGCCCGCACAGGCGCTTGCATCGCCGCCGCAGCAATCCTTTAGCAGAAAGCGCACAAGCCCGTTCACCGCATCAAACCGCGGGGCATACTGGATCTCGCGGTGGTGGCGTTCGGTGCTGACCAAACCGGCGCGTTTTAAGGTCGCCAGATGTCCCGACAGGGTCGAGGGCTTGATGTCCAGCAGGCGCCCGACCTCCATCGCCGGCGTACCCGTCGGGCCGCGCTGCACCAACAGCCGAAAGATCTCGAGCCGGGTGTCATGGGCAAGGGCGCCAAAGGCGTCGATGGCGGAAGGCTGATCCATATTTCGTAATTACGCGAAATGAAGCGTGTTGACAAGCCGACCTGTGCTGGCCTACCCATCTTTCAATTCGCAAATGTGCGAAATGACAATTTCATGACACCGGAGCCTCCCCATGTCCGACACTGCCGCCCCCACGCCGATGGGCCGCTTTGAACGCCTTCTGACCCTTTGGGTCGCGATCGCCATGGTGGCGGGGATCGCCATCGGCACTGTGGCGCCGGGTCTCGTCAACGCCATCGCCGCGGCCGAGGTGGCGTCGATCAATCTTGTCGTCGCCGTGCTGATCTGGGCGATGGTCTACCCGATGATGGTCAGCGTGGATTTTGGCGCCGTCGCCGGGGTCGCGCGCCAACCCAAGGGGTTGCTGGTCACCTTGGTCGTGAACTGGCTGATCAAGCCCTTCACCATGGCCTTCCTCGCCGTGCTCTTCTTTGACCACGTTTTCGCGCCCTGGATCGCGCCCGAGGATGCGGCGCAATACATCGCCGGGCTGATCCTGCTGGGGGCGGCGCCCTGTACCGCAATGGTGTTCGTCTGGAGCCAGCTGACCCGCGGCGATGCCACCTATACGCTTGTGCAGGTGTCGGTGAACGATCTGATCATGGTGGTGGCCTTCGCACCCATCGTCGCGCTGCTGCTCGGCGTGACCGAGATTGTGGTGCCATGGAGCACACTGGTTCTGGCCACGGTGCTTTATGTGGTTCTGCCGCTTGTTGCGGGCCTTTTGACCCGCCGCGCCCTTGGGTCAGAGGAGGCCATTGCCGGTTTCACCGCGCGCATTAAACCCCTGTCGATGATCGGGCTGATCGCAACGGTTGCCATCCTTTTCGGCCTGCAGGGCGAGACCATCCTGTCGCGCCCCGGTGTCATCGCGCTGATTGCGGTGCCGATCCTGATCCAGAGCTACGGGATTTTCGCCATTGCCTATGGCGCGGCCTTCCTGATGAAGGTGCCGCACCGAATTGCCGCGCCCTGCGCCATGATCGGCACGTCAAACTTCTTCGAACTCGCCGTGGCGGTGGCGATCAGCCTGTTTGGCCTGAACTCCGGCGCTGCGCTGGCCACGGTTGTGGGGGTGCTTGTCGAGGTGCCGGTGATGCTCTCGCTGGTCGCCTTTGCGAACCGGACCCGCGCGCGCTTTCCAGAAACCGGAGCCTGACCCATGATCGTCATCCACCACAATCCCGACTGCGGCACCTCGCGCAATGTGCTGGCCTTCATTCGCGCCGCCGGGATGGAACCGGTCGTCATCGACTATCTGGCCGAGGGCTGGACCCGCCCGCAGCTTCTGGCGCTGTTTGCCGCCGCCGATCTGACCCCGCGCGCGGCGTTGCGCGAAACGAAATCCCCGGCACAGGACCTGGGGTTGCTGGCAGATGGCGTTGCGGACGAAACGATTCTGAACGCGATGCTGGAGCATCCAATCCTCGTGAACCGCCCGATCGTCTGCAGCCCGAAGGGGGTGCGCCTGTGCCGCCCGTCCGAGGCCGTTTTCGACCTGCTTGATCACTTGCCACCCGGGCCGCTCTGCAAGGAAGACGGCCAGATGGTGATCAACAAGACCGGAGCCCGCCCATGACCGACACACCTCAGATCACCGATGCTGCCTTTGCCCGGATCGACCCGGATACCCTCTTTCCGGCGACCCGCAGCACCCACGCACCCCGGATCCTGATCCTCTATGGCTCTTTGCGCGAACGCAGCTTCTCCCGCTTCACGGCGGAGGAAGCCGGGCGGATTCTCACCCGGCTCGGGGCCGAAGTGAAGATTTTCGATCCCCACGACCTGCCCGCGCCCGACAGTGTCCCTGCCGATCACCCCAAGGTGGCCGAACTGCGCGATCTGGTCACATGGTGCGAGGGCATGGCCTGGTCGTCGCCCGAACGGCACGGCGCCATGACCGGCATCATGAAAAGCCAGATAGACTGGATCCCGCTGTCGCTTGGCGGTGTGCGGCCAACGCAGGGCAAGACGCTGGCAGTCATGCAGGTGTGCGGCGGCTCGCAGTCGTTCAACACGGTGAACCAGCTACGGATTCTCGGCCGTTGGATGCGGCTCTTGACCATTCCAAACCAATCGTCGGTCGCCAAGGCCTGGGACGAGTTCGATGAGGACGGCCGCATGAGGCCTTCGCCCTATTACAACCGCATCGTCGACGTGATGGAGGAACTGGTGAAATTCACCCTATTGACCCGAGACATCCGCGACCATCTGGTGGATCGCTACTCTGAACGGGTCGAGGATCACGCCACGCTGTCGGCACGGGTCAATCAGGCCAAGGCCGTGTGATGATCGGATTGGCGACAGGGATCGATCGGGCTTTGGCAGTTGTCGGACTGGACCCGCATCGTTTCGCCATGGCCCAACCTGAACGGGCAGAACGGTTGGCTTTCTGGTTGCTGGGCCTGGCCGAAACCGTCGGATACGGCGCGTTCTTCTATATCTTCGCGGCGCTGCTGCTGGCTTGGGAACAGGCTCTGCCCTACGGGAAGGGCTGGCTGGCCTTTGCCTTCATGTGTGCAACGCTGACAGCGGCCCTGGTCTCACCGTTTGCGGGGCGCATGATCGATGCGGGCCGGGGGCGCTGGCTGCTGACCGGCGGGTTGGCCATTGGCGCCCTGTCGCTGCTGCTGCTGGCCGGATCACAAAGCTACCCGGTCTTTTTCCTGGCCTGGCTGGGTCTTGGCGTCGCCGAGGGGCTGTGCCTTTATGAACCCTGCTTTGCTTTCGTGACCCGCACCGCCCATGACCGCGCGCGCAGTGGCATCACGCGGATCACGCTGGTGGCGGGCTTTGCCTCCACCCTCGCCTATCCGGCAGGAGCCTTCCTGGCAGAGGCCCTGGGCTGGCGCGGTGCGGTGCTCTGCTTTGCCGGGGCGGTGGTTCTGGTCGGGCTGCCGGCCATGTTCGCCGGTGCCACCATGCTGGAATGCTGCCCCGAGGACGACCAGACGCCCGAGCGCAAGTCGGGGGATCGCACCGCTTTTGTTGCCGCGCGTGCCCGACCGGAATTCTGGCTGATCCTGCTGGCATTTTCGTTCATCGGCCTCGCCTATGCGATGATCATCACCCATGTCATGCCGATCCTGACCGACCGGGGGCTCACCCTTGGGCAGGCAGTCCTCGCCGCCTCGCTCTTTGGCCCAATGCAGGTTGCGGGGCGTCTTGCGATGATGGCAGCAGGGCACCGGGTGACAGGCGTGGTGGTGGCTGCGATGTCCTTTGTCGGGGTCGCGTCGGCCATTGCCGTATTGCTGTTTGTGGTTCCATCGATGCCGCAGGCCGGCTTTGCCTTTGCCCTGCTGTTCGGGGCAAGCTTTGGCGTCATCAGCATCCTAAAGCCGGTGGTGATGGCCGAGGTGTTGGGCCGCCGTGGGTTTGGCATGATCGCAGGCTTCATGGCAGTGCCGTTCCTGATCGCCGGAGCCATCGCCCCCCAGGCAGCCGCAGTGCTGTGGCGGATCTCTGGCTACGATCTTGCTCTGATCGTGGCGCTTGGGCTGTCGGCCCTTGCACTCGCCGCGCTTGCCCTGTTGATCCTGCGGGACCGACAACAGGGCAGGTGACGACCTTCTGACCAGTGGCCGCGGTGAGGACACGTTGCGTGGATCATCAGGCGATGATGAGCGGTTTTGCCACGCCACCGATCGGAAGAGGCCGGCGGGCTGACAAAATCGTGAGCAATGCGACGGAAACCTCTGCCGGTGACGTATGATGCAGAATGAAGTCCGCAGAAAGTCATGGAACATGCGCCATCTATCAGACAGACCAGATCGCTTCGGCCCCGTGAGCCGCGCCTTTCATTGGGGCATGGCTGCGCTTTTTTCGCTGCAATTCATGTCGGCTGCCGCCCATTGGGCGCTGCCGCGTGACCACGCACTGCGTGGCACGCTGTGGAGCTATCACACAGATCTGGGGTTAACATTGTTTGTCCTGGTCTTGCTACGGGGCACCTGGGGGCTGTGGAACCTGCGACAGAGGCCGCGGCACGCAGGTCTTGTGGGTCGGGCGGCAACCGCCGGACATGCGGTATTGTATCTGCTCATGGTGATCGTGCCTGCCTTAAAAATCCTGGCGGCTGCTGGAGGGACCCGCGGTCTCGGTTATCTCGGTCTCACGCTCATCCCGGGGCGCGAGACGGCGATTGACTGGACCAAGGCCGCGGCGGAGTGGCACGCTACATTGGGATGGTTTCTGGCGGCCCTGTTGCTTGGACACATCGTGATGGCAATAGGCTGGCATCGTGTCATCAAGCGCGATGATGTCCTGAGCCGTATGGTTTGACGACGGCCACCCAACCTAATCAACTCGCAGGCCCAGAGGCCCAATGCGCGTTCAGGAGCTCGTATTATCTTGAAGAAATTTTTTGTAGCCCTTCTGTCACTCGGCGTCGTTGCTGGCGCCTACTCGATTACATTTGGTGTGCCCGCCGAGGTTGCGCAACTCTGGGGCGGCACCCCGGAGACGGCGGACGCCGCGCCGCCCCGCCGCCCCGGAGGCGGCCCGCGTGGCCAGGGGCGGAGCACGACCGTCGTCCTCGCCCCGCTTGAGGAACGCAGCTATACGCTTGTGTTGCGCACCGTCGGCAGCGCCGTCTCCCTGCGCCGGTCAACCGTGGTGACCACAGAGGCCGGAGAGGTTGTGGAAACCGCGTTGCAGGCCAACAAGCGCGTTGAAAAGGGCGCGGTTTTGCTGCGACTGGACGACCGCACCGAACGGCTCGAGTTGGAAATTGCCGAAGCCAACCGCGACCAGGTGCAGGACACCGTCACCCGCTACAAAGGGCTTCGTCAGAACGGCAATGCCGTCGTGACCGACGTGGCCCTTTCCGAAGCCGAAGTGGCGCTGCGGCTGGCGAAGGCCAATGTCGGACTTGCCGAAGTTGCCCTGGAAAACCGCTCGCTGGTGGCGCCGATTTCTGGGCGCCTGGGGCTGAGCGATGTGCATGCCGGTGACCAGTTGTCCAGCGGAGACACCATCGTCACCATCGATGACACCACGATGCTGTTGGCGACGTTCGAGGTTCCGGAACGCTCCATCGGATTGCTCGCCGAGGGCAAGCCGGTTCTCGTGACCACGCCGACCTACACGGGGCGGGTTTTTCAAGGCAGAGTCACGGCTTTTGACAGCCGCCTCGACAGTGTGACGCGCAGCGCCACCGTGGAGGCGGGGATCGACAATGCCGAAGGGCTGCTGCTGTCAGGCATGACCTTCGCAATCCGGATGACAGAGGAAACCGTGCCGCTGCCAGTCGTGCCCGCCACGGCAATTACCTGGGACCGCACCGGTGCAGGCATTTGGGTTGCCGAGGAGGGCCGCACCACCCGTCTCCCGGCCACAATCCGCTATCGCGACGGCGATCAGGTTTGGATCGAAACCGAGGCATCACTGGGCACACAGGTCGTCGTCGAAGGTGCGTCCAAATTGCGCGAAGGCGCGCAGGTCACCACTGCCGACCTCAGCCGGGGGCCAGGCGCATGAGCTTTGAAAGACGGGCGCACAAGGCCGGTTTCGCCGATACACTCGTCGCGCGGCCGATTTTCGGGATCGTCCTGAACCTATTGATCATCATCGCCGGTCTCGCAGCACTCACCAGTGTTGATATCCGCGAAATGCCTGATGTGGACCGGCCGGTCCTGTCAGTGCGCACCACCTATGAAGGGGCCGTGGCCAGCACGGTGGACACCGAAGTCACCCAGGTGCTCGAGGATGCGTTGAGTGCGCTAGAAGGCATGTCCTATATTGAATCGACCTCCAGCACGGGGTCGAGCCGTATCACCATTGATCTCTCCGATGGCACCGATGTCGACATCGCCGCCAACGAGGCGCGCGAGATCGTTTCGAGCACCCTGCGCTCGCTGCCCGACGATATCGATGACCCGACCGTGACCAAGAGTGACAGCAACGCCGACGCGATCA
Organism: Tritonibacter horizontis; assembly: GCF_001518015.1. Taxonomy (GTDB): domain Bacteria; phylum Pseudomonadota; class Alphaproteobacteria; order Rhodobacterales; family Rhodobacteraceae; genus Epibacterium; species Epibacterium horizontis. The sequence continues at coordinate 186,242 of NZ_LPUY01000012.1, forward strand.
TTCGCCTCGCCCTTCTGGGCAATGCCAGCCTGGACGAGCTGACCCAGATTGCGGAAGAAGCGGTCTATGAGCGCCTCTCGCTGATCGATGGCATCGCCGAGGTGACCGTACGCGGCAACCGCGCCAATGAATTCCGCGTGGCCGCGAACCTGCCCAACCTGTTGAGCCGCGGCCTGACCGTTTTTGATCTTTCCTCCGCATTGTCCCAACTGCGTGATGACACCGCGCTGGGTTCCCTGTCGACGGAGTCGCAGACCATGTCACTGCGGGTCGGCAACGAAAATGTCACCGTCGAGACCATCAACCTGCTGCCGATCAACGACACGACCCAGGTTGCAGACGTGGCTTTCGTCCAGCTCATCCCCGAAGAATCCAGCGTCTACACCCGCGTGAACGGTGAAACCGCCGTTGGCCTGGATATTACCCGCCAATCCGTTGGCAACACACTGGAGATCTCCCGCGATGTGGAAATCGCGGTTGCGGAATTGCGCAGCCAGCTTCCCACCGGCGTCCAGCTGCTGGTGACCTCGAATGACGGGATCTTCATCGAAGGGTCGATCAACGAGGTGGTGAAGTCGATCCTCATGGCCACCGCCATCGTGATCGCCGTGATTTTCCTGTTCCTGCGCTCGCCCCGTGCGACGCTCATTCCTGCCGTGACCATTCCAGTGGCGCTGATCGGCACGCTGGCAGCGATCTGGCTCACCGGCTTCTCGGTCAACACCATAAGCCTTCTGGCGTTGGTTCTGGCCACCGGCATGGTTGTGGACGATGCGATCGTCGTGATCGAGAACATCGTGCGCAAACGCAAATCCGGCATGGGCGCATTTGCCGCCGCCGCCGCCGGCACCAACGAAGTGTTCTTTGCCGTCATCTCAACCACGGCCACCTTGGCTGCCGTTTTCATTCCGATCTCGTTCCTGCCCGGTCAGGCCGGTGGTGTGTTTGCGGAATTTGGCTTCGTGCTGGCCTTTGCGGTGACCCTGTCGTCGGTCACCGCGCTGACGCTGGCCCCGGTATTGGCGGCGCTGCTTGATCCGGGCAAGGCGCAGGCTCAGGCCAATGAAAGCAAACCCGGTGCCCTCGCCCAAGGTTTTGACAAGGTGATGGATTTTGCCATCCGCACGCCGCTGCTCGCGCTCTCCGTGGCCATCGGCTTTGCCATAATCGCTTTGGGCGCGGCAGCAACCTTGCCCTCCGCCATCACCCCCGAGGAAGATCGCGGCTTCTTTCTGGTGCAGGCGCGCGGGGCGTCGGACACCACCGTCGACTACCTCGACAGCCAAGTTCTGCTGATCGAAGACATCCTCGCGCCTTACCTGGAAAGCGGCGAAATCGCTGCGGTGCAGAGCATCATCGGTGTTGGCGGCGGCACCCGTGCCTTCATTGTCGTGCGTCTGCCGGATTGGGCCGCGCGCGACTTCACACAACAGGAACTGATCGGTGAGATCAGCAGCCAGCTGTCCTCCGTCCCCGGTGTGCAGGTCAGCGCGCGCTCCACCAATAGCCTCAACATCCGTGGCGCGGGGAGCGGGCTGGGCGTTGCGGTCACTGGAACCAACCTTGCCAACATGACAGAGGCGGCGGGCAATCTGGTTGCTGCCATGTCTCAGGACGACACCTTCCTGAACCCGCAGCTCTCCAATAACTCCGTCAACGCAGAACTTGAAGTTACCGTTGACACCGCTGCGGCAAGTGCCATGGGCCTGAATAGCGCCGAGGTCACGGCTCTTGTCCGTGCCCTGGTGCAAGGCAACGTCGCGGTCAGTGTCTTCTCCGACGACGTAGAGGTCGACGTGAACGTCCTTCCCGGTGGGCCGCCGATCGACGATCCCTCCGACATCGCGTCCCAGTCCATTCGCCTGCCAAGTGGGGCTTACGTACCGCTTTCGGCAGTGGCCGCGCTGGAAACGGTGGTCAGCGATGCCCAGATCCAGCGGCTCGGCGGGGCTTTGTCCGTTGCGCTGCAGGCCAACCTCGGCAACGGGGCCGACCTGTCAACCGCGATGGACCGGGTGCAGGCAATCGCTGAAGAGGTCCTGCCCCAGGGGATGGGCCTCACCTTCACTGGCGAGGCGGCAACGCTCGATGACACGGCGGGGGGCATCTACGCGGTCTTCGGCGTCGCGCTGATCGTTGTTCTTCTGGTGCTTTCCGCGCAGTTCGAGAGCTTTTCCAGCGCGCTGGTCATCATGATGACGGTGCCGTTCGGCCTTGCTGCGGCGCTATTGGCAATCTCGATCACCGGCGGTTCACTGAACTACTACAGCCAGATCGGCCTCGTGATGCTGATCGGCGTGATGGCCAAGAACGGCATATTGATCGTAGAGTTCGCCAATCAGCTGCGCGAGGCCGGCGCGGACATTGACACCGCCATCCGCAACGCGCTTCGCCTGCGCATACGGCCAGTGATGATGACGATGGTCTCGACGGTCTTTGGCGGCTTGCCCTTGATCCTGACCTCTGGCGCCGGGGCCGAGGCTCGCATTGCCGTTGGCTGGGTGATCGTCGGCGGCCTCGGCTTTGCTACGGTTTTCACCCTGTTCCTGACCCCGATCTTTTATCGCTGGATCGCCATCTGGGGCGCGGCCCCCGGGGCCGCGGCCAAGCGCCTTCGGACCGAAACAGAGGCAATAGCGGAGACTTAGGTTCGATGCGCAAGACCCACTGATTGCCATCTGTGATCCTGGTTCACCGCGCGACAAACGGGCGGTGAACATCAAAAGGCGACGCGGCCTGCAGCCCCCGGGCGAACGCAGCGGACGACAATCGTCCGATAGGTTAGATGTCAAAAGGTCTTCTTGTCAGCAATCGCGCGGCGCTCGCGTCCTCTACCGGTCATGCGCCGCGAGCCTTGAGGCGAGCACCCGAACGTGAAACCGCTTTGCCTGCCAGGGTCAGGGCCAGATCACGGGTACGTCGCTCAGCCGCGTCACAGGACGCCTGAAATCGGGCATCTTTGAACTCCTGATATTCGATTGCGATTGTATCGATATCGCCCGCTGCCACGCCGAAGTAATGCGCACAAGCCACCAGTGCCGGGTCCAAAGCGTTAAGATGCGCCCGCACGCCCCCCGGCGCAAAACCAAACTCCCCGCGCGCCGACAAAACGACCAACCGCTTGCCGGACAGGGTCGGCTCGATAGGCGTATCGCCCCGCGCAAGGTCGAATGAAAAGGTCTTGCCGATCCGGGCCACCTGATCGATCCACCCCTTTAGGGCCGCTGGCATACCGTAGTTGTACATCGGCGCGCCCATCACGATGATATCCGCAGCGGTCACTTCCTCAATCAGCTCATCAGACAGCGCGAGCCGGTCCTGCATCCATGTGTCCCGCTCAACTGGCGCGGTAAAGGCCGCATGGATGAAGCGGTGATCAATGGCCGGAATGGGGTGCAGTCCGACATCCCGGACGATCACCTTCGTTTCTGGTGCCTCAGCCAGAAACCTCTGCGTGAAAATTCCGGTCAGGTGGCGTGTCAAAGACCGGTCTTGCAACTGGGCACTCGCATCGATCCGCAGCAAGCAGAGCATGGGGCATCTCCTCAGGTTTTACATGTCACATTTTTCCTACCAACCCGCCAAACGTCTGGCGAAAGCGAATTTCTCAGGGCATAGATGAACCAGATTCATCCTGATCGCGGACCGAAAGTAGATCCGATGCGGCGTCTCCCTCCCCTCCATGCCCTCCGCGCCTTTGAGGCCGCAGCCCGGCATCGGCACTTTGGCCACGCCGCAGCGGAACTTCACCTAACGCCAACCGCAATCAGCCATCAGGTGCGCCAGCTGGAAGAGGTTTTGGGCGTGACGCTCTTTCACCGTTATCCACGTCCCATCCGCCTGACGGAGGAGGGCGCGGCCTTGTATCCAGCCTTTCGTGAGAGCTTTGACCGTATGGCGCAGGCTATCGCTGACCTTGCGCTGCACAACGAGGACCGTCCCCTGACCGTGTCTGTCACTGTGGCATTCGCCAGCCTCTGGCTCATGCGGCGCCTGCCAGATCTGACCCGCCAGACCGGGCTGAACCTAAAGATCGAAGCCGACAATCGCCCCGTGGATCTCTCCGCAAGCGACGTCGATTGTGCCGTGCGCTATGCGCACCAGCCGGGCGCAGAAGACCGTTGGGTGCCGCTATTCGAAGACCGCCAGGTGCCGCTCTGTGCACCGGATCTGGTGCAGAACATTTCGGTCGAGAGCGACGCCGATGTCCTGCGGTTGCCGTTGATCCAATACAGATGGACCTCTGAAGCGGATGCAGCGCCGACCTGGCAGCGTTGGGCGCAAGCCGCTGGATTGGCTGGCGAAACACCAAATGTCTCGCAGCATTATTCCGAGGAAATCAATGCCATCGACGCCGCGCTCGCCGGTCAGGGGGCAATATTGGCCTCCAGCGCCCTGACGACCTCTGCCGTGGCAGCCGGCCATCTGGTGTGCCTATCGCAAAACACTCTGCCGGGGCGCGTGTTTTGGGCCGTGACCCGCAGCGGACACCCGCGCCTCAACGATGTGGAGCGGTTTGCAAGTTGGGCCCGATCTGCCGAGTGAGCCAGATACAGGCGACGGGGATGTGTCCGCATCCCGCCCCGCCGCAGGACTGCATCGCTGTCTGTACCAAGTGCAACAGGGCGGACAAGCATCAGCGCCCTGTCCGTCCACAATGCGCTCACGGCAAACCATCCCACCAAACCGATGAGAAAAGGGAGAGGTTCCAGGGGGCCCAACCGATTCCTGTCGCAGTATATCCGATGATCTGAATAGCGGATGCGCCCCATTTGACCGCAAACACTAGGCGCGCGCGATGGCCCAATGGCAAAGGTGTCAGACGGCACGGGTCAGGCCACCATCAATACGCAGGTTTTGCCCGGTCATGTAGCCGCCATCCTCGGAGGCGAGCCACGAAATCAGTGACGAAATCTCAGATGTTGAGCCATATCGCCCCATGGGAATGCGCGCTTTGCGGTCTTCGGTCTCCGGCAGACTGTCTATGAATCCCGGAAGGACGTTGTTCATGCGGATGTTGTTGGGCGCGTATTGATCCGAATAAAGCTTTGTAAAGGCAGCAAGTCCGGCCCGGAAGACACCAGAGGTTGGAAAAAGCGGATCGGGTTCGAACGCCGCAAAGGTCGAAATGTTGATGATCGCACCGCCGCCCTGCGCCTGCATCAAAGGTGTGACCAGCCGTGTTGGGCGGATCACGTTCATCAGGTAGACTTCCATCCCTTGATGCCAATCGTGGTCGCTGATCTCAAGCACCGGACCCTTTGGTCCGTGACCCGCAGAATTCACCAGGACATCAATCCGGCCCCAGCGATCCTGCGCCCCCTTGATCAAAGCGTTCAGCGCGTCGCCATCAAGGTTGGAGCCGGTCACGCCAAAGCCGCCAAGTGCCTGCCCGAGCGCCTCCCCCTTGCCAGATGAGGACAGGATGCCAACCTTAAAACCGTCTTTTGCTAATTTCCGGGCCGCATCTGCACCCATGCCGCTGCCACCTGCCGTAATTATCGCTACTTTTTCTACTGTCATTTCTCTCGTCCCATCATGGTTCACTCATATATTGTGTGACACCAGAGAAATATCGATTGAGAATTGATGTCACATGCCAATAGAAATACTATTGTAGAATGAATGAACTTCCCCCGCTCAACAGTTTGCGTGCGTTTGATGCAGCAGGCCGCCGCCTCAGTTTTCGCGCAGCCGCTGATGAATTGGGCGTCACACAAGGCGCCGTTGCGCAACAAGTTCGCCAACTCGAAGCGCATCTTGGTTTTCCTTTGTTTGAACGGGTGCCGAAAGGCCTGGTGCTCACATCCGTCGGACGCAGCTTTCACAATCGGATCGCTGACGTGTTTGCGGATCTTCGGTCCTCGGTTGCCGAACTGAAACCAGAACCGAATAAGGTCCTGATCAGTGTCACGCCGACCTTTGCGGCGAAATGGCTGATCCCCAATCTGCCGGACTTCACCGCCACACATCCAAATATTGATTTGCGGATCATGGCCACCGAGAAACTTTCCAGCTTTCATAGCGATGGGATAGACCTCGCCGTGCGTCAGGGGTCGCCGCCGTTTGGCGCGTCACTGGACGTAACGCTGCTGTTCAAGCAGACATTGATCGCGGTCGCCTCGCCAAAATTTGCCGCCAAGGGGGGCGATCCCATTGATCTGGACGCGTTGGCCAAACTGCCAAAGATCCATGACGCCCACGACCTTTGGCCAGGGTATCTTGCCTATCTAGGAGCCTTGTTGCACAGATCGTTGATTGCCCGGAACGCGCCCAACCCGAGACGGATTTCAGGCGCTGCGTTCAAAAATAGGGCGGCCAAGTCGGGTCATTCGGTTAAGAATGTAGACGCCAATTTTAGCCTCAGCTTTCTGGTTTTCGAAGCGTCGAGCCTTTAGCTTCGGCCCGATGACGGCCTTCCAGCGACCCATGAGAGTCTCAACCCGGCTGCGCTGATTGTAGCCTGATTTCTTCTGCCAAGCCATCCGCCCACGTGCTGAGATGTCGGCAATATGGCGATCACGAAGGGTTGGATGTAGCAGCGCATTGGGACTGAAGGCCGCGTTTTTTGGTGGTGGGATCATGACTTCGACCGTCGATCCAAACCGAGCGGCCAGCAGGTCAGGCGTTGGGTCCCCGTCATATGCGCCATCCGCGAAGAACCGAGAGACCGGGCCGTTGACTTGATCCAAAAGAACGGGAAGCGCAGTCGGGTCGCCGACGTCATCTTGGGTAAGATCCGAGCAGATGATTTCGCCGCTGGCAAGATCAAGACCGAGGTGCAGTTTCCGCCAAGAGCGCCGTTTTCGCTTGGTTTTATGCTTTTGTTCAAGTCATTCGCCCTCGCCGAAGATCTTCAGGCCGGTGCTGTCCACTGCCAAATGGACTGGCGCTCGGCTGCTGATCCTTGGCTGTGTGGGCCATTTCAAGCCGCTGCTCCGCCGCGACAAGGTAGAGAAATCTGGCACTTTGATTTCTACGCCGAAGAGCCCCGCAATGGAACGCATCAAACCTTGCGTTTGCCGCAGCGGCTGGCGGAACACCATGCCCAGGGTCAGGCACATCTCGATCGCCAGATCCGAATATTTGCGCTGCCCACCACGGGTCACACGCCGCGGCGCAACCCATGACCTAATAACATCCTCACTCATCCAAATCGTCAGATCACCGCGCTGCCGCAGGCCATCATTGTACTCAGACCAGTTGGTCACGCGATACTTTTGCTTCGGGATCTTGTCACGACGAGCGGCGTTAAATTTGTGCGGCATTTACAGCATCCTGAAAAGAACAGAACGCCTCGATATCAGCCGTCCGGCGATCCCTGCAACAACGCCCAGGCGCAGCACGCCGCCGCTCTCGGCATAGCTTTCACAAAGCCCATAGAACAATCCAGCTGGGAGAGACAAAGCACGTTCTACCGTGACTTAGAGCATATCGTCGCCGTAAATTACGTAGTTATGGACATCTGAAAGGGTAACAAGAATGTCGTCATATCCGTCGTTATTCATGTCACCCGCCGCAACTGCACTAGAGTCCACGTAGGTAGTGGACGTATGATCTGCCGGGCGAATGACAAAACCGCCGTCTCCCGCGGCAATATCGGACAGGCGAATAGCCTCGGTCGAACCCGTCCCGAAAATCACGTAAACGCCAAGCGTCTCTCCAGTGTTCACGTCGCTCCCGGTAATGGCAATGTCGTCTCGCCCGTCGCCATTTACATCTCCGAGGAACGTAACCGAGCTGCCAATTGCGGACAGTTCCTGTGTTCCAATGATTTCGATACCGCGCGAGCCGAGGTCATCCAACTCAACCGTAGAAGAGCTCTCACTTCCGAACACAACAAAAGCTGCGCCTGTGTTTTCTCGATTGCCCCGGTCTGCATAAGGCACGCCAATTAGGATGTCGTCCAAACCATCGTTGTTGAAGTCACCCCCACCTGAAAGTTGCGCACCGCCAGTTTCGGCCCATTCGAGATCATCAGAATACTGCAGATGTGACCTGATCTGGAACCCACCGTCGGAAAATCCATCCTCCAAAAATACCGGCACCCCCGCATCCCGGCCTTGCACCACGAAGAAGCTTTCTGTTCGATCAGAGACGTGCCGCATTGCGATTACAAAATCATCCAGCCCGTCCCCATTGGTATCTCTAGCGGCGCATACACTGGAGCCTGTCGCCAAGCCGTCTGCGGAGTCGATTACGAAGCCCCCTGCACCACCTTCGATAGGGAGCACAGTGGAAATAGAAGTGTCCGTGATGACGTAGCCAATCAGATGATTGAAATCAGTGTCATCAATCACGCGCAAGCTGTCCATAACCAGGGCATCGCTGTTCCCGTCACCATCTATGTCACCTAGCGCGGCACCATTTATCCCAAGTGTTCCGAGAAACTCTCCAGCGCCTTCGATAAGCCTAGTGTTCGGCTCTGTACCGTCTGCCAAGGTCACACTGGCGGAGCCGGTGTAAAAGAAGGTTGCTCCAATACCTCCAAAATTGGAAACGCCCAAGACCAAGTCAGCACGTCCATCGTCATCAACGTCATCCAGGACACCTATGAAGTTGGCCAGATCCAACCAATTTCCGGTGTCCAACGTCACCGTGAATCCGGAATTTCCCGAGGCAACCTCTGATACATCGATGGAATTCGTCTGTGATGCAGATCCATACAGCACATGATATTCATCAGCGACAAGGCTGTTTCCCCTGACAAGCAGATCCGAAAACCCGTCCCCGTTAAAATCCCCGAAGCGGCCTCCAGTATTTTCATCCGTCAATGGCGTCATGCCAGTAAGTTCGAAGCCTCTGAAACTTCCGGACAGAGCAGCAAGGTTTGATCCAGAAGTGCCATCTCCGGAGGAGGTACCAGTCGAAAAGTCAGATAGCGTCACGCTGGATAGGTAAGTATGATTTGACTCTGCGGTATCGGGATTAACCGACCCTTGGCGATCATAGTAAATAACTGTATCCGTCGCGCCGACGCCTTGCCCACTTTCAACCCAGATCGAGGCTCCGTCTCGGTTCCCATCCGATGCCGCATAGGTTCGCAAGCTATCCGCAGTAAACCGTTGACCGCCTACTGTCAGAATGTCGTCTTCGCTAAAGTCGCGGACCGTATCATCCCCGTCTGCGCCAAAGGCACCTGCCGCTTGCACAAAACCCCAGTAAGAATTTGTGACGGTGTAGGAGGCCCCGACGGTGTTGAAACGGAAATGATCTTCACCTTTGCCACCCCAATACACATCATCGCCACTATAGCCCACGAGCGTATCGTTCCCACTATTTCCGTTCAGAACATCCGCACCTGAGCCTCCTCGCAGAACATCGTCGCCGCCACCGCCGTAAATGGTGTCGTCACCATTATCACCATAGAGGAAATCGCCACCGCTCTGGCCGTAAATGTAGTCATCTCCCGACCCACCAGCCATCGTATCGCGCCCCCTCGCCCCGGAAAGGGTGTCCGCTCCACGACCTCCAAGAAGAGCATCGCTGCCAGACATGCCGGCCATGCTGTCAGCTCCATCACCACCAACTAGGTAATCGCCTCCACTACCGCCCAACAGCGTGTCTGAGCCGTCCCCACCATCAAGCTGATCGCGCCCACCATTGCCCCGCAGCTCGTCATCACCGAAGTTGCCAAACAAACGATCATCTGCCTTACCCCCGACCAGACGGTCGTGGCCCCCGCCTCCTTTGATGTAGTCTTTTCCGCCGCCGCCAAGCAAGATGTCGTCGCCTCCGTTTCCAACCAGTCGGTCACGTTTTCCGCCGCCCGATATGAAATCGTCATCCGCTCCGCCAAATATCTTGTCCTTGCCATTCATGCCGCGGAGGGTGTCGTTTCCACCTCCGCCTGAAAGGCGATCGTTTTTACTGCCACCGCTTGCGTGATCATTCGCAGCACTGCCAGAAAATCGCATCGACTGACCCAGCTCATCCACAATCGAACCGAAAAGGTCAGTGAAGTTGAAGTCTACAGCATTCCGGGACTGCACGTCCAAATTGGATGGCGTTTCAAACAGGGCCGCCATGGCATCTGAGCTCCCTGCATTGAGTTCAGAACGTGCGGTAAGGAAATCGGCAAGGCTCCATTCCAATTCGTCCATGACCGCCTGAAGCTCACCCGTGCTAGAGTAAAAACGCATCTCGAAGACACGTCCATCATATGGAACATTGTCCGTGCCTAGCTCGATGGCAGAAGTATCCACTTCGACATGACGGCCGAGCACATCCACAAAAACAACGGGGCCAGCGGCAACCCGTTCCTGAACTCGCCCCTGGAGGGCACTGTTGAAAAATTGGGTGTCTGTTCCGAGAAGGCGAAGCCGCATAATAAAATTTGCCTGTTCTACTGGTTTCGAATGGTGCTCAAAAAAAATGGCGGTAACGAATGCTTGCGGGAATTTGTATCTCAGATCAAGTTTTAGGGCCAGGACTCATAGCCAATAGATGACGACGGCGGCGAGAGCGATGGCGGACAGGAAGACCTTCGGGCATCTTTCGTATCGTGTTGCCACGCGCCTCCAATCCTTCAACCTACCGAACATGATTTCAATCCGGTTGCGCCGTTGGTAGCGACGCTTGTCGTATTTCACGGGTTTCTTCCGCGGTTTCCGGCCGGGAATGCAGGCGCGTATCCCTTTGTCTTTCGACGCGTCTCGGAACCAACCGGCATCGTATCCACGATCACCGAGCAGCCAATCAACATTCGGAAAACTGCTCAACAGCGCGCGTGCGCCGATGTCGTCGCTGACCTGTCCTGCCGTCACGAAGAGGTTGAGCGGTCGGCGCTGGCTGTCGCAGATAGCGTGCCGCTTCGTGTTCATGCCACCCTTCGTCCGGCCGATCAGGCGACCGCGTCCCCCTTTTTGATGCCCAAATTGGTCGCCGAGCGGTGTGCCTTCATGTCTGTGGCGTCGATCATCACGGTCTTCGTCTGGCCGTGATCTGCGGCCAAGCCGACCATCATCGCAGCGAAGATGCCTTTGTCGCTCCACCGTTTCCAACGATTGTAAAGCGTCTTGTGCGGGCCGTATTCCCTTGGTGCACCACGCCACCGTAACCCATTACGATTGATCCCGCGCAATACGCGTCTGTCATCGACGCGAGGTTTGTCGTGGAACTTCGGGAAAAAGGGCTCAAGACGCGCCATCTGCGCATCGGTCAGCCAAAACAAATCAGACATGTTCACCGCTCATTTTTGCGCAGGGGACTCACGCAGCTCAGGGGAAAACAATGGATCCTGACCCTAATAAGCAAAGCCCCTATAGCTCCACATTTGAATTCTCAGATTCACTGGAGCGTCTCGTAACGAAATACAGCAGGAATGCCGCGCTGGCTGGAATTGCGAGCCCAAGAGCCATTGGCAAGGCGGTGGACGCCCCGCCTACGGCCACGAAGCTGGAAACGGCGAAGGCAAGGGCGAACTGGATGGCCCCCAGAAGCGCCGATCCCATCCCTGCCGCGGCCTTGGTCAATTCCATCGCAAGGGACATCGCATTTGCTGAAAGCAGGCCCACCAAGCCGATCGAAACCCACAGGGGCACGACAAATACCAACAGGGAGTCTGTCTGAGACAGCAAGGTGAGCAGGATGGTAGACGCGGCAAAGAGCGGCAACACGGTCTTGAGAATTTGTTCCGGTTTGAAACGATTGAGCAATATCCCATTAATCCGGCCAAAGATAATCAACGCGGTCGCGATGATCGCGAACATGATGCCAAAGCCAATGGAGCTTAGTCCAAAAATCCCTTGGAATACCCCCGATGAGCCGGTGATAAAGGCAAACATACCGCTTTGGATAAGGCCCGCCACCAAGGCCATCGTGACAAACCCGCGTTGTGAAAGCAGGCGTTTCGCGGCTTTTAAGCCATTTTGAATGGGCGCGGGCTGGCGATCCTGAGCGGGTAGGGTTTCGGGCAGGGTGACCACGGAGAGGGTCAAGGCCACGAGGCTGATAAGCGCCATCGTTGCAAAGATCGACCGCCAGCCAAACGCTTCGAGAAGCAGGCTGCCCATCGTCGGTGACGCGATGGGCCCGAGTGTCAGCAACATGACCAGCACGGTCATAACCTTCGCGGCCTTTTGCCCCTCATAAAGATCTTTCACCATGGCGCGCCCTACGACCATTCCCGCACTCGCGCCGATTGCCTGTAGGAACCGTAGGGCATTGAACCATGCAATGTCATTCATCAGCGGCAGTGCAATCGAGGTCACGGTGAACAGAACGGTCCCTACAAGAAGCGGTCGCTTGCGTCCATAGGTATCGGTCAATGGGCCAATGAGGATCTGCCCAAAACAGAGGCCGAGAAAGAAAAGCGAAAGCGAAAGTTCAGCCGCCGTTTGGGTGGCGTTCATCGAGGCCGCGAGCTCACCAAGTGCGGCGAGGTACATATCCGTGGCCAATGGGGGAAAGAGGGACAAAAGGCCCAAGGTGGCGGTAACGGCAAAGGCCCGTTTCGGGGAAAGGGAAATCTGTGACATCTCGGCTCCGGCGACAATATTAGACTGCGGTCTACTTGCGAATAGTGGACTGCAGTCTAATGATCAATCAACGACTATTCTGCATCTATGAACAGGAACTGTGCATGTCGGGAAAAAGGCCAAGTGGGCGACCCGCAAATCAAGACGCCAGCGCGGCATTGAAAACTGTGGCTCTACGTCTGGTTCGGGAATTGGGCTATGACAAAGTCTCGGTTTCGGCTATCATTGAGCAGGCTGGCGTGGCGCGCCAAACGCTCTACAACCGCTGGAATACGAAGGCTGACCTTGTCCTCGAAGCTGTTTTTGAGCAGACCAACACCTATGCCGCCGAACCTTCTTGGGACGGGGCAGAGGATTGTCGGACCTTGCTCGAAGACTTCCTGATCCGTATTTTCGAACACTTGCGCATCGACGGGGACACCCTTCGCGCGTTGATCGCGGCTTCTCAGCAGGATGCAAAGTTCCACAGGTCGTTTCATGCAAATTTCGTTCTGCCTCGGGAGCAGATGATCACCGCTTTGCTCCATCGGGCGCAGGACCGCGGAGAGCTTTCGCCTGGGCGGAACGTGGAAGTATTGTCGACCTTGATACATGGTGCGTTCTGGTATCGCCTGCTGAGCCGCGGGGTGTTGGACGCTGGGTTCGCGAAGGAAATAGTGGCAGAAACCTTCGCCTGATCATTCGGCATTCGGACTGCCTTCGGCAAAGGGATGCCGTAGCAGGTAAACGGCATTGCCAACTTGTTTTCGCCTGATTGAGAGATCGTGAGATCTATGCCTGTTAGGCGGTTATTTCGGCAGCATAGCCTTTCCAGATGTCGAATGCGTCGGCCCTGGCGTGGCGATATGAGATGGCAGAGAGTTGATAGCGGCAGGGACGAAAGACGGCGTTGATCTGATCAAGGGCAGCCAGAAAACCGCAAAAATTTGTTGGCGCGTGCAACTGGTGAGGTTCTGATTTGCAGGAAGCCAACGCCTTTGATACCGTCGTTTTCTAATGATCTACAAAGGCGTTCAATTCAATCTGACCTTCGTTGAAGGTAACGGCGACGTGGCGAACATGCCAACACACGGCGGAATTTACGCCGAAATCCATTGGCCGACCCGGTCCATTCGCATTGGCGAAACGGGAAATTCGATGCGGGGGCGCAACCGGTCTCATATGAGATGGGCCGACAAACACCGCAAGAGTGCGCACAATGAGAAAGAGGCCGCTCGGCAAGGAATCATCGTCGATCTAGTGAAGGAATGGGGCTCTGAGGGGCTCGAATTTAATGTTATCACGGATGACCCGAGAGTGCGCGAAGACCGAGAGCTACGTGTAGATTGTGAAAAGCACCTCCACGAATGGGCGCGAGAGCAAACAGAGTTCCGAAACATAAACACTCAACGTGGTTATCGAACCCGAAACTAGTGCCCCTGCGCTGAGCGCGGATGACGCCAAGCGACCATTCAGGGGACATTTAGCAACAGCAGCATTGTCCGCACTGCTGCCTCTGGCCATCAAAATGCTGCGCAATGTGTTGAACGGCTGATTCGGGGAAGCCCGCAGCGCTTGGATCTTTGGCCAACGGCAGGTGTGGGTCAGGGATAGATTTGACTTTTGGCTGGCGCCCACCCGTTTTCCGCCGCTCCGTAACCGCATTACCGTCTCGCGCCCATCATGCCGCATTCTATTGCCGTTCGGCGGGAGGCGCGTTCAACCAAAGCCGTCCAGCGCGATATCCTCCCTGCACCAGATGGCCCTCGTTTGCCACTTCTGGGTGCTGATCAATCCAATCACGCAAGCGATCGTTGGTCACGACCTGAGCCTTTTTGTCCCGCGCTGCCGCGAGTATGACCTGATCCGCAGGTCTCCCCTTTGAGACAACCATCACACGGGCAATTGGTAAATCCAACAGCTTGGCGAGTTCGGCAGCACCTTGGTAGCGGTTACAGAGTTTGTATCCGACATTCGCATCAAACACGACGCTCGGCGCATACCCCTGTTCACTCAAACTGTGTATCGCATCCTGAACCGTCGCTATATCGGCGCCGTTTCCCTTCCAGTACATGATGTTGGAGCCGTCCAGAATGATCCAGTGCTTCTTTGAAAGTAGAGAGAAGCCACTGCTGCGGAGTTGCGCTGGGAGGAGCAGTAGGCTGGCAATCACACAAGGGACGCCAAGAAGTATCAGATCATCGAGGCCGGGAACCAGCAAACCGACACTCAAGACGGCGAGGGATATGAGCAAAATGACGAGCGACGCGAACCCCAAGGCCAAATACTTTTTCGGATTAAACGACGTGAGCCGCAGCGGCACAACCATGATCGCAAAGGCGTACAAAAGTGGTCTGATTGAGAGACCGGCGGCATTGCGGTTCCGTCGTTCATTGGCGGCATCCCGAGGATAGTCGAAACATGAGTGGCCTTGTTTTGCGTTTGCCAGGAATGGCAGAAAGTCCGGCACCGCCGCCCTTGCGTTGGGAATAGAGCCGCAGGGGTGAATGGCGGTTTCGGTGACGCTGTAGCGCGGCGCCGAATATGGCTTCGAACGACCGGACTGGGCCTTACACACGCCCCTGGGAGCTATGTCCGCTCTCAGTGAATCATGACAAAGGTGAAGGCGTCGCGATCGCCATCTGATCGGGACCGATGGCTGCAGCGTAGTTGGTTGGGTTTATCGCTGGGGTACGGGCGCGCATTCCGTAATGTGGGAGGCCTTCGGGCCTAAGCCGGTATCGGAAATCCTGCCGGATCTGACGGAGGAACAGAAGCCGGAAATCGACTTCGACAATTTGAAGCGGATCGGAAGTGGCGACAGCAAATAGGCCCCTCACGTAGCCACCAGTTTATAGTGATGGATACCCCTGCCCACGCCAACCGGCGGGCAGTGGGTAGCGCCGTAAAGCAAGCGATCACCACCGATCACATGGGTGTCGGCAAGGCGGATGACTTTCATCCTGCCGCCACGCCAGGTTTGGCCCAGTCTTCCCAGCCGGTGCCAGAGGTCATGACCGGCCCGTCCCATGCAAAGGGGATTTGGTGGATCGTGGTGTCATTGCCGTCAATTGACAGCACGAAATAGGCCGGAGCCATCGGCGCGCCCTTGAGAAGCTCGGTCTCCTTCAGGTCCGGCAGGGACTGGTTACCAGTCGAGGGGACGCTGGCGAATGGGATGCCTGCAAAACGCCCGTGGATCGGCGCGTGCACGTGGCCGAAATGGATATAATTGATGCGGTCGCCATGGGCCTCGAGCAGGGCCTTGACCAGATCGCTGATGGCAACGGTGAGAGGGGCAAAGCTTGTGGTCATGGGATATCCTTCCAGGTGGGTGAGATGCGGCCCGCGCGCTTGCGCGTGACCAATCCCCGGCTTCAGGGATCACCACGACAAGAGGCCCACTCTCCCTTTGAGGGTCAGTGGGCCTTCATCGCCTGCGGTTTCAGCAGGGGGTATTCCCTGCCCTACCAGTCGCGCGCCAGCATGATGGTCAGCACGCGCATGGTGGTGGCGGGATTGTCTGAGGTCTCAGCCCCGTAGCGGAAATCCAAACCGGCCTCATAGAGATCGATTTTCCAGAACACGGTCTCGCCCCGGATCTCGACTGCCCCGAAATCGTGCCATCCCTCGGGATCACCCGGAAGCGCCGGAATGCTGCAGCGTAGCTGCCGCAAGGCGGACCTCGCGGCGTGCACTCGCGGTGGGGCGAGCCGCCAAATTTTCTCTGCACAACATCTGATTGGCTGCCATGCCTGCCTCGCTCCCCAAGTGCGGAAGCCATGGCGCAGCAGCAGCACGGCACCGATGAGATGTCGCAAACGTCCGCGGGAGCTTCGTCCAGCTCGGATCCGAAGACGCCCGCCGCATGTGGATCACACAGATCTGAACCATCCGATCGAGACCACCGTGGCATCACATCACGAACGTCGAAAGGAGTTCCCGCCAGCGATGATTGCGTTGATCAGGTCCGCTACGGATCGGTGCTGTGCGATTTCGAATTCCGTGCCGACGGCGTTCTGATGAGACGCCGCTGCATCGCGCAGCACCCCGACGATCTCGTGCTCCGGCAGCAGGCCGTGATCGTTCATGGCAAGGAGTAGCGCCTCGCATATGGACAGGGCAGCCTGGCCTGCATGATCGCTTTTGGTGGACACCTGGCGTTCCTTCCGTGGCAGTATGACCCCCGGCGAAAGGGAGGTTCAAATTCATCCGTACTTCTCGCAGGAAGTCCTCTATGCTGGACTGATCCAGAGCAGTGTCCGGGCCGCTTTTCGCTATAGGGTCACAACATGCCCCGAGGCCCCCATGACATCAAATGAACACAGCCCCCTGACCCGCAAGCTTTCGGCCTTTGTCGCCCTGTCGGAGGTCGAATTGGCCGTGCTTGAGCGACTGCACCAGCGTCGCCGTTCCTTTGTCGCGGGGCGTGACATGGTGCATCAGGGGCAGTCGGAACAGGCCGCTTTTATTCTCTCCGCCGGGTGGGTCTGTTCCTACAAGCTCCAGGCCGACGGGAGCCGGCAGATCGTCGATTTCCAGGTGCCGGGGGATTTTCTGGGATTGCGGAGCGTCCTGTTGCGGACCTCGGACCACAGTTTCGAGCCCATCGTCGACGTCGAGCCGGCCGAAGTGCTGACAAGCGATCTGATCGAGGCCTTTACGCAGACGCCGCGTCTTGCCACCGCCATACTCTGGGCGGCATCGCGGGACGAGGCGATGGTGGTGGAACATCTCGTCGGGATCGGTCGGCGCGAGGCCGACGCGCGTATGGCGCATTTCCTGCTGGAGCTGGGGTCGAAGCTTGCACTGGTCGGCCTGGGCAGCAAGGCCGGGTTCGACTGCCCCCTGACGCAGTATCATCTCGCCGATACGCTGGGGCTGAGTGCGGTCCATGTCAACCGGGTCCTGCGCCAGTTGCGCGAACACGGGCTGGTGACCTTTCGCGACGGCCGGGTGACGTTTCATGACTATGGCGGCCTGGTGGCGCTGGCCGGGTTCGATCCGACCTATCTGGACCAGACCGGGCCGCTCCTGACGTGAGAGGGCCGCCCTCCGTTGCGCGGCGGGCGGCCCCAGTCCCAGGTCAAACGAGGACGATCACGCGAGGGCGTGGGTCGCCGCATCGAGTTCCTTGTTGGCCGTGGCGACGTTTTTCGCCGCATTCGCCTTCTCGGCGGCCTGGTAATGCTTCAGCGCCGCGTCCTTCTTTGGACCAGCGGGCGCCTTGTCCCACGCGGCTTTCACGGAGGTCATTTTCTCGGTCGTTTTGGTCTGTTCGGGTGTCATTGGAATTGTCCTTTCCTGGACGTTCCGAGAATAAGAAGCGTGCTGACATGCCGACCTGTTTCGGGATCGGCACGCCTACACGCTTCTTGGGTGCTCGGAAATATATGCGCCACCAAATATTCGGCGGGCCTGTCTGACCTAACCGATACCGGCGCGTGCCGCACTGACACAGATTAGTCCCGCAGGCGGCGGTCGGACGATTGTCGCTGCCGGGGTCAGCTCACCAGGGTTTGGTGATGGCAAATCCTCAACCATCTGTCGTCGTCGCAGAGATAGGTTGTGGCGCACAGGGCCTTGAAGGCGGGCGAGGCCGCCTTTTCCGCCACGACGCGATAGGTCAGAACAGCAATGTCGCGATAGCGCGTGACGCGCCGTTCGGACATGATCGCGGTGCCCCAGACAGTCCGCTCGCGAAGATAGGACCAGATCTGATCGCCCTGGAGAATGCCCGGCGGATAGGGGAAGATCATGACGGCATTGGTCGCCGTCGTCTCCCGCGCGGTATCGCCGACAGCGGTCCAGAAGTGGTGCTCCAAGTCCCAGAGTTTGAACTGTTCAAGCGGCGACAGCGTTCCCGTCTGATGCGCGGCATGGGCCAGTGTCGTCGCGGTGACGCGCGCGCCTGAGCCGTTCATTCGCCACCCCCCGACCCGCCGGCCCCCGACCCGCCGACCAGGTACATCTGAAGCAGCACAACGAGGAGCCAGAGCACCGCCCAGATCACGCCACCTGATCCCGGTCGGCCCTTGGCCCCCGGCAGGGCCGCGTGCTGTCGTCCCTCCCCTGACGTTGGACGGGCGGGGAGCAGCTGGCTCAGATCCCGTGCGATAGTGCTGTGATCGCTGGCCAGCGCAGGAACGTCGCGAAACCGGGCCAGCAGCGTTGCCAGCCGCTGTCGCGCGGCGTCGTGACCCAGCCTGACCAGCTCGGCGGTTTCGTGCCATGGATCAAGGCCAAGCCGCGCCAGCGTCGAGAGCACCGTCACGGCAGAGCCATTCCGGTCCTCGCCGACGACGGCATGAAGAAATCGATCGAACTCGGGCGGATGCGGGTTGAGTACATTGGAGTGGGCCATCGCAAATCCTTTCAAGAGTTGCAGAAAAGCAGGTCATCCCTGTGTCCCACAGGATAGCCCCAGCCCGTCATGCCGCCCTTACACAGGTCAGTGCCACCGAACCGGCCGCCCGGGCGGTCGCGCCCGGTTCTGAGCCCGGGACTAACATGCGTCAGTCTCGGGCCGATGGGTCTGACCTATAGAAAAAGAAGTCGAACCACCGGTCAGACCCGGCCTTCCATCGGTTATCAGCCGGGAGGAGCGACGGATCTGCCAACACTGAGGTGAGCAAAGATGAACATGCGGGCGACCAGGTCGACGGTGACGTTTTCGAACCGGTTCACCCTGCGGGGATATCCGGGCGATCTGCCTGCGGGCGCCTACGAGGTACTCGTCGAAGAAGAGCGTCTGCTGGGGCTGAGTTTTGAGGCCTACCGGCGGACGGGGACCTACCTGTCGGTCGACGCCAAGGCAGCGGGCCCGGGGCAGAGCGCGCTTTGGGTGACAACTGAAAATGACCTGAACGAGGCGCTGCGCCGGGACGCCGACCGATCCGCAGCGGACACTCATAGCGACGCGGCGCTTTCCCCGCAGGAGGACAGACGATGAACACTCCCGAATGGCTCAAACCCGGTCTCTACGGCGCCGCAATCGGCGCGGTTGTCTTCGGTGTGATCGGCTTTACCTGGGGCGGCTGGGTGACCGGCGGCACCTCGAACGACAGGGCGATGGCGATGTCTCGCGACAATGTGGTCGCCTCCATGGTGCCGGTCTGCCTCGACCTGGCGCGCTCCGACCCGGCCCGGGCGAACAAGATGGAAACGATCCGGGCCGCCTCGACCTACCAGCGACGCGACGCGCTGATGGCGGCAGGCTGGTCGACCATGCCCGGATCCGACGCCCCCAACCGCGACATCGCACAGGCCTGCCTCGCGGAACTCAACCTTTAGGTGCGACATGGCAATTCAACATCATGTTGCGGGGCCACAGCAGGCCATGACAGATCCGAAACCGGTTTCGCCCCCAGCATCGAAGGCGCGCAATCTCGCCGGTCGCCCCCAGCCGACGATCCTACTTGAGTTCGCGATCCAGGTGGCCGAAAACGAAGGCATGCCATCCAGATCGGGTCCCAGCGATTGTGTAACCGTCGGGCCGTCGTTGACGGCCGGTGCGACGGATGGACACTCCGACCCTGGGGTTTGCCGCGCGGATGAACGCGAATGATGACATCAAGGTATCTTATTGAAAATATTCATGTTTTTCTGAATATAGGCGATCTCTGCGCGCCTTGAGGCCCAGCAAGATCGGCGACTGGTTAGCCGAGATCGACGTTTGCTGCGGCCGCCACCACGCCTGCATCCTGCAGCTGTTCCCTGTCGGGCAAGTCCTCCAGGCTCTCCAACCCGAAGGCGACCAGGAACTGCTCGGTGGTGACGAAAGTATAAGGCGCGCCGCGTCGCGGCGACCTTGGCCCGGTGCCGATCAGGTCGCGCGCATGCAGCCGACCGATCAGGTCGCGGCTGATGTCACGCCCGAAGATGTCCTTCAGCCCATCACGCGTAATCGGCTGGTGGTAGGCGATGGCGGCCAGCACCGCGATGTCGAATTCACTCAGGTCCAGCAGCTGATCGCCGACATCCGCCGCCGCGCGGATCGCGGGGGCATAGACAGGCCGTGTGCGGAATATCCAGCCCCCGGCGACCTGGGCGATCTCAAAGGCCCGCCCCTCCAGATCGGCCATCAGATCCTCGACCAGCAGATCAACCGACACCCCCTGCCCCACGACGCGGCCGAGATCCGCACGCGGCACCGGTGCGGCGCTGGCAAAGAGCACCGCTTCGATCCGGCGCATCCATTCGCGCCAGCGCAGCGCGGGCGGCAGGTCGGGCAGCTCGCGGTCCAGCTCCGGCTCCGATCTGTCCTTTGCCATCGCTACACCCCGTAAAGCCGGAAGGTGTCGCGGCCGGTCAGCTCGCGCACCGCGCCGAGATCGACCAGCCGGTCGCAGAGCCGCCGCGCGGCGCGATCCGGCAGGGGCAAGGCCGAGGGCACGACCGCGTCGCGGGTCAGGAACATCTCGACCGCGTCGCCCGCCCCTTTGGCGCGCAGCCTGGGTGCGACCGCCTTCAGATGCGCAGCGCGACGTGCGAGGTCGGCGGTCTGACGCACCGCCTCGACGGCCGACAAGACAAGCGCGCGATGGCAGGCCAGCCGCAGGTCATCGCCCCGCTTGCGCAGGTCGGCGCGTTTCAGGCCGGCGGCCAGCAGCGGCACGAGATGATCCCAGCCGAGTGCTTGGGCGAGGGCCGCCTCGGCAAGGACAAGGGCCGCGCCTTCACTCCGCGGTGCCGCCGTCAGCACCGCCTCCAGCACCCTCGCCGCGCGGGGGACCGCTGCCCCCTGCCCTGCCGCCAGCCAGCTGGCAATCTGCTCCGGCTCGAGCGTCGGCAAGGCCCGGTCCAGAGCCCTGGCCGACACCGGCCGCGCCACAGCCCGCCGCCAGCTCTGGTAGGTCTCGCCCGCCGGTCCGGGTCGGTCGCCGGGGCGCAGCAGATGCACCGCATCGCGCAATTCCCCGGCCCTCTCGGGACGGCCGGAGCGCGCCACGCAGGCCTCTGCGGCCCGCAGCGCCAGACGGTCGCGCAACAAGGCGTGGGGGACGTCTGTGTGTCCCAACACAAGATGCAGGTGGCTCAGCGCCGCGCCCGACAAAAACGCAACATCCTCAGGGGTTTCAGCGCGGGCAGAGGTGACCCAAGCGGGCATCCGGGGTAACGTGTCGGGGTCGCTGATGTGATCCGCTCGGGCATAGGTCATGCCAGAAGCCTACCTCAGAACGGCGCTTTTCTCCAGCTTTTCCCGTTCAAACCGCCCTCCCCTGTCGTTTGGCGTGATGTCCAATAAGTTTGCATTATCGGACCTGGCTGAATAAGCTGCCCGCCAATGCCACAGCACAGGGATGTCAGCGGGCCTATGCGCAAAACCTCCAGCACACCGCCCTCCGCCCCGCCGCCAGAGGGTGACGGGGATCCCCCAAGCGACAGCGCTCTGTTGCGCCTGCCTGCGGATGTTGCGGGGTCTGGCGGGCTGGACCGGTTGGTCGACAGCGCGCGGGGCTATGCGGCGGCGGCCGCCTCGGAGAACACGCTCAAGGCCTATGCAAAGGATTGGGCGCATTTTGCGCGCTGGTGCCGGATGAAAGGCACAGAGCCCCTGCCCCCCTCGCCGCAGATGATCGGGCTTTACCTGGCGGATCTGGCCGCGCCGCAGGCGGGTTCTGGCGCGCGACAGCCGCGCCCTCTGGCCGTGAGCAGCATCGAACGGCGCCTGTCGGGACTGGCCTGGAGCTATGCGCAGCGCGGCCAGCGGCTGGATCGCAAGGACCGCCATATCGCCGCCGTGCTGGCCGGGATCAAGCGCAAGCATGCCCGCCCGCCGGTGCAGAAAGAGGCCATCGGACCTGCCGATATCCGCGCGATGATTGCCACCCTGCCCCATGATCTGCGCGGTCTGCGCGACCGGGCCATTCTGCTCCTCGGCTATGCCGGCGGGCTGCGGCGGTCGGAAATTGTCGGCCTTGATGTGCACAAGGACGACAGCCTCGACGGCACCGGCTGGATCGAGATCCTGGAGGCCGGGGCCTTGTTGACCCTGAATGCCAAGACCGGCTGGCGCGAGGTTGAGATCGGCCGGGGGTCGACGCCGCAGACCTGCCCGGTGCAGGCGCTGGAGCAATGGCTGCGTTTTGCCAGGATCGACTTTGGCCCGGTGTTTGTCGCCACCACGCGGGACGGCAAAGGCGTGCGGAGCGCCCGGCTCAACGACAAACATATCGCGCGGCTGATCAAGCGGACGGTCTGCGCGGCAGGCCTGCGCCCGGAGCTGCCGGAGCGCGACCGGCTGGCGCTGTTCTCGGGTCACAGCTTGCGCGCCGGCCTGGCCAGTTCCGCCGAGGTCGACGAACGCTATGTCCAGAAACATCTCGGCCATGCCTCCGCCGAGATGACCCGCCGCTACCAACGCAGACGCGACCGCTTCCGGGTGAATCTCACCAAAGCCGCGGGGCTGTAGATCAGTGATCCGGATGTTCGATGATCCAGGCGGATTGGCCCCGGTCCGGTGTAAAATTGTCAGCTGACAATTTCCGGTTTTGACCGCTGGCAACGGATGGATTTTGCGCCCAATGCGCGGCGTCATTGGCTGACCCTGGCCTGTCAAAATCGGGGTTTCGGTGAAATTGTCAGCTGACAATTTTCGCTCCGTCCCAGAGCTTGAAGCATTGGCGCAAGGTTGAAGACCCCGTTTTCGGCGCGTTGTGACAACCGTCTGAGATAGCCGCCGGGATTGCGGATCTGTGGCAAACGCTCCAGCATGCAGAGCACCGTTGCGGCCGCCGCTTCCCGACCCATCGCGCGTTGAGCTTGCCAATAGACCGGGGTTTCGATGCCAATCATTGGGACAAGTCGGCCAACCATGCGGTGAAGATCTGACCATGATCGGGGCGGTTCGGGAAAGTAGCTTTTATATTCTTTGCAAGACCCCAACACCTCCGCAAGGCGGGGCGGTGGTGTTGGCGATGCGGCTGTGGGTGGTGAAACCTCGGACTTGTCCACAGTGGCTTCAGAGTCAGAATCGGATTTAGATTCAGTCTGTATGTGCCGCTCATTCTGGCTGTTCCGGGCGCTCAGTTTCGATGTGATTTGGGCAGGCTGTTGCAGCTGCGTGAGCCGGTGTTGCAGTTGATCCCGCAGATCACAAAGCTGGTGCTGTGAGAGCTTGCGGCGCAGATGTTGCCGACAGACATTCAGTGCTGCGTCATCTGCGGCGATGCCATGATCGAGGAGGGCCCGGCGCAGGGCCGCGATTTCATCGCGCAGGGCCTGGCAGGTCAGCGCAAGGGTCTGCGCGTCCCGGGCTGTGGTTGTGATGTGATCGGCGTGCACCGCAAGGGGAGATAGATCGAAGCCATAGGCCACCGACGCTGCGCGCCGGGCAAAGCGTTTGCGGTTGGCGCTGTCATGCCTGCTGACAACACCCAGCTCGACCAGGCGGGCGAGGTGCCGCCGCAGGGTGCTTTCTGGCATGCCGTGCAAACGATCCGACAGGCTACGATTGGAGGGGAACACGATGGTGCTGTGCCGTTCCGCGCGGATTTCACGTTGGGGCAAAAAGCTGATCAAAGCCCGCAAGACGGCGAGCGTGCGGTGATTCAGGCCAAACTCATCCGCCGCTGCGCCAAGCGCATCGAGGATCTGCCACTTGTCAACGGGAGGCAGCGCGCAAAGCTCCGCCACCCCGGTGACCGTCCGGGTGTCATTGGACATGTTTTTTGTTCACGAAGGCAAAGGAATACCACCCCTGTGCCGGGCACAGAGTTGACAAGACGGGTCGATTGCGGCTATTCCAAAAGTGCTAAGAATGAAATGAGCCTTCTGGGACGTCTGTCCTGGGGGGCTTTTTCTTTACCGGTGCTCGTGCCTCCTGTTCTGGGTTTGCATGGGTGCCTCAGTCTTCTGCCGCTTGTTTTTTCCAGCGGTCATGAAGGTCTTGCAGCAGCGCCTCGGCATGGGTTTCAAACCACGTATCAAAGCCGTCGGCGCCGCGGGATGGGATCGTCAGGGTCACGCTGCGGGGACCGGATTTAAGGTCAGCCAGGGGTTTCCCGGTGCGGCTGGCCAGCTGACGTTTGACAGGTTTCGGCGGGGCAGGGGGGCGCTCTGGTGTCACCTCCTTGCCTTCCAGTGAGGCCAGAACCATCTCGAACCGGTCATCCGAGGGCAGGGCGGCGAAACTGTCCTTGAGAAACAGCCGCCCCAACCGCTCTGTCTTGTCCGGGACGGTGCGCAGCAGGCCGG
Source organism: Tritonibacter horizontis (assembly GCF_001518015.1). Taxonomy (GTDB): domain Bacteria; phylum Pseudomonadota; class Alphaproteobacteria; order Rhodobacterales; family Rhodobacteraceae; genus Epibacterium; species Epibacterium horizontis. The sequence continues at coordinate 210,898 of NZ_LPUY01000012.1, forward strand.
CCAGCTTGAGCCAGCGTTCGCGCCCGACACTGGGGGCAGAACCGATCTGGCGCAGAAATTCGATGGTAAATGAGGTGCCGACCTTCAGCATCCGCGAGATCATCGGCATATCCACCGACAGCGCGGCGGCGATTGTCTGCCGGTCATAGCCGGCCGCCTGCAATTGCGCCGCGAAGGAAGCCTTTTCGATGAAGGACAGATCCTGGCGGGCGGTGTTTTCCTGCCCCTGGGCGAGCACCAGCGCATGGTCGTCCAAATGGCGGACCATCGCCTTGACCGGCAGCCCGAGCGCGCGTAGGGCCATCAGACGGCGTCGGCCATAGACGATTTCGTATCGACCGGCGGTGGTGGCATGCGGGCGCAGCAAAACTGGCACCTGCTGGCCATAAGTCTTAATGCTTTCAATCAGTTGCGCCTGAGACGCCTGATCCACACCCAACCGGTCCTCATAGCCGGCATCGTCGATCAGCCCGGCATCAATGTCCTGAACCGCGTTCTCCTGCAGCTTGGTCAGCGAGGATTGCAACGCGCCCACGGCGCCGCGCGGCATGAGTTTCGGGCGTTCGGCCCGTTCGCCGCCGCCGTCTGGCGTGGCGGGTGTCAGTGCGGAAGTGAGAATGCCTTTGCGTGCCATCAGCGCCCCCAAGCAGTTTGAAGAAGGGTTTCGATCTCGTCATTGACCTGATTGAGCGAGTCTACGGCACGATCGTAAGTATTTCGATGAAACTGCGAACGCTCCACCTCGTAGACGGTCTGCTGGGTCAGGCCGGCATCGGAGATGGCAGTGGACTTAAGCATATGAGCTGTCATGACTTCTTTGCCAAAAAGCTGGCGCAGGAAGGCGACGACTTGCTGTTGCGGGGCATCGTTTGTCTCGTAGCGATTGATCAGGAATCGCAGGAAATCGAACTCCATTTTTGCGCCGGCATTATGGACCACATCAAGAAGATCGGCGCTCATCTGCAGGAACTGCGACATCGAGGCGACGTCGAGCATGTTCGGCACCACGGTGATGATCACCCCGGTGGAGGCGCAGAGCGCGGACATGGTGAGATAGCCCAGCTGCGGCGGGCAGTCGAAGAGGATCACATCGTAGTCGTCTTCGACCTCCTGCAGGACCGCCGCCATGCGGGCGAAAAACGGCGGCTGGATGTTGTTCAACAGCGCCTGTGGTGTCTCATGTTCGAATTCCTGCAACATCAGCCCGGCTGGGGCGAGGTCGATGCCGCTGAAATAGGTCTTTTGGATGACCTGGCTGAGCGGCACCGGATCGACATAACGGATCGCGTCGTAAATGGTGCCGGAGTCGAGGAAATCATACTCCGGCCGGTAGCCGAACAGCGAGGTGAGCGAGGCCTGCGGGTCAATATCCACTGCCAGAACCCGATAGCCCTTGAGCGCGAGCCGCTGTGCGGTGTGGATCGACGAGGTCGTTTTGCCCGAACCGCCCTTGAAGTTCAGAAATGACAGCACCTGGACCTTGTCCTCGGCGCGGCGCCCCTTGAGGTAGGCACCGGGCGTCTTGGCCCCGGCCTCCAGCGTTTGCCGGATGGCAATCAGATCCTCCGCAGAGTAGTGACGCCTGCCACCGGGGCTGGTATGCACATCGGCGATACGGCCATCAAAATGCAGCTTGCGCAGGAAGCTTGCAGAGATCCCCAGCAGCTCGGCGGCCTCGCCGGCGCTGAACAGGCGCAGCTCCTTGCGGGCATCGGGGGCAAAGCTGGCCAGCATGTGATGCTCCAACGCATTGGAGAGGGCTTCGGCATTCTTGCGGATGCGTTGATTCATATCCAAGGGTTGGGTCACTGCAGCCTCGTGTTGTAACGCTCTGTTTCAGCAAAGCTATATTTACCGTTTCTATAGCCGGCTTCTGTCTCTCTTGACAACAGAGTCGTGCAGGCGCGCCGGAGAAAACCGCCTCATGCCAAGGACCTGCAGGTCAGGCACAGTGGCGGGCGGCAATGGGGGTCTGGCGCGGTGGCGCGTCTTGCCTGTCGCACGGCCCTCTGGTTAACCATTTGATAAGACATAAAATACCCCATGGCGCGGTGGCTGATGCAGGGGGCGAGGGCTGATGCGGCCGGTGACCGGACCGGCTGGCGCGACCTGCCCGCCTGGGGCGATGTGTCTGGTGTCGCGGGGCGGCGTTTTGGCACGGATATGAGCCGCGACCCTGAGCCAAAGCAGCGCGATTCGCAGGCCCGGGACGGGCAGGGCGGTGCGATCCGGCGGAAGGGACCGGCGATTGGCGCGGCGCGGCGGCGCGGGTTCAGGGCTGGTCCGGTTCAAAATAGTTCGCGTTGGAGACGCAGATCTGTTCGATGGTTTCGTCCAGGCGCGACAGGTGCAGCACACCGGCGGCGACGGCGCGCGCCTCGTCATTGTCCTGGACCGCTTCGGCGATGGCCCGGTGGTCGGCGGCCAGTTGCGGCATCCGGTTTTTCTGCGACAAACTCAGCAGGCAGAGCCGGTCGAGCTTGGATTTTTCGGCCAGGATGACATCAAAGGCAAAATCAGCCCTGGCGATGTCGCAGAGCGTGCCGTGAAAGGCGTAATCCAGTTTGCCAAAGGTCTCGACGTCGTTCTCCCGCAGGGCCTTGTCCTGTGCGGCCAGAGCCACCTCCAGCTGGGCGGCCCCGATGGGGTCGCAATTGCGGGCGGCGAGCCGCAGGACTTCTTTCTCCACCGCAGCACGGACAAAGCGGGATTTGACGATCTCCCGCATCGAAAACCGCCGGACTTCGGTGGCGCGCTGGGGCCGGATCAACAGCAGGTCCAGATTGGCAAGGCGGCTGAAGGCATCGCGCACGGGCTGGCGCGAGACATTGAACCGGGCCGCCACCTCGGCTTCGGAAATCTTGTCGCCGGGCCGCAGCCGCAGGGTCAGGATGTCGTCCTGAATGGCGTTGAAAATATCATCCACGCTGGTGCGTCGATCCCCGGCAGGGCGCATCTGTGCCATCGCTCTTTCCCTCGGCGCAATTCGTTGTTGCCCACCTAAGCACGAAAAAGACTAGTATACCAGTAGGTCGACTAGTATCCTAGTTTGCGAAGGCTCGAATCGGTGGCCCGGACAGGGTGTGCCGAGGAGACGAGAGATGTCGCAGCAGGGGAATGTGTCGGGCGGTCATCCCGGGGCCGGTGGTCGACCGGGTCGGGGGGCGTCTTCTGTCTCGATGCCCGCCAATGGCCGCCGCGCGGATCGCCCCGGCGGGATCCGGCGCGCGGCCGTTGGACTGTGACGAAACGGTGGGGCGACCCGAGGTTGGGCCCAAAGCAAAGGACCGATGTAATGACTGTGAAAAACTACTTTCCCGCGTCTGAGGCCGAGACATTCGATGCCGGTGGTGGGCTGACCCGCAAGGTGGGCGCCTATAATGACAACATGATGTGCGTCGAGGTGCATTTCGAAACCGGCACCGTTGCCGCGCGCCACAGTCATCCGCACGAGCAGATCACCTATGTCATCTCCGGCAAATTCGAGTTCACCGTTGGCGACAAGACCTACACGGTTGGCGCGGGGGACTCTCTTTACAAGCAATCCAACATTGAACACGGCGCGACCTGTCTCGAGGCAGGCACGTTGCTGGATATGTTCACCCCCCACCGCGAAGATTTTGTCTGAGCACCCAAGATAGAACATCAATACCCATACGGAGCATACCACATGACCAAACCCATCATCGGATTCATCGGCCTTGGCCTGATGGGCGGCAACATGGTTGAAAACCTTCAGAAAAAAGACTTTGAACTGGTTGTCATGGATCTCGACAAGGACGCGGTTCAAAGCGTTCTTGACCGCGGCAACGCCCGCGCGGCGGCGTCGCCCAAGGAACTGGCAGAGGCCTGCGATATCGTGATGCTCTGCCTGACCACCTCGGAGGTGGTTGAAAAGATTGTCTATGGTGACGATGGCATCCTGGCCGGCATCAAAGACGGCAGCGTGCTGGTTGATTTCGGCACCTCGATCCCGGCGTCGACCCGCAAGATCGGGGCGGATCTGGCGGCCAAGGGGGCCGGAATGGTGGATGCGCCGCTCGGGCGCACACCGGCCCATGCCAAGGACGGGCTGTTGAACATCATGGCCGCCGGTGACCAGAAATGGTTCGACAAGGTGAAGCCGATCCTGGATCAACAGGGCGAGAATGTGTTCTATCTGGGCGCGTTGGGCGCCGGGCACACAACCAAACTGATCAACAATTTCATGGGCATGACCACTGTCTGCACCATGAGCCAGGCCTTTGCCGTTGCTGATCGGGCCGGTGTGGATCGTGCCCAGCTATATGACATCATGTCGACGGGTCCGTCGAATTCGCCGTTCATGGGCTTTTGCAAGAACTACGCGGTTGATGGTGTCAGCGATCTGGGATTTTCGCTCAACAACGCCAACAAGGATCTGGGGTATTTCCTGCGCATGGTCGAGGACCTCGGCACCCGCGCCGAAATCGCCGAAGGGACGTCGCACAATCTGCAGGCCGCCGTCGACGCCGGGATGGGGCAGGGGAACGTGCCGGAAATCTTTGATTACTTCCGCAAGCTGGAAGCCTGATGGGCTGACGCCGATCCGGTGATTGTGATGCGCCTGCCCCCGGTTGGGCAGGCGATTTTTTGACACTGCGGCGGCGGGGACTGCCCGCCGC